>CAYHPY010000005.1:0-89801 GCA_964358485.1 uncultured Elusimicrobia bacterium
GGGGAACCGTGGGAGCCGTGGGAACCATGGGAACCGTGGGAGCCGTGCGAGCCGTGGGAACCGTGGGAGCCGTGCGAGCCGTGCGAGCCGTGGCTGGCGTGGGAGTGGTGGCTAACGTGCGAGGTGCTGGGGCCGGAGTTGTGCAGGCCGTTGGTGTGCTGGGGCGCCGCCAACAGTTCCTCGGCCTGCAGCAAGGCTCCGCCGATGATCCCCAGGACCACGGCGGCCTTGACCACGTCTTTTTCAAGAATCTTGCCTTCCTCGCTGGTCAAAAAGCGGGTGATGTCCTTCTTGATCCGCGGAAGCAGTTCATCGTTACCCATTAGACGGTCCTCGGTCGCTCATTGTCTCTGGTACAGGACGCCCGGTTCCCGGGCCTTGAGCCAGGTGCGGAAGATGCGCAAATTCTTCTTGTCCTCGATCCGCTCGAAAAGGGCGTCCAGAATCCCCTTGTGGATCCGGCAGCGGGTGTTGGTCGGCATCCGGCCGAAGACGTCCCCCTGCTCGGCGTAGCACTGGATCGGGCACACCCCGCAATACGGCTTGTAGGCGCAGCGGGAGCAATCCGGCTGGTTGTCCAGGCAGGAGGCCGTCGCGACGGTCCTCACGACGGGGTGGGACACCGTTTCCCGGTAGGAACCCTCCGCGACGCCGCCGATCCGGAAGGACTCGTCCCCCATCCGGGAGAGCATCCGCCCCTCGTCGCAGGTATAGACTCCCCCGTCGAAGTTGTAGGCGATCTGCCCGACCCCGGCCCCGCAGGGGGAACGCAGGTCCAGGAAGTTGGGATCGGAGTCCGTCAGGATCTTGGCCAGGAAAAGCTTGGCGGTCTGCTCGAAGAGAACCCTCTTTCCCCGGTTGGCCGCGAGAATCGCGTCCAGGGCCTCCCGGTAAAAGGCCAGGAATTCCTCGGCCGAATAGCCGATCCGGTCCCAGGTCCGCCGGGCCATTCCGAAGGCGCTGAGCGGCCTCAAGAAGATCCCCTTCGAGCCGATCTTCAAGTATTGGTCCACGATGTCCCGGGCCCGTCCCAGCGAGAATTTGGTCACCGTCAGGAGCGCGTCGATCCGGAACATTTTTCCCCGCGTCCGCCGGGAGATCTCCGCATGCCAGCGCAGGACCCGCGCGTGGCTGCTGCCTCCGACGAAGAGCCGGTTGGCGTCGTGCAGGTCCGCCGGGCCGTCGAGGGAGGTGCAGAAATTGACCCCATGGGCGAGGAGGAAGTCCAACTTTTCCTTGTCCAGGAGGCTGAGGTTGGTGACGAGGTTGAGGCAAAGCCCCTTCTTGGCCTCCAGGTTCTTCTTGCGGGCATAGGCCACGATGAACTTCACCGCCGGCCAATTGGCCAGGGGCTCGCCGCCCTGAAACTCGATGGTGAGCGCCGGGCTCGGGCTCTCGAAGATCCGGTCCACTGTTTTTTCGGCGGTCTCCAGGCTCATGTCGCTGCCCCGCTCCTTCATGGGCACCGAGTTGGCTTGGCAGTAGAGGCACCGATGGTTGCACCGGAGGGTCACCACGACCACATGCAGGCTGGGGCCTTGCCACAAAAAACGGTTCCGGCTCCGCCAGACCCCGACGAGCTTGTCGAAATCCATCCGGTCCCGGATGAACCCGTCATCGGCCAACCGGCCGTAGAGCGGGGACGCCTGGTCGATCTTGCCCTCCACGAAAAGGCGGAAATCGGCCTCCGCCAGGAGGCAATACCGGCCGAAGTCGTTGGTCAGGAGAAATTTCCCCCCCAGGCGGCGGAAGCGGAAGTTCCCGGCGCGGAGGGGATCGAGCGCGAGGGGCTGGCCCGGCGCCGAAGCGGTCACGAGGGCTTCTCTTTTTTCCCGGCCTCGGGAGAACGGCCCGCCGACGAGGCCTTGGCCCGATTTTTCTCCTCCCAGGGAACGGCCACTCCCAGGGGATCGGCGTCGGCCGAGTCGGACTTTTCGATCTCGGCCAAGAGAGCGGCGATCTCCTTTTCCAACTCGGGATCGACCGGCGCGGCCCCTCCGGAGCCCGCTTCCCCCCCCGTCCCGACTCCCCCGGCGGCCGGAACGCATTCCGCGCACGGCGCCGCGGCCTTGGCCTCGTCCCGCGGGAGCACGGGAGGCGGTTGACTCGGACTCTGGGCCGACACCAAGGCCTTGGTGATCACGTACTCGCGGATCTTATGATTGGCCTCGGAGACCTTCAGCCGGAGCGCCTGGTGAAGAAGCTCGTCGTAGAATTGGTCCTGGAGGGCCTCTCCGGCCGCGGCCCCGTCCTTGGCTTTGAGGCTCACCGTGATCCCGGAGCCTTTTTTGCGGCCCAGGCGGGCGTGGGCCCGGTCCGAGAGGGCGTACGCCGCGGCTTGGATCGCCTCCACCGGGTAGAGGCCGGAGTCGAGCGTGAGCGTCGCCCCCTTGGATTTGGACTGAGTCATGGTGTTCTCCTCGGCTCCGGATTTTCCGGGGGGGCGTTGACCGCCCCCCTCTTCATCGGCTCTCCCGGCTTGTAATGTTTTTCGAGGGCCTTGGCCCGCTCCCGTTCCTGGCGGGCGGCCTCCGCGATCCGGAGTTTTTCCGCCTCGACGGCGCGGGCCCTGTCGACTTCCATTTCCGTCCGGATTTTCCGGAAGGCGTCGACCTTCTCCTTCTCCTTTTGCAAGATGGCCTTGACGGCCGCCTTGTCGCTCTCCGTCGGAGGCATGGGGGTCTTCTCCGCGGCCTTTCTCCCCGCCTCCTCGAGGCGCTCCACCTGGGCGAGCGCGTCGCAGATCCCCGCGTCGGCGATCTTCAAATAAGGGCCGCAGGCTTGGGGGTCGCGGCCGGTCAACGCCTCGCACAGGGGCGCCGCCCGGCAGTCCGCCTTATCCCCGGATCGAAGCCCTTTCAACATCGCGGCGGTTTGGGCGCAAAACGCCGTGTTCTTGGGGGGGCACCGCGCGGGGTCCCCCGCCAAAGCGGCGACCAGCTCCGGACAGGCGGCTTGTTCCCGCGGCGCCATCAACCCGAGCGCGGCCCCCCGCTGGCAAAAGGCCTTGACGTTTCCGTCCTTGATGGCCCGCGTCCAACTGAGGCAGGGGCCGTTCCCGTCCTGGGGGCGACTTTTCAAGCCGATCACCGCCAGATAGCTCCGGCATTCGGGCAGTCCGTCACCGGAGGATTTCAGGACCGCGACCGCCGAGCGCCCATAGGCCGCCAGTTCCCGGCACCGGCGGGAGGGCGCGGCGTCGGGAGGAAGGTCCGCCGGCGTGGGAAAGACCCCGCAGGCCCCTTCCCGTCCCGGGGTCAAGGCGAGGCAGGCGAAAAAGGGAATCGCCGAATCGGCCGCGCTGCCGGCCAGGACGCCGGACCGGGCCTGCGCCGGGTACTTGCCTCCCTCGAGCAGTTCCCGGGCGTCGAAGGTCTTGGCCTTGCACTCCTTCCAAGCCCAGGACAGGTCCGCGCCGGCGGCGGCCCGGCCGGTCCGCGGGGCAAAAAGGAGGGCGACGATCCCGGCCGCGGCGGCGGAGCGAAATCTCATTTGGGGCAGCAATACGCGACGTTTTCGATGGAAAGGACGAGGTCGGCGGCGACTGTCAGGTTCTGGAAGGAAGTGCCTTCCACCCAAATCCCCTTGGTATAGGTAACGTAATTATTGAAACCGCAGGCCGGGTTCTGGAGGGCCGAGATGGTCACCTGTGTGCAGCCGGTGTTGGCGTTGGACACGTAGATGTACCCTTGGCGGCCGGCGGCGGCAGAAAACCCGCTCATGACCAGATTTCCGCGGGCGTCGATGATACCATCGAAGCGGGAAGTGCCGTTCACGTGAACGGCGTTTCCCGCGGTGGGATTGGAGAGCCCGAACCCGGCGGTCCCCTCCACGATGAGCCCGTTGGCCGGCGCCGCGATCGTCGCGTAGGCGGCGCCGATGGCCGCGCCGCCGCTGACGCCCAGCTTGGAGACCGCCCCCGTCGTGCCCACGCCCAGGACCCCGCCGTCGCGCGCGAGAAAGGTGTTGGCCGTCGTGATCATCCGCGTGTAGACCCCGGACGGGGCGGGATAGTAGGTGGTCAAGGTCACGGTTTCCGACCCGAGCTCAACCGGGGCGCAGAGCATGAGGGCCATGCCGGCCAAGCCCCGGAACCATCCCGAAAACGCCGGAATTTCAAACTGAACTCGGATTTTTCGCGACATGGGCCGAATGCCTCCCTCTCCAAGTAGTGTAACAGCCCGACGCCCCGGGGGCCATGGCGACCGTCATAGAGGCGGCTCGAGAGCGTGGGATTGTGCACCGGTTTTACTCTAACACTTGGCCGAATGGGCGGCCATTCTCTTTTGCTCCGCAAATTAGATTTCTTTCCCGAGATAGATTGGTGTTTACTGGAAAGCGCCACATGCGGAAAGCCCTGATCAAAGTCACCTACCGGTGCAACAACCGGTGCATTTACTGCCATGCCGAGCCTTATCGGGGCCTCCCCGACCTTCCGACCGCGGAAATCGAGTCCCGGATCCGCTCGGCCGCCGGAAAAGGAGCCGACCTGGCCGTTTTTTCCGGCGGGGAACCGACCCTCCGAAACGACCTGCCGGCCTTGGCGCGGGCCGCGCGCCGAAACGGAATGGCATTCGGAATCATCACCAACGGAAGACGGTTCGTCTATCCCGCCTTCGGCGGGGAATTGGCCCGGCTCGGGCTCCGTTTCGCCTATGTCTCATTCCACTCCACGGACCGGACCGTCCACGCTCAAACCACCCGAACCGATTCCCTGTCCCAGACCCTGGCCGCCATTGAAAATCTGGTGAAACTCGGGGTGGAAGTCGTCGTCAACACGGTGGTCACGCGCCTCAACCTCGAAGGCTTGGCGGCCGTCGCCGACCGCCTGGCGGCAATACGACCCGCGAAAATCAAATTTTCTCTCATCGAGCCGAAAGGGGCCGCCCTCGAGAACCCTCCGGCCATTCCCCCTCCGGGCGAAGCCGCCGCCGCCATCCAAGAGGCGCTCCGCCGGGGACGGTCCCGCCACCCCGGCCAGGCCTTCGGCTGCGAGGGACTGACCCCCTGCCTGGTGGGGGAGTTCGAATCCCTCAATGACGATTTGACGACCAACGGTTTTATCTCCTGCCAGGAGACTTTCGACGCCGCCCCCGGCCCGCCCGATTACTTCAATCGGGCGAAGCCCGACAACTGCTTGGATTGCGCCCATTGGCCCCGTTGCCCCGGAATTTTCACCGGCTACCTCTCCCGCTCCCCTCTGCCTCCCCTTCAACCGGAAATCATTCCCCGTTCAAATTCCTTCGTCTTCCTAAAATCCGGAAAGGCGACCCCCGCCCCCTTGAAGCCCTCCCGGTGCCCCGGACGAACGGCCGGTCCTCGGCGGATTTTTCTTCTCTCGGGAAAGTCGATCCGCTCCTATGACACGCCCACCGGAGATTTTACGATCGGCCAGATCTCGGAGGCTCTCTCCGAGGGGAGGATCTTCGCCGCGGCCTCATCGGCCCCCGGCGCGTCCGACCGGGGCTCCCTGCGGGAGCTTCAAAGGGCGCCGCTCTGCCGCGCCTGTCCCCGCACGGCCTCCTGCCGCCGCCTCCTCGTGGAAAGTCCGAAAAAAGGCGCGCCCGGCCTCGAGGAGCGCCTGCGAAAACTGGCGACGGGCCTCAGAGGCGACCTTCTGGAGGTCGGCTGCGGCGGCGTCCGCTTTCGCCCGGAACTGGCCCGGTCGGCGGCCGCCGGATTGATCCGCTATTTGGGCATCGACCCCTGCGCGCGAGCCGCCTCCTCTCCCGGCCTCCCCGTCCTGCGGGCGGAGGCCGAATCCTTCGGAATGCCGGACGCCTCCTTCGACCATGCCCTCCTTTTCGGCTCCTACAACCACATCCGCCGCCCCTCCCTGGCTTTCCCCAACATCCGCCGCATGCTCAAGCCCGGAGGACGGTTGACGGTGGCCGACAGCGCGGCCTTCGGAGTCCTCCTCCCGGGGCCCCCGGCCCCGGCGCCCCCCGGGGGCTTCGAGCATTACCGCAATCACGACGCCCTTCAAGCCGAGGCTTTGTTGGTTCGTCTCGGCTTTGAAACCGAACCCGGATCGGGGGAAAGCGGCCGCGCCGCCGGGCCCGACTGGCTGCTCGAAATGAGGAAGGCATGAGCGGCCCCCGGGTCCTGATCGTCAATCCTCCCTTGGCCGTCGAGGAGGCCTTCATCGACGCCCCCCATTTCTCGGTCCTGGGACCGTTGTCCTGCGCCGCGGCCCTGCGCGACCAAGGATTCGAGGTCACGGCCGCCGACGCCTTTTCGTCGGGGCTTGAGGCCGCCGCGCTTCTGCGCCCGCCCCGGCGAAAATTCGAGGCCGTGGTCGTCGGGCTCCCGCCCTTTTTCAAGCCCCACGCCAAGACCGCCGCCGCCTCCGAATTTTTCGGCTTGCTCCGAAAAAGATTCCCGAAGGCCAAGCTCATCGCGGCCGACTGCTATTTCGGCGGGATGCACTACATCGAATACGAGCCTCCGGCTTTTCTTAAGAATTACCCCGAGGTGGACGCGGTGGTCAAATACGAAGGGGAGGCCGCGCTTGGCCGCCTGTTGGGAGATTGGCCCTCGCAACGGCCTTTGTCCGTTTCGGGCCGGGCGGCCGAAGTCCGCCCGGACGATTTCCCGCCCCCCGCTTGGGACCTCATCGACGTCCCGGCCTATTACCGCGCCCAGAAGGCCTTTTTCGCGCGCCTTCGCCGCCCGCCCCCCTACCGCAAAGACCTGCCCACCTTGCCGGCCGTCGCCTCCCGCGGCTGCGCGCACCGCTGTTCGTTCTGCACCGCCAATCCTGGGGAAAAGACCCCCGCCTGGCGGCCCCACGGGCTGGACTACCTGCGGCGGGCCTTTCGGACCCTCAAGGAGCGCCATGGCGCCGGCCGGGTGGCGATTCTAGACGGCTGCGCCAACCAGGACCCCGCCCGCTTCGAGGAAATTCTGGCCTTGTTGGAATCGTTGGGGCTGGAAGCGGATTTTCCCAACGGCCTGCGCGCCGATCTTCTCTCCCGGGACTGCCTGCGCCGGCTCAAAGGTCTGGCGGAGTCGCTCACCGTCAGCGCCGAATCCGGCGACCCCGAGTTCCTCCGCCGCAAAATCGGCAAGGGCCTGGTTGCCGAAGACGTCGAACGGACCGCGGCCTGGTGCCGGGAACTCGGCCTGCCCCTGAGCGTCCACTATCTCGTGGGCTTGCCCGGGGAAACCCCGGAGGGCGTCAACAAGACCCTCGCCCACGCCTTGAAAATGAAGGAGGAGTTCGGGGCCGTTCCCCTCCTCCAGAATTTCACGCCCATTCCGGGCACGGCCCTGCACCGGGAATGCGTCCAAAAGGGCCTCTTGGGAGAATTCGACGCGGAGAACCTCCACCGCCATTTTCAAGGAACGCCCGCGCTCGACACGCCGGAGCTTCCGCGGGCCAAGCTCGCCCGCATGACCCGGGCCTTCCAGCGCCGGATCTCGGCGGCCGCCCTGGAGAAAGTCATCATCAACCTGACCTACGCCTGCGACAACGCATGCACCTTCTGCGCCGTCGGGGGTCGGGAGAAAGTCCACGGGGAGCCCGGCCGCTACGCCCGCCTTCTGCGGGATTACCGTCAGCGCGGGGCCTATCTGCTGGACTTGGACGGCGGGGAGCCCACCCTCTACCCCCACCTTTTCCACGTGGTGCGGCTGGCCGACGCGCTGGGCTACAAAAAAATAGCGCTCACCACCAACGGCCGCCGCCTGGCCGACCGCGCCTTCGCCTCGCGCCTGCTGCTTTCCGGCATCACCGACCTCATGGTGTCCCTCCATGGCCCCGACTCGGCGGTCCATGAAAGCCACACCAGGCGTCCGGGAAGCTTCGCGCAGACAGTGGCCGGAGTCAAGCACGCCGCGCGCCTGAAGCCCCGCGGCGTGTCCTTGGCGGTCAACGCCGTCGTGACCCGCGCCAACGCCCCGCGCGCCGCCGATTTTTTCCGATTCGTCCGGGACCTCGGAGTGGAAACCCTCAACCTCCAATTCGTCACCCCTTTCGGCCGGGCAAAAAACGCCTCCCACGGGGATGCGGCGGACCTTTGCCGCGCTCTGGGACCGGCCGTGGCCGAGTGGGGAAAAGTCCTCCGCATCCAGTTCGTCAACGCCCTTCCCTGCCGCCTCGAGGGCCTGTTTCCCGAAACGGAGCCGGAACTCGGGAAACATTCGCGCGAAATGGTGTTCGTCGATTCCCCGGCGCGCAATTTGGCGGCCTACCTGGACGCCCAGCGCCGGAAAAATTCGGAATGCGCCCCCTGCGAACACGCCGTGGCCTGCGGCGGCCATTACGTTTTCGAGGAAGAACGCCCCCCCGATGAAAAAGATTGAGCTCGTCCTGTGGTTCCGCTGCAACACGCGCTGCCTTTTTTGCGTGGTGGATCCGCAGGCCGCCGGAGAATCCATGGGGACCGCCGCGGCCCTGCGCCGGTTGGAGCGGGGCCGGGAGGAAGGCGCCGAGGCCGTGGATTTCGGAGGCGGGGAGCCCACCCTGCGCGACGACCTCCCGGAGCTGGCCCGGGCCGCCGCCCGCCTCGGCTATCGGGACGTCGGCGTCAAATCCAACGGCCTGCGCCTCTGCTACCCCGACTACCTTGAGAGCCTCATGGCCGCCGGAATCCGCTCCTTCTCGGTCCCGGTCTGGGGCCGTCCGGCCGAGCATGACGCGCTGTGCGGGGTCAAACGGGCATTCGACATGCTGGAAATGGGCGTCAAGCACGCCTTGGATTTCGGCGCCCAAGTCCAGGCGGACCTGCTCCTCACCAGCTTATCGGTCGCCCACGCGCCCGCCCTGGCCGCCGATTTCGCCGCCCTCGGAGTCCGCCGGTTCTCGGCCCGGCTTTACTGCCTCTTCGGCTCGGGATTCACCCGCCCCCATCTGCTCCCCGGCATGACCGAGGCCGGCCGGGCGACAGTGGAAGCGGCCCGGGTCTTGGCCCCGAGCGGGGCGAGCATCGCAACCGGGCACATCCCCCCCTGCCTGCTGGGGCCGATGCCGGAGCTCTACGATGATATCGCCAAGCAGGAATTGATCGTCGTCACCCCGGGCGGGGAGTTTCCGGCGGAAACTTCGCCCTTCGAGGCGGGGAATCAAACGCCCCGTTGCGCGGGCTGCGCCTACGCGGGCCGGTGCCGGGGGCCGCGGATCGAATATGTCCGGGAGCGGGGCGACGGGGAATTCGTCCCGGTTCGGGGAGCTTAAATCAACTCAACGGTCCCCTGATTATTCTGTTGCCGATGTTCCCGGCTGTTCACCGTTGTTGCCGCTCCAGCCGTTCCGAAAACGCGCCGAGTTCTTTAATCAAAATTTTCATCCCTGGTGCCAGGCATGTAGATCTCGGTCCGGACCGAATTCCCATTTTGCCTTTTCTCTTTAAAGCCCACCGGATGCCAGCGAACGGTGGAACCCCGGAACCAAGCCGATTGAGCCGAAATTTCAAATCAAACTCGCGGCGCCGCGAGTTTGAACCGAAATCCCGGTTCAACCCCCGGCCAATGCCCCGGCGAAATTAAAAGAACCCCTCTTTATACTGTTTGAACACCTGCGCCAGGAACAGCACCTCCGGGTGCATGTGCGCCAATTTCGGGAGGACCACCTTGACCCGGGAGCGGAATTCCCCCACCCTGTCGGCCAGCGCCCGGACGGCCGCCGCGTCGGAGGGCTTGAAGTTCTGCAGGTCCAGCACCAGCTTGTTGCGGCTCTCGGCCAGCGCCGCGCGCAGGTGCTCCCAGACCTCCTTGGCGTGGGCCGCCGAGGCCGCGCCCTCCAGGCGCATCCAGACCTGGCGGTGGGCGTGCTGGAGCTCCACCTGGACCCTGAGGCCCGGCTTGGAGGCCCGGTGCGGCAAAGTCTCCCAGATGCGGAAATTGCCCCAGCCCTCTTCCGGCAGGCGGTAGGAGGTCCGGGTCAGGCTGGGGTGCTGGAACAGGTTCAAGCGCCCCGCAACGCCGGTCCAGGCGGCCGCGGCCAGGGCCGCTCCCGAGGCCAGGCGTTCCTTCAGGGTCGGCGCGCCCAATTCGCCGTAGGCCCGCTCCTCCAGGCTCTCGATGCGCTCGCGCACGGCGGCGTTGACGGCCAGGAGTTTTCCCGCCAGGAAGGTCGGGTAGGAGTTTCTCACCTCGCGGGCGAAGCGTTCGGCCTTTTTGCGGAGCATCGGGTTGCCGCTGTCGCGCAGGGTCCGGTAGCCGGACAGCCAACGGTCGATGACCCGGTACACGCTCGGGCCCAGCCTGCGGTAATCCTCCTCGAAGCACCGGCGCTGGAGCTCCTCGATCTCGGCACCGCTCAAGCGCGGGTGCTTGATCATCGCCCGAAACCCGTCCCCCCGCCGGTACAGGTACTCCGGGTCGTTCTTGACTTCGTCGATGAGGCGTCCCTCCCGCGCCACCCGCGCGTGAAAGGGCGTCCCGGGGATGGGATTGTAGATCAAAAACTGCGAGAGGCAGGGCTCCAGGGAGAGCAGGCCGTCGAGCTCTTCGGCTACGATTTCCTTGTCCTGGTAATCGAAGCCCACGATCATGGAGGCCAGGACCGTGATCCCGTGCCTTCTCAGTTCGGGGAAGACCTCGGACGCCGGACGGCCCGCCTGCTTGGCAAACCCTGAGCGGGTCCCTTCATAGCCGATCCAAAGCCCGTCGATGCCCATTTCCAGGAGCTCCGTGACCTTGTACTGGTTGAGGGCCCGCAGGCTGGCGAAGGCGAAGATGGAGAGCGCCTTGCCGGCCTTGAGGACGCTGTCCCGGAATTCCATGGCCCGGCGCTTGTTCAGGAGGAAATCCTCGTCCAGGATGGTGAAGGACATGTCGGGGTCCAGGTCCAGGTAGCGCTCGATGACCGCGTGGATGTCCCCTCCGGTCGGGAGGAGCTTGATGTGCTTGCGCTCGAAAAAATGCGAGGTGCAGCAGAAATCGCAGCCGTTGGGGCATCCCAGCCCCGCGAAGATCATCCCGGTATTGGAGACCGGCAAGGAGAAGAGCTTCAGTTTGCTGACGATCAACGGGTGGTTGTACGGCATCTCCTTGGGGGTCTCCCCCAAAAGGCGGCGCATGAAGGTCACGCCTTCCTCCCGGCAGATGAAGTCCCCGTAGGGTTTGAGGACTTCCTCGCCCAGGATCGTCCCGTAGCCGCCCAGGACGATCTTGGATTTCGGGGCGTACTTGCGGATCAGGGCGACCGTTTCCTTCATCCGGTGGAAGACCGGGAGCAGGAAGGAGACCCCGACATAGTCGTAGCCCTTCTTGAGCTCCCGGATGAGCTCCCGCTTGCTGGGATACTGGAGGACGACGGCGGGGGCGTCCAGGTTCTGTGCGACGTATTCCAGGGAAAAGTGGAGATGCAGCGCCCGGGGGCTGAAAAGGCCCTGGGCCCGGGTGACCTGCCGGAAAAGCAACTCGTAACCGACGGTGGGACCGTCCCCGTGCTCGGGGCCGAGGGGGCGGCAAACGCTGGTGAACAGGACTTTGGGCATTTTATTCCTCCAAAAGGACGGCCGTCGTCCGGGTAAGGCGGGAGCGGGACGGCGGCGAGGGGACGAGGCTAGGGACGGCTGGGTGGCGCACTACCTGTGATTCTAGATTTTGGGGAGCGGGGCCGCGTTCTTATTTGCGACGCCCCTGAGAACGAGCCCCCAGGATGCGGTAGACCGACTTCTGTGAGATGCCCAGGTGGTCGGCGATGGCGGCCGGGGTCCGCCCCCCTTTGCGCCAGTGCCGGATGCAGGCCGGGCGTTCGGCGCAGGCCGCGCAGGGGAGACGGGAGCCCTTCTTGGGGATCCACATCCGCCGGCCGCCGAAGACTTCCTGCACCAGAAGGAATTTCTTCGGGCCCAGGAGCTTGAGGAGCTCCGCGGCGCCGGAGGAATCGCACCGGTAGCGGGCGGGACAGCGGAATGTTTTCATGCGGCTGAAACGCCGTCATGCAACACATTTGCCTTTACAGAGATTTTTGGCGGGGTTTCGACCCCCAAAATGCGCCCTCCCGCCCCCAATTGGAACTTGCGGCCCCCCCAAGAGACCGTCCCCCCGGTCCAACCCAGGATCCAAACCAATGAATTCCATAGGTCATGAAGGGGTATCAACGGCAGCCAGGCCCGAAAATAGGGGTGATAATTTCCAGAACCGATCCAGGCGGCCGTGGCCACCCGGTTGGCGGCGGTCACAAGCAACGCCGCCCCGCCAAAAGCCGGCGGGGCGAAAAGGGCGTAGACCGCGGCCCAGGTCACTCCATGGGTGAGGATCATGCCCAAATACCCCCCGGGGGTGGTGAAGCGCATGGTCCGGACCCAGCGGATTTGGTGGGCCAGATAGGCGCTCCAGCCGTAGCGGTCCATTTCAATGTCGATCCAATAGGGGAGAAGTTGAACCTGAAATCCCAGCCGTTTGATTTTTTCGGCCAGCCGGAAATCCGAATGGATGCAGTCGGCCAAGGCCTCGAAGCCCCCGAGCCGCTCGAGCAGGTCGCGCTTGACGGCCAAGGTGGCTCCCAGGCCGAAATCCACGGGAGCGGCCCAAGCCCGCAGGAGCATGGCCGGATTGTAACAGGTCTGGATGTACAGGGATTCCAGGACCGCCCAGAAACCGCGCGGCTCGCGGCACCGATACGGGCAGGTCACCAGGCCCACCGCCGGGTCCCGCAGGGGCGCCAGGACCCGCTTGAGATAGTCCGGGGCCACCATGGTGTCACCGTCCAATAAGACGATCCAGGAATGCTTGGCGCGTTTCAAGGCCCCGGCGTGGTTGGCTTCCTTGGGATTCGGCCATTTTCCCTCCGCCGCGTAGGCGACCTCGAGGTCCGTTCCCGGAAATTCCTTTTTGATTTGTTCAACCGCGGGAAAGGCCGCGAGGTCCCCCCGCTCGACGGCCACGAGAATTTGAAAAGAGGGGTAGTCCAGGGAGCACAAACGGCGGAGGGTTTCTTCCAGGGCGCGGGGGGCGCCCTTTAACGGCAAAATAAGACTAACCCCCGCCGAAGGCGGGTGGAAATCTTTTGGAACGATTTCGGGAACGGAACAAAAAAGACGCCGAACGGCAAAGGCCGAGATCAAGAAATATAGATTCCCAAAAAGAACTGGGAACAGGAGAAGGATCTCCATAGGAGATCTTAAAATTCGCTGAAATCCCGCATCTTATCCAAATTGCGGGCGACCTTCATCTGCAGGAGATTGACGTTCCAGGACGCGAAATGGGATTCCCGGTACGGGATCGGCAGGCGGCGGACCGTGGACCGGAGGGAGTAGAATTCCCGGCGGATTTTGGCGACCCTTTCCAGCAGGCCCTGAGGAGTGAAGCGCAGGGGCTTGAAATGGCAGGACAGGCCGGGCCAGCGCTCCAGGTTTTCCTCGTCGATGATCCGCCCCTCGGCCTTCATCTTTTCATAGACCCCGGTTCCCCGCAGGGGCACGAGGATGTTGAAATAGGCGGCCGGGACCTTGTGCTCTTCCAAAAATTCCATGGTCGCCGGAAAGACGCTCTCATCGTCGGTGTCGGTCCCGAACACGAAGTTGAGCGAGAAGCTGATATCCCGGCGGCGCAGGTTGCCGATCATATGGACGAACTCGTGGGCCTTGTTGAAATTCTTGTTCATTCCGCGCAGGGTCCGTTGGTCGATGCTTTCGGCCCCCGTGTTGACGTGGAGCAGGCCCGAGCGCCGGGCCAGATCCATGAATTTCTCATCCATGCAGAAATGGGCCGAGAACAAGGTGGACCAGCGGACCTTCAGGGGGATGAGGGCCTCCATCAGCTCCATGGCCTTGGTCTTGTCCCCGGAGAACTGGCTGGCCGCGAAAAAGATGTGACGGCTGCCGCAGCGCTTGACGTCGTCCACAATCTCCTCGGTCGGGCGCACCCGCCAGCCGTAATCTCCGGACAGGCGGCGTTCCGCGCAGAAATCGCAAGTGAAGGGACAGCCCCGGGAGTGGAGGATGACGTAGGGCCGGTAGAAGACGTATTTCTTCGGGTCCAGGAGGTCCCAGCGCGGGGCGGGCATGCCGCGCAGGTCCGCCGGACGGTCCCGGCGGTAGAACTTCTGGAGGCGCCCGGCGGCCGCGTCCTCCAGCATCCGGGGGAAAATCTCCTCGCCCTCACCGACGCAGATGCCGTCGGCGTGAGGGGCGGCTTCCTCATGGAAGAAGGTCATGTGGGGGCCGCCGAGCAGGACCTTGACCCCCCGCCGGCGGAACTCATCGGCGATCTCGTAGGCCCGAAGGGAGGTCACCGTGCGCACCGCGATGCCCACGACGTCGGCCCGCGTGTTGTAGTCGACCCTCTCCGTCGCGTCGTCGATGACCGACACCTCCCAATGCTTGGGCGCCAAGGCGGCCATATAGGGCAGAACGGCCCCGACCAGTTTCCGCTTGGGGAACCGATACGGGACTCGGACATCGCGGCGGCTGTAGCCCGTCGCTTGGATCAGGAGGAGTTTAGGCATGACGGATGAGGAAGAGAAATTTTACCAGGAACCGTCCCCCTGGCCATCGGACAACTGTGCCGTGGATGAGAAACCTCACGACCGGACCCGGAGACTCGCCATCAGGCGCAAAGCCGCCGCCGCGTTGCGCAGACGGGCCCGAAGTCCCGCCGCGAGCTTGCTTTCCCCCCGCTCCCGCGGCAGGTAGCGGACGGGGAATTCCACGATTCTCAGGCCCTCGACTCGGGCGGCGTGCAGGACGAAAAGGTCGAAGGTAAAATCCAGCGGCCCCGCCGAGAGCCGCCCGATCAAATCCCGCCCGAAGAGCTTGGGCTGGGCGTTTATGTCGGGGGCCCGGCGAGGACTTCCGGGACCGGCCTCGGCGCTGGAAAGCCCCAGGCGCCAGGCAGAAAGGCGGCTGAAGCCCCAGGAAACGAACCGCTCCAGGGCGCCCCGCGGACCTTCGCGCCGTCCCATCACCAGGCATGGACCACTCGGGGTTTCGCGGAGATAAATGTCCCGGGCGGTCCAAATGTCATCGGGCGGGCACTGCAGGTCGGCGTGGGTGAAGGCCACGATCGGGGCCAGCGCGGACTCCAGCCCCCGGCGCAGTCCGTCCCCGTATCCCCGGTTGATTTCCACGCGCAGGACGCGGAGGAATGAATTCCCCGGAGACCGCAGAAGCGCGGCGAGGATCTCCGGAGTGGCGTCCTGGGAACCGTTATCGACCAGAATCAGCTCGAAAGCCGCGCGGCCGGAAAGCGCCCGGAATCGTTCGACGAGCGGCTCTAAGTTTCCCGCCTCGTTGTAGCAAGGGACGACGACTGAAAGTTCAGGCCGCAACCGGAGGCCTCGTTCCCGTAAAATAGCCGTGCCAATAGCTATACTCGGCCAAGGCCTCCGGGCTCCCCCAATTCAGGTAGGCCTCGGATTCGAAGGCCCGGACGTCCATGCCGCGCTCCAGGGCCAACCCTGGAAGGCTGTCAATTTGAAATTCGCCGTTGACCTTGGGACCGTCGCGAAGAAGGCGCCCGACCAGTTCCCCTAATAGGCGCGCGGTCTTAAAATAGATCGTTCCAGTCAGCAGGAGATCCTTCCAAGGTTCAGGGCCGAGCGGTTTCTTGACCGAAACCGTTCTCACCCGGCCGCCCGAATCGGCTTCAAAGAAGGAAAAGCTTGCCGGCGTCCGCCGGGCGCCCGGGTAGCCCCGCTGCCCGACCACCACCATGTCGGGCCCTTGCGCCAGGAGCGCCTCCCACCGGCCCTGGTCCCAAACCAAGCCGTGGTCGCACGCCGAAACCAGGACCGCTTCGTCCGGCGCCAGGACCCCGAGGGCGGCGGCCACGGTCGCGGCCTCCCCCTCGGTCTCCGCGTCCAAGCCGATGAGCTCCGCCCCGGGAGCGGCCGAAGCGACCCGCGGACGGATGGAATTGCGACAGATCATGACCGGCGGCCGGGAACCCCGGGGAAGGCGCTCGACCGCCCGCGCGAACATCGGCCGCCCGGCCACCTCAATGAGCGGCTTGGGGTCGGGAAAAGCCGCGAAACGCGAACCTTTTCCGGCCATGGGAAGGACCAACCGGGGGCCCGGCCGCCCGTTCCGGGCGTGGGCGAGCGCCGCCGCCTCGAAGGCGCGATGCCAATAGACATAATCCTCAAGATCGGCGGGAGTGCCCCATTGGAGGAAATGGGCGAGCTCGTAAATCCGCACCGGCCGCCCATCCTGGATCATCGGATTATAGGCCAGGCTGACGAAAAACTCGCCCTGCGTGGAAAGGCCCTCGGCCACGGCGCGCGAGCAGTATTGCTTGGCCAATTTCCCCGAGGCGAAATAATAAGTCCCGGAGGACGCGTACTCTTGGGTGCGATCGGAGGTGAAGCAGGCCTTCTCCCGGACCTCCAGGATCCGCCCGCCGCTTTCCCGGCAATAAGCGTACATGTTGGCGCCCAGGCAATGGGGATGAAAGCCCCGGTAGCAGAAGATCGCGCCCTCGCAGGCGGTGCGCTCAGCGAAATCCAGGAAATCCCCGGGATCCCAGTCGAAGGAAAAATCGCAGTAGTTGACCAGCACCGGGTCCCCGTCGCCAATCGCCGCCGCCCCGTCCAATAGAGTTCGAACCGGCCCCTCCTTATGCCCCTTGATCCCGACGATCTCGGCGGACGGAGCGCACTCCAGGAGCACCCGGCGCAGTTCGGTGGCCCTCAAATGCGCCTCGTCGCAGATGAAGACGAAACGCCAGGACGGAGGAAAGCGCTCGATGAGCCGGGCCACCGCGGGTTTTCCGGCCACGTCAAGCAGAGGTTTGATCTCCCGGTAGCCCTCGCGGCGGAAACGCTCCCCGGAGCCCGCCATCAAAATCACGACCCGAGGGGCGTTCATGCCCACAGGTCCGGCCGTTTGGTGCAAACGGCGTCCACGCGGCCCCTCAGTCGCCGGAAATCCCGGATGCGCGACGGAGGATAGCCTTCCACTTCCGGAGACACCAGGCAAATCTTGAAATGCCGGGAGGCGCGTTCCACCAAGGAAAGCGCGGGCGGCCGGCCCGAGAAGCAATCCAGCCAGAGCCACTCCGCCTTTCCTTTGAGGCGCGACGCCGACTCCAGGGATTCGTACTCGGACACCCGCAAGGCCACGCGCCGCTCTCCTTGCCGCAAAGCGAGACGAACCGTGGAGGGAAAGCTCAGATCGAGGAAGAAAAAACGCTCGATCCCACGCTCCCGCAGAAGCTTCAAGGCGGCCCCGTCCAGGCCGTCCTCCTTCGGATTGAGAATCAAAGTTCCCGTGCGTCCTTGCCGGGCCCAGAGGGCCAAATAGGCCTCCAACGAAGGCCCCGAAGCTTGAGGGTCGTGGGCTAAAAACACTCGACCTCCGCGGGAGCGGAGGTCGACTTCGGCTCCAAGTTCCGTCCCCAAATTTTTCAATTCGTTAAGCGTATTGACCCGGTGGGCTACAATTTCCGAGGGATCGTTTCTCATTTGACTACTTCGACCGAAACCGTTTTTGATCGGGCTTCGAACCCGTTCTTAGCATAGACCGCTCGCAGGCGGTAAATTCCCAGCCCGTCAAATTTAAACTTCGTTTCAAATTCCCGAAACGGATTTTCGGGAACGGATCGGGCCGTCAACAGATATTCCCCCGGCGCCAAGGACAAGTCGAGCGAGTCTTCGGCCTTGGCGCCGGATTTGGACCTGCACCGCAAGGCCTTTTCATTTCCCCCGGGCGCGGTAACGAAGAACTTGAAACCGTGAAATCCGCAGTTGAACCCCGTTTTCACAAAAGAGGGAGCCCGCTCCTTGAAAGCCACGGGCGAGTCCCCCGTATTCTGGAACTCCAGACGGTACCGCAAAGGTTCTCCGGCCATGATTTTGGTCTTTTCGATCAGAAACAAAAGCGTCAGCCTCGGCGCTCCCGACTCGGGAGTCCACCCCGGTCGCGGCTGAAGAACGAGAGCCTTTCGATCTTGAACTTCCGTCAGACTCGGGGGATCGAAAGGCTCGCCCTCAACCACGGTCAGCCGCCGGTCCGCCGGCACCGCGCCCAAAGACTGCTCGCGCCCGGAGGGCCAGCGGATGCGGACCTCTTCGACGCGCTCCCAGCGCCCCAGCCCGAAATGGCAGGCCAGGCTGTTCATGGACAAATAGCTTCCCCCCGCCGTGACCAGGCAGGACTGGGTCCGCCCGTCGCCGGTCCGCACCGCCACCTTCGCCCCCACCGCATCCCGGTTGGATTTTCGCCCGCTCAAGCGGACTTGGAGCCAGTGATTGGAGTTTTGGACGGCGTTGCGCAAGAGCAGGGCCGGACCTCCGTTGGCGTTGACCGCGATGTCCAGCCGCCCGTCCCGGTCGTAATCGGCGACCGCCGCCCCGCGGGCGTTGATCGAAGCCTGGAAGGCGGGGCCCGCCGCCGCCGTGACCTCGGTGAAGGTCCCGTCCCCGTCGTTGCGGAACAACTGCATCCTTTGAGGAACCAAGAGCTCCGGAGCCTCGCGTTGTTCAAAGGTGGAGCCGTTGACGATCAGGATGTCCTGTCGGCCGTCGTTGTCGTAGTCCAGAAACGCCGTCCCCCAGCCGACGAAGTCGAGCGTCGTCTCGCCCAGCCCCGCCGGGGTGTTGCCGTCGGAGAAATGCAGGCGCTTGCCCGGGGCGTCCTTGGGGCGCTCGCGTAGGAGGTTGATGTAGAGGCTTTTTTCATGGGCGATCCATTGGGTCACGATCATGTCCCAATCCCCGTCCCCGTCATAATCCCCCAAGCCCGCCCCCATCGAACTTTTGACGTCCCCCAGCCAGGCCTCGTAGGTGGCGTCCGTGAAGCGCCCCCCGCCGGCGTTTCGAAACAGCGCGTCGGGCGTCACATCGTCGGCCACGTAGATATCCGGGCGCCAGTCCTCATCCAGGTCGGCGAAGAGGCACTGCATGCCTTTGCGATCGTCCGCCGCCACCCCGGCCGAGCGGGCGGCCTCCGCGAAGCGGCGCCCGCCCAGATTCCGGTAAAGGCTGTTTCCGGCGGAGGGAAAGGCGAAGGGGCTCAAGGTGACCGGGATGCTGAAGCCCCCCCGCTCCACGGCGGAGGTCCGGGGCGGGTAATTCCGGTCGAACGCCACATAGCGCGGAACGTACAGATCGATCCGGCCGTCGCCGTCATAATCGGCGGCGCAGGCCCCGGCCGACCAACGGGCATCGGCCAGGCCCGCCTCGCGCGTGATCTCGGTGAATTTCCAATTCCCGTCGTTGCGGTACAGGAGGCTTCCTTCCCAACCCGTGACCAGCAGATCCGGTCGGCCGTCATTGGCGAAGTCGGCGAATAAACAGCCCATGCCCGAACCCCGGCCGCCCACCCCGGCCTTCTGCGTGACGTCTTCAAAAGTCCCGTCGCCCCTATTCCGGTAGAGGGCGTTTTGCGGGTTTGAACCGGGCTCGGCTTTCTTGGCATCCAAGGGCCGCGCGTTGACCAGATACAGATCCTCGCGGCCGTCCCCGTCCGCGTCCCCCCAACAGGCCCCCGACCCCATGTCCTCCGGGAGCAGGGACGAGCGCCGCCCTTGGAAATGGCGAAAGGAGATTCCGGCCGGTGTCGCGGCGTCCTCAAAAAACCCCGGCGGCGCGGCCGCCCCCGAGGCGGGCCCCGAGGCGCGCCGGGACAAAAGCGCCCCCCCGGCCAGCAGGGCCGCCAAGGCCCCCGCCCACGCCCCGGCCTTGCCCATGGTCAAAGGCCGACCACCGCCCGGTCCTCGGCCAGATCCGTGACGGGAAAAGTCGTCTTTTTATCGCCGGTGACAAAATCCGCGATGAATTGGTTGAACTTGCGGTAACGCAGGCGGGCGTTGATCGTCAGCGGCCCACGGACGCCTCTCGGGAGGACCGCCTCGTAGGAGGCGGCGTCGGAATAGCCGACGAAGATGGCCCGCTTGGTCTTTTGCCCCACCATGTCCCAAAGGTTGTGGTGCTTGATGTCGCTTCCCCCTTTGTCCACGCCCAAGGCCCGGAAAAAGAACGCTCCCTTGTCCACGTAATTGCGGGCGTCCAACAGGCCCGACTGGAACACCAGCTTGCCCCGGGCGTCGGAGACGGTGACCTCCAGCCAGGTTTCGATGATGTCGAGCGGCCCCGTGGGCACGCCGTGCCCGGCTTTGTTGTTGGTCACGAGGACCTGCCACTTCAAACGGCCGCCCGCCGCCTTCGGCCCGAAGATTCGCACCGGAACCGCCGCCCCCTGGGCCCACCGGTCCCGAATCTCGGGGATTTCCGTTCTTCCCCTCAACCAATCCTCGGTCTGCCGAACCTGTTCCGCGTCCCCGTTGAGCCATGGGACCGCCTGATTGGCGCCGATGAAACGGTGGGAGCGATGCTTGCCGTCGGCGCCGCGCGCGGGGTCGCCCCGCGCCGGATCGGTGGAATCGACCAGCCGCATGTGGCAGTCCTTGCAAGCCAGGGATTTTTCGGGATGGCCGTCCACGTTGTACCGGCCTTTGCGCCAATCGTCGTATTGGTTTTGAAGCTGGACCCAGCCGAAATGGTTGATCTCCTTATCGATGAACTGCTTGTGGCAGGTGGCGCACAACTCGGCCGTCCCGTGAAAGCTCTTGGAAAAATCCTCCCGATGCGCCCGGGGCAGGGACCGGAGCAGAAAATAATTCAAATTTTTATCCAACACGCCCGAATAGCCCTCGAACAGATAGTCCCGGGGCGGTTCGAGGACATAATTTCCGTTGCCGTCGGTCTTTCCGTTGAGGCCCCGAATCGAATGGCAGGCCGCGCAGGAGACGCCTTCCTCGCTGCCGGGCGCGTCCAGGCTCCGGCCGGGATTGATGTCGCCCGCAAGCAAAGAGACGGGATCGTGGCAGGCGGCGCAATAGCGGGTGGCTTCCCGGCCGTTTTCTTTCGTCATCTTCGTCTCGACGGCCCGGTAGACCAAATCGGTGGACGACCAACGGTGGGCGTTGCTTTTCCACTCCTTGTAGATTTGTTCGTGGCAATCTCCGCAAGCCTCCGATCCCATCAGGCGCCTTCGGTCCAGCACCTTCATCCCGTCCGTCGCGGCGTTGCTCGGGGCAAAAGGGTTCTTTCCGTACTTGAAGCTGTAATCCGGGGGAGGCTCGTCCTTGTAGACGACGGGACGGTAAACGGCCGAGAGACCCGCCGTCGCCAGGACCAGGGCCGCGCACGCCCCCCCGCTCCAAGCCGCCAAGCGCCCCGCCGCCCGGGGCCAAGGAGCCGCGTCCTTGAGCCTGGAGATCGACCGGAACAGGTGATAGCCGATCAGCGCGGCGGAGGCGTAACTGCTCCACAAGTGGAGGGCCGCGGCCGAGGGCGGCAGACGCTCGCCGAAAGCGGAGCCCCACGCGGCCCAGATTCCCGTCACCGCCGAAAGCGCCGAGGCCGCCAAGGCCGAGTAGCCGATCCACACCATCACGCGTTCCGGCGAATTGTGGGCCCGGCGGGCGTGGGTCCAGCCGAAGGCCGCGAAGGCGGCGAAAAGAACCAGGCCCCCAGCGGTGTGAAGCAGGACCGAGAATTGGAGCCACGCGCTCAAACCCGGCCAAAAAGTCACCGCCGCGCCGGACGCCAATTCGAAGGTGTACAACCCGACCACGATTCCCAAAAGGGGCGCCGCCAACCGTTCCGCCTTGAGCCCGAGTTCTTCGTCACCAGACATGCGCTTGAACCTCCGAAAGCACGATCGTTTCCCCGGCCTCGGCGCCCACCCGATAGGCGTGCGTGCCGTCCGGCCAGTCCGCCTTGATCGAATCCGCCCGGACGCGCTCCCCGAGTTCGAAACGGACGGGATTAGCACCGGCCTCTTTCCTCAAGATCAGCTTCCCCGCGAAAA
Organism: uncultured Elusimicrobia bacterium; assembly: GCA_964358485.1. Classification (GTDB taxonomy): domain Bacteria; phylum Elusimicrobiota; class Elusimicrobia; order UBA1565; family UBA9628; genus CAYHPY01. The sequence goes on from CAYHPY010000005.1 coordinate 21,708, forward strand.
CGGTTACGACCGCGTTCCGAGCGGGCTCTTTGGAGGCCGCCCGGACCTCGAGCCAATGCCCCCCGGCCCGTTCGGTGTCCCCCGCGGATGGAAACGGCTCCAAAGGCTCGTCATAACGGAACGGGCGCCTGGGGCCGCCTTCGCGGCCCTCCTGCTCGGCAAATCGCCCCAGGAGGGCTTCTCCTTCCGTTTTCCGCCCGGCGGCAACCAGAGAACGCCCCAGACGGTAAAGGGCGGGGCCGTGCCGGGGGTTGAGTTCCAGGACTTTGCGCAGCTGCTTGCGCGCCGCGGGCTCCCGGCCCCCGGCTAAAAGGGCCTCCGAGAGCCGAAACCAAATGTCCGCCTCCCCGGGTTCACGCTCCGCCGCTTCCTGGAAGGCTTTGACGGCGTCCTCCGGCCGCCCGGCGCCCAAACGGGAGCGGCCGAGAAGGTAGCGCGGGCGGGGATTTTTCGGGTCCGCGGCCAGGGCCCCGATCAGGACCCTTTCGGCCTCGGCGGGCCGCCGCCGGATCAGTCGAAGCAGGCCCAGATTGGAAAGAACCGCCGGATGATTCGGCCGCGACGCCAGGAGCTCGGAGAACTCCCGTTCGGCGGTTTCCATCATCCCCAACCCCCAATGGGCCACGGCCCGGTGGTGCAGGCCGAGTTCCGCGTCCGAAAGGTCGGAGAAGTCCCCCGCGGTCGCCGGAACCGCCAAAATCAGGGCCGCCGCCGCGGCCCTAAAGAGCGCGTCCGGAGATTTCATGAGCTTGGGCGGCGGCCGCCCCGCCGCCCGCCCGAACCGCCTGAACGACCTGTTCGGCCTCCTGGATCGACGCGAAACCCCAGGCCATGTTTTTCAAGGACCCGAGGTGCAGTTCCTCGGAGTGCGCCGCGCAGGCGTCCAGGACCGCGGTCATCCGGATTCCCCGGTCAAAGCCGCTACGCACGGTGGATTCGACGCACAAATTGGTCGCCACGCCGGCGACCGCCAAATCCTTGACCCCATCCTCGGCCAGGGCCCGGGCCAGCCGGGGGTTGGAGAAGGCGCAGTACCGGTTTTTCTCGAACACCCGCCGCGCCTCCGGCTTCAAGACTTCCGAAAGGCGGGCCTCGGGAGAACCGCTCCGGCACGCGGTTTTCCACCAATCCGCCATGAGACCGCCCTCGGCGGGATCATCATGCGCGTAAACGCTGAAATAGACCGGACGGCCCGCCGCCCGAAAGGCCGAAATCAGACGGACCACATTTCCCAGGATGGCCCGCGCCGAGGGGAGATACGCCGGGCTTTGGGGATCGAGAAACAACTCCTGCATGTCGATTACAATAAGTCCGGCTTTGCCCGGACGAAGAGGAAAGGTCCGTCTTCGAAATTTTTCAAGTTCCCCCTTCCACGCCGTCGCGCGAGCCGAAAGAGTATCGGCCCGGACATAACTCAGGGCCTCCTTCAGCCGGTTCTTCGCCATCCGGGCCGCCCGCTCCTTCAAGGCGCCCGACCAAAGCTGGCCGCAGGATGTTTCCGCCTGGATCTCCTCGGGCAGGCTGGGGCTCAGGAGCGTCTCGAAACCCCTTCGCCGCAGGTCGCGCGCGTTTTCCAGGACCCGGTCCGGCGCCTCCACCCAGACATGGGTGGTCCCGCCGCGGTCGGCCGTTGCGGTCGGATTGATCGGGGTGATTTTTACGAAGAATTTCTCCGGGGAGAACAGGGAGGAGAGTTTTTCCCCGTCGATCGTTTCTCCCACCCCGAGCGCGAAATTGAGGGTCAGCTTCCGGTCCCCCGGCCGGAAAAAAGCCTCGCCATAAGCCGCGATCTCCTCCAAGGACCACTTTTTGATGGGCACGATCTCCCGGCGCTTTTTCTCATCCAGCGAGTGGAGCGAGAATTGGAGTTGAAAGCGCCCCCCGGCGTAGAGTTCGTTCTTAAGCTCGATGAGTTCCCGGAAGAAAGGCTCGATGGCGGGACTTTTCGGAGCCACCGTGGAAAGGCTGGGCAGAATGCCGCGCGACGGGAACTCCCGGGCCAAAAGCCGCAGAGCCTCCAGGACGGCGGGGTTGAGGGAGGGCTCCCCCATGCGCGCGAAATGGATCTTCACCTTCGGATGCCGCGCGATGTCCAGGAAAGGATTCTCCCAAACCACGCGCCGGACCTGGCTCAACATTTCCTCGGCGCTCAAATTTCCCTGGAAGGCCATCGCTCCGGCGTCGCACATGCGACATCCCACCGGGCAGCCGAATTGGGTGGAGATCATCATGACCCACTTCCTGGAAACGGGAACGCCCGGCTCCCGGGTGTCGACGAATTCGGCCAGCCGGTCCGGGGAGGGTCCCAATTGGGCCAGGTAGAGGGTGGCTAAGCCGGGGAAATGCCTCTGATCGACGATGATCATCCGTTCACCAAAAATTTCTCGCACTCCATCCCCGCCCTGATCCCGTCGGCGGCGGCGGCGGAGACCTGGTGGAAGCTTTCGGGACGGATGTCGCCCGCCGAGAAAAAACCCGGAGGCGGGTTCCGCCAGCCGGCCGCGACGCGCTCCGGCGCCTTGCCGATCAAAACGAACAGGGCCGCGACCTCCAGATCCGCCGCCTCCCCCGTTTTCAAATGAAGCGTCTTTACGCGCTCAAGCCCCGCGCGCCCCCCCGGCCCGATGGCCCGGCTCACGACCGTGTCGGTCAAAAGCCGGACGTTCGGACTTGCCGCGAGGCGGTCTTGCAGGAGCCGGATGGCCCTCAGGCGGTCGCCCCGGTGGATCAGGAAGACCCGGTCGGCGAACCGGGACAACAGCAAGGCCTGGTGGGCCGCGGTATCCCCTCCACCGACGACCGCCACCCGCTTTCCGGCAAAACGCGGCGCTCGCTCGAAGGCGCAATGGTAAATCCCGGCCCCCATAAACTTGCCTTCCCCGGGCAGGCCCAAGGTGCGGAAATTGGCTCCGGCGCAGGAAATGACGGCCCGGGCCGCGATGGAGCCGGCGTCCGTGTCCACCCGAAAGCCCCCGCCCGTTCGGGCGATTTTTTCCGCCCGGGCCCGCTCGGTTTTCAGCCGCCAGCGCCTGCCTTGGAGCTGGAACCGCCGCATCAGCTCCTTGCCGGAGATTCCGTCCGGAAAGCCGGGGTAATTTTCGATCCAGGCGATGCGGCGCGCCTGCCCGCCCACGGCCCCCTTTTCCAGGAGGACCGTATTCCACCCCGCCCGGGCCAAATACATCCCGGCGGACAAACCCGCGGGACCTCCCCCGATAATCGCCACGTCCAAGACGCCCTTCAAATGGCCCAAATGTTAACTAATCCCACGACGGCGGTCCGTTCCCAAATGGGCCGTGGATGAGAACTCGATGGCGGGGCTGATTATGTCGCGGACGATAAAATCACCTTCGCCGCGGAGGTGATTTTATCCTCCGGAACAAATCGGCAAGGCAAACAACCTTGACGCCCCCCGGAAGTCGAGCTACACTGGACCCAAGCCCCCAATCCGATGAGAAAAAACCGGCGCGTCCTGCTTTTGGCGATGAGCGGATTGCGCATCCAGGACCCGCGCCTGCGGGAGGCCGGGCTCACCTTGCCGGGCTTCGTGGAACGAGGGAAAGTCATCGCCAGCCTCCCGAGCCTGTCCTTGCTGACGTTGGCCGCCTTGTGTCCTCCGGACTGGGAGCCGGTCTACCGGGAATATGACGAGCTTCCCGAAAACGCCGCCGACTCGATCGCCGCCGAGGGCTTCGACTTGGTCGCCGTCTCCAGCCTGTCGCCGCGAATCCTGGAAACTTTCGCCCTGGCCGACGCGCTTCGGGCGCGGGGCACGGCCGTGGCGCTGGGCGGGCTTCATGTGTCGGCCCTGCCCGAGGAAGCTTCGGCCCACGCCGACGCCCTGGTCCTGGGCGAGGGCGAAACGGTTTGGCCCGAACTGCTGGGAGACGCCGCCGCCGGGCGCCTGCGCCCCCGCTACGCGCGCCGCGCGCGCTCCCTCTGGGAAGATCCCTCCCCCCCGCCCCGCTACGACCTGCTGGAGGTCGAGCGCTACAACCGCCTGACTTTGCAATGCGCCCGGGGCTGCCCTTTGCATTGCTCCTTCTGCGGCGCCTCGCGGACCATCAGCCCGTACCGGCTCAAGCCGATCCCGCAAGTTCGGCGGGAGCTGGAGGCGCTGCTGTCCCGCTGGCCGAGGCCGTTTCTCGAACTGGCCGACGACAACACCTTCGCGAGCAAACCGTGGTCCCGGGACCTGGCGCGGCTGTTCGGGGAATACTCCCTGCGCTGGTTCACCGAAACCGACATCTCCGCGGCCGACGATCCCCGGCTGCTCGATCTTTTGGCCCAAACCAATTGCGTCCAGCTTCTCATCGGCCTGGAATCGGCCTCCCCGGAGTCCTTGAAAGGCTTGGACAGCCGGGATTGGAAGCGCCGGCAATTCGACGGCTACCGCGAGAAAATCCGCCGCATTCAGGCCCGCGGGATCAGCGTCAACGGCTGCTTCATCCTGGGGCTGGATTCCGACGGCCCCGAGTGTTTCGAGGAAACCGCGCGTTTCGTGGAGGACAGCGGCCTGGCCGAGGTTCAGATCACGGTCCCGACCCCGTTTCCCGGAACCGGCCTATTCCGCCGGCTCGAGGACGAGGGACGGCTTCCCAAGGCCCCGTTCTGGGACCGGCTCACTTTGTTTGACCCCGTTTTCGCGCCCAAGCGAATGAGCCAAGACGAGCTTCGGGCGGGCTTTCTATCCTTGATGGGAGGGCTCTATGGCAAATCGGCGGTGGACCGCCGCCGCCGCGCCTTTCGCGCGTGTCGGCGGTCCCGGAGGCTTCATGAACGAACCCCAAGCGGCGCCTGAGCGGCCGGGCCTGCCCTGGGACGCGATCGCGCGCGTCCTGTTCTTGCGGGCCGGGGCCGAGGAAATCCGCCTCTTCGGGAACCGGGAACTGGCGGTGGGCGCGGTTTCCTGCTGGATCGTGGGGCTCGGACGCTGGTGGGACGATCCGAAAGCCGAGCTTCTCCAAAAACTGGGGTTGGGCTCCGTGGTCTACCCTTTCGCGTTGGGCGCGTTGATTTGGCTTTTATTTTGGCCGTGGCGCCTGACCCATTGGCGCTACAAGGCCCTGGTCGCCTACATATCCCTCTGCGCCGCGCCCGGCCTTCTGTACGCGGTTCCGGTGGAGATGTTCCTTTCGGGGGACGCCGCGCTTTCCTACAACGCCGTCGCCCTTTCGATCGTCGCCCTTTGGCGCGTGGTTCTGATCATGCGCTACCTGCTCCTGGCCCCGCCGCTCGGCTTCGGCCTGACGATGGTCGCGACGCTGATCCCAGTCGGCGCGATCGCCATCGGATTGACCATGTTCAACGTCTCGACCGGCGTGATCGAGGGAATGGGAGGCTTCCGCGGCAGTCCCAAGGACGCCTTCGCGGCCCAGGTCGGGATTATGGCCAGCATCCTTCTGTTTTGGCCGCTGGTCGGGGCGGTCCTGGTCCACCTCGGCTATACCATCAAGGTCTGGTTCTGGCCCAAGCCGCCGGATCAAAGCCCTTTGTAGGTCGTCAGGGTGCGGATGTACTGCTGGCGCTCGAAGGCGCTGGGATCGGAGCAATTGCGCTGGCTCATGCTGCCCCGCAGCTGCGTGACGGAGGCGTATTCCCGCTCCTCAAGCCACCGGACGAGCTCCCCTTCCATGACCTTGAGATGGTCGATGCCGAATTTATAGAGGACCGAACAGAGCATGGTGACGCTGGCCCCCGCCATGAGAAGCTTGAGGGCGTCGGTGGCGGCGTGGACCCCGCTGGTGGCGGCCAAATCGGCCTTGATCCGCCCGGAAAGCACCGCCGTCCAATGAAGCGGCAGGCGCAGGGCCTGGGGCGTGCTCAAAAGCAGGTTGGGCCGCACCTCCAGGGCGTCGAGGTCGAAATCCGGCTGGTAAAAGCGGTTGAAAAGGACCAGGGCCCCGGCCCCCGCATCGTCGAGCTGTTTGGCCATGTGCGCCATGTTGCTGAAAAAGGGGCTGACCTTGACGGCCACCGGAATGCTCACCGCCGCGCGCACGGCCCGCAGGATCTCGACATGGGTCCGCTCCACCTCGGCACCGTCGACGGAGGGGTCGGTGGGAATGTAATAAATGTTGAGCTCCAGCGCGTCGGCCCCGGCCGTTTGCATGTCCTTGGCGTGCCCGGTCCAACCGCCCAGCGAGGTTCCGTTGAGGCTGGCGATGATCGGGATTTTCGCCGCTTCCTTGGCCTTGCGGATGTGGTTGAGATAGGCCTCCGGCCCCCAATGGAAGGTTTCCACCGCGGGAAAGAAGCTCTGCGCCTCGGCGTAGGCGTTGGTGTGCTCGGTCAGGCGCGTCAAAAGCTCGTCGCGGTCGCGCGTCAACTGTTCCTCGAACAACGAACTCAGGACCACGGCGGAGGCCCCGGCGTCCTCCATCTTCCTGATTCCGTCGAGCGTTTCCGACAGGGGGCTGGCCGAGCAGACCAGCGGCGTGCGCAATTTCATTCCGAGATAGGAAGTGCTCAGGTCCATGGCCGGTTGCTCATGGGGTTTTGGGTTTGCGCAGGGAGAGGTATTCGTAGAGCTCCCAGCGCGCCTGGGCGTCCTGCTGAGCCAGGTTGAATAGGGCCTTGGACGCCTCCGGCTTGCTCTTGGCCAGCATCTGAAAACGATTCTCCCCCGCCATGTACGCGGCCAAATCCCCGGGCCGCGTGGGTTTGGAGTCCAGCGTCAACGGAGCCTCCCCGGCCTCGGCCTTCTCGGGGTTGTAGCGGTAGAGGATGAGCTTTCCGGTCTCCACAGCCGCCTTCTGATTCTGCATCCCGCCGCGCATGTCGATGCCGTGGGCGATGCAATGGCTGTAGGCGATGATGAGCGCCGGGCCGTCGAAGGCCTCGGCTTCCAGGAACGCCTTGAGGGTATGCTCGTCGCGCGCTCCCATGGCGACCGAGGCTACGTAGATGCCCCCGTAGGACATGGCGATCAGGCCCAGGTCTTTCTTGGGGGCGGGATTGCCCCCGGTGCTGAATTTGGCCACCGCGCCCCGCGGCGTGGACTTGGATTTTTGCCCGCCGGTATTGGAGTAGACTTCGGTGTCGAGCACCAGCACCTTCACGTTCTTGCCGCTGGCCAAGACATGATCCAGGCCGCCGAAGCCGATGTCGTAGGCCCAGCCGTCGCCGCCCACGATCCACACGCTCTTGCGCACCAATGCGTCGGCCAGCCCCAACAAGCGCCGGGCCTTCGGGTCCGGAGAGCCGGCCAGGACGCCTTTGAGGCGGGACACGCGCTCCCGCTGGTCCTGAATTTCGGCCTCGCCTTCTTGCGGGGCTTGGAGAATTCCCCGGGCCAGGTCCGCGCCGACATAGGCGGCCAGTCCCGCCAACAAGAGGCGGGCGGATTCGACCTGCTGGTCCACCGACAGGCGCATGCCGAGCCCGAACTCGGCGTTGTCCTCGAACAGGGAGTTGGCCCAGGCCGGGCCGCGCCCCTCGGCGTTCTTGGCCCAGGGGGTCGTGGGCAGGTTTCCCCCGTAGATGGAGGAACAGCCGGTGGCGTTGGCGATGAGCAGGCGGTCCCCGAAGAGTTGGCTGAGCAGCTTGAGATACGGGGTCTCCCCGCAGCCCGCGCAGGCCCCGGAAAACTCGAAGAGCGGGCGCTGGAATTGCTCGGAGCGGATCGAGCCGCTCTTGAGCAGGCGGCGGTCCACCTCCGGAAGGCTCAGGAAAAAATCCCAGTTGGCGCCCTCCACGGCGCGCAGGGGACCTGCCGGCTGCATATTGATCGCCTTGAACTTGGTCGCGGACTTGTTGCGCGCGGGGCAGACTTCCACGCAGATTCCGCAGCCCGTGCAGTCCTCCACCGAGACCTGCAGGGAGTATTTCAGGCCCGCCCACTCGCGGTCCTTGGGCTCGCAGGAAATAAAAGCGGCGGGCGCGCCCGCGAGCAGGGCCGGATCGAACACCTTCTGCCGGACCACCGCGTGGGGGCAGACGATGACGCATTTGGCGCATTGGATGCAGACCGCCTCGTCCCAGACGGGCACCTCCTGGGCCAGGCCGCGCTTTTCCCATTGGGCGGTGGCCGTCGGGAAGGTCCCATCCACCGGCATGGCGCTGACCGGCAGGCAGTCCCCCTCTCCCGCGCAGATGGGCCCGAGCACGCGGCAGACGAACTCCGGGGCCCCCGGAGCGATCGCCTCCCCGGCGGGAAGGCCTTCAGGCCCCCCCTCGGGGATGGACACTTCGTGCAGATTTTTCAGGCTTTCGTCGACGGCCTGAAGGTTCTTGGCGACCAGCGCCTCCGATTTGCGCCCGTAAGCCTCCCGGATGGCCTCCTGGATGGCGGCCACGGCGCGATCCTTGGGCAGGACCCCCGAGATCGAGAAAAAGCAGGCCTGCATCACCGTGTTGATGCGGCCCCCCAAGCCGCTGTCACGGGCCACGCGGTGGGCGTCGACGACAAAAAAGCGCGCCTTCTTGGCCCGAAGCTCCGCGCGGTCGCCGGCGGGCAGGGCCGCCCAGGCGGCCTCGGGCGGCGCGGAGGTGTTGAGCAGAAAAACTCCGCCGGGGGCCAGAATTTTCAGCATGCGGTAGCGGCCGACGAAGGAGGATTGATGACAGCCCAGGAAATTGGCCCGCTCGACGAGATAAGGCGCCCGGATCGGACCGGGGCCGAAGCGCAGGTGGGACACCGTCATCGCCCCCGCCTTTTTGGAGTCATAGACGAAATAGGCCTGCACGAAGGAGTCGGTGTGATCCCCGATGATGTGGGTGGTGTTTTTATTGGCCCCGACCGTCCCGTCCGAGCCCAGGCCGTAGAACACCGCCCGCACCACCGAGTCCGGTTCGATGGAGTAGGCCGGATCGTAGGAGAGGCTCAAGCCCGTAAGGTCGTCCTCGACGCCCACGGTGAAGCGCGGCTTGGGTGCGGCCTTGGACAATTCGTCGAACACCGCCTTGGCCATCGACGGAGTGAACTCCTTGGAGGAGAGGCCGTAAATTCCGCCGATGATTTTCGGGCCCCCCTCCCGGGCCAACGCGGCCGAAATGTCCAGGAAGAGAGGCTCCCCGGGACCGCCCGGCTCCTTGGTCCGGTCCAGAACCGCCACCGCTTTGACCGTGGCGGGAAGGCCCCCCCGCAACAGCGCCGCGTCGAAGGGCCGGTAGAGGCGGATCTTGAGCACGCCGACCTTGGCGCCTTTTTCATTGAGCGCGTCGGCCACCGCGTGCAAAGTTTCGGCTCCCGAGCCCATCGCCACGACCACCCGGTCAGCGTCCGGCGCGCCGTGATACTCGTAGATCTTGTAGGCGCGGCCGGTCAGGGCGGCGAAGCGGTCCATCGCCCCCTGCACGATGGCGGGGCAGTTGCGATAAAAAAGATTGGCCGCCTCGCGCGATTGGAAGAACACGTCGGGATTCTGGGCCGTGCCGCGCAGGACCGGCCGGTCCGGAGTCAGGCGCCGCGCGTGATGAGCCTCCACCAGCGACTCCGGGATCATGGCCCGCACGATTTCATCGGACAGGGGCTCGATCTTATTGAGCTCGTGGCTGGTGCGAAATCCATCGAAGAAATGGACGAAGGGAATGCGCGCCTCCAGCGTGGCCGCGTGCGCGACCAGCGCCAGATCGCAAGCCTCCTGCACCGAGTTGGACGCGAGCAGGCCCCAGCCCGTGGCGCGGGCCGCCATCACGTCGCCGTGGTCGCCGAAAATGGAGAGCGCGTGCGTGGCCAGGGAGCGCGCGGCCACGTGAAAAACGGCCGGGGTCAATTCCCCGGCGATCTTGTACATGTTGGGAATCATGAGCAGAAGGCCCTGGGACGCCGTGAAGGTGGTGGCCAAGGACCCCGCCTGAAGCGCGCCGTGGATGGCCCCGGCCGCGCCGCCCTCGCTCTGCATCTCCATGACGGAGGGGATGTCCCCCCAGAGATTCTTGCGGCCCTCGTTGGCCCATTGGTCGGCCCATTCGCCCATGGGGGAGGAAGGCGTGATGGGATAGATCGCCACGACCTCGCTCAGGCGGAAAGCGACGTCGGCGACGGCCTGGTTGGCGTCCAGAATCTCGCGTTTGGGGGCCATGGTAGTGGGAGTCCCTTTGCTTTGCAACGGTATGGCCAAACCCCGGCCGCTAAGAAATTTCTCAGTCGTGAAGGCGGGAAATGATGGCGCCATCATTCTCAACAAAAAAAACTTTAAAAACATGGATAATCACCAAACAGGGTCGATTTTTTTTTGACAGGAAATATTCCCAAGGGACCGGCATGGGCCCCGGGTCCTTTTCCTGCGGCGTTCTGGGTCCTTGGTCCCTCCTGCGCCGTCCCTCCTTGGAGTACAATAGGAAACCATGAAAACCTCCCCTCTCTTTCTTGCCGCCGGTTTTTTTGCGGCCCTCGCCCGCGCCGCGTCCGCCGCCCCCAGCCTCCCCTGGGACTCGGCCGACCCGGTCGCCGCTTTGCGCTGCGAACTGGCCGCCCCTTCCCCCGCCCCCGAATTCGTCGCCGCGCCCGTGGCGGCCCCCAAGACCCCGCCCAAACCTTTCGCCGCCGGGGCCGAGGGCGGCTACGGCGCCTGCGTGGCCAAGGGCTACTCCCACTCCTCCTGCAAAGACGCCCAAACCGGCTACGCGGCCTGCTCGGCCAACGGTTACTCCCACGCCTCCTGCAAGGACGCCAAGGGCGGCTACGCGGCCTGCACGGCCAACGGCTACTCCCACGCCTCCTGCAAGGACGCCGATGTGGGTTATTCCGCCTGTTCAGCCAACGGCTATTCCCACGCCTCGTGCAAGGACGCCAAGGGCGGCTACGCGGCCTGCACCTCCAACGGCTACTCCCACGCTTCCTGCAAGGACGCCGATGTGGGTTATTCGGCCTGTTCGTCCAACGGCTATTCCCACGCCTCGTGCAAGGACGCCAAGGGGGGCTACGCGGCCTGCACGGCCAACGGCTATTCGCATGCCTCGTGCAAGGACGCCGACCTGGGCTACGCGGCGTGCATCTCCAACGGCTATTCGCACGCGTCCTGCAAAGACGCCCGGGAAGGCTACAAGGACTGCGTCGCCAACGGCTACTCGCACGCCTCCTGCAAATAGCCGCGCGGCCTAGGCCGCGGCCACCGTCAGCTTAAGGACGCTCTCGCCGTCGCCCAGCCGCGCCTCGATCCGGTCTCCGGCGGCCACCGGCCCCACCCCGGCGGGCGTGCCGGTGTAAAGCAGATCGCCCTCCTCCACCGCGAAATGGCGGTTCAGGTAGTCCAGCAGCCGCTCGACGGGCCAGAGCATGGCGTTCGGATCGCCTTGCTGGCGCGGGGCTCCGTTGACCGACAGGAAAAACGCCGCGCCGGGGCGCAAGGGCACGAAATTTCCCACGGCCGCGAACCCCGGCCGCGCCTTGGCCATGGTCCACGGCAGGCCCTTGTTTTTGGCGGATTGTTGAATATCGCGCGCGGTGAAATCCACGCCCACGGCCATCCCGCGCTTCGCCCCGACGGCCAGGACCAACTCAACCTCATGCTCCACCCGCTTGCTGTCGGCGGGCAGGCGCAAAGTCCCGCCGTCGAAAAGCAGGGACGAGGCGGGTTTGAGGAAGATGAGGGGCGCCTCGGGAACCGGATTGCCCAGCTCGCGCGCGTGCTCGGCATAGTTGCGCCCCACGCACCAGATCGTGCCGACTGGGCGGGAGAGTCCGGGCGGGGTTTTCATGGCGCTTGGCTTTCGGCGCGGGTCCGGCTGAGGCGACTGTGTTCAAACACAGTCCGCCCCGAAGATTTCAGCGGGCCAAGTAATCCAAGACGAAGGAATAATCCCGTCCCGCGGGGATGACCTGCGAGCCGACGACCTTGAGGCCGGCGGCATCGAAGGCGGCGACCTTCTCTTTCATGGCGGTTTCGGCCTCGCTCTCGAAAGAGAAAGTCTCCTGCGCCTGATAGGTTTTTACCGTAACGGAAGGGTAGGAAGAAGAACCTCGGTAAATGAACTCCACCAGGAAATCCACCGCGAAGGAATAGTCCCGCCCGGCCTTGCGGACATAAGAAGAAATGGGCGCGACCCCGGCGGAAGCAAAGACGGCCAAGCTTCGGCGGGCCGCTTCCTCGGCGCCGCTCTCGAAGGAAAAAATCCCGCGGGCCTGGTAGGACGCGGACGCGTAGCGCGGGCGCGGGCCGTGGCGGTTGGTCCTCAAAGCATATTCGATCTCCACGGAATAATCCCGGTCGGGGCGGCGGACCGCGCGCGTGCGCAGGACCGGAATGCCGGCTTGGCGAAAGCGCCCCGCCATTTCCTGGGCGGCGGCCTCGGCCCCGCTCTCGAAGGTATGTTTGCCCGAGAGGTGCTTCTCGATGCGGACCTCGTCGGTCTGGGCCGGGCGCAGGAGATTGGGAACAAAATAAGCCAGCTCGAAGCCGTGGTCGCGGCCCGCGGGGACCAGGGCGGAGGCGACGACCGTCAACCCGGCCGAGCGGAGATTGGCCTCGGCCGCGTTCAAGGCCTCCTGGGCGTCGCTTTCCCGCCAAAAAGACGCGGGGCCGCGATAGGCGCTCAGGATCAGCGCCTGAGGATTTCCAGAGCCGGGCTGGAGCGTGGGAAGGTATTCGACGGCAAAGCCGTGCTTGCGGTTGGCCTTCTGCGTGGTGCGGCCGCCCAGCACCGTGATTCCGGCCGCGCGAAACGCCGCCAGGCGGTTTTCCAGCTCCTCCCGCGCGTCGCTTTCGAAGGTGAATTCTTCCTCGGTCTCGTAGACCGCGATCTCGACGGGCCGGGGCGGCTCCGGGGAAGGGCGCTCGTAGCCCGAGGGGGCGAGGCTCTCCAACTGGACCATGGCCGGGATCGCCCCCGACGGAGTCGAGAAAGCGGGAGTCGAGAAGGCGAGGACGGCGGCCGCGAGGATTGTCGATTTCATGAAATTCTCCAAAGACTGCTCGGGAAGATTGTACCACAGGACCGGCCCCCCGGAGAGGCGGGAGCGCGGCGGACGTGTTCCTGGGAAGGCCTAGGCCGGAGGGCGTTGCCGGCGGGCCCGGAGGCGCTCAACGAAGAGCTCGAGGTATTTTTCCTCCTTGCAGACCTCGCTGAGGATTTTGGCCGCGTCGCTGAGGCTGACGATCCCGACCAGTTTCCCCATTTCCGTGATGGGAATATGGCGGAAGTCGTTCTTGGCGAAGACCGAGAAGACCGTCGCCAGGGGAGCCTCGGTGACGAGGGATACGGGCTTCTCCGTCATGACCTCGACGAGCCTGGTTTTTGCCGGATCCTTCCCGGCCGACACCACCCGGTTGAGCAGGTCGCGTTCGGAGAAAATCCCCACCGGCCTGCCGCCGTCGAGAATGACCGCGCAGCCGACCTTGGCTTTGGTCATCATCTGGCAGGTCTGGAGAACCGTATCGGACATCGTCGCCGCGAGGACTTCGCAGGCGAGCAGGCTGGCGTCGTGAGACATAAACCACCTCCACGCTCGGGACATTCCGAGGAGGCGGTCTCGGGCGCCGGCGGCGCCCCGGGGCCTGGACAGGGGTTGCGTCCCCATGAGTTTAGCCGGATTTCTCCGACGGCGCAAGGCCCCCTCCCCGACGAGGCGGGAGCGCCCCGTAAGATCCCCCGGAAGGGCGACTGTTTGAATACAGTCGCCCCCCGTTCACACCTTAAACCTGGAAACTTCCGTCTTTACCTCTTATACTATCGAGGCATGAGCCCCTCCGACCCGGAACCGGAAAGACAAAACCCCCGCCCCGGCGCGGGGGACTCTGATTCCCAAGCAAACCGGGGCGGGGCGTATGTTCCTCTCCCTCCAAACCCAACCCCAACTCCCTCTAAGAAACTAGCCCTGGCGGCGGGAGCTCTGGCCGCTCTGCTGGCCGGCACCGGGATTTTTCAGATGCTGCGCGCGCCCGCGCCGCCGGTCCAGCCGCCGGCCGAAACGGGACTGGCCCTGGCCGCGAAAACCAAAAAAGTTTTTCTGGTCAGCATGAAAGACTTGGACGCGCAGGCCACCTCCCGCGCGCGCCAGACCATGGGCGCTCCCGGAACGGCCTCGGCCGGGGAGCCCTCCCGGGATCCGTCGATGTTGTCGGCCCCCGGCCCGGGGGTGGTTCGGACCGACGGGCTCCGCGCGCCCGAACTCCGCCCGGCTCCGGCGCCGCCCGCCCAAGCCCCGGACGGTTCGGGCGTGCTGGACGCCCTCTCCGCCGCGCCGCAAACCGTCAAAGAGCAGGTCCGCAACGGGTCCATGAGCCTGTTCACCTTCCACTTCGTGGATTTCGTGGCCGAGGATGGAGACATCGTGGGCGTGAGCGTGGACGGCCGGGACCTGGGGCGGGTGACCTTGAGCCACGCCGGGGCCAGCCTCACCATCCCGCTCAAGCCCGGGGAACAGCACGTCATCCGCTTCACGGCTCTGCACGACGGCGGGGGCGGAGTGACCTTCGGCGCGGTGTCCTCCGTGGGACGGCTCAAGACCAAGGTCATGACGGTGGGCGAATATGACGAGTGGGTCATCGCCTTCCAAAGCGAGCTCGGCCGGTGACCAAGACCTCGATGCATCCGCTGTTCATGCTCATGGCGGTCGTGGGCATCGGCTCCGGGCTGTACTCCCTTTACCAGCGCGTCCCGGTGGTGGCTCCCGCGACCCTTTTTATCAGTCTGGTCGGCCTGATGGTCCGAACCTGGCAGCTCACCCGCGAGAAGAGCCAGGACGCCTCCCCCTCCGGAGGAATCGACTTCGCGGCCCTCCGGGCCAAGGATTTCCGGCGCTACGCCCCGTGGCTCAAGGACAACGTCCGCGGCCACGATCCGGTGATCGATTCCCTGACCCGGCGGCTCCAGCAGGGGTTGGAGCTGGCCGGCGCCAACCGGACCTTGGGAACCTTTCTTTTGGTGGGGCCGACGGGAACCGGCAAGACTTTCCTGGCGGAGATGGCGGCCCGGGCGCTTTATCCGGGCAGCGAGCCGCTGATCCTGCGCATGAACCAGTACAAGCACTCCGACGACGTGTTCACCCTCCTGGGCCCCCCGCCCGGCTCGGCGGGCTACGAGGTCGGCGGGGCCCTGACGCGGCCGGTCCTGGAGAATCCCCAGCGGGTCATTCTTCTTGATGAAATCGACAAGTGCCACCCCGACATCCGGGACTGCCTCTACAACATCCTGGACACCGCCCAGTGCCGGGAGAAGAGCTCGGGGCGCCCGGTGCATTTCCACGCCTGCGCCTTTTTCGCCACCTGCAACTCCGGCGTGGAAAGCCTCCGCCAATTGGAGCTGACCAAGCCCGACGCGGCCACCCGCATCGGGCGGGCCCGGGACGCCTTGGCGCGCTCCGGGGGCTTCGAGAAATCCTTCCTGGCGCGTTTCGACGAGATCTTCCTCATGGACGAGCTCCCCCTCATGAGCGTGGCCGAGGTCGCCTGCCTGCAATTGGCCAAGCATTGGAAGGAGTACGGCATCGAGGTGACCTACGCCTCCCCCGAGATCCTGGTGGACGCCATCCGCCGCAACTCCGAGTTCTCCGAGTACGGGGTGCGCCAGCTTTCTCATCTGATCCAAGGCATGGCCGATCCCTGGATCGAGGCCGCGCGCAAGGGAGGGGCGAGCAAGGTCCGGCTGGACGTGGAGCCCGGGACCGGGAAGATCAACGTCGTCCTCCAGGACGCCGCGTGACCAAGGAACTTCACGAAGACCCCTGGATCCAGGTCTTCGCCCTCCTGGCCCTGCTCTCCGGGGCGCTGACCTTGCACGGTTTGACCCAGCGGATCATCGGCATCGGCGCGGGACGCCCGTCCCCCGCGCCTTCCGGGCCGCGGCCTACCGGCGCGGGCGCCGAGGACGCCTCGGAAAGCCGCATGAAAATCCTCGCCCCCGGCGGGAGCCTGGCCGAGGTCGGCGCTCCTTCCCTCACCGGCCAGCCGTCCCTGGAGGACGTCCTGCTCGGCCGCTCGCCCACGGCGTCCTCCCCCGCGGCGGCGCCCTTGCTGGGAGGAACGGGCGTGCAAAAAACCATCCACGCCAAGACTCCGGGCAAATGGATCGTGGACGCCGCCAAGGGGGCCGACTCCGATACCGACGACCTCTCCGCGGCGCTGGCCAGCGTATCCGCCGGGGACTCCGTGAAGGTCCGGCCCGGAACCTACAAGGGCAATCTGCTCATCGACAAGCCCGTCACGGTCGAAGGGCTGGGGTCCTCTCCCGGGGCCGTCATCGTGCAGGGCTCCCAATCCCAAACCGTGAGCGTGGCCGGCGCCGCCGTCGTTCTGCGCAACCTGACCGTCAAGCACGACGGCCTCAAGGCCACGCGCGCCATTCTCAATCAAAAAGGAACTTTGACTCTGGACCGCGTGACCATCCAATCGGCCCCCGGCGCCCTGGGGGTGGAAACCCGCGGCGGGATCGTGGACGCCACGGGCCTCAAGGTCGAATCGTCCTATGTCGGCGTCGGGGGCTCGGAGGGCGCCACCCTCAAGCTCGCCTCCACGGAGATTTCCGCGCCGGAGGCCGTCGGGGTGGCCCTGGCCCGGGGCGGATTGCTGGAACTCTCCGCCTCGACCATCCGGGGCTCCGGCGGCCACGGAATCCTCCTTTACGAAGGGGCCGAGGCCAAGGTCGTAAAAACCTCGGTCAGCGGCAGCAAGAACTGCGCCTTGAGCATCCAGAACGCCTCGGCCAAGCTCGACGGGGTCCGCTTCAACGACAACGATTGCGGCGTCATCTTCCCGGCCGGGGGCTCCTTGGAGTCCGACCGAGGGGATTTCGGCAGGAATGCCAAGGGGCCGCTCTCCTACCAAGAGGCTTTTCGCGCCCTCATCGAGGTCAAGGGCACGGCCAACCGCCCGGCGTTGGCGCTCGGGCAAATCGCCGGTTTCGACCAGGGCCCCGCGGGCGCCGCCCCCAGCCTGGGAAGCCGCCGGGACTTCGGGCGTTTCGACATTTTCAAAGCGGATCCTCTCCGAAAAAAGAAACGCCAGTGAAGCGCCTTGCCGAGGACGCCTGGTTTCAAATCTTCCTGCTTCTGGCCCTGCTCTCCGGGGCGATGACGGCGCATAGCGGACTGCTGAGGGTCGGGCGGGCCGGCGCGCCGCGCGCATTTTGGCGCTCCTGGACGGGGCGCGCGCTGGAACCCCGGGTGCCGGGCAAGTGGGTGGTGGACGCGGCCTCCGGCGCGGGCGCCGACACCTCCAACCTGGAAGAGGCGCTCGAGGCGGCCCGCCCGGGAGGCGAGATCCTGATCCGGCCCGGCGCCTACTCCCTGAGCGCGGCGCTCAACCGCCCCCTGACTTTGACCGGACAAGGGGCGGGGCCGGAGGAAACGACCCTGACGGCATCCTCCTCCACGGCGCTGGCGGTGACCATGGGCAAGGTGACCCTGCGCAACCTGACCGTGGCCGTCGACGGTTCGGGAGGCGCCGCCCTGCGGGTGGACGGCGGAGAATTGTCCCTGTCGCGGGTGCGCCTGCGCGCCGCCGCGGGTTCCCTCGGGGCGGAGGTCCTCCGCGGGCGGCTGAGCGCGGAGGAAACCGTTTTCGACGGAGAAGGGACGGGAGCCCTTATCCTCGGACGCGCGTCCCGCGGCGAATTCAACGGCGCATTGTTCTATAATACGGGCCATGCCTTGCGCGTCTCGGACGGAGCCCAAGCGATGGTGAGCAGTTCCACCTTTAAGGACAACGCCGGGGCCTTCTCCGCCGACGCCGAGGGCTCCATCTCGGACCTCGGCTCGACCTTGCGCAACAGCCGGGAATCGGCCGTGCTCGCGGTGGACCGTTCCAAGGTCCAGCTTTCGGGCACCCGCATCGAGGGGTCGGGCAAGCACGGGGTCTCCCTGGGCCAAGGCGCCACCGCGGCCCTGCACCGGGTCTCGATCACCGGCAGCGGCGGGGCGGCCGTGTCGGTCTCGGGAAAGGCGGAGCTTCACGCCATCACCATCCAGCTCCGGGACAACCGAAGCTGCGCCCTGGAGCTCGAAAACGCCGAGGCCTTCCTCGACGCCGCCGTCGTCCAGGGAAATCAATGCGGCGTGGCCTTTTTCGGCCGGGGCGCCCTGCAGTCCAACGCCGGGGATTTTACCGGAAACTCCCGCGGCGCCCTGCTTTACTCGGAAAAATTCAAATCCAAGATCTTTTTGAAAGGCGCCGGGAATCTTCCCCCGGATTTCCAAGGCCTGTTCCGCTAAGAGGAAAACCATGTCCGACCTGAACAAGATGACCGACTGGGACAAGCTCAAGGGGATGCTGGAGAAGGAGCCCCTCGACAAGAAAAGCGAGGTGATCGACGAGGCCAAGCTCTTGGACCACCTCCAGTCCCGGGTCAAGGGGCAGGACGAGGTCCTCCGGGACGTGGCGCGCCTGATCCGCCTGAGCTGGATGAAGGAGAAGCGCGGCGCCCCCATCTGCAACCTCCTCTTCCTGGGCCCGACCGGCACCGGCAAGACGGAGCTGGCCAAGGCCATCACCGAGTACCTTTACGAGGACGAGAAGAACATGCTGCGCTTCGACTGCTCGGAGCTGGCCAGCCCCGAGATGGCGGCCAACCGCCTGACCGGCTCGGCGCAGGGCTACAAGGGTTCCGACCAGGGCGGACAGCTCACGCGGCCGATGTTCGCCAACCCCAAGCGCGTGGTACTTTTCGATGAAATCGAAAAGGCCCATCCGCTGGTGTTCGACCTTTTCCTTCAAATGATGGGCGAGGGGCGCCTCTCCGAGCAGAGTACGGGCAAGACTGCGGATTTCACCCAGTCGATCATCATCATGACCTCCAACGCCCACGCCGAGGAAATCACCAAGCTGGTCGAGGGCATCGACGACTACCACAAGATCCTCAACGCCATCAAGGGCTACCTGGCCGAGGCGCAGGTCTTCCGGCCGGAGATCCTGGGACGCATCGACAAGGTCTACATCTTCAAGCCCCTGCAGGGCATGGTCATCGCCGAGATCGCCCTGCTCAAGATCGCCAAGCTCGCCAAGGAATACGGAATGAGCGTGGAGTTCGTCGCGCCGGAGCTCCTCATCCAGGCACTGGAAGCCAACGTCAAGGTCAGCCGCTTCGGCATCCGGGAGCTGGAGCGGATCCTGTTCGACCTCTTCGCCAACCTCCTGGTCGAAGCCCGCGCCAAGGGCGCCAAGAAGGTGGCCTTCGACGTGGACGACGCCGGGACAATCCAGTGCCGCGACGCCACCCCCAAGCCGCCGCCGGCGGCCGGGAAGGCGCAGGCCGACGGCGCCCCTAAGAAATAGCCTTTTCCGCCGCGGCGCGGGCCATGACCACGTCGTCGGACCAGATCGAGCGGATGCCCCGGGCCACCAGCCACTCCACTTGCTCGGGCGTGTTGGCCACCCCCCCGCTGACCGGAATGCCCGCGGCCTGGGTGCGGCCCACCTCCCCCGGCAGGTCGGCCAGGGCGCAGGCCGACTGAAACAGGTGGCGGGTAAACCCCCGTTGGTCCCAGCCCACGCAGGCGGCCGACACCCCCAAGGCCGTACAGCGCTCGGCCATCCTCCACGGCAGTTGGGGCATCACCGCGGTCCGGATGCGTGGGTCGAATTTCTTGGCCAAGCGCAGGAGGCGCCCGGAGGTCCAGAAGGCCAGCACGAAGGTCCGGGCCCAGGCTCGCGCGGCCTCCAGCCGGCGGGCGACGGCCTCGACCAGTCGCTCGTCGTCCTCGTGAAAATCGATGAAACACTCCACGGAAGGACGGGCCGCCAGCCACGAAAGCAGGTCGTCCAGGTGCGGGATGGCGCAACGGCCGCCCACCCGCAGCTCGCGCAATCGCGCCCAGGAAAGGCCGCGTACGGGCCCCGCCCTCCCCGTCAACCGCCCGGCGTCGTCGTCATGGAATAGCACGGGCTCCCCGTCGCCGGTCAGGCGGACGTCCACCTCCAGCGAATCGGCCCCGTCCCGGAGCGCGGCCTGGGCCCCCTCCAGGGTGTTTTCGATTCCGCGCGCTTTGCCGCAGCGGTGGGCGAGAATCTTGACCCCGCTCACAAACGGCCGGGTTGCAGGATCCCGCGAGGATCGCGCTCGGCTTTCAGGCGCCGCTGCGCCTCCAGGCGGGGGCCCAGGCATTGCGCCCGCCAGGGCCGCTTGGCCAGGCCCACGCCGTGGTGGTGGTTGGGGGAAGCGCCCGCGGCCACTGCGGCGTCGATGAGCGTCCGCCAGGTTTCCGAATGCGCCTGCCGGGTGGCTTCGGGACCTGAGCGGCGCCCGGCCGCGCTCACATAGAGGCACCCCCCCCCCTTCTCGAAATGGGCGAAATGGCCCATGGCCAGCACGCCTTCCGGGCGGGCCTTGAGCACCGCCTCGTAAAGGATCCCGAGCCGCTCCCAGGAGGCGGAGAGATCGATGGTGTCCACGAAACAGGCCCGGGCCATGAGCCCGGTCAACTTTTTATGATCCCAGTGGTAGCGCCGATTCCACCAGCGGCGGGCCGGCCGTTCGTCGAGCAAACCCCCCTCTTTCAACAGAGTCTCCCGGACCCGCGCGGACTCGCCGGGCTCGGCGTCCTCCAGCACCACCACGAGCCACCAATGCGTCCCGCCCAAGGCCCGCTCCACCAAACCCGGGTGTCCCAGCGCCCAGGCCCGCAGGGACAAGGACCAAGCCTCCGGAAGAAAGCCCGCCCCGTCCTCCTTGGTCAGGCCCATGGCGTTGGCCTCCAGGGCGTCGTAAAGCCGGGCCACCGCCGGAGGACGCCCCCCGGTCTGGAGCGCGCGCGCCGCCGCCAAGGCCGGTCCCAAGGCGGGGAAGCGAGCCGCGAAAAATTCCCGGTTTTTGGGCAGAGAGCGCACGCGCAAGCCCGCCTGCGTGACGACGCCCAAAGCGCCCTCGCTCAAATACGCCGCGTCCACCCCTTCCTCGACCCTTTGGCCGTCGCCCAGAATCGTGCGCGCGCTCAGAACCTGGCTCCCGATGTCGCCGTAGAGCGTGGACATCTGCCCGGAGGACCCCGACGCGATCCAGCCTCCGACCGTCGAAATGTCCAAGGAGGCGGGAAAGTGCATCAGGGAAAGACCGAGCGCGTTGAGCCGGCGCTCCAACTCTCCACCCAACAGCCCCCCGCCCACAACGGCCACCGAGCCGGCCCCCTCGGCCCGGACCGAGAAGTCCGCGAGGTCCAATGTTTCGAGCACGACGCAGTCGGGGCGGTCGGGCACGGCCGCCCCGCACACCCCGGAGCCGTTGCCCCGCGTCACGACCGCCACGCCCTGGCGGGACGCCCAGGACAGCAGGGCCGACACCTCGTCTTCGTCGCGCGGGCGGGCGACGGCCGAAGGCGCGCGGCGGGTGAGCTCGCCCTGGTCCCACCACAAGGCCTGGGGCCACAGATCGCGCGAGCGCGCGGCCCGCTCGGCCGGGTCCTCGATGAAAACGCCGCGCGTCATGGCGCGCAGGTCCCGCCGCAGCCCTTCAGAGATCGGCATAAGTCCTCCGCGCCAGCTCCAAGCCCCGCCGCCCGGGTCCCGCCGCGCGCAGCGCCCAATGGCGCAGGAAATACGCCGCGAGCAGCAAAGCCGAGCAAGGCAGGGCCGCGCGCCCGGCGAAGGCGGCGATCAAACGCTGGACGCGCATAGTTTCCTCTCGGCGGCCGCGACGGCCTCCTCCCCCATTTTGCGAAAGAGCACGAGCTTTCCCCCGGTGACGGTGACCAGACCCTCGATGCCCTCGGCGGAGTGATCGAAGACGCGGTAATCGCGCGAGAGGAGCCACCCCACGGGGCCTCCCGCGACGATGGGCCGCACCCCCGCGACGCCTGAATCCTCGGGAGCCGACAAGCCGGGAAGGGCCCTGCGGACGGCGCGGCGCAGGCGGGCAAGTTCGGCCTCGGTCGCCACGGCCGATTCGGGGTCCCCCGTGAAGGCATCGTCGGTGGGCCCGACCCAGGCCGTGCCCGGGCGGGGATAGAGCCCGACCGTGCGCCCCGTTTCGTCGGCGAAGAGCACGGCCCAGGGACCATGGTCGCCGGGCAAGACGAGATGCACGCCCTTGCGCAAAGTCAGCGGCGCGCGCCCCCCCGCCAGGGCGGCGACGCGGTCGGCCCAAGGTCCGGCGGCGTTGATCACGACCCGCGCCGCAAGCGCGGTCCCGTCGGCCAGGCGCGCCCCCGTCACGCGCCCCCCCTCCATGTCGAAGGCCGTCACTTCCCCCTTCAAGACGCGCGTCTCACCATGGGAGGTCTCGGCGATGACCGCAGCGACCAGCGCCCGCGCGTCCACCGCCCACTCATCGAAGGTCACCCCCCCGCGCAAACCGTCTCCGGAGAGCGCCGGCACCAGGACCCGCGCCTCGGCGGCGGTGAGCCGCACGTGGGGCCGCCCGCCCTTCAGAGGCTGAAGCTCGTCATAAAGTTCCAGGAGAGTCTCGGCGGTGTCCACGCCGTGGCCCCCCTCGAAGGATGGCCAAAGGAAGGGTTGCCGCCGCAGAAGCGGGCGAAAGCGTTCCAGAATCCAGCCGCTTTCCTGGCAGCACTCAAGGGTCACCGGGGCGTCGTAGGGCAGGTAACGCAATCCGCCATGGATGAGCCCGCTGGAGGCGGCGGTCGTTACCCCTCCGGGCCGCCCGCGCTCCAGAAGGACGGCGGAAAGCCCCCGGCGCGCACAGGCCAAGAGCACCCCCGCCCCGGTGATTCCTCCTCCGATGATGAGCACATCCGTCGCCACTGGAGAGGCGTGGTTGCAACGGTGCGGCCATGGGTGAGGCTGGATTTGTTCGGCCCGAGGGGCTACACTTTCCTTGTGGCCCCCGAGAAACAATCTTTTCCCGATCCGGAGCGGGAACACCGGACGCAAATCCCGGCCGGGGCCCCGGCGGCCCCGCAAGTTCCGGCTTGGCTGAGAAACGGCGCCTTCGTGGCCGGCCTGGCTTTGATGGGCTACTTGGGGGTGGCCGACACTTCCCATCTTTTCCGAGCGCCCCCCGAGCCCGCTCCCGGGGTGGAACCGATCATCGACCCCTTTCCCGGCGAGGTCCGGGCCACGGCGGAATTAGTCTCTCCCTTCGATAAGCCCGGGCCGTCCTCCTTGGGGATGCTCAAAACCGGCCCCGAGGAAAAAGGGATCGACTTCACGCAGTCCGAGCTTTCGATCGCCCCGGACCCGGCCGAACCGCCCATGGCCCCCGATGGGACCTTCGGCGTTTCCGCGCCGAAAGCGGCGGCCGCGCCGGTCCGGGGAGAAACCATTGACGTTCTCGCGCCGGGCGCCAAAACCCTCCCCGACCGGCCCCGCCTGCGACCCTTCGAGTCCGGGGCTTCCAGCCGCGTCCGAAGTTGGCAGGCGCCGCCGCCCGGAGAAGCCGGCGAGGAACAAGGAACGCAAACTTCGGCCTTCTATCAACGCCCAGCCGATCTTCCCGCCCCAGGCGCCTCTCCCGCCTCGGGCCAAACCGTCGCCCCGGCCCCCCGGGCTCCCCTTCGATCGCCTCTGCGCGCCCACGCGGGCGGACGCTCCTCCGGCCCGACGGTTTACGCCAAGAACCAAGGCCAGCTGCCGGGCGCGGCCCCCGCCGGTCCTGCGGGGCCCATGGATCCCCTCCTGGCCCAACTCAACAGCGCCATCGCCGGATTGGCGGGCGCCTCCCGACAAGGGCAAAACCAACAATCCTTCATCAATCTCCGGGTGGGAGCGGAAGTCCAAGTCCGCTACCGCTGTCCCAACGGCTATTGGCTCAATTCCATCGCCCGCACCTGCTGTCCGAAAAAGGAATTCTGCGAAAGGCGGGACCCCCGCGGAACCTGCACCCAGCAGGCCGAGGGCGGTTTAGGGCGTTAACCGAGGGCGAAGCGGGACACCAAGGCCCCGGCGCAGAAGAAGCCGAGCCTCATGATCCGTCCCGAATTATTGACCAGGAACCTCATACCCCTAATATAGCCGCCATCCCCCGTCCCTTACAGGGCCCAAGGACCCACCCCCCACCCGCCAAAAGTCCCACCTCTTGGTGCCAGGTATCCACTTTCTAAACATTTCGGAGGAAAGTTTAGAAAGTGGATACCTGGCACCATTCGATTGGTATACTTTTGCGATGATTTTTGTTTCGTTGTTGTTCGTGGCCCTGCCGGTGGTGGCCGCTCAGCCGGAACTGCCTGCGGATCATCTGCGCGTCCCGTTGATCCGGCAATCGACCGATTATTCCTGCGGGGCGGCGGCATTATTGTCCACCCTTTACTATTGGAAGGCGTTTGACGGGATGGAATCCAGCCTTTACCCTTTGCTGGCCACGACCCCGGCCGACGGGACGCAACCCGAGAAATTGGCGGAAGGGGCCCGTTCCTTCGGCCTGGACGCGGCCTTGCGGGAAAACATGTCTTTGGAGGACCTTCGGGCTTCTTTGAGGAAGGGTGAAACCGTCATCTTGGACATTCAAGCCTGGCGGACACCCGGGTCCACGATCGCCTGGAGCGCCGCCTGGGAGGACGGGCATTACGTGGTCCTGGTCGGAATGGACAAGTCCCGCCTTTATGTCATGGACCCGTCCACCCCGGCCTCCTACGCCTATCTCCCCTTGGCCGAGTTCCTGGACCGCTGGCACGACTACGAGAATCGGAGCGGCATGCGGAGGGAATACCTCCATGCCGGCATCGTCATTCGGGGGAAAAAGTCCGTCCGTTCTTATCCCGAAAAGCCCGGACCAATGGACTGATCAGCGCCCGCGGGGCTCGGCCCCGGCGGCCGCCCGCAGGGGATCGTCCGCCAAGCCGATGAGGTAGAGGATGGCCGGGATGTTTTTGGCCACGGTGGGCGCGATGACTCCGGCTCCGGGATAAAACCCGCCGCCCGACCCCGATCTCGGAGTCAGCTCAAAGGTAAAACAATAGATTCCCCGGGCTTCCCAAGCCCAGTCGCAGGTGTCGCCGCTGGAAGCGTAGAGGTCCGAGGATTGCTGAGGGGTGTAGCCGGTCCACTGCGCCATCTTGCGGGCCATGGCCTGGAAAGCCTTGAGCGGCGGGCCGGCGGGCAAGGGCTGGTCGGTGTAGCTCCAGGGATAAAGGATCAGCTCCGAATAGGTGTGATAGCTCACCATGGTCTTGAGGTTGGGGCGGGCCAGGACGAAATCCCGCACGGCCCTGCTCTCGGGCTCCGAAAACGGGCCCGTGCCTCGGTAGGTGTCGTCGCCGGGACTGCGGGAGGACCCGCTTTCCCCCCAATGGTGGTCGTAATTGCGGTTGAGATCGGTCCCGACGGTTCCGTCCGCGTTGGGGCTGAGATTCTTGCGTTGCCAGCGATAATCGCCGTCCTCGACATCGTACTCGGAACCGTCCGGATTGAGAAGGGGGACGAAATAAACATCCCGGGTCTCCAGCAGGGAACGGACCTCCGGCTTGGCCCGATTTTCGGCCAGCCATTGGGCCGCGAGCAGAGGCACCTCGGTGGACAGATGCTCCCGCGCATGATGCGTGCCCAGGAAAAACGCCCCCGGCTTGGAGCTGGGCTCGGAGCCCTTGGCCGTGGTGTTCAAGCGCAAGCCGGTGATGCTCAAGCCCTTGTGACTGCGGCCCAACTCCACCAAGGACGCCAGGTCCGGATGAGCCTGGACCACGGCCGCCAACCCCGCCCGGACCTCGGCGTAGTCGTGGTACGCCTCATCGGGCTTGGGAAAACCCATCGGGAAGGCGTCCTTGAGCTTGACGCGGCTTCGGATCACAAATCCCGCGGCCCGCAGGCGCTCCAGCGCCTCGGGCGTCGCCACGCCCGCCGCAATCCCCGGCGAGACCTCCTCGATGGAAAGCCCGAGATCGGCCGCCCTGGTGCGGGCCTCACGGTCGGGCGCTTCGACCTCAACCCAGGCCCGGTCCTCCACCCTGGCGCCGGCGGGCGCCTCGATCTCGTCCGGGCCGGCTTCGCGGGCCGCGCCGGGGACAGCGCACCCAAGGGCCAGAAGGGTCGCAACGGTTAAAATCCGGCCGGCGCGAGGGCTCATCGTTTTTCCTTGAAATAAATGATGGTCGCGACCACCGCGATGATCCCCACCATCATCAGGATCCCGCCGAGGCGGGATTTTCGGATCAATTCGGGGTCGTCCTTGACCCGGCGGCTGAGAAATTGGGTCGCCCCCATGGTGGCGCCGGTGAGTTTATACCGGTAGCAACCGACGGGGGTGGCGGGAAATCCGAGGAACATCTTCCACAGGACGGTCTCGTAGGAATTACAGGCCGAACACCGCCGGGTCTCTCCCTTGAATTCATGGCCGAAATAGCCCTCCTGGATGCCGCCCGAGGACTCGTCCGAGGAATCGGCCACGCACTTTTCGCAGAAACCGTCCGCCATGAGCGCCCTCCTAAATATCAAGGCGATTATACTAGAATCTCGGCCATGCGAATGACGCCCCGATGAAAAGCGTCGCCACCTACCGCGGCCGGGGCCTGTTGGCCGGAGTCGTCCTTCCATTTTTGATGGGCCTGGCGGCTTGGGGCGCGACCCTGGCCGTCCCTTTCTTCATCCACTCCGAGGTTTCCCGGGGCTCGGGCTCCTGGATCCTGCTGATCCTGGCCGTCATGCCTCTGGGACTGGGCTGGCTGTTTCTCTCGGAGGGGACGCGGCGTCTGCGCGCCTCGGGGGAAAGGGATTGCTTCCTGAAGGCGGGCCCGGACGGCCTGTCCATGCGCCTGCCGGGCAACGCGACCCGCGCCTCGGCTTATTTTTCCTACGCCGTCTGGGAATACTCTTTCCGCTGGGACGAAGTCTCCAGCCTGAGCTGGACCGTGGAATCCGGCTCAAAGCGCAATCTCCTCGTCACGGCCCGGGGCGGCTCCCTGGAAATCCCGGGCCGCTACTTCAAGGAAGACTCCCGAAAAATCCTGGACAATATCCGCGCCGCCGCCGCGCCCGTCCAGCCGCCGATCCCCAAGACCACGCTCTAAATCTCTTTCTCGTCGGACGGGCGGCATGCTATCATCTCTGCGGATGAATCGTCTTCTGCCCTTGGCCGCCGCGCTTCCGGCCGCCCTGTCCAACCTGGTCTGGCAGACCCAGCGCTCCGAAGCCCTCCTTGCCCTCCCGGCCCCCGCGCCCCATGAGTTTCGCCAAATCCTCCTGGACCAGCGATCGCGGGGCCCCTCCCACGAGGACCCCGCCATGCCCCGTCCCGATGGGGCCTCGTTTCAGCGCAAGAAGCTTTCCGACGACATCTGGGAGCTGACCTTCAATTTCCGCAATTTCAACCGGGACGAACTGGAGGTGGAGTTCACCGTGGTCCGGGAGGAATTGGAAGGCTCCCTCCGGGAATTCGGCTATTCCAAGAAGGACCTGGGCGACATCTTCGAGAAATACAAGACCGCGGGGCAGGCGACTTACGAGGAAAAAGTCCGCGAGTACTTCATGGCCCGGGGCTTCCGGAGCGTGGACAAGAACACCGTCATGGTGGACATCCCCCTGCTCATCCGCCGCAACATGAAGCGCATGAACGGGGCGGCCTACGCCATCCAGAAGGTGGCCCAGCAGCAGGGTTACGACTCCGAGGACACCATCGGCATGGCGATCGCCATGATCCAGACCGCGGTGGCCTACCGGATTCCCCCTCCCGAGGAGAGGGGCCGCCACATCGGCGGCGTGCATACCCCCCCACAGGCCCTCATCGACGGCTGGGGCGACTGCGACACCAAGAGCGCGGCCTTGGCCTCGATCCTGGCCAATTGGCGCGGCATCCGGGGCGTGGGGGTGTCTTTGCCCCGCCATTACCTGATCGGCCTGGCCCGCATCCCGCGCCAGGGCGACGTTTTCCTGGAGTTCAACGGCGTCCAATACGTCCTCATCGAGCCCGCCGGACCGGCCTGGCTGCCGATCGGCAGCGTCTCGGAAGGCACCCAGGCCATGCTCGACAGCGCGGGCAGCATTCCGATCCAACCCTTTTGATGAAGCACGCGACAAGGAGAATAAAATGTTTCTGACCAGAATCATGGTAAGCGCCCTGGAATTCGGACTGACCGTCGTCATGGCCATCGTCGTGGTCTATTTCAACTTTCAAGTCCTGGGCTTCATGAACAAGGACTACAACGAAGAGGACGAGATCAACAAGAACAACCTCTCGGTGGCGATTCTGACGGCCGGCAAGCTCGTGGCCTCCGGCCTCATGGTGCAGAAAGGCATCTACCCGGTGACCAGCCTGGCGCGCATGTACTTCCTCACGCCGATGTCCGAAAGCATGAGCCTGGGCCGGATGGCGCTCTACGCCCTTTCCCATCTGGTCATGTCCTTCGCGATCTCGGCCTTCACAATCTCCTTCACCCTCCGCCTCTACGGAAGGCTGACGGTCCGGATCAAAGAGGGCGAGGAACTCAAGAAAGGAAACGTCTCGGTCGGCCTCATGCTGGCCAGCGTCCTGGTGGTGGTGGCGCTTTACGTCAGCGAAGGCATCGGCAGCCTCTCCAAGGCCCTCATTCCCCAGCCCTCGATCGGCCGGGTGGAGATCATGCGCTGAGGGCGGGGTGGTCGGTCAGCGAAAAGCGAATGCGGTGATCTGGGTGCAGAGCCGCCGGTAGATCCCCAACACGGTCGTCGTCCGCAGGTCCACCTTGACGTCGTAAATCCCGCGAAGTCCGGGGTGGCGCTTGAGGATGTCCTCGAAGGCCTTGCCGTAGCCGCCCCGCCCCCCGGCCCCGCTGACCCGCTGGGCCCGGAGGTTTCCGGCGATGGGGATGGAGATTCCGTGCTGGCAACTCCGGCCGCGCACCTCCCCGGCCAAAACGGCGTCCTTGGGAATTTCCCGGGGAGTCATGGTTTGGAAGGAGAGAGGCGCGTCGCCGTGCTGAAAAAGGTTGATCCCCCCGGGAGACAGGATGGCCGGGTCGGCCTCCCAGGCCTCGCGGCCCTGCGCGCCGAGCGGCGACGCCAGGGCCATGAGCAGGAGAAAATTCACGGCAGGCCCACCCGCCCGGTCACCACCGTGCAGGCCTTGGCGTAAAGGCCCAGAACATAGGCCCGGGTCTTGATGTCGGTCCGGACGTCGTAAAGGATTTTCCCTTCCCGGCCCGAGAGGGCCTTGCGGGTCGCGGCCGCGAAGCCGGAATCTCCCCAGGCGAACAAATAAAGGACGGATTGCATGCAGGCCTCCCCGGAGACCAGTTCGTCGGTCCCGGCGGCCTTCACGTCCGACGGCCCCGCGGTCCGGTACGCCCGCGGGCGGACGACGTTGGAGTACAAACAGCCCGATAGGGCAAGAAGAGCGCACACCGGGAGAAATCTCATCATGGGAGGTTCCTTTGGATTTTATTTTTTTCGAAAAGTCAGGATTTGAATCATGCACAAGGGACGCAAAGCCGGAAGCTTCTCGGTCATCCCGTTAAAGAAGGCGCTCACAAGCGGGATTTTCTTGGGAACGAGCATCCGGCCGACGGCCTCCTCAAGAACGTAACCGTGGACTTCGAGCAGAGCTCGAAGGTCCGCCAGGCCGATCCACTGGTGGTCGCCTTCCGGGAGCTTGAGGCCCAGCGCCTCGGCCAAGTGCATGACCGGCGCCCAGAGCGGGTTGATGCAGGTGGCCACATAGCGGGTCTTGGGGCCGCCGTAGGCCTTGAGGCCCTCCAGCGCCGCGTCCACGTCCGGCAGATGCTCCACCACGTCCGAGAGCAGGACGTAGTCGTAGGGAGGATCGGCCACGCCCGCGGGCTTGGCGATGTCCTCGGCCCGGAATTCGAGGCCGGGATGCTTGGACCTGGCCAATTCCACCATCCGGGGGCTCAAATCCAGCCCGAGGCCCCGGGCGGGCTTCAAGGCTTCCAAAATGGCGCCCGTGCCGCAGCCCACGTCCACGACCGAGGCCCCCGGGGGAATCCGTTCCTTGTAGATCCGGATCAGGTATTCGTAATAGTAGCCCTGGCGCTCCTTGCCCGCGTCGTAATCGTCGGCGAGCTTGTCGAAAAATCCTTGAACCCGGCCCGGATCGAAACGCTGGCTCATGCCACGCCCCCGACCGCCGTGGTCGAATCCGCCAGAAAGGAGTAAGCCGCGATCTGGTCATGAATGTCGTCCGGCAGGGGATGGCCCGGGACCGCCTCCGGAACCCCGACCTCCGCGCGGACCTTCCCGATCCACTCCAAGGCCTCGGCGTCCAGGCCGAGCCGGAAATAGCAGGCCGCCAGCTCATAATAGAGGCCGGCCCGCCGAGCGGGCTGAAGCGGCCCGGAGCACCCGCAGGAGACCGCGATCTTGAGGGTTTCCACCGCGCGCTCCGGCTCCCCTTTAATAAGGAGGATCCGGCTCATCTTGCGGTGCGCCTCGCTTTTGAGGGGATCGGAATTATCGAGCAGTTCGGAGCAGCGCTCATAATACCCCAGGGCCGCGTCCACCTCGTTGGCGGGGATGTGGCAGTCCCCCAGGCGGCTGAGGATCCTGGCCTTGGAGACTCCCGCCGACTCCTTGCGCTCCCCCAGCAATTCCAGGGAGCGCTTGTCCCAATGGGCGGCCTGGTCGAAGGAAAAGCGCCGGGCCGCGTCCGCGGCGATGCGGTTGAGAATCGGCAGGGCCTTTTCCGCGTCGCCGGCTTCATAAAGGTGGTCCGCGGCGCATTCGGACCCGATTTTTCCGGCGGCCAGCGCCCAGTCGGCGGCGCGGCGATGGAACTCCCGGCGCTGTTCCCGGAGCAGGCTGTCGCGCCCCGCGTCCTGAAAAAGGCAGTGGGCGAAGGAGAAGCGATCCTCCGCCTCCCCCGGACGAATGGACTTGGCCAACAGGCGCTTGGTCACCAAGGCCTCCAGGACCCGGGAGGTCCCCCCGGCCCCGAACACCGCCTCGAATTCCCCGGGCGGAAATTCCGTCCCCAGGATGCTGGCGGCCTGGACGGCTTTTTTCTCCTCGGCCGGAAGCTGGTCCAGGCGGGACAACAACAGGGCCTGGACGGTGGAGGGAATTTTCAAGCTGACATCGCCGGCCGACAAGGTCCAGGCCCCTTTCCTGCGGATCAGTTTCTCCCTTTCCGCCAGGCTCCAGACCAGTTCGGTCAGAAAAAACGGGTTGCCTCCGGCCGAACCAATCAACCGCGCCCGAAAGGGCGCGGTCAAATTATTTTTTCCGAGAGTTTTTTCCAAAATGTCGTTGCTCTCTTTTTCCAGAAACGGTTTCAGAGAAACCTGCACGAAGTTCTCCGCCGCCGGCCAGTACGCATTGCGCTCCGCCGAGGGACGGAAGGCGCACAGCAGGAGAATCCGCGCGCCCCGCAGGCGGTTCATCAGAAATCCCAGCAATTCCCAGGATCCGGCGTCCGAAAAATGAAGGTCCTCGAGCACCACCGCCAGCGGCGAGGCGGCCGCGGCGCGAACCAATCCCGACTCCAGACCGATGAAAAACCGGTCCTTCCACCGCGCGTCGTTGTCCGGCGGCAGGCCCGAGGCCTCCGGCAGCTTCCTGGCCAAATCGCGGAAAATCCCGTAGGGGCCGAGCCCCTGGGGCGGGCAGGTGATCCGGAAAATCCGAACCGCCTCTTTTTCCCCCCGCGCCCGGGCCTTGCCCAGGAATTTCTCAAGCAAGGTGGTCTTGCCCATTCCCGCGTCCCCGATCAAGGCCGCCGTGGTGCAGTCTCCGGAGAGCGCGGAGTCCAAGGCGTTTTCCAGCAGGGCCAACTCCCGCTTTCTGCCGATGAAGGCCGGGCGGATGGCCGCCGGACGCGCGCCGGTGTACTCCCCTTCGGCGGGGCCCAGCACCTCATGCAAATGAAGCGGCTTGACCTTGCCCTTGACCGCCACCGGCTTGAGCGCTTTGAGCCGAAACCGGCCCCCCACGAGCCGGGCCGTTTCGGCCCCGACCCACACCCGTCCGGCCTGGGCGTGGTGCTCGATGCGGGACGCCGTGTTGACCGAATCTCCCATCACCGTGAAGGAGCTTTTCTGAAGGGAACCGACTTTCCCCGCCACCGCCTCCCCGGTATTGAGGCCGATCCTCATGGAGACGGTCAGTCCCCGGGTGTTGCGCAGCTCCGCGCTGAACGCCGCCAGCACGGTCTGCATGCGCAGGGCCGCCTCCACCGCGCGCACGGCGTCGTCCTCCCGGGCGGAAGGAACCCCGAACAGGGCCATCAGGCAGTCCCCGACGTACTTGTCCACCATGCCGCCGTGGTCATAGACCACCTGGGAGAGCAGTCCGAAGCAATGGTTCATGACCGCCCGAACGTCCTCGGAGTCCAGCTTCTCGGACATGGCGGTAAATCCGCTCACGTCGGCGAACATCACCGTGACCAAGCGGCGCTCGGCTTGGCCCAACGCCTCCGTTTCCACCCGGGGGTCGGCCATCAATCCCCCAGCACGACGAAGGCGGTGCTGGCGTGGGTGTAGCGGCTGACGCCCCGCCCCCCAGGCCCTTTGAGCACCCCGATCTCGCTGCCCGAATACATTCCCACCAGGGGAGCCGAGCCGGCGGCCTCGGCGAGCGCCTTGAGCTCGGCTTGAATCAAGCCCTGGGACCCGAGCTGGATTTTCCGGCCGTAGCAGTCGAAAACGAGGGCGAGCCGCGCCGTCGAGGGCTTAAGCGCGCGCGCCGCCTCCCGGGCGGCCCGGCGCGTGTCTTCCAGGATGGAATCGCTCCGGGTCCGGACGAAGACGTAGCGGCGGCCCTCCTGGATCGGGGTTCCGCACAGCACCGTCTTGCGGGCCCGGTCGGCGCCCCAGAAACCCATCAGCGGGAATTCCTCAAAGCCCTCCTCGAGCTTGCCGCAAGAGACGGAGAACGCCGAGAAGGGAAGGCCGCTGGAACAGGCGACGCCGAGGGTCTCCTCCAAAACTTCCAATGCCGGCCGGCCGTCGAGTTCCACGAGGATGTTTCCCTTGGCCTTGGTCAAAGTGAACGGTTTGCCCACCGCGACGGCCCCATGGGAGAAACCGAAGGATAAACGGAATTCCCCTCCCAGCAACATGGCCGCGCAGCCCCCCGCCAGGACCCGCGTCCCCAGGAATTGTTTGGACACGGGGCTTTGCTCCATGATCAAGCCCGTTCCCGTGCCTCCGCCCACGACCGGGAAATTCTCCCCCAAAACGGAGCGGACTCCGTCCACCAAGCGGGCGCAATCGCCCATCTGCGGCTCATGAAAGAGGATCAGCAGTTTTCCCGGCCCCTCGAGGGCCGCGGCCGCCCGCTGCGCCGCCGACCGCCCGGCGGCGAAAGCGTCGTGGGCCAGGCCCGTCCCCAGGCCGAGGCCGGCCCGGATGTCCCCCGACAGGGCCAACAGGACATGAGCCTCTTCCTCCAACGAAGAGCCCAGGATCGCGCCGTAGGTCGTGCCCCCGATCAAGGGGCAGCCGCCGGAAAGCCGGGATAATTCGGCGACGACTCCCAGGTGCTCCTTTCCGGAGAAAGGGCTGAAAAGAATCAGAGCCCGGGGCGGGGCGGAAAGGTTGGCGGTCGCGCCTTTCCAGAGCTCGGCGGCCTGGGTGGAAGCCGAGCCCCGCGAGGACGCGCGGCCGACGCCGGCGGAAAGCGCCATGGATCCCGGTCAGGCCGCGTCGTAACGGTCGACGCGGGCGGCGAGATCCTCCAGCCATTCATGGAGGCCGGACGCCGCCGACCGGACCTCCTCGGGGTCCAACGGGGGCGCCTTGAGACGGAGCTGGAGGACGGCTTGAACGGGACCCGCCTCCAGCTTGAGGCGGGAGCAGGCTTCCCGGATGACGGCCGCGGCATATTCGGGAACGTCCTGCTGTTCCAACCTAAGCAGGCTTTTGAGGATGATCAAGGCGGAGTTGAAGGTTTTCATCAGCCCCCGCTCCAAGGCCTCCGGCTCGGCCCCCGCGGTAAGCCAGGACCGCAGCATCAGCAGGCGCCCGCGCAGTTCGTATTCCAGTTGATGGCGGAGATTCACCGGATTGATCGTCAAGCCGGAGAGAAAATCCTTGCCGGCCAGGACGCGCCGGCGTTTCTGCATTTCCAGGAACTCCATCGGGAAGACGTCCTGGGCCTGGGTGATTTCCTGATCGGTGAGAAACAGAGGGGACACCCGATTGCTCTCGATCCATTCCCGGAACCCCTTGCGGCTGAAGGATCCATGCCCGGGGTCGACGGAGTCGAGCACGGCCAAAACGTTGATGTCGGATATGTCGGGGCGATATTCCAGGCCCGCGGCGCTCCCGTAGAGGATGAGGGCTTTGAGGTTCAGGCCGAAATTGCTTTCAAAAACCTTCTTCAACTCCATCAGCCGGCTTTCGGGAATCGTCTCCGCTTCTTGCGTTTCGGTGCCCATCGTCGCAGGAACCTCCTCGTCCGGGGCCGACTTTACCATTTATCCTGGCGCCCCGGCGATAGAGATGATATCATTGCTTCCGTCAATGAAATCCAGGAATATTTCGGCTGCGGCCCTGCTCTTTCTGGCCCTGGGACCCGCCCCCCGGGCCTTCGCAGCCCCGGGGCAATGGTCCCTCACGCTGACCCCGGGCTGGGCCGCGCCGGCGGGCCACAGCGGCAAGGGAGACCGCTTCCAGGATGAAAACGGCGGGTCCTTCCACATGGGCGCCGGGCTTAATTACGAGCTGGAGGAATTCGGCTGGTTCGGGGTGGAAATGGGCCTCTCCACCGGCCACAAGTTCGAGGGCCGCTTCGACCGCCTGGACCTCGACGGCGACCGGACCAACGATTCGGTCACCTACACCTCGGACATGAAGACCGTCTCGTTTCACCTCACCCCGATCATGAAGGTCGGGGGAAGCTTCGATGCGGACATCCGCTACTACTTCAGCCTTGGGGCGGGACCTTATTTTTATTGGAGGGACGCGGGAACGGCCGTGGTCTCGGGCGCGGGAACCACCGGGGCCAGCCTGGACGGGAGGACCGTCCCCTTCGCGAACTCCTCCCACGCCTACATGGGCTTCAACATCGGCCACGGCCTGGGATATGAGGTGGCCGATCACGTGGAGCTGGGGATGGACATCCGCTACCACATGGTCTTCCGCCCCGGAGAGCTCTCCGGGATCATCATCCCGGGCGGGCGGCTGACGGTGCTTTTCTGATGAATACTCCCAAGGCCAAGCCCGTCCGCGAGTCGGTCACCCGCGTGGCCGACCTGATGTCCCCCCCGGACGCCAACATCCGCGGCTCGGTCTTCGGGGGCAAGATTCTCCAGATGGTCGACAAGGCGGCCGCCGTTTGCGCCATGCGCCATTCGGGCATGTCCTGCGTGACCGTCGCCATGGACCGCGTGGAGTTCCTGGTTCCGATCACGATCAGTGATTTCGTGATCGTTGAGGCCCGCCCGAACTTCGCGGGCAAGACCTCCCTGGAGATCGGCGTGGAGGTGTACGCGGAAAATCTGACGACCGGGGAGCGCCGGCACGCCAACTCCTGCCTGGTCACCATGGTCGCGGTGGATTCCGAAGGCCGGCCGGCCTCCGTTCCCGGCCTGATCCTGGAGACGCCCGAGGAAAAGGAGCGGCACGCCGCGGCCGAGGCCCGCCGCCGGGCCCGCCACGCCCCGCCCGGGCCGGGAAAATGAAGCGCCCCCGCTTCATCTCGAAATTCGGCTGGGAGGGCGACGGGGGGATCGGAGAAAAGCTCATCCAGCAGATCCAGCACGGCATCAAGACCGCCACCGCCTGCCCGAAACTGCTCTACACCGCCCAGGAGCTCAAGGAGCTCCACGCCAGCGTCGGAAAGATCGTCACCGTCGTGGACAAGCGCGACCAGCCCCGGGCCCAGATCAAACAGCTCGAGATTTTCGAAACCCCCTTCGGAAATCCGGACCTCCGGCTCGTCAAAGGGGAAGGCTGCTCGGAGCCGGGCCAATGGCGCCGCAAACACCGCCATGTCTGGGACGACCTGTTCGAGAAGGCCGGTAAGACCCTGGACAACGACACCATCCTGGTCGTCGAGCTTTTCATGCGCTGGCCGCCCATCGCGGGACACAATTGAAATGATTTCGCTCTTCCTGCCCCTGCTCCTCGGCGCCTGCGCCCAGGAACCCTCCCCGGCGGTCCTGCTCCGCGCTTACTCGCACAACGACTACCTCCAGGCCCGGCCCCTGCTGGACGCCCTGGACCGGGGCTTTTTCGGAGTCGAGGCCGACGTCCATCTTAAGGACGGGGAACTCCTGATCGGACATGAGGCGGGGGACCTCAAGGCCGGCGTCACGCTGAAAAAACTTTACCTGGACCCGCTTCTGGCTCGGGCGCGGGCGACCGGCGGCAAGATCCACCCCGGGGGCCCGAAAGGTTTTTTGCTCATGGTCGAATTCAAGTCCGACGGGGACGCCTCCTACCGGGTCCTGCGGGAACAGCTCAAGGACTACGAGGAAATGCTGACGGTCTTCACCGACGACGCCGTCGAGGAGCGCGCGATCACCATTCTCATTTCCGGAAAGCGCCCGGAACGCCTGCTCCTGGAGGAACCGGCCCGTCCCGCCGCCTTGGACGGGAATTTCGGGGATTTCGACCGGACGGAAAAAACCCTGTTTCCCGTCATCAGCGACTACTGGTGGAAAATCCTCGGCCCCAAGGGAACCTTGGACCGGATCGCCCTGGCCCGGCTCAAGCACTTCGCGCAACGGGCCCACGACCGCGGCCGCCAAATCCGTTTTTACGGCGCGCCGAACGCCGAATGGTCCTGGCGGCTGCTCTACGAGGCGGGGATCGACCGGATCAACGCCGACGATCTGGAGGGCCTGCGGAAATTCCTCCTGTCCCGGGAGCCCCGCCCCATCGACCGCGCGGAAAACGCGGTCGGCCTTATCGCCGCGCCGCTTTGACCGCCCGCTCCAAAGCCAGTTCCACCCCGGTCGCGTTCCAATGCGTGTCGGCCGGATAATACACCGGCTCCGGGGCGGACTTAAAAGGCTCCCAAAGACGAATCACCTTCACCCCCCGCTTTTCCACCACGTCGCACAGGCGCGATAAAAAACCGTCGTAGGCGCCATGAACCTTGGGGTCGTGGTAGAGGCTCATGGCGTTGGGGACCGGCATGAAGACCAAGGTCGCGTCGAACCGGTGCCGAAGCTGGGCGGCCTGGGAGGCCACGGTGTCGGCCATGCGGGCCACGGCGTCCTCGGGATGGGGCCGGTAAAAACTGGAGAGCAAGGACGGCTCCGCCTCCTGGCGGGAGAACAGGCGCGGCGGGTTCACGGTGTAAGCGGGGGTCTGGGCGGGCATCCGGCCGAACCAGCGGTACAGGGCGGTGTTGACGGCCTCGATATACGGCGCGGTCGCGTCGCTGTTGTACAGAAGAAAACGCTGTCGCTTGTCGGTTTCCCCGAGCCAGCGTTCCCAGACTTGAGCGACGAAGGGAAACAACGGGTCCCGCCCCGGCCCTTCGCGCCCCGGGCAGGCGGCGGGCGTCTCAAAACGCTCCACCAAGGACCGCTCCACGCTTTCCATGATCAGGACGCGGGGGCGGCGGGGTTTGCCCGCCAGGGCCTCCTCCATCATGCAGACCGGAGACGGCGCGGCCCAGCCGCCGAAATAGACCGGCTCCCTTAGGCGGGCCCCCAGCATCAACGGCAGGGCCGGATGCCCGCGCCGGTCGGCCATGAAGCTGTCCCCCAGGACGAAGACCCGGTGAGCGTCCGCCAGTTCCGCGGGCGTGTTCTCCAGGCGCGGCCCCACCTCCGGGGGCAGGCGGACGGGGCGAAAGTCCCGCACCTTGGCCTCCCGGTAAAGGTCGCCGTAGTCCATGCTGGCCTTGCAGAGGGTCTTCATGGTGTAGGAGTAGGGCGACTTGCTCATCACGAACACCCAGAGCGCTCCGGCGGCGGCCAGGCGAAAGAGATTGAGGAGTATGGAGTCGGCGATCATTAAAATTGAAAGTAGATGAAGCTCTGGGACTCCATGACCCCGAACGCCCCCAGGGCCAGCGCCAGCCCGCCCGCGAAAGCCCAGCGCAGGCTCCGGGGGTGCTTGGCGCCGAATTCCCCGATCCCGCGGCCGTTTTCCGAATGATCCACGATCCACAGAAGAGCCAATCCCGCCAGGCACACCGCCGCGCGCCGGGGCTCCAAGCCGAAACTCCCGTCCCAGGTCCGCGGGTCGAAGGTCCGCGCCAGGATCGTGAAGGCCTCCCCCACGCTCCTAGCCCGGAAGAAGACCCAGGCAAGAGCCACGGCGTGGAAGGTGGCCGCGACCCCCAACCAACGGGGCGGCGCCCGCTTGGTCCCTTCGGAAGTCAACCGGTAAAGCCCGTGCAGCAGCCCCCAGCACACAAAGGTCCAGTTGGCCCCGTGCCACAGCCCGCTCACCAGAAACACGATCATGACATTGGCCGCCCACCGCCGAGGGCCGACCTGATTGCCCCCCAAGGGCAGGTACAGGTAATCCCGGAACCAGGAGGACAGGGAGATGTGCCAGCGCCGCCAGAACTCCCCGATGGAGGCCGAGCCGTAGGGCGCGTCGAAATTCTTCATGAGGTCGATGCCCAGAACCTTGGCGACGCCGCGGGCGACGTCGGAGTAGCCTGAGAAGTCGCAGTAGATTTGGAAGGTAAAGGCGTAGGTGGCCAGGGCCAAAGCCCCCCCGGAGGCTTGGACGGGGTGTCCGTAGGCGGCGTCCACGAGGGGAGACAGGTTATCGGCCACCACCATCTTTTTGAACAGGCCCCACAGCATCAACCCCATGCCGGCCAGCGCGCGGCGGTGCTCGAACTTCTGTTCCGCGCGAAATTGCCCGATCAAGTGGCCCGGACGCTCGATGGGGCCGGCCACCAACTGGGGAAAGAACAGAACATAGAGCGCGAAAATGCCGGGATGGCGCTCCGCCTTGACCTTGCCGCGGTAGAGGTCGATGGTGTAGGCCATGGACTGGAAGGTATGGAAGGAGAGGCCGATGGGCAGGGCCACTTTCAGGGCGGGCGCGGCGTAATCCAGCCCAAGGCGGCCGAGCGCGGGCGCCAGGCTCTCGGCGAAAAAGCCGAAGTACTTGAACCAGCACAAAATCCCCAGGTTGCAGGCCAGGCTGACGGCCAAGGTCAGGCGCCGCTCCAGACCTTGGGCCCGCTCCAGGACCAATCCGGCCATGTAGTCCACCGCGATGACCAGAAAGAGGATGAGGATGTACTTGGGGATGAAGACCATGTAGAAATAACAGCTGGCGGCCAGGAGGAAGGCCCAACGGAAGCGATGCGGCATGGAGAAGTGGGCCGCGACGACCATGATGAAGTAAAGGGCGAATTCTAGGGAGTTGAACAGCACGGGCAGTTCAAGTATAGCGGTCCGGGCGAGGGGGCGTCAAACGGGGAGGCGCGTCCACGCGGGGTCGAGGGGGGCCGCCCAGAAGGGGCGTTTTACCAAACGCGGGCAGTTTGGCGTTTGGTTTTACTAAACGCGAATGTGCCGGCGTTTAGTTTTAACGCAACCATGCGGGGACGCTCTTCGGAAGGGTTACGGCCTGCCGCTGGGCTCTCCGTTCATTTTTTCATGATGCTCCCTACAAACTCGATGGGAAAGCTCATCAAGGAGAACTGCCTCACTCCCCCAGCACGTCGAAGCCCCGCGCCGACTCGTTGCCCCACTGATCCACCACCGTGACCAGGTGGCGGCCCGCCGGGATGTCGAGGGCCTGCTGGTGGAGGGTCTCGGTCTCGCCCAGATAGCGGCCGTCAAGATGCCATTGAAGGACCGCGTCGCGCTGGCTGTGCGCGGCCTCAAAAACCGTCCTTCCCCGCCCCCCGTCGAGTTCGGTCGGGATAAAGAGGCGCGTGCGTGCGTGGGGGTAGAGCCACGCGATGGGAGACTCCCCTTCGGCCTGGGGTCCGCGGCAGTCCGGCCGCCACGGCGGCGGGGAGCGGTACTCGGGATGGCGGGACCGGTAGTAATGCTCCTGGTGCGGGGGCAGGATGAACCAGGTCCGGTGGGTCATGTCGGAGACCCGCTCGCAGCCCGCGTGCACCCGCCAGCGCCCCGTCCCTTCGAGGTGCACCAGCCGGTGATGCGGGCTGGGCCGCCCGAAGGGCAAGCCGGCCGGGGCCCAAACCTCCTCGGTCGGGCAATCCCGCGCCGGCAGGAAGCCGTCGTCCCGGCAGACGCGCAGGCGGGTCAGTCCCGCCTCCGGGACGGCAAACCAGCCGCCCGGCCCCAGGCGGTTGAAGATGTCGAAGAGGATGGGCGCGGCAGCGCCGGTCCCGGTCAAATCCGGGCGCCCTTCACCCGAGGCGTTGCCGGTCCACACCCCGACCGTGCGCGTCGCATCGACCCCCACCGCCCAGCCGTCCCGAAAGCCCAGGCTGGTCCCGGTCTTCCAGGCGATCGGCGCGGCCCCGGCGAACCTCTTCCAGTGAGCCGCCGTTTCGGGACGCGCCACATCCACGAGGGCCTCCAAGGTCAGCCACGCCGCGCCGGAGCCCAACTCGCAGGCCCGGCCCGGGTCGGGGCTCTCGCCCAAGAGCAGCGCGGGGAGCCTCACGCGGCATTCGTGGGCTGGACTTGCGGCGGCTCCGGCAAGGCCCGCGTACATCCCCGTCAGCTCCCATAAAGTCCCTTCCGCTCCCCCGAGGATCAGGGCCAGGCCGTAATCCTCGGGCGCCCGCCATAGAGTGGACATCCCCAAACCCCGGAGCTCGGCCTGGAAGCGGGCCACGCCGTGCTCGCGCAGGAGCCGGACAGCCGGGACGTTGAGCGAGCGCGCCAGCGCTTCCCGGGCCGGCACCGCGCCGCGGTAGCGGCGGTCGTTGTTTTCGGGCATGAAGCCGTCCAACTGCGTGGGGATATCGGCGACCAGCGTCGAAGGGAGGAGCTCCCCGGCCTCCAGCATCGACGCGTAGAGGAATGGCTTGAGGAGGCTCCCCGTGCTGCGCGGGCGCCGCACCAAGTCCACGGCGTAGCCGAAGCTCTCGGTGTCGTCGAGGCGGCTGTTGCCGGCATAGGCCCGCACGGAGAGGTCGCGGTGTTCCACCACGAGCGCGGCCGCGTTGCGTATGCCGCGCAGGCCGAGCGCCGCCGAGTGGCGCGCGACGAGCTCCGAGACGGCGCGCTGAAGGCCGGCTTCCAGCGTCGTCTCGAAGCGCGGAGGACCCGGACGGCGCCGCGCCAGCAAAGCCTCCAGCAGATGCGGGGCCTGCCGGGGGAAGCGCTTGGGCCTGGACGGCAGGGGCTCCCGCAGGGCCAGGCGAAGCTCCAGGGCGTCGAGCCGGCCCGCGGCGTGGAGAGCGGCCAGCAAGCGGTCGCGCTTGGCCTTGAGGGCGCGGCGGTTGCGGCCGGGATGGATGAGGCCCGGGCTGTTGGGAAGCACGGCGAGCGTGCAGCTCTCCGCCCAGCTCAGACCCTCAGGGCCGCGTCCGAAATTGCGCCAGGACGCGGCTTCCAGGCCCACCACGTTCTCGCCGAAGGGGGCATGGGCGGAGTAAAGCTCGAGAATCTCCCGCTTGGCATGCGAACGATCCAACCGGAGAGCCAGCCATGCCTCGAGGACTTTCTCCATGGGCGTGCGCGGAGGATTCTTTCGCGCCAGCCGGACCACCTGCATCGTGAGGGTGCTGCCGCCGCTCACCACGCGGCCGCGCTTCCAGTTAAGGACCAGGGCCCGGGCCAGCGCCAGCGGGTCCACCCCGGGGTGGCGCTCGAAGCGCTTGTCCTCCTGGACGATCAGGGCTGCCGCGAATTTCTTCGGCACGCCCGTCCCCGGCGGGAAACGCCATTGGCCGTCGGCCGCGAGCTTGGCGTCCAAGAGTTCCCCTTCCCGGCTCAACAGGATCGGGGAGAAGGGATCCAGGAACACCGCCCCCTTGGGGCCGGCGCAGAAGGCCAGCCAGAGGCCGGCCGCCGCCCCGATCAGGGCCCGCCGCGAACGACGACCCATCGCCCCCCGGCGCTCGCGTTGAGCGTCGCCTCGTACATGGCTTCCACGGACGCGGCGGGAAGATAGAAGCGGCCCCGGTAGGCCGCGGTGAAGCGCAGGAGCACGGGCCTCTCCTCTCCCGGCGCAAGCCCGAAATAGGAGTGGACGCGGTCGTCGCGCACGTCCTGATAGTCGAGCCGGGTGCCGGTCGAAGCCGAGCCCTCCCAGCGGGGGTTGCGGATCTCCCACCCGGACGGGGACATCACCGTCAGTGCCAGGTTCTCGAGCCGGCGCCCGGTGAGATTCCTGACCGAGAGTCGCGCCGTCACCTCGGCACCCTGCGCCAGCTCCGCCGGGTCCAGGGTCTCCCCGCGGCCGTTGGCGTAATCGACCGCGAGCGCCAATCCCGCGGAGGAGCCTTCCTCGGAGCCCGCAGGCGGCACGCCTCGGGAGACGAGCATGGCGAACAACCGGCGGTCGCTCAAATTACGAAAGACCAGTTCGCCGCCCGAATCCCCCAGACCCGGAAGGGGACGCCGCACGACCGGCTCCCGCGAGGACGCGCGTTGCGGCGGCACGGTGCCCAGCGAGACCTCGTAGTCGAAGCCCGCCACCTCCTGCGCGCCGTAGAATTGGGTGAGGCCCAGCAGGGCGTGGGCGAGGGCCTGGGTATGGTGCCATTGCTCCGAGCTGAGCGATCCCGAGATATCCTCGGCGAGTTCCTTTCCGCGGGACACGTCCCGGCGCAGTGCGAGCATCTGGAGCACGAGGCCCTTGTCCCGCAGGGGCGAGGCGAAGGTGGAACCGCTCGCGGGGTCTCCGGCCGCGGGGGCCAGGGGAGAGAGCCCCGCGGATTGGGAGAGGACGTCGGCGGCGTCTCTGACGCCCGCGGCATGGTAGGCCCCGCTCAAGAGCCACTGGGCGAGACCCTCGGGGCGCTCCTCGCGGAGGCGGTTCATCGCTCCCAGTTCCGGCTCTCCGGCCACGGCCAAGGTGTAGAGGCGGTAGGCCTGCTCTACGACGCTCTCCGACTTGCCCGGCGCCCAGGACTGCGCGCGGGTCCTTTGGAACTGCGTCCACCGGGACCGCATCTCGGGTGGCAAGGGATATCCCCGGCGCTCGGCCTCGATGAGGAAATGGCCGACGTAGCTGGTCACCCAGAGTTGGACCCCGGCCCCGCCTCCTCCCGGCCAGTACTGAAATCCGCCCTCGGCGCCCTGGAAGGCGCGCATGCGCTCCAGTCCGGCCTTGACGTTTTTATCAATCTCGGCCTTCTGGGCCGAACTGAGCTGCATCAAGCCGGGGAGGAAAAACTGCGGGAAGAGCGCGGAGGTCGTCTGCTCCAGACAGCCGTGCGGGTAGCGGATGAGCTCGCCCAGCCGCGACTCCAGGCTCAGCGGCGGCAGGGAGGAGATTTCGAGGGTGGCCTCGTTCGTCCCGGGCAGGCCGTGGGGCCTCACCCGGTGGCGCCACGAAGCGCCGGGCTCAACCCAGGCCCCGGTCTGCCGCGAGGTGGAGGGATTGGGGGAGCGCACGCTCAGGTTCGTCGTCGCGCGGGCCCGGTGCGGGCCGCTCGCGGCCGTGAGGCGGATCGTCCCCCGCCCGAGGCGCGAGCCGGTGCGCAGCCTGAAATTGACCGTCGCCTCTCCGGGCTTGTGGAATCTCACGACGGCGCGCGACGACCCGACGACGGTGAACAGCGAATCACCCTCGATCGAGAGGCTCGCCTCGCGGATGGACTCGCTCATTGAGAATGCGGACACGGGCACGACCAGCTCTTCCTCGGGCCCCGCCACGCGCGGCAGGGTGGCTTGGAGCATGAGGGCTTGGCGCACGGGGACCAATTTTTCCACGCGCCCGTAGCCCCCGCGCGCACCGGCCACGACCATCACCCTCACCGCGCCGACGTATTGAGGCAGGCTGAAGGCGTGACGCCGTGTCTTCCCCGCCCCCAGGCGAAACGGCCCGAAGTACCTCACCACGGGCGGGAAGCGCCGGGAAGAGTCCTTCTCGCGCAGGTCTCCCAAGTCCTCGCCCCCGCCCAAAGCCAAGAGCCGTTCGAGAGCCCCGCCGTAGGCTCCTACCACGTGGTCGAAGAGGTCCCAAGTGATCACCCCGAGCGCCTCTTTCTTGTAGAAATGCGACCGCGGGTCGGGAGTCGCGAAATTGGTCAACCCCAGCAGGCCCTCGTCGACCACGGCCAGCGTGTAGGTCATGTCCCGGCCCGCGGCCTCCGACACGCTCACGCGGGCCTCGGACTCCGGCTTCCACTCGGCGGCGGTCTCGATGACGGGCGAGAGCTGGGTCGCCGGGTCCGTCACCGACACGGGCACGATTCCGTAGAGGCGGATGGGCAGGTCGCTCTTCTTGCCGCGGTGCGGTTGAAGCAGGACCGCGGAGATATAGACGTTGGGGCTCATGGCGCGTGTCACGGCCAGCGGCACGCTCACGGCTTGAGTGGAAAGCTCCACCCAGCGCTGGGAGAGCACCCGCGTGCCATTCTCCACCGAAACCAGGGCGCGGCCCTGGGCCGCAGCGGGCAGACGGATGAGGGCGGTCTCCCCGACCTGATAGGCCGGCTTGTCGGTATCGAAGACCAAGGTTTTGGCCCCCGGCCCGGCGCCCTCGCGCGGACGGCCGGCCCACCCCGGCCAGTCCATAAAGAAGATTTGGCCCGCGCAGTGGCCTCCGTCCAAATCGCAGACGCGCAGGAGGTAGCGGCCCCACTCCGGGTAGTTGATCCGAAGGGTCCACGTGC
This sequence comes from uncultured Elusimicrobia bacterium, assembly GCA_964358485.1. Lineage (GTDB taxonomy): Bacteria > Elusimicrobiota > Elusimicrobia > UBA1565 > UBA9628 > CAYHPY01. Next base: position 66,035 of record CAYHPY010000005.1, read on the forward strand.
CGCGCCCGTCCTTGGTCGAGGCGTTTCCCCCGAGGAGCTGGACGGCGTGGGGCGAATTGGCGAACTGGGCAAGGGACTCTCCCGACTGATCCCACCACCACTTCCAACCGAGCTTGTGCACCGTCGCCTGAAGCCGCGGCGCCGACACCGGGCTTCCCGAGCTGTCGAGGCTCACGAGGGAAATCGCATGCGTGGTGTCGGTCAGGAGCATCCCGCGCGCCAGGTCCCCCTTGGAAAGTTTGATGCCGATGTAGCGGTCGTAGGGGTGATAAAGGACGGCGTCGCGCATGGAACTGAAGGCCCCGCCTTCCTCGAAGACGCGCATGTGAAACTGGGCCGAGAGCATCCCCGGCGCGGGGCCCGCGGGCAGGGCCACGGGAAACGACGCCCGCCCGCCGGCATCGAGATTTCCCTCGAAGATCACGGCCGCCTCGCCGGAAGCCTCGCGGGCCGGGTCGTCGAAGGCGTGATCCGCGAAGCGCCCGAAACGCGTGGGAATGGCCGAGAGCTTGACCGAGACTTCCGCCCTGAGCCCCCCGGCCTTGGCCCCGTGAAGCCATGCCGCCGACAGACGCGCCCGCCGGTCCGCGTCGGAGGCGCGCAGCCCCTTTTTTCCGCCGAGGTCCAACTCCAAACGCAGGCGGTTGGGCAGGATGGTCTCGATAGGCAGGTCCTTGGCGAACTCGGCCCCGCCGACCCGCGCCTTGGCGGTCCACGTGCCGGTGGGGGCGTCCTCGGGAGTGCGCAGGCTGAAGCGGTAGAAGCCGTTCACCGGCCGGCTGTTGGTCACGCTACCGGCCAAGCGGCCCCTCGGATCGAATAGGCGCAGGGTCGCGGGGTGCCGCGGCGGCAGGCGCCCGCCCTTGTCCTCGACAATGAGAGTCAGGAAGACCTCGTCTCCCGGCCGCCAGACCCCGCGCTCGCCGTAGAGGAGGCCCTTGAGCCCCTCCGAGACCCGCTCTCCCCCCACGTCGAAATGGCTCACGGGCAAGGCCAGGCCGTCGCTGAGCTTGAGAGTGCCGCGGTCGGAACCGCGGACGGCGCTGAGATAAAAGGGCTTGGCCGACGGGGCCATGCGGACGAACCCCCGTTCGCCCGTGGTGCCGGAGGCGATCACGACGCCTTGAAAGTTGTGGACGCCGACCTGAACCCCGGGAAGGGGCTCGGCGGTCTGTAGGTTGGAGGCCGCGACGAGCAGTCCGCCGCCGGCCTCGGCTTTGGCCAGGAGGCCGATGTTGGAGGCCAGGAAATTGCGGCTCTCGCGCGTCCCGGGGGCGAACTGGTAGTAGGCGTCCTTGCAGGGATCCTCGCGCTCGGACCAATTCGTTCGGGGCTCCTGGTAGGACTCCTCGACCCCGTCCCACAGGCTGGCCGAGACCGCGTTGAGATCGTCGTTGTTCGTGAGCGGCTCCTCGGGCGCGGCCTCGGGTCCCTGCCCGCCGCCCCCTGGGCCGCCGGGACAGGCGTAGGCGGAATCCTCCCGGCGGAGGGAGAGCGTCAGCCGCAGGACGGCGCCGCGGTTTTGGCGCAGGAGAGGGCCCGCGTCCAAGGCGAAGCGCCGCCACCGGTCGGCGGGGCCCGGCGGGAGGAGGATGGTCTTGCGGCTCACAAAGCGCCCCACCCGGCCCAATTCTTGGTCCCCGCCGAGATTGTTGACCTGGAGGAACTGGCCCACGTTGTCGGCGTAGACGCGAAAGACCGTCACGCGCACCGCGCGGGCATTGAGGACCTCGATGGGGATTTCCAAAGTCTCGTTCTCGGGAAGGATCACACCGGTCCCCGCGAAGCGCACCTGGGGCTTCTGGATGGGGAAATGCAGGTCGATCCCGAACGCGCTTCCCAAGCGCCGTCCGTCGGCGCTGCGCAGGCCGGCCTCCACCGAGACCTTCACGGGGCCGGGGACGCGCCGCTGGGGAAAGAGCTTGAGCCGGTGGCCCTCCGCGCGCAGGGTGAACTCCCCCGGGCTCAGGCGGACCAGGCCGCGCAGGTCCTGGCGCGGGTCGAGCGCGCCGGAGAATTCGATGACCGCGTACTGTTCGGGACCGGAGACCGCCCTGGCCTCGGCGACCTTGAAGTCCGTATCGGCCGGCACCTCGATAGACCGGCTCTCCCGGCGCTTGGCGCTGATGGGGCGGCCGTCAAGGGAAAGGCGAAGGGCCCGCGTCCGGAGGCCGCGGCGCAAGCCCGCTAGGTGGAAGGCGTGGGATTTGGCCGCCGCGTCGTGGGTCCATCGGATTTCCAGGGCCTCGCCCGGGAGACTGGCGGAGAGACATCTCTCCACCGCCGCATTCTCCTCCACATCGGCGGTCTCGATCCTGCCCTTGAGCATCCAAAGCCCGGCCCGCTCGGGGTCGGGCGAAAGCCCCTCGAGCGACAGGCTGAGATCGCGCTCCAGCGCCGAGACGATGAAATCGTAATCCCCGAGGGGGGCGGTGCCGTCGATCCGGCCGGCCTTGAGCCGAACGAGGTAGCGCCGGCCCGGCTCGAGGCCGCCAGGCGCTTCCAGCACCGCTTCGCGCGGCCCCGCCGCTACCGCCGAGCCGCCGGTCGCCGGTACGGTCTCTAGAAGGCCCTCCACCGGCCGCCCCTCCTGCTCCCGCGAGAACACATCCCGCTGAAACCGGATGAATATCTTGGCGCGCCGGGAAATGAGCCCGGAGCTATGCCCCGCGATCACCCCGCCCCAGCCCGGATGGGGCTTCTTCGCCTCGGGTTCCGCTTCGACGCGGCGGCACGCCGCCAAGTTCCCCGCCAAACCCGCCGCGATGAGCCCCCACAGTATCTGTCGCATACATCCCCCTGACTGAGATACTGGGGAACGGGTCCCGAACTTACCGCTTAACACTCCGGGCGCGTCGGCCCCGACGATCACCGATGCAGCGTGTCATTTGGGAGCGTCCCTCCGCGCCGACAAACCCAGGCGCATCCGAGTTCTTGCATTTAAAATCCCCCCGATGTATAATAATTCATCACAATGGATTCTTATTCATCCGGGCCGAGCGCCAAGACGGCCCGCCAGTCCGCGATTCTGGAGGCGGTCTCCCAAGAAGAAATCGGCACCCAAAACGACCTGGTCCGCTCCCTCAAGCGCCGGGGCATTTCCGCCACCCAAGTCTCCATTTCCCGCGACATCGCACAGCTGGGCCTGATCAAGGCCGGCGGCCGCTACCGAACCGCCCCGACGGATTCCGCCCCGCCCGACCCCGAGCTTCCTTTAAGAACCTTCGTCCGCCGGGTGGACCCCGCCGGGCCGAACCTGGTCGTCATCCGCTGCGAGGCCGGCTCGGCCCAGCGCGTGGCCCTGACGCTCGACGCCCTCCCGATGGAGGGACTCGTCGGCACCATCGCCGGCGACGACACCGTTTTCGCAGCCGCCGACAGCGCCGCCGCCAACCGGCGCCTGGTCGAATTCCTGAAATCCCGAATGACTCCCCGATCATGAAAAGAATAAAACCCCGCATCGTCCTCGCCTTCAGCGGAGGATTGGACACCTCCTTCTGCCTGGTCTGGCTCCGCGAAGAGCTTCAAGCCGAGGTCATCACGGCCACCGTCGACACCGGGGGCTTCTCTCCGGCCGAACTGGCCAAGATCGCCGCCCGCGCCCGCGCCCTGGGCGCCAAGAAGCATTACACGCTGGACGGCCGCGCGGAGCTTTTCCGGCGCTTTGCCCTGCCGCTCATCCAAGGCAACGTCCTGCGCGGGCGGGTTTACCCCCTCTCGGTGGCCGCTGAGCGGATACTGCAAGCAGAGATGGTGTCCCGATTGGCCCTCCGGCTCAAGGCCGGAGGAGTGGCCCACGGCTCCACCGGAGCCGGGAACGATCAGTTTCGCTTTGATGGGGTTTTCCAAGTCCTTCTGCCCGGCGTCACGGTCCACACCCCGGTCCGCAGTCTGGGCTGGTCCAGGGGGCAGGAAGTGGAGTTTCTGGCCGCCCGGAAGATCGCCGTGCCCGCCAAGACCGCGGCTTACTCGGTCAATGCGGGGATGTGGGGAACGACGGTCGGAGGGCGGGAGACGCATGATCCTTGGAAGACGGTTCCCGAACATACCTTTCCGAAGGAAAGGCAGAAAATTTTGACCACGGAACGGGAAATTGTTCTTGGATTCGTCCGAGGAGTGCCGGTTTATTTAAACGGAAAGAGAAAAGACGGAATATCCTTGGTCCGGGAACTGGCAAGCCTCGGCCAAGACTACCGCCTGGGCCGAGGCATCCACCTAGGGGATACCATCCTAGGAATCAAGGGACGGATCGCCTTCGAAGCGGCTGCGCCGCTTCTCATAATTGCCGCCCACTCCGAGCTCGAGAAACTGGTGCTGACCCGCTGGCAGGTCTTCTGGAAGAACCACATCGCGGATTTCTACGGCCAGCTCCTGCATGAGGGGCTTTATTTCGACCCGGTGATGCGCGACATCGAGGCCTTGATCGCCTCCAGCCAGAAAGCCGTGACCGGCGAGGCGCGCCTGCGCCTGCGCCCGGGGCGATTTGAAGTCGTCGGCGTGCGCAGTCCGCACAGCCTGGCGGCCGCGGCCGCCGCGACCTACGGGGAAACGACGCGCCTGTGGAGCGGGGCGGAGGCGGCAGGGTTCGGAAAACTGCACGCCCTGCCGATGACCTTGGCCGCGCGCGCGATGAGGAGAGCATGAAAGTCACGCTGGATAAAATCGCTTCGGCGACGCAAAACGCCCGGGTTCCCCGGGAAGTCCACCTTTCGGAGCAGATCAAGGCCGAGGAGGGCATGGTCGTGGCCGCACGGGTTCATGGGACCAAGACCACCTACAACACATTGGAGGACCTCCACGGGCGCATGATCGGCTTAAACGACGGCGACCTCATCGCCGGAGTCCTGGGCTCGCGCCGCGCCCTGCGCGGCTACGCCGGGGTCATTCCCCCCTCCGTCAAGGTCGGGGACCGGCTGGACATCCTCAATCTCGGAGGCGTCATCGGCAAGTGCACCTCGGTGAACCTGGAGTTGGGCCCTCCCTTGCAGGCGGAGATCCTGGGCCAGGTCCTCTCTTTCCCCTATCTGGGCGAGCGCCACGGCGTCCCGGCCACCATCCGGACCAACGCGGTGCCGATGGCCGAAAAGCTCGACAAGTGCGCCCCCGTCGTCTACGTGGCCGGCACCTGCATGAACTCCGGCAAGACCTTCGCCTGCGGCGAGGTCATCCGCTACCTGGCCCGCCGGGGCAAGAAAGTCTGCGGGGCGAAGTTCACCGGCGTCTCGCTCTTGCGCGACACCATGAGCATGGTCGACCGCGGCGCCTTCAAGAGCCTCTCCTTCAACGACGCGGGCGCGGTCTCCACCACCGACGCGGTCTCCGTGGGCGTGGCCAAGGGCCTGCTCAACGCCCTCAATAAAGAGGAGCCCGACTGCCTGGTCGTCGAGCTGGGCGACGGCATTCTGGGAGAATACGGCGTCCAAGCCATCCTCCACGACGACGAATTGATGTCGGTGGCCAAGGCGCACCTGCTCTGCGCCACCGACCCGGTCGCGGCCTGGGGCGCGGTGGAGCTCTACAACACGCGCTTTCACCGCAAGGCCGATCTGGTCTGCGGCCCGGCCACCGACAACGCCGTCGGTAAGGAATTCATAGAAAAGAAAATCGGGGTCAAGGCCCTCAACGCCCGGATCGAGTACGAGGCCATCGGCGCCTTCGTGGAAAAGGCCCTCTTCGGAGCAGCCTCATGAGGCGCCTGAAAGTCGGCATCGAAGGCGGGGCGGGCTACACCGGCGGGGAGCTCATCCGCATCCTGCTCGGACACCCGAAGGTGGAGATCGTCGGCATCAGCTCCTCGACCTTTCCGGGGCAGGGCGTGGCCATGGCCCATCCCAACCTCCGGGGCCTGACCAAACTTTCCTTCGTCCCCCGGCTGGACTACGCCTCCTTGGACGTCCTGTTCATGGCCGGTGGCCACGGCGACGCCATGGCCGAGGTCCCCGCCCTCCTCAAGAGCGCCCCCAAGGACCTCCGCCTGGTGGACCTCTCCGGGGATTTCCGCCTGGAGGATCCCGAACTGTATCCGGTCTGGTACGGGCGGCGGCATTTGGCGCCCAATCTTCTCAAATCCTTCGCCTACGGCCTGCCGGAACTCAACCGCGCGGCCGTGGTCCGCTCCCGGCGCGTGGCCAACCCGGGGTGTTTCGCCACCGCGGCGGCCCTGGCCCTCGGGCCCCTGGCCAAGGGCGGGGCGACCGGCACCGTTTCCGTGACCGCGGTGACGGGCTCCACGGGCTCGGGCGCCAGCCCGACCTTGATCACCCATCATCCCACCCGCCACGCCAATATGCGGGCGTACAAGCCGTTTCGGCACCAGCACACGCCCGAGATCGAACAGACCGTCAACCGGCTGTCGGGACGCAAGGCCCTGAAGCTGTCCTTGGTTCCGGTCTCCGGGCCCTTCGCCCGCGGGATCTACGCGGTCTGCCAATTGGATTTGCCCAAAGGCTGGAACGCGGCCAAGGTCCAGGACCTGTTCCGGAAAACCTACGACGGCTGTCCCTTCATCCGGATCGTGGAGGAACCGCCCGGGCTCAACGCCGTTTCCGGGAGCAACCACTGCGACATCTTCGCCACGGTCCATGACGGCCGCATCGGCGTCGTCTCCGCCCTGGACAACCTGGTCAAGGGCGCCTCCGGACAGGCCGTCCAGAACCTCAACCTCATGATGGGCTGGGACGAGACCACCGGACTCTCCGCCGCGGGGTGCTACCCGTGAGCGCGGTCCTGTCCGCGGGCGAATGGATGGCCCGGGAAGAGGCCGCGCTTCTTCCCACCTACCAGAAATTTCCCTTCGTTCTCGAACGGGGCGAGGGCTGCTGGGTTTACGACAGCGAAGGCGGGCGCTACCTGGACCTGTACGGCGGCCACGCGGTCTGCCTGCTGGGCCATTGCCCCCCGGAGGTGGCCCAGGCCGTTTCCGAACAGGCCCGCAAGCTTCTTTTTTATTCCAACCTGGCCTACACCAGCGTCCGAGCGGAGGCCGCCGAAGCCTTGGTCGCCCTATGCGGCCAACCGGGCTCCAAGGTTTTTTTCTGCAATTCTGGGGCCGAGGCTAACGAAAACGCGTTGCGCCTGGCCTGGCAAACGAGCGGCAGGTCGAAAATCATCGCCACCGAAGGCTCCTTCCACGGCCGAACGGCGGGCGCGCTGGCCGCCACCGGCTTGGCGAAATACCGCAAAGGCGCGAAGGGCTTGGCGACGGGAGTGGTCCACATTCCTTTCGGGGACCTGGAAGCGGCCTCCAAGGCCATCGACCACGACACGGCGGCCGTGATCTTGGAGCCCATCCAAAGCATGGCGGGGGCGGTGACCCCGCCGGAGGGCTACCTCAAGGGAATTGAAAAACTTTGCCACAAGAACGGGGCCGTCCTTATCTTCGACGAGGTCCAGACCGGCCTCGGCCGGGTCGGAGCGCGCAGCGCCGCGGACCTTTACGGCATCAACCCGGACATCATGACCTTCGCCAAGGGCCTGGCTTCCGGAGTTCCCTGCGGGGCCATTCTGGTCGGCGAGCGAACGGCCCGGGGCGTCAAGTCCGGGGACCTGGGTTCGACTTTCGGGGGCGGGCCGTTGGCGTGCGCGGCGGCTTTGGCCACATTGCAAACGATTTCCGAACGCAGGCTCTGGGAGAATGCCGCGGCGCGGGAAGCTCAAATTCGAAAAACATTTCATTGGCCGGCCTTGAAGGGGATCCGTGGGAAGGGATTGCTCCTTGGTTTGGAGTTTGGCCGGCCGGCCAAGGAAATCGCCAAGGGTTTGTTGGAGAAGAGGATTTTGGTCGGGACTTCGGAGGATTCGAATGTCCTGAGGCTGTTGCCGCCGCTGACGGTTAGTGAAAAAGAAATTGAAATGCTACGGATTGCTTTGGAAGGGATATTGAACGGAAAATGAAACATTTCACGCATTTGAAAGATCATTCGGGAGAAGAGATCAACGGAATGATCGATACGGCGACGGAATTCAAGAACGGAACTAGGTCCGGCCGGCCCTTGGCCGGCCGGAAATTGGCATTTTGCTTCATGAACCCTTCTCTCAGAACCCAGGTCTCCATGGAAGTCGCCGCCGTCGACCTCGGAGCCCACCCCGTGGTCCTCAATCTCGGCACCGACACCTGGAAGATGGAGCATGCGGAAGGAACCGTCATGGACGGCGCCGCCGCGGAACATTTGAAGGAAGCCGTCCCGGTCCTGGCGCGCTTCACCCAGGGCCTGGCCCTGCGCTCATTTCCCGCCGGAACCACCTGGGAGGAGGACAAGAAGGAGCCCTATCTGGCGGCCTTCCGGAAATACTCCCCGGTCCCCGTGATCAATCTGGAATCGGCCAGCGGGCATCCCTGCCAGGCCTTGGCCGATCTGATGACCATCCGCGAAAAGATGGACCCGCGGGGCAAGAAATTCCTGCTGACCTGGGCGCCGCATGTCAAAGGACTGCCCATGGCCGTGCCCAATTCCGCGGCCGAGATCGCGGCCCTGGCCGGGATGAACGTGACCATCGCCCGGCCACCGGGCTTTGACCTGGATCCCGAGGTGATCGCGCGGGTCCGGAAATCCTGCGGGGCCGCCGGAACGGAATTAAAGGTGACCGAGGACGCGGAGGGGGCGTTTTCGGGGGCGGACGTGGTTTACGCCAAGTCCTGGGGCTCGATGACGGAATACGGCAAGCCGCCGCCGGCGGAAGAAAATTTCAGGAAAAAATGGATCGTCACGGAAGAGAAAATGCGCCGGACCTCGTCGGCGATTTTCATGCACTGCCTGCCGGTCCGGCGCAATCTGGTCGTCCAGGACGCAGTCCTGGACGGGAAATGGTCCGTTGTTTTGGATCAGGCTGAAAACCGCCTTCATACCGCCAAGGCCGTTCTCCTTAAACTCTACTCGGAGGAATCATGACCGAAACGCCCATCCTGCTTAAGGAAGCCATTCCCTACATCCGCCTCTACAAGGGGAAAATATTCGTCGTGAAGGTCGGCGGCCGGGTGATCGGCCGCAAGGACACCTTGGACGACCTCATCGAGGACGTCTGCCTGCTTCAGCAGGTGGGCATCCGGGTGGTCATGGTCCACGGGGGCGGCCCGCAGGCCTCCGAGCTCTCCAAAAGGCTGGGGCTCACGCCCGAAATCATCGCCGGACGGCGGGTCACCGACGCCCGAACGCTGGAAGTGGCCAAGATGGTCTACGCCGGAAGCCTCAACATCGACATCCTTTCCTCCTTCCGGACGCATCACACCCCCGCGGTGGGCGTCTCCGGCGTGGACGGAAAGCTCATCACCGCCCGCAAGCGGGAGAAGACCATGGTGGCCCCGTCCCCGGGGGCCGACCCGATCGAGGTGGATTACGGCTTCGTCGGGGACATCGAACAGGTGGACCCCACGGTCCTCACGCACATTCTGGATGGGGGCATGACCCCGGTGGTCTCCTGCCTGGGCTCCGATGACTCGGGCGCGATCCTCAACATCAACGCCGACTCGGTGGCCGAGGCCGTGGCGCGCGCTTTGAAAGCCGAGAAGCTGGTCGTGGTCACCGACACCGAGGGCATCCTCAAGGACGCCGCCAAGCCGGAGACCTTGGTCTCCTACGCCGACATCGAGGAAATCGGCCGCCTCAAGGCCGACGGCAGCCTCAGCGGAGGCATGCTGCCCAAGGTGGAGGCCTGCATTCGGGCCCTCAAGGGCGGCGTGCGCCGGACCCACATCATCAACGGGACCAAGCCCGGCGTCCTCATGCGGGAAATCTTCACCAACGGGGGCTGCGGCACGATGATCGTCGAGCGCCGCGAAACCCAGGGCGAGCCCACGCCGGACTTGGCGCCCGCCGCGTGAACGCCGCCGGCCTTCTCCAAGAGTTGGTCCGAATTCCCTCGGAAAGCGGGAAGGAGGACGCCATGGTCGACCGCCTGGAGGCCGAATTCGGCCGGCTGGGTTGGACCCCGGTCCGAAGCGGCCGCAACCTCCACGCTTTTTTAGGGGACTCGGGCCCCCTTCTCCTGCTCAATTCCCACACCGACACGGTCCCCGTGGGCGAGGGATGGAGCAAGGATCCGTTGGCGGGAGAGCTCTCGGACGGAAAAATTTTCGGCCGCGGATCCAACGACGCCAAAGGGTGCCTGACGGCCATGATCCTCGGCGCGGCCAAGGCCTACGCCTCCAACCGGCCCAAGGGCCGGATCATCCTGGCGGCCACCTGCGAAGAGGAGATCAACGGCAAAGGTCTGGAGACCTTGATCGCCGACCTCCCCCGGCCGGACGCCGCGGTCATCGGCGAGCCCACGGGCCTTCAGCCCGCCACGGCCCAAAAAGGCCTGCTGATCCTGGAGATCACCGCCAAAGGGCGCTCCGCCCACGCCGCCTGGGGCGGCGGGATCAACGCCATCGAGGCCGCGGCCCGGGACGTGGCCGCCCTCGCGAAACTAAAATTCGACCGGAGCCATTCCGTCCTCGGCCCCCCCTCCTTGGCCGTCACCCAAATCCAGGGCGGCACACGGCACAACGTGATCCCGGACCGCTGCAAGCTGGTCGTGGACATCCGCACGACTCCCGATTACGCTCCCGAGGAGCTCACGGCGTTGGTCGCGGCCCAAGTCGAAGGAGAGGTCTCCGTCCGCTCCCAGCGGTTGGGCTCGACCTGCACCGACGAACGGCATCCGGTGGTCCAAGCCGCGCTGGCGGCCAATCCGGGCGCCAAGCCCTACGGGTCTCCGACCCTTTCGGATTGGGTTTTTCTCAAAGGCATCCCCGCGGTCAAGGCCGGCCCGGGGGATTCCCGGCGCTCCCATACCCCGGATGAATTTTTAGGGGTGGAGGAATTGGAGGCGGGTGTCGCTTTCTACGAGAAGCTGATCCGGGGCTATTTCGAATTGGCGGGGGCGCGATGAAGAAGCTTTGGGAAACGGGAAACGGCTTGGACCTCGGGGTGGAGGCTTATACGACGGGGGAGGATCCGAGGATTGATGGAAGGCTGCTCAGGTACGAAATATATGGGAGTTTGGCGCATGCGAACGGACTTAAGAAAATAAAAATAATTTCGGGAAAAGAATACAAAAAAATATCACGATTCCTGGCCGGGCTGCATAAAAAAAACGCGATTAAGATAACGCCCGGCCAGGAAGATATACATACGGCCCTCGAACAGGAGTTGACCCTCGCCCTGGGAAGGCTCGGGGCCAAGATCCATCTCGGCCGCAGCCGCAACGACCAGGTCCAGGTCGATCTTCGGTTATACCTGAAGGACACCCTTCTGGAACTCTGCGAGAGGACTTGCCGGGCGGCCCGCGCCTGGGAAGCTTTCGGCGCCTCGCGCTCGGAACTGGCGATGCCGGGCTACACCCACCTTCAGCGGGCCATGCCCTCGACCGTGGGACACTGGGCCGCCTCCCACGCCGAGGCGCTCCTGGAAAACATTCCCAGCCTGCGCGCGGCTTTCGAGGCCGCCGACGCCTGCCCCCTGGGCAGCGCCGCGGGCTTCGGGGTTCCCTTGCCCCTGGACCGAAACCTGGTGGCCCGCCTGCTGGGCTTTTCCAAGGTCCAGCGCAACACCTTGCGCGTCCAATCCAGCCGCCCCCGGATTGAGGCCGCGGCGGTCCAAGCGGCCGCCCTGTTGGCCCGGGACCTGGGCACCTTGGCCTGGGATCTCTCGCTTTACACGACCGCGGAATTCGGCTTCCTCTCCCTGGACGCCTCCTTCAGCACCGGCAGCAGCCTCATGCCCCAGAAGAAAAATCCGGACGTCATCGAATTGACCCGGGCCCGCGCGGCTTTGTTTCCCGGATGGACGGCCCAAATCCTTTCCCTCGGGCAATTGCCCTCGGGCTATCATCGGGACTACCAGTTGACCAAGGGGGTGCTGTTTCGCGCCCTGGACGCCGCGCTGGAAATGACCGCCATGGCCGAGCGCCTGCCCTCGGCCATGAGGGTCGACGCCGACCGGTGCCGAACCTCGGTCACCCCGGAAATGCTCGCCACCCAGGAGGCGGTTGCCCTCGCCGCTCAAGGCGTCCCGTTTCGGGAAGCCTACCGCCGAATCGCCGAAAAAGCGCGCAACGGGGGAGCGGCGGCCGGCACGGTCCGCCTGCCGGATTATTCCGGCGCCCCCGGCCGGCCCGATTGGGAGGCCATCGCCCGGGACCGCGCCGCCTTGGAAAGCTGGACCAGCCGAACCCGGACCCGCCTGCGGCGGACTTGGGAAGCATTGCTCGCCGCTTGACAGCCTTCGCCGGGATGGCTAGTCTTTCCGGGTGACCTGCCCCAACTGCGCCGCCGCCCATCCGGACGATGCCGTCGAATGCCCGAAATGCGGCATCGCCCTGGCCAAATGGCGCGCGGCGCAGGCCTCCGGAGTCAAATCCACCTTTCGTCAAACCGAAGGGGAATCCAGCCCCTTGGTGCTTTGGGGCGGCCTTGGCGTGGCGGTCCTGGCCTATTGGTTTTTCTTCCGCGCTCCCGCCGCCCCGCCGTCGGTCCCGGTGACCGCCGCCTCCGCCGCCCAAGCCGCCGCTCCGCCTTCCGCCGGGGAATGGAGCTTTTCGGGAACGGTCCTGGACCTCAAGACCCTCTCCCCCGCCGCCGGAGCCCAAATCACTTTTTACGCGAGCGGAGAACCCTCCGTCCCCGTCGCCACGGTCCTGGCCGATGACAACGGCCGTTACTCCCTCAAAGTTTCTGAAACGGTCAAGGGCGGCTCCTACACCGCCCGCATCTCCCACCCCTCGGCTCAGGGGTCCCACCTCAAGGGTTCGGCCGACGACTACCCCGAGGAACGCCGGGGTTCCATGCGCTGTCCCAAAAACCCCGGGGACGATTCGCTCCGAGGCCAGGCCGGCTCGACGGTCACCCAGGATTTCCTGGTCTGCCTGAAGTAACCTAGGGCCAAAGACCCTCCCCGGACGGACCGGGAGGCCCAGGCCGGGTCCAGGGCTCCCGGCTACACTATCGACATGGATTTCAAGCCCGGCCCCTCACGTCGGCGCCTTCTGGTCGGCCTCTCGGCGCTCCTCCCCCTCATCGCCGGTCCCGCGAGCGCCGGTCCGATTTTCGACCGTCTCAAGAAAGAAGCTGGGAACGAGACGGTTTCCGCCGCCGTCCCTCCGGGGGCCCCCGTTGAGCATGCGTCCGCCCCGAAGGACGAGCGGGCGGAAATCGAACTCGGCGAACGGCAAGCCTTGGAAATGGAAACCGGAAGGTTTATGCCCCGTCCTCCCATCGATGGATACGACAAGGGCGGCAAGCCGTCCTGGCGCCCCCTCACCCCGGGAGAGATCGCCCTCCTGACCCCCATTTTCCGACACGGCGTCGATTACGCGAAGGTCCGGATCTACTCCCGGAAGTGGAACGTTTTCCAGCCGGACAACATCGTCATGGCGCCCAACGGGAACATCTACTGGCCCCTCACCGCGGGCTACAGCCCCGACATCTCGCTCTCCGGCTCGAAGTGGCTGCTCGTGCATGAGATGACGCACGTTTACCAGCATCAGCAAGGAATCTCGGTGGTCTCGCGGCGCCTGCTCGAAGGCGGGATTTATCACTACGTTTTGGATTCCCGCAAGACCATGAACGACTATACCCTGGAACAGCAGGGCAATATGGTCGCCGACTACCACTCCTGCACGACCTATAGCCCCGTCCCGGAATGCCGCAAGCGCTTCAGCCCCACCCTCTCCGGCTTTCTCGACGATCCCCACTGGCTCGCGAAGGACGAATCGCGGCGCCGGCGCTTCGGGGAACCGCTCCTGAGCGTGAACCCCTGACGCCGCGGTGGTGCCAGGTATCCACTTTCTTAACATTCCCTAGTCCGCCCGGCGGTCAGCGGTGCCTGGCATTCATATTCTTCAAATTCTTCCGGTCCCTCCCCATGACAAGTAACATCCCTGTTACGCCGTGAAACCATGATGTGAATTTACGAATTACGGTCCAGGGGCTATTCTATGGCTGAGGATATGTCATGACCGCGATTATCTACAACCTCATCGAATGGGCAGCCATCATGTTCTTCCTGCTGGAAGTCGGGCGTTTGTGGTTGCCCTGAAAAGGGGCTAACGCCCGAGGTCGGCTCGCAGCGAAGCCCGAATCATCTCCGACATTAGGGCTTCGGTCTGGGGTCCCTGTCCGGCTTCCCGCTCCGCGGCCAGAAGCTTGGAGTAGGCGCCGGGCAGGCCGCTAAGCTCCTCCTGGGTGACCAGATTGAGGACCATGTCGGCCCCGTCCTTAAGGGGAAGGATGTGGGCCTTCTCATTCTCCAGGATCCGGCTCCAGCCCTTGAGATTCTCGGTGATGGGTTTGCCCCGGGAAACCTTGTCGCGGGCCAGGCGCCGAGCCAGGCGGACCACCGCGGGGGCTTCCAGGTAAATGTTCAGAGAAGGAGCCGCCTTGGCCGCCTCCCGGAAAAGCGGGTGGGAGGCGAAGATCGAATCGACGATGAGCACCTCGTTTTCTCCCAGTGAGAAGTACTCCCCGGAGTCAAAGCGAGTGGTCTGCGAGACCATGTCGTGCGCCGGAAGTTCGATGCGGCCTCCGGCCAAGAGCGTCCGAATGTCGGCGGCGGCCCGCTCCATGTGAAGCGCGTCCGGACGGTCAAAGTCGGGGCGGCCGGCCGAGTCCTTGGGAACGTCCCGCGCGGATTTAAAGTACCGGTCCACCTCCAACGCCCGAAGCCGCCCGCCCAGGCCCGAGGAAATCCCTTCCACCAAGGTCGATTTGCCCGCCGCGGTAGGGGCCTCCAGGAACACCACGCTTCGCCCGGGGAGAGCCTTGGCCCGGGCGACCATCTCGGCCAATTGCCCCTGGGAATTTTTACCCGCGAAGCCGGAAAGGTCCCTGCCTCCGAAGGCATCGGAAACGGCCGAGTCGACTTCTCCGGGCTTGGCGCCTCGGGGCGGTCCCCGGGTTCGGGACAGGAGGGCCGCGATGCGGTCCTGCAGTTTGACGGGATAGGCGATAACGGCGTTGGCCAGCTTCGGGGCGTAAATTTGAGCCAGCACGGCGCCCGCGGTGGCAATGGCGATCGCGGCGTTCATCGCCCAGCGCGGGTCGTGGGTCGCGATGGCGGCAAAAAGATGCAGGAGGCTTCCTCCCGCCACCAGGCCGGGATATAAAGGAGCGATGCCCTTGGGAGGACGGCCTTCCTCGCTCCACAAACGGTAGTTCCGGCGAATTTGCGGCCAGTTCAGAACCCAGAGCAGGCCCATCGCCGCGGTAAAGGAGAGGTCTACCCAGGCCTTGAGCGGCATGAAGGCCCCGGCGGCGATCAGGGCGACCGGCGCCAGAACCGCGGCCGCGGTCAGGGCGGTGGCCTTCAAATCCGCCTTGTCCCGTTTGTAGGCGTTGATCTGACCGACAACGATCGCGCTCTCAACCACCCCGGCCAGATTGGCGGCGTTCCACGCCATGCCGGCGCCCGAGCCGATGGAAACGACGGAAAGCAAGGTCGCGGCGGCAAACCAAATCAGGGGGCTGGCGATGGCCAGATCCTTGACTCCCTCCCGGCCGCCCTTGAAATTGGAAATGATCTGGGGAATACCGATGGCGGAAAGCACGATCGAGCCGGCGATTCCGACCACTGCGGCGTGCGGGAGCAGAAAATACGCGGCCGGAACGGCCGCGGCCAGAGCTATTCCGGTGATGACCTTTGAAAATTTTGACTTGGAAACGGCCCCGGGAGCCGAGGTCTCCGAGCCGGGCGGGGCCGGAGCGTGCCTGACCAGGCCGCGGGACGGGAGCAACCTCCCGGCCAGTCGGGTACCCGAGAATGAAGCGGGAACCGCGACGGGCGTGCCGGAAACATCCCCGGCCCCCCGGATCAGGCGCTCGCCGCGCAGGGCCGCAAAAGACGCCTCCGCGCCCCCGCGGGAATCCTCGCTCGGCGCGGCCCCTTCGGCCTCGGCCGTGCCGGGAGCGGAAAAATCCATCGCTTTTTGGGCGCCGTCCACGGCGGGAAGACCCGAGGCCTCGACCGAAACTCCGATCGAAGGGGAAACCTCGGAAGCCGCCAAAACGGGGGTTTGGCCCGCGCCGACGGACGCGCCGAAAGCGGGAGAGAGGGAAGGGGCCGTCGGCAAAGAGGCGGCCAGGCCGGTCCCGAAAGTCCGCGAGGCGCCGCCGAGCGGAGCGACCCGCAATTGGCCGATCGAGACCGCGCCGGAATACCCAAGGGGGTTCCCCCCTCCCGGACGCGCGCGGACCCGGACCTGCGCGGCCGCCGGCCCGATTCCCGGGCCGAACGACCAGAGAACCTGGGAAAGCGCCAGGGCCGCGCCGAGGAATCTTTTAAGGGAAAGCATTGAGCAGGTCATGTCCGCGTTTATTTTACCACCGGCAACGGGATTCCGCCTGGGTCCATGGGGAACGAAAAACCGGGCAGGCATCTCTCGGGAAATAGGCCCTTTGCCGTTGGGGCCCAGGGTCCTTGGACCCTTTCGATTTGAGCTCCCCCGCGCTACAATCATGGCAGCCCTTTTCGTGGTAAAATGTAACCGATCCGCCGGGAGGTTCGCCGTATGACCAACGAGGACACCCAGTTTTTAAAGAGCATCAGCATTCTGTCCGAAGTCGGCGAGGACGCCCTAGGCGACATGGCCGAATCCATGGAACGCAGGCAATACCACAGCGGCGAAGTGGTCCTTCTGAAAGGCGAGCTTCCCACCACCCTTTTCTTCGTCCGTGAAGGCAAGGTGGCCGTCCACGTCAAACCTAAAAAGGGAGAGGCTTTCACCAAAGAACTCGCCCAAGGAGATTTTTTCGGGGAGATGTCATTCCTGGAAGGCACCTCCGCGATGGCCTCCATCAAGGCCGCCCAGGACGGGACCGAGATCCTGGCCATCCCCCATCAAAAAATGGAAGCCGTGATGCGGGATCAGCCCGGAGTGCGCCAAGCCCTTCTGAACACCATCGCGGCCCGCCGAGGGACCTCCTGACCAGGGCCCTTCTCGCCCTCGTCCTTCTCGGGTCTTCCGCGTCGGCCGGGGAAACCAAACGGTGGGAGGCGTCCTTCTCTCCCGGCTACGCCTTCCCGATCTTCCTGAGCGGAGATTACATCAAGAAATCCTTCTCCGTCAACGGAGCCGGGGCCTACCAATACGACGATCTTTGGGCCTTCGGGGCCGAATTGTCGATGGGCACCGGCCACGCCCTCGGGGGCAAATACACCGACACGGATTTCGACGTTCCGAAAGACGGCTCCAACGAAACCATCGCCTTCCAGTCGGAGGCCAAGCTCTCCTGGCTCGGCTTCAATCCTTTTATCCGGGTCGGCCGATGGGTGGAGTTCGAGGAAGCCTCCTACCGGCCCTATTTCATCCTGGGCGCCGGCCTTTACCAAGTATGGTACAAGGAGGGATTCACGAGCCTGGAGGGCAAGACCACGCGCAACATCAGCATCACCAACCGCAAAATCCTACAGGCCGGAAACTCCGACACGAATTTCGGGATCAATCTCGGCGTCGGCGTGGACCAACGGCTTCATGATAATTTCAGCATCGGGGTGGACTTGCGCTACCACCACGTCTACGGCGCCATCGACCAGGACCTCGACGGCGGCGACGACGATTCACTGACCCTGTTCGCTCCCAGCCTGAAGTTCACCTACCACTTCTAGAACGCGTCGGCTCCGGCGACCGCCTTCTGGAGCCTCTTCAGATATTCCGCGCGCGGGATTTCCACCGCCCCGCAGCGGATCAGGTGCGGGGTGGTGAACTGAACGTCGAACAACTCGCAGCCCGCTGTCCGCAAACGCCCGACCACGGCCGCCAAGGCGGCCATGCCCGCATCCCGGGCGTCGTGGAACATGGATTCGGCCATGAAGGCGCGGCCGACGCTCACCCCATAAACTCCGCCGGCCAATTTCCCTTCCCGCCAGGCTTCGGCGCTGTGCGCGCGGCCCAGGCGGTGGAGGGTTCCGTACACCGCCTTGATCTCGGGGGAGATCCAAGTGCGAGGGCGGTTGGAGCAAGCCTCGACGACGGAATCGAAGGCCTGATCGAACGTCACTAAAAAACGGCCGGAACGGAGGCGTTGGGCAAAGGTCTTGGTGACACGAAAATCCGGCAACGGAATAATGGCCCGCGGATCCGGGGAAAGCCAAAAGCTTTCCCCGGATTCGCTATCAGCCATCGGAAAATACCCCTCCCGATATGCCGCGACGATCAATTCCGGTGTCAGCTTCGGGGAAGTCAGGGGAGCAGGAAGGAGCGGATGATGTTCCGGGAGACGGTCATGCGGTACTCCGCGGTGGAACGGATGTCGTCGATGGGCGAGACGTCTTTTCCCAGCAGGGCCAGCGCCCGCTCCACGCCGGTGGGGTCGAGTTTGCGGCCCTTCAGGGCCGCCTCGACCGCCGAGAGACGGCGGACCGTGACCGCCATGCTCCCCAGGCCCAGGCGGACGTCCTCGACCAGTCCCCCCCGGCCCAGCCACAACTGGCCCGCGGCGACGGTCTTGGAGATGGCCTGGGCGGCGCGAGTCCCGACCTTCCGAAAGAGCGCGCGGTCGGGGCGGCGCTTGGAGAAGGGAAGTTCAACGGCCTCGATGAGCTCGGAGGGGCCGAGCGTCGTCTTCTTGACCCCCGCGAAAACCTCCAGGATCGGGATCCTCCGAGTCCCCCGAGGGCCGGCCGTCCGGATCACCGCATCATAAACCGCTAGGGCCGGGAATGTGTCGCCGGCCGGGGAGGCGTTGGCGATGTTGCCCCCCAAGGTCCCCCGGTTCTGGATGGCCCAGGCCCCCACGGTGGAGCAGGCCTCCGCCAGCAAAGGGAATTCCTTGGCGATGAGGACGTTCTCCCGAATGCGCGTATGGGTGCAGAGCGCCCCGATGGCCACGAACCCGCCCTTGCGCTCGATCCGGGCCCACTCTTTGAGCCGGGAAAGGTCCAGGACCTCGCGCCCGTTGTGGAGAGCCATATTCCAGGCCACCATGAAATCGGTGCCCCCCGCCAGGGGCGCCGCCTTGGGGCGGCTCGCGTAAAGGCGCAGGGCCTCCGCCGGAGTGGCGGGCCGAAGGACCGTCATCGTCCCAGGGTCGCCCCTCACCGTTTTTTCCTCTTCTTGGAAACCGGGGCGACGGCCGCGGCCACGGAGTCGACGATGTGCTGGTACCCGGTACACCGGCAAAGGTTTCCCGCCAGGCATTTGCGGATGGACTCCCGGTCCGCGGTTCCGCCTTTTTTCTTGAACGCCGTGGCGGTCATGAGCATGCCCGGGGTACAGATGCCGCACTGCGAGCCGCCGCAGGCGGCGAAGGCCTCCTGCAGGGGGTCGAGCCGCTCCGGGCCCCCGAGGGATTCGACGGTTTCCACTTTCCGCCCGTCCATTTGAAAAACGGGAACTAAGCAGCTGTTGACGGGCTCCCCGTCCACCAGCACCGTGCAGGCCCCGCATTCCCCCTCGCCGCAGCCCTCCTTGGTTCCGGTCAGGCCGAACTCCTCCCGCAGGACGTCGATGAGGCGGGTGAACTCCTTGCCGGAGAAAGTCCGCGGCCGCCCGTTGACGGAAAACCTGATCATCGGGCTTTCTCCGGTAGGGCGCGCAGGATTTTTTCCGGGAGCACGGGAAGATCCGGAACCCAGGCCCCGCAGGCGTGATGGACCGCGGAGGCGACCGCGGGGCCGGGAACGTCCAGCGGCAATTCCCCGACTCCCTTGGCGCCGAACGGACCGCGGGAATAAGGTTTTTCCACCAGCGCCACCTTCATGGGAGGGGTGTCCATCGAGGTCGGGATGACGTAATTGGTGAACTGCCCGTTGATCATGCCGCCTTTCTTGTAGATCGCGTTCTCCAGGAGGGCGTAGCCCAGGCCCTGGGCGGTCCCGCCGATCACCTGGCCCTCCGCCAATAGAGGATTGACCACGGTCCCGATTTCCTGGGCGGTGGCCACGCCGCAAACGCGGACTTCGAAGGTGGTGCGGTCCACCTCCAAATCCACCACGCAGCAGGCGTAGGAATAGGCCCCATAGGCGTCCCCTTGATAGGTGGCGTCGTCCCAAACGATTTCCGGGGGACGCTGGTATTCCACCTCGAAGCGACGGCGGGGCTGATCCCCGCACAGCAAAGCCCCCGCCCGCGCCCAGTCCGACTCGGAGACGGGGTCTTTTCCCAAGGCGGCGCGGGCCGCGTCGCGCACCTCCCCCGAAGCGCGCTTGACCAAGCCGCCCACCACCATGGTGGTCCGGCTGGCCACGGTGGGGCCGGAATCCGGGACGACGGCCGTGTCGGGGTCGTGAACGCTCACCCGGGAGACGGGCACCCCGAGGGCCTGCGCGCAAATCTGGGTGAAAACCGTGATCGTTCCCTGCCCGATCTCTGTGGAGCCGGCCAGCACCTGAAAGCGCCCCCCCGGGTCGATGGTCACCGCGGCCCGGCTCTTCAGGTAGACTTCTCCGCTGCCCGTGAATCCCGCCCCATGGTGGGCCATGGCCAAGCCGATCCCTTTCCACACGGGGCGGCCGCGCACCCGGTTCCAGCGGGCGTGGGAGCGCCGCTTGGCCTCGTAGCCGGACAGCTTCACGGCCTTTTCCAGCACTTCCAAGGCGCCGACGCTTTCCTTGAGGACCTGGCCGGTGGCGGTGACCGAACCCAGGCGCAGGGCGTTGAGGCGCCGCAAGGCCAGCGAGTCGAATCCGGAGGCCTGGGCCAAGCGCTCCATGTGCAGTTCCGCCGCGAACAGGGTCTGCGGGGCGCCGAAGCCCCGGAAGGCCCCGTTGGGCGGGGTATTGGTGGCCACCACGCGGGAGCGCACGCGAACATGAGGGCATTCGTAGGGGCCGGCCGCGTGCAAAGTCCCCCGGGAGAGCACGACCGCCGAGAGGGTGGCGTAGGCCCCTCCGTCCATGACGATTTCAATGTCCTGGGCGACCAACTTCCCCTTCTTGGTCAGCCCGGTCCGATGCCGGACCAGCGCGGGATGCCGCTTGGTGGTGGCGGTCATGTCCTCGGTCCGGTCGTAGATCATCTTCACGGGACGCTTGGCCTTCAACGCCAGCAAGGCGGCGTGGCCCGCGATCAGGTTGGGATATTCCTCCTTGCCCCCGAATCCGCCCCCCGTGGGGGCCTGGATGACCCGGACCTTCTCGCCGGGAAGGCCGAAGATGGGCTTTAAGGCCTTGTGCACGTAGTAGGGGCACTGCAGGGAGCCGCGCACGACGATGGTTCCGTCCTTTTCCACCCAGGCGGTCATACCGTTGTTCTCGATGTAGGCCTGCTCTTGGTGGCCGACTCTATACTCGCCCTCGACGACGAAGTCGGCGAGGGCGAACCCTTTCTCTATGTCCCCTTTTATTATTTCGTATTTCTTGAATACGTTGTCCGTTCCGTAGATTAAAATTTTCTTTTCCAGCGATTGTTCCATCGAAAGAATTGGTTCTTCTTCTTCCATTTCCACCACGACGTGCTTCAAAGCCTCATAAGCCCTTTCACGGACCGGATGCCCGATCACCGCGATGGGTTCGTAAGGGTGCATCACCTTTTCATCGGCCAAAAGCGGCTGGTCCTTTTCGATTAGGGTCACAATATTTTCGCCCGGAATGTCCCGGGCCGTGACCACCACGCACTCCTTCCAGGGGAACGCGGGGTCGAAACTCAGGGCCTTGATCCTGCCCCTAGGGACGGAGGACCTCAAGGTCACGCCGAACAGGGCTCCGGGCAAGGGAATGTCGTCGATGTACGCGGTCCTCCCCGAGACTTTTTCGGGGACTTCCCGGCGACGGACGCTCGTCCCGACGACGGATTTCATGATCCGGATTGTACCCATTCTTCCCCCGCTTTCCAAGGGGCGCGAGGAGTTGCTATATAAGGCGATGGCTCGCAGGAAATTCCGGCCGACCCAGGCCCTGCTGCTCCTTTGGGCGGGAGTTCTCGTCGCGACGGGAGCCTATCTCTTCTCCCTTCCCGACGTCCGCCCTTTGAAGAAAAATAACCCGCGCACGACGGCCTTCATTGAACTCCGCCGGCGGGAAGCGGCCCGGCAGGGAAAAGCCTTCGAGCCCAAGATGAACTGGACCCGCTGGGAGAACATTTCCCCCCATCTCAAGAACGCCGTCCTCACCGCCGAGGACGACATGTTCTACCGCCACGACGGGGTGGATTGGGAGAGCACTCGGATCGCGATGGCCAAGAACTGGGAGAAAAAACGCCTCGCCTTCGGAGGCAGCACCATCACCCAGCAGGTGTCCCGGAACCTGTATCTTTCTCCGTCCAAAAACCCCCTGCGCAAGCTCAAGGAATACTTCATCGCCCGCCGCCTGGAACGGGACTTGGGCAAACGCCGGATTTTCGAGCTTTACCTCAACATCGCGGAATGGGGCAAGGGGATATTCGGGGCCGAGGCCGCCTCACGGGCCTATTTCGGAAAACCCTGCTCGGAACTGACTCCGGACGAGGCCATCGCCATGGCGGTCGTCCTTCCCAATCCGCGCCGCTGGAAACCCGTCGGGGGAAGCCGCTACGTCGAGCGAAATAAGCGACGCATCCTGGAACGCATGCGGGCTTCGGGCTTTTTGCCGGAGGAGCAGGAGGAGGCGGTCTGGGAGGACGCCCCCGATTACACCACGACGCCCGGTGAAATTCCCTTCGGGGCCGGGACGGGAACTCCGGCCGATCGGTGAAGACGGGGGTTATCGCGCCGCGGACGCCGAGCCGTCGGCGCCCCAGCGCACGGTGGCGCTGGCGCGGTGGGTGAGGCCGAGGTTGCCGAAGGAGACGACGGCCAAGTCGAGGCTGAAGTCCTTGGAGATCCAACCCAGGCCTCCGGTCAGCCCGGTTCCGTTGGTGTGGCGGGAATTGTAGCCCAGGCGCACCGCCAGGACCTTGCTCAGGATGGTCTCCGCGCCGAAGCCCGCCAGGAGGCTCTCGCTGCGCTCCTTGGAAAGATCGAAGGAAACCGTGTGCTTGCAGTCCCAGAGGTCGAAGGCGTAGGCGGCCCCGCCGCGGTAGTGCAAGGGCAGTTCTTGCGACTGTTTCTCGAAGGTGATGGGCGGGCCGATGTTTTGGACCGCCAGACCCAAGTTCAAGCCCGGAAATGGGGTCTCATACATTCCCCCAAAGTCGGCGGCGTAGCCGCTGGCGGAGATGCCGGCGATCTCTTCCCGGATGAATTTGAGGCCCAGCCCGAGGGAAACGCCCCCGCCCACGGACCGCCCGTAGCCCGCCCCCAGCGCCCAATCGGTCAGGCCGGTGAAGTCCAGGGATGTGCCGTCGGGATTGGAAATCGTGGTGCGTGCCACGCCTCCGGCGCTGAGGTAGTTGAGGTTAAGCCCCAGGCCCTGGCGGAGGGCGACCCCCAAGTATTCCTGCGTGATGCCCCCGAAATACTGGTTGTGCATGAAGGTCGCCTCGTGGCGGCGGACGCGCCCGAGGCCGCCCGGATTGTAAAGCAGGGCGTTGGAATCGGAGGCCAGGGCGGTGTAGGCTCCGGCCATGGCCACGGGACGCGCGTTGGCGTCCAAGAATAGGAAATTGAGCGGCTCCGCGCCGGCGGAAGTCAGGGCCCGGCAGGGACGGGCCCCCAGGAGCAGCAAACCGAGACCGAGCGATAGGGTTAATTTCATCTTATAATCAGAATCTTCCTCGTGATCGCGGGCACCCCGGGACTGGTGATGCGCGCGATGTACACCCCGGAGGCCACGTCGCGGCCGGACTGATTGCGGGCGTCCCAACGGACCAAGCCAGGTCCGCCGTTCTGCTTGAATTCGGCGACCGTTTGGCCCACGACGGTGTAGATCTCGATGACGGCGTTGGAGGGCAGGCGGTCGAAGATGATGCCCGAGGTCGCGTCGCCGGCGCTGAAGGGTTT
>CAYHPY010000006.1:0-83534 GCA_964358485.1 uncultured Elusimicrobia bacterium
GGGCGCGCCGGGGGGTGGGAAAATTCCTGCTCGAAAAGAATTTCGAAAAATTAATAGGGCTTGCGTTTGAGACTGTGACCCTTGAAGTAAGCGCCGCCAACAAGGCGGCGCTTGCCCTTTATTTCAGCCTCGGATTCGTCGAAGTTGGGCGGCGGGCAAAATACTACCCGGACGGAACCGACGCGGTTTTAATGGATTTGAAAATATAGATGGGGGCCGCCGGAAAACCGGCGTCCCCTTTATTTCCATCCCGTCAGTATGGTCTCCCGCTGAAACAGCCGCACCGCGAAGTAAAGCAGGACCGCGTCCCCCAATGCCAGCGCCGCGGCGGCGCCGAAAACCCCGGGCACGCCCCATTGGAAAAAACCCTTCATCTGCGCGGTCATCACACCCACCATGGGCAGGACCGCCAGCACCCCGATCTGCTGGGCGGTGCGGGGATCGGCGCTGCGCGCCGAGGCCAACAGAGCCAGGCCCAGGCCCAAGGTGCCGATCAGCGGGACCAATAATAACTGGGCCGCCCAGGCGGCGGGGGTCAGGACCAAGGCGCAGGCCTCGGCCCCCAGCCGCCAGCGCACGCCCGCGCCGTAGACCAGAAAGACCCCCCAGGTCATGGACACGGCCGGGATGGCGGCGGTCAGGCATTTGCCGACTAATAATTCCCAGGTGGCGATGGGCGTGGCCAGCAAAGGTTCCAGACTGCCGTTCTGTTTTTCCCCGATCACGCTGTGGGTGGCGATGGGAAGCGCCGAGATCACCGGGATCAAAAGGAAAAAAGTCAAAAATTGGCGGAAGACCAGGATCCAGACCAGCTCGTCGGGCTGGAAGGCGTCCAGGGCCGAGAGCGGCAGGCCCAGGGCCTTGGCCAAGGTCTCCAGGACCTGGGGCGTGGCCTCCTGCGGGGGCCCCACCCGCGGGTCGGCCACGGCGAAGATGAAGGGAAAGCACAGCAGGATCAGCGGGGGCACGATCATGCTGAAGACCAAGGCGCGGTTGCGCCGGATGTCGGCCCATTCGCGGTCCAGGATGGCGGCGATGCGCGCGATCGATCGGTTCACGGGGCGGGGGCCTCCGACGCGGCGTGGCCGGTCACCTTGAGATAGACTTCCTCCAGACTGGCTTCCACGGATTGGACCGAGAGAATTTCCGCCCCCGCTTCGACCAAGGTCGAGACGATCCGGGGGGTCGTCCGGTCCGGGTCGGAGACTCCCGCCCGCAGGCCGTCTCCCGTTTCCTCCAACTCCACCACGCCCTCCAGGCCGGAGAGGGCGACGAAGAATTTTTTCTCCATCTTCCGCAGGCGGACCTCCACCTTGGGGCGAAAGAGCTTGCGCGAGAGCGCGGCGGGGGTGTCCAAGGCCAGGATGCGGTTCTGGATCACGGCCACCCGGTCGCAGAGGCGCTGGGCCTCGTGGAGGTTGTGGGTGCAGAGCAGGATGGTGCGCCCCTGGGACTTGAGCTCCAGGAGAAAATCCCGGACGGTTTTGGTCATGGCCGGGTCCAGGCCCGAGGTGGGCTCGTCCAGGAACAGGATGTCCGGGTCGTGGAGGAGCGCCCGGGCCAGGGCCAGTTTTTGCTTCATGCCCTTGGAGAAAGTCTCGGCCGGGTCGTCGCGGACCTCCCAGAGCCCGAGGAGCTTGAGGAATTTCTCGGCCGCCACAAGCGGCCGGGCCACCCCTTGCAGGCGCGCGAAGAACTCGAGATTCTTGAGGGCGCTCAGGCGCTCGTAGAGTCCGGGGGAGGAAGTGGCCAGGCCGATGCGGGCGCGCACCCCGGCGCCGTCGGCGCGCACGGAGCGGCCGGCCACCCAGGCCTCGCCCTCGGTCGCGCCGATGAGGGCGGCCAGCAGGCGCACCGTCGTCGTTTTGCCCGCCCCATTGGGCCCGAGGAGGCCGAAGAGCTCGCCCTTGGCGATCTCGAAGCTCAGGCCCTCCACCGCGAGCTTGCCCCCGAACCTTTTGGTGAGCCCCACGGTCTTGATCACTCCCATAGCGTATCAGGTCCTTCGGGAATCGGCAAGGCGGTTTGACCCGGCGGGGCGAAAATTGACCTAATATCGGAAGGGAGACTTCCTTGGCAAGACATCTTTCGACCCGCGGCGTCCTCGTCCTCTGCGCCTTCCTGGCCGCTCCGGTTTCCGCCGGTCTGGCGTCCGAAAGCTCGGTCAAGCAGGCCCAGCTTCATTTCCTGCGCGCCACGCTCCTGGAGCGGCGGGGCGCCTACGCCGAGGCTCTGGAGGAATACGAGCGGGTCTTCAACCTGGACCCGGCATCGGCCTTCGTCTGCCGCCAGGCTTCCGAGCTGTCCCTGGAGATGGGAAACTCCGACGCGGCCAGCCGCTGGGTCAAGCGCCTCCAGCTCCTGGAGCCCAAAAATCCCCAGTCCAAGATCCTCCTGGGCCGGATGGAGTGGGCGCGGGGCGCGACCAACGCGGCCGAGACCGCTTTCCAGGAGGCCCTCAAGCTCGACCCGAAATCGGCCGAGTCCATTTTCTCCCTGGGCAGTCTCCTAAGCGCCTATGCCCCGGAAAAAGCCCGCGCGCTTTTTCTGAAGTTCCTGGAGCTTAATCCCGACGAGGCGGCCGAGGCCCATTATCAGCTGGCGCTGCTGGAACAGAAGGCGGGCCGCGTTCCGGAGGCGATCGCCCGCCTCAAAAAAGGGCTGGAGCTTTCCCCGGGCGCCCTGCCCATGAGGTACGCCCTCGCCCAGATTTACGAGGTTCGGCGGGACACCGACGCCGCCTTGGCGGAATATTTGGTCATCTCCCGGCAGGAACCCAAGAACGCGGCCCTGCTCAACCACATCGGGGAGATCTATCACATCAAGGGGATGAAGGAGGAGGCCCGCGAGCGCTTCGAGACCGCCAAGGGCCTGCTCCCCGGAGATCCCGTGTCGAGCATGTGGCTGGCGATGCTCGCCGAGGAGGCCGGCGATTACGGACGGGCCGCCGACGCGCTCAAGAGCAGTTCCGGCCTCAAGGACGACGCCTGGCTCAACCTGCGCCTGAGCTATTTTCTGACCCAGGCAGGGCGGCTCAAGGAGGCGGTGGCTGCGCTGGAGGCCGCGCACCAGCGGTGGCCGGCCAACGATGAGATCTCTTACTTCCTGGCTTTGGGCTACGACGATCTCAAGCAGGGCCCCCAGGCGGTCAAGCTTCTTAAAATCGTGCTTCAAGCCAAGCCGGAGTACCGGGACGCCCGCTACCAGCTCGCCGTGATCCACGAGAAGTACGGGGACATCGATTCGGCCGAGAAGGAATTCCGGCTCCTGCTCTCGCGCAAGGCCGACGACGCGGGTGTGCTCAACTATCTGGGCTACTCCCTGGCCGACCGTGGGCTCAAGCTCGCGGAAGCGGAGGCGTTGATTAAGGAAGCGGTCCGGCTGGACCCCAAGAACGGCGCCTTCCAGGACTCCCTGGGCTGGGTGTATTTCAAGCAGGGCCTGTCGACGGCCGCCGTCCGGGAGCTTGAGGGCGCCTCCCGGCGGCTTCCCGAGGACGGGACCATCTGGGATCATCTGGGCGAGGCCTATTTGGCGACCGGCGACGGCGTAGCGGCGTGGAAGGCCTTCAAGCGCGCGCAATCCCTGGAGCCGGGCAATCTCCGTTTCAATAAAAAGGCGGCCAAGCTTCAGCCGCGGCTGGAGTCCGCGGACCTGGGGAGCGAATATCTGGCCCATTTGGCCGGGGTCCAGGGCGGCATTCGGCGCTACGGAGGCGTGTGCGACCTCTCCGTGTCCCTGGGAGGGAAATCCTTCTCCTACACCGCGCTTTTGAGCTTCAAGGCCCGCGAGGAAACCGACCTTTCCATCCTGGGCCCGCTCTTCACGCCCCTGGTCCGCATGCGCCTGACCAACGACGGGTTTCAAATGGACCCGATTCACATGGAAGGGGTCCGCACCGAGGCCGTGACCGACTCGGCCTACGCCGCGATCAGCCTCATTCACGATTATTTCTCGGGCAAGGCCTTCTCGGGGGGGGCCGCGCGCTACGAAAAATCCTGGCTGAGCCATTGGGTGGAGGTTCCGGGCTGGCGCTTCCTGTTGGACGCCGAGGGCCTGAAGGCGGAGGGGCTCCAATCCACCCTGCCCGGCGGGATGCATTTGGCCCTCGAGGAATTCTCCTCCCGGAGCGGGCGGCAGATTCCCTCCAAACTGACGGTTTCCGGCGGCGGCTTCACGCTGACCATTCGCATGCGCAAGGTGAGCGTCGAGTTCAACGACGCGCCGCGGGCGCCATGAGAATCCAGTGCCCCGCCAAGATCAATCTTTTCCTGGAGGTGACGGGGAAAAGGGCGGACGGCTATCACACCCTGGCGACGCTTTTCGCCAAGATCCATCTTTACGACGTTCTGGAGCTGGAGGCCGATCCTTCCGGCCGCATGGAGCTGACCGTCGAGTCCGAAAATTCGGGGATCCCATCCGGGCCGGAAAACCTGGTCTGGAAGGCCGCGGAGTCCTTCCGCCGCTCCTTCCGGGTTCGTCAGGGCGTCCGGATGAAGCTGATCAAGAGGATTCCCTCCGGGG
This sequence comes from uncultured Elusimicrobia bacterium, assembly GCA_964358485.1. GTDB lineage: Bacteria > Elusimicrobiota > Elusimicrobia > UBA1565 > UBA9628 > CAYHPY01. Next base: position 4,525 of record CAYHPY010000006.1, read on the forward strand.
CCGGTTTAGGGGGGGGCTCCTCGGACGCCGCGGGTGCACTGCTCGGGATGGCCAAGCTCTTCGATCTGGCCCGAGGGGCCGCCGGGCGGCTTAAGCTCCGAAAGCTGGGGGCCAAACTGGGGGCCGATGTCCCGTTTTTCCTGCATCCGGCGGCGTTTTGCCTGGGAAAGGGGATCGGGGATCGGTTGACCCCGGTTCCGGTGCCCAAAAGCCTGCCCTATATGGTCCTGGCCTACCCGGGGGTCGGAGTTCCCACGGCCCAATCCTACGCCCGCCTCACCCGCCCCCCCCGTTCCGTCGTGTTGACAAGGCTTTCCCAGCTTGATAAACTCCTGTCCTGCCTCCGACGGGGAAGGCCGATCAGGGAGTGGGAGGGCCATCTCTTCAACCGCCTGGAAGAATCGAACCTGCCCGTCCTGGAGCAGGTCGCCCAGGCTCGAAGGATCCTGGAGCGGCTCGGATTGCGCGGGGTTCGGATGACGGGGTCCGGGTCCGGCGTGTTCGGGTTCGCGGCCTCCCATTCGGACGGAGAGCGGGTCTTGGAACGCCTGCGGGGCTATCCTTGGCGCACATTTTTGACATCATGTAACGGCTAAAGCCTTGGAAATCACGGAAATTCGGGTTCATCTCTGCAACGAAGACAAATTAAAGGCATTTGCGACTGTGACATTCGACAATTGTTTCGTGGTTCGAAGCATGAAAATCATCGAGGGGCAAAAAGGGCTGATGCTGTGCATGCCTTCCCGGAAGCTGGAGGACGGGTCCTACAAGGACATCGCGCATCCCGTCACCAAGTCGTTCCGCCAGCACCTCGAGGATCGGGTCTTGGCGGCCTTCCAGCAAGAGGTCAAGAGATCCGCCGGAAAGCCTTCCGCCCCGGGAAAGGACCCATCCCTCAACTCCCAGGTGGTGTAATGGTAACACAGCGGACTTTGAATCCGTTATTCCTGGTTCGAGCCCAGGCCTGGGAATTCAATTCCGTTTTCGGGGGCCGGCGATGAAGGCGCCTCCCCGCACCCTGGGCGTTCTGATCTTGGCCGCCGGTCAAGGGACGCGGATGGAATCGGCCCTTCCCAAGGTCCTGCATCCCATCGGGGGCCGCCCGATGCTGTTTTACGTCCTGCGCCTGGCCAACGCCCTCAAGCCCGCGGGGATCGGCGTCGTGGTCGGCTACGAGTCGGACAAGGTCAAGGCGGAGGTTCTGGCCATCGCCAAGGAATGCGGGATCAACCGGCCGATCACCTTCGTGTTCCAGAAGCAGGCCCTGGGCAGCGGCAACGCCGTGCTGGAAGCCCTGCCCTTCCTGAAGAAATTCACGACCGCGGCGGTCTTCTGCGGCGACACCCCGCTCTTGACCTACGAAAGCCTCTACGCCCTGAGCAAGGCCCATGAGGATCTCAAGGGGCAGGTCACTTTGCTGACCGCCCGCCTGGCCAACCCGAAAGGCTACGGACGCATCGTCCGCAGCCCGATGGGCGACGTCCTGCGCATCGTCGAGGAATCCGTCGGGACTCCGAAAGAGTTGGCGATCACCGAGGTCAATTCCGGGGCCTATTGCTTCGAGATGTCCGCCCTTCTGATGGGCCTCAAGGAGATCGGCGCCAAGGGCCCCAAGAAGGAGCATTTCCTGACCGACGTGCTCGAACTGGTCCGCTCCAAGGGCGGCAAGCTCCACGCCTATCTCAGCGCCAACCCCGAGGAGATCCTGGGGGTCAACAGCCGGGTTCAGTTGGCCGCCGCCGAACGGGTGATCAACCGCCGCAATCTGGAGCGGTTGATGCTCTCCGGCGTCACCGTCGTGGATCCCGCCTCGACCCACGTCGACGCGGACGTGGAGGTGGGCCAGGACACGATCCTGCACCCCTCCATCATCCTGCGGGGCAAGACCAAGATCGGCCGCCAATGCGTGATCGGTCCGTTCACCGTCATGAACGACGTTCAGGTCGGCAACGAGTGCGAGGTCCGCATGTCCAACCTGGCGGGCTGCCGCATTCTGGAGAAATGCCAGATCGGCCCCTTCGCCAACATCCGGCCCGAGTCGGTCCTCGGCCCGAGGGTCAAGGTGGGGAATTTCTCGGAGATCAAGGCCTCGCGCGTGGGCTTCGGGTCCAAGGTGCCGCATCTGAGCTACATCGGGGACGCCGACATCGCCGAGGACGTCAACGTGGGGGCCGGTACCATCACCTGCAACTACGACGGCAAGGCCAAGCACAAGACGGTGATCGGGGCGCGCGCCTTCATCGGCTCCAACGTCAATCTGGTGGCGCCGGTCAAGATCGGCAAGGGCGCCACCGTCGCCGCCGGCTCCACCATCGATCAGGACGTTCCGGACTGCGCCCTGGGAATCGCCCGGGAGCGCCAGGTCAATAAGCCCAATTTCGGGAGGAAAGATGGCTGACCTGGTTTGGCCCATGGTGGATTCCGGAACGAGGACGGGGGAGCAGGGCCGCGGCATGGACGGCAACAAGATCTTCCGGCTTCTGAAGGTTTTCACCGGCAACGCCAACCGCCCGTTGGCCCAGGACATCTGCCGCTACCTCGGGACTCCCCTGGGCAAATCCACGGTCGGGCGCTTCGCCGACGGGGAGATCAACGTCCAGATCGACGAGAACGTCCGGGGCTGCGACTGCTACGTGATCCAGTCCACCTGCCGCCCCACCAACGAGAACATGATGGAGCTGCTCATCATGATGGACGCCCTGCGACGCGCCTCGGCGGGCCGGATCACGGCCGTCATCCCCTATTTCGGCTACGCGCGGGCCGACCGCAAGACCGCCCCCCGCGTGCCCATCTCCTCCAAGCTCATGGCCAACCTGATCACGGTGGCCGGGGCCAATCGGGTCATCACCATGGACCTGCACGCCGCCCAGATCCAGGGCTTTTTCGACATCCCCGTCGACCACCTCTTCGCCGCGCCGGTCATTCTTCAGTACATCCGCAAGAAAAAGCTCTCCAACGTGGTCGTCGTTTCCCCCGACGTCGGCGGGGTGGAGCGGGCCCGGGCCTTCGCCAAGCGCCTTTCGGCCAAGCTCGCCATCGTCGACAAGCGCCGCCCGCGCCCGAACGAGGCCTCGGTCTACAACATCATCGGAGACGTCAAAGGGCGCCCCGCGGTGATCTTGGACGACATGGTGGACACCGGCGGGACCCTGACCAAGGTCGCGGCCAAGCTCCGGGAGTCCGGGGTCACCAAGGTCTTCGCCGCCTGCGTCCACGGCGTGCTCTCCGGGGCCGCCCGGGATCTGGTGGAGAAGTCCATGCTCGAGGAATTGATCATGACCGACTCCATCCCCGTGGGCCACCTGGAATCCTCGAAGATCAAAGTCCTGTCCATCGCCCCGTTGTTGGGCGAGGCGATTTCGCGCAACCATCAAGGGAAGTCGATCAGCGCCTTGTTCGTATGATCCGCCCAGTCTCCGGAAAATAAAAGAGGAACATCGTCATGGAAGAAATCAAGCTTGCCGCAGAACTTCGGGATGGGAAGAGCACCAAGAAGACGCTCACCACCCTGCGATCGGCCGAGAAGATTCCCGGCGTGGTCTACGGAGGCGCCAAGCCTCCGATCCTCATCACCCTTTCCGAGCGCGACCTGATGGCGGCCCGGCGCAAGGGCGGCATCAACGCCATCCTGCATCTGGACCTGGGCAAGGGCAAGGAGACCGTGATCGTCAAGGAGCTCCAGCGCCACCCCGTCAGCGATCGGCCCGTGCACGCCGATTTCCAGCGCATCAGCCTCACTCAGAAGATCGAGGCCAAGGTGCCCCTGCACATCAAGGGCGAGGCCCCCGGGGTCAAGCTCTCGGGCGGAATCATCCAGCACGAACTGCGGACCCTGCACGTGCGCGCCCTTCCGACCGCCATTCCCCACTTTATCGAGGTGGACGTTTCCGCCTTGGAGCTGGGCCAGGCCATCCATGTCAAGGACCTCAAACCCGTCAAGGACCTCGAGGTGCTCGACGACGGCGAGCGGATCATCCTGCACGTGACGCTGGTCAAGGTCGAGGAGGTCGCGCCCGCGGCCGACGCGACCGCCGCCGCGGCGGTTGCCGCCGAGCCGGAATTGGCCAGCACCAAGGGCAAGAAGGACGAGGAAGGCAAGCTCGTGGCCGAGAAGCCGAAGCCGGGGGCGCCCGCGGCCCCGGCGGCCAAGGAAGCCGCCAAGAAGTAACCCGGGGTTTTGTCAGGCAAGCTTAAGCTCGTGGTGGGGCTCGGCAATCCCGGGCCCCGCTACGCCCGGACCCGCCACAACGCCGGTTTTCGGCTGGTGGAGCGCCTGGCCGGGCCGCAAGCCCAGTGGAAGGACTTTCACGGGCTGGGGGTCGTCTGTGAGGGGGAGGGTTTTCTGGTGGCGCGTCCGATGACCTTCATGAACGAATCGGGCCGGTTCGTCCAATCGTTGGCAGCCTACCGTAAATTCTCCCCCGCCGAGATCCTGGTCTGTTTCGACGACGTGGCCCTGCCCATCGGCCGCCTGCGCCTTCGTCCGGGGGGGTCCTCGGGGGGGCAAAAAGGGATGCAATCCATCATCCAAATGCTCGGGACTTCGGAGGTTCCCCGCCTGAGGATGGGGATCGGGCCGGTTCCCCCGGGCATGGACGCCGCGGCCTTCGTGCTGGGCCGCTTCACCGCTCCCGAAGAGGCCGCCTTGGCCGAGGCATTGGAAAGGGCCGCCGAGGCCGTGGCTTTGGCGGCGGGCGCGGGGCTGGAGGCCGCCATGACCCGGCACAACGCGGCATGACTCCCGGAGTGAAGGTGGTTTTTGGAGTCGTCTTTTTATTCCTGGGCCTGGGCTATCTTTACCGGCCGGACCTCATTTCCCGGATGAACGCGGTGCTCCGGGACTATCTGCTAAACGATTCCTTCATGGCCCTGGAGCGCCGGAAGTGGGGGATGTTTTTTCTCCTCATGAGTTTTTTATTGACCTATATGGGCTACACCGCCCTCCAATTGCCATGAGCCCCCGGGATGAGGGCGCCCCGCTGCGGGCGTTGGCCGAGGAAACCATTTCCTGGTTCCGCGGGGTCCGGCGGCCCGGGGTCGAAGCCGAACTTTACCTCTCACGCGGGGAGGACCGCGGCGTGGAGCTCCGGCAGGGGGAGTTGGAGGGTTTTCAAACCGACCGGTCCGAGGGAGCGGGCCTGCGCCTGCTCCGGGGCGGGAGGATGGCTTTCGCCTGCGCCGGGGGGTTGTCGGAGGGTAGCCTGCGCGGCCTGTTCCGGGCGGCGGAAGCCCAATTGGACCATCTGGAATCCGACGCGGCCCGGGCTTTCCCGGAGCCCGCCGCGTCCCCCCGGGAGGAGTCCTTGGCGGCTTCCCTCCTGGATGAAACGCTCTTCAAGATTCCGCTGGAGGATTTCATCCCGCGCCTGCAGGAAATGGAGAAGCAGGCGCTCGCCCGCGACAAGCGTTTGAAGTCGGTGCTTCGGGCCGCCTACGGCGAGGCCAAGGGCGAGGTCTTCCTGGCCAACACCCTTGGGGTGCTGTCCGGGGAAAAGGGAACCTCGGTGAGCGTGGGGCTTTCCAGCCTTTGCGAGGAAGGCGGGGAGCATCAGATCGGCTCGGCGTTTCAGAGCGCTCGCGGGGCGGGGGTCCTCGATTTCGGCCGGGTGGCTCGGGACGCCGCCTGGCGGTCCACGGCCCTCCTTGGCTCCCGGAAGCTCCCCGGAGGGAGGCGCTCGGTGGTGTTCGACCCCTGGGTGGCGGGCGAGGTTCTGGACTTGATATCGGGACTGCTCGCCGCCGACCAGGTCCAGAAGGGGAAGTCCCTCCTGGCCGGAAAGCTGGGTCAAAAAGTGGCTTCGGAGCTCGTCACTTTGATCGACGATCCCCGCCGCCCGGGAGGATTGGGCAGCAGCCTATTCGACGACGAGGGTTGTCCCACCCGGAAAAAGACTATGATCGACCGCGGAGCGGTCTCCGATTTCTTCTACGACACCTACACCGCCAATCGGGACGGCCGTTTGGGCAACGCCAGCGCCAGCCGCGGCTCCTTCAAGGGCCTGCCGGGACCCTGCGCGTCGAACTTTTACCTGACCCCGGGCTCGGGGAGCCGGGAAAAACTGATTTCGGAAACCGAGGACGGGATCTTGGTCCTGGAAATTCTGGGGATGCACATGGCCGATCCCATCTCCGGGGAGTTTTCCGTCGGAGTTTCGGGCCTGGCCGTGGAGAAGGGACAGCTTGCCCAGCCGGTCAAGGGGGCGATGGTCTCGGGAAACATCCTGGACCTCCTGTCCCGAATCGACGCCGTGGCCGACGACCTGACCTTTTACGGGAGCCTGGGCGCCCCCACGTTCCGGGTGTCCGAGATGACGGTGGCCTGAGGAGGAACATGCTCGATCCGGAACTTTTGAAAATTCTCGTTTGCCCTGAGTGCAAGGCTCCGGTGGCCGAATCCAAAGACGGGAGCGCGCTGACCTGCTCGAAATGCGGGCGCCGCTACCCGGTCGTCGACGGCATCCCCAACATGCTCATCGAGGTCAAGGAGCCGGGCGCGAAACCGTAGGGCTGGAAACCGCGGTCGCGGTCGCGGGGCTCAGCCGAACCTGGGGCGGGACCGAAAGCGCGGCCCCAGGTATTTCCCGTTCGATGACGACATGGATGCCGGTTTCCCCGGGCTCAACGGGGTCCGGATGCGCCCCCAGCAGATCTCCCCGGGACGGGGACCCGACCCGCCCGTGGGAGTTGAGCTCCACCGAGACTTCGAGGGGGCCCGCCGGGAAGGAACCCGGAACCACCAGGTCCTCGTTCTCGACGGAGAACGACGCGGGAAATTGCGGATTGACGATCCGGCGGACCGCCAGGGGCACTCCCCCGAGGTTTCGGACCACGACGAAGAGCATGGCGTTGGGGGGGGCCGTCTTGTTCTTGAAGTGGGGCGCCAGCGTTACGGTGCCGGAGAGGTGGAATTGCTTGGGGCCGGGACAGGCGGTTGCCAGCAGAAAAAGCGCCGCGGGCCAGACCCTTTTCACTGCGCCGGGGCGGCGGGAGGGGCGGTCGGCGCGGCGGAGGCGGCGGAGCGGACGGCCAGGCCGATATAGGTTCCCGTGATGAGGAACGACGCCAGGGTCTGCAGGGCCAGCGGCACCGGGGCCGGAATCAAGAGCAGAATCATCTCCAGCGCCACCAGGAAGGTTTGCGCGTAAACGGTGATGTTGAGCAGGGGCTTGGCGTCCAGTTGGGCCTGGGCCAGGGCGTTGATGAGCAGCGCCATGATCATGTAAAGCGCGGTGGCGAACACTTTCCAAAAGAGAAAAAGCGGGAAGGTGAACAGGACCGCGGCGGGGTACATGAAATACGGGATCATCTCCCCGGCCGTTTTCCAGAAATCCGCGTCGACGACGACGGGCTTGGGCGGGGCGGCCTTGGAGAAGTCCTGGACCTCGATTCGGCCGGTTTCGCGCTTGATGTAGAAGGCGTTGGAGGTGACGTAGGCGATCGCCTTGTTCTCCTCCAGCATGGCCGGGGTCACCGGCTCGGTCCGGTCCGTGTCGATCACCACCCCGACCTCCTGGGCGGCCGGGTGGCGCAGTATCGTGGGGCCGGGGGTGGCCGAGGAAAGCTTGCCCCCGGCGAAAGTCAGCACGGGCACGCTTTTGCCCAGCCAATCGAAGACTCCGGCCACTTGGGGCATGATCCGGACCTTGACGGCCAGGAGGGTGACCAGGGTGAAGAGGGTCGCCAGATAAAACAGGTAGCCGACGGTGCGGCCCAGGGATTGGGCGGCGACCTTGCGGTAGAAAGCGATGCTGGTGATGCTGTTGATCGGGTCTAGGATCATGGCCGGGTCAGTATACGAAATTTGTAGGATTGCCATGTGAGCCTCGCCGTCCTGATTTTCCTGGCCTTGACCCCCGCGGCCCGGCCCGCCGAAACGGCCAGCCGCTACCTGTCCCGGACCTTTTTCATCGACCGCAAGTATCCGTCCATGCTCGGCCCCCACGACACGCGCCGGATCCGCCTGACCAAGCAAGCCGGCCGGGGGCTGATTTGGATCCGGGGCTTCAAGAGCGAGTTGGTGGGGCCCGATGGGCGGGCCCCGCGTTCCCCGGAGTTCATGTGCCACGTCAACCTCGACATGGACGCCCAGGGGCATCGGAAGCTCTTCGGCTGGGTGAAATCGGCCAACGAGCGGCTGATGACCCTGTCCCAGGGCCAATTCGAGATCGTATTGCCCCGGGGATTCGGCATTCCCGTCCTTTCGGACGAGCCCCTCTTTCTGGCCATGCAGGTGCTCAACCACAACCTGGAAAAGCCGAAAGTGGAGGTGCGCCACAAGGTGACGGTCTTCATTGAGCGGGCCCGGGATCTCCCGGCTCCGCTGACGCCCCTGTTCTCCGCCTCGGCCTTCGTGCTGGCCCTCCTGGAAGGCAAAGACGGCCATTTCGGGCAGGAAAAACCCGGGGTCGAGACCGCCGGGGCCAGCTGTCTTCCCGGCAAGCACGCTGCCCCCGGCGTCGCGCTCGGGCTCTACGAGGACCCTTATGGGCGTAAAATGACCGGCCATTGGGTGGTTCCCCCCGGCCGGGAGACGCGCCGGACCCTCGTCACGAAAATGCTGAACATTCCCTTCGACACGACCCTCCACTACGCGGCCGTCCACCTGCATCCGTTCGCCGAGTCTTTGGAGCTGCGGGACCTGACTTCCGGGCGGAGCGTCTTCAAGGCGAAGGCCGCCAACATCGCCAAGGGCATCGGCCTGGACCGGGTGGACTTTCTTTCCAGCGAGGCCGGCATTCCCATTTTCAAAGGCCATGAATTCGAGCTGGTGAGCGTTTTCGACAACACGAGCGGCGTCGAGCAGGACGCCATGGCGTCCATGTTCCTCTACCTCAAGGACCGGGAGTTCAAAAGTCCTTCCTTGAAGTGATGGGCCCGGCCGGGCTACAATAGCTTCGATGAAAGTTCCGTTCCCGTTTCCGTTCGCGGCCGCGTTGACTTTGCTCCTGATCGGCTGCGGCCCGGCCTCGGCGCCGCCCAAGCCCGCGCCCGCCCCGCCGCCGCCCGCTCCCGTGGAAAAACCCCTGACCGTGGCCTCCGAGGGGCCGGCCCCCGAGGTCAAGACTTTGGGGGTCGATCCCGACGGCTGCACCTGGATCCAGGCCGAATCGACCGTCATCATCAGCGACAACGAAAGCACCCACCAGGCCCGCGCCGTGGCCATCAACCAGGCCCGCATCGAGGCCATGCAGAAACTGGGCGGCTACGAGGACGTCGAGTCCAGAACCACGGTTCTTCGCCAGGAAGGGCTCAAAAACGAGCAGAATCTGGTTGAGCGGATGATCCAGACCACCCGGCAGGGACGGATTCTCAAGGAAAAAATAATCTCCAAGAGCCGCATCGGGGTGCCGGGCGTCTGCGAGGACTGCCGCTACAAGGTCGTTCTGCAGGACTGCATCCAATCCCTGCCCCCGAACGCCGACAAGGACTTCCGGGTGAGCTTGAGTCTCTCGCGGACAAGGTTCGTCGAGGGGGATGAAGCCAAGATCTCGGTCTCGGCGACCCGGGACAGCTATTACTACCTTTACAACGTCGGGCAGGACTGGGAGACCTCTCTTTTGGTGCCCAACGAGATCGTGACCAAGGCCTTCCTGGCCGCCGGGGACACCGCCGAATATCCCGACGCGACGGCCCGGGCTCGGGGCGTCAAGCTCACCGCCCAACTTCCCGAATCCCGGCCGCCGGCCTCCCTGGAGACCATCCGGGTCATCGCGACCAAGGTGCCCCTGTCCAAAGCCGTCATGGATCCCTCCAAGGGCGGCTACTTGGAAGTACTCCAACGCCTCAACGCCTCCCGCACTCCTTGGGTGGAGGACACCGAGGCCTTCACCATTTACGCCCCGTAGGCCTCCTGGCATTGTTGTTGCGACCCCTCGGGGCGGAGGCCGGAGCGGGCCCCCGGTCGGCGCGGTCCGCTCCGGGTCGCGTCATGATCGACGAACAGGTCGCCCTGATCCTGGCCGTGCTTGCCGTGCTTCCGATCCTCTTGATCTCGGTGTTCGCCCTCTTTGGCGGGCGTAAAACCCGCGAGGAAGGGCCGCCCCGCAAGGAGAGCCCCGCCAAGGCGGCGGCGCCCAGGAAGGAATCCCGGAAGGAGACGGTGGGCAGCGGCCGTTAAGCCCGAAGGCGGGCGATCAGGGAAGTCGTGGAATAGCCCTTTTTAAGGGGGATGCGGACCACTTTGCCGGCGTAAGGGGCGCCGGCGATCTGGCCCCGCTTGTAGTCGGCGCCTTTGACCAGGATGTCGGGCTTGAGCGAAGCGACCAGCTTGGCCGGAGTGTCCTCCTCGAAATTGATCACCGCGTCTACCGCCTCCAGCCCGCAGAGCAGGGCCGCCCGGTCCTCCCAGCGATTGACCGGCCGCTCCGGCCCCTTGCCCAGGCGCCGGGCCGAGCCGTCGGAGTTGAGTCCCACGATCAGGACGTCTCCCAGGCGTTTGGCCTTTTCCAGAAGGTCCACGTGGCCGGCGTGGAGGATATCGAAGACCCCGTTGGTGAAGACCACGGTCTTGCCCTCCCACTTCCAGAGGTCCCGCAGGGTCCGCAGGCTCTTGGGCGTCTTGACCTTGGCTTTGAAGGAGAATGCCATCAGTGGGCTTTCTGAGCCGTGGGAAACATCGCGTTCTCGATGATTCCGCACCAGATCTGGATCACCGCGATGTGGGCCTCCTGGATGCGCGCGACGGTCTGGGAAGGGACCCGGACGCAGTGGGTCGTCATGGTCTTGAGGCGGCCGCCGTCGGCCCCGGTCAGGCCGACGGTCTCAAGCCCGAGCTTGCGGGCCGACTCCAGCGCGCGCAGGACGTTGGGAGAATTGCCGGAGGTGGAAATCGCCACGGCGATGTCCCCGGGGCGGGCGTGGGCCTCGAGCTGGCGGGAGAAGACGAATTCGTAGCCGAAATCGTTGGCGATGGAGGTCAAATCCGCGGTGTTGACGGTCAGGGCCAAGGCCGGAAGGGGCGGGCGGTTGCGCTCGAAGCGCCCCACCAATTCGTCGGCGAAGTTCTGTGCGTCGCAGGCCGAGCCGCCGTTGCCGAAGGAAAGGATTTTGTTGCCCCGGCGGTAGCATTCCACGAGGGCGTGGGCCGCGAGGTCCAGGTCCTTGGAGAGGCGGGCGGTGGCGGCCAAAACCTTGGAGCTTTCCCGCAGCTGGCGTCCGATGAGGTCCTTATAGCTTTTCATGGGCGAGGTAGTTTACCGGATGGGAGGGCATGCGTCAACTGGTGGGCCGCCCAAGGGCGGCTGGGGACGCGTTTAGAATCCCTTGCCGGAGACCTTTTCGATTCCCGCGGCGGCGTCCACGTTGCTCGGATCGAGTTGGAGGGAGAGCCCCCATTCCTCCGCCGCCTTTCGAATGTCTCCTTTCTGGTAGTAAACGACTCCGGAAAGGTAGTGTTGCTGGGAAGACCTTTGGGCCGCCGCCGCGGACACGGAGGCCTGCTCCGGCGACTTTGGCTTGGGGTTGGCGGGGGGGCGGGGTCCAAGCCGGCTGAGAAGGGCCAATTCTATTTCCGCGCTCCGTTCGCTCTGGCGGCGAAACCGGTCCTGAGCTTTTTTCAAGAGGTCGGCGCAGGCCTCGTTTTCGGGAGCGGCCTTCAAGCACAGGCCGCAAACGCCGATGGCGCGGGGAAGATCCCCGTTGTCCAGGTAGTCTTGGCAGGCTTGGTGATAGGCGGCTTCTTCGGTGGCCGGAACGGCTCCAGGGGCTGGAGACCAGCCGGCGGCGTTTGAGGCGGCGAAAACCAAGGCGCAGGCGAGGGCTCGGCGTATCATCTCAAGAGCTTAACCGGACGATGTTTCGTTTTTTAGAGCTTGAGAGGGGAAACGGAACGTCAGCGCTTTTTCGGAGGCGGCCGCGCGGCCCAGCGCGCCGCGCCGTAAAGACGGGCCACGGGCAAGCCGATGCAAAGGCCCAGGACGGCTCCGGCCAGGACGTCCAGCGGATAGTGGACGCCGCAATAGACCCGGCTGTAGGCCACCACCGCGGCCGCGCCGTACATCGGAAGCGAGGCGGCCGGATAGAGGGAGCCCAAAAATGCGGCTCCGGAAAAGCAGTTGGCGGCGTGGTTGGAGGGAAAGCTCCACCCGCCGTGGGGATTGGTCCGCAAGAACCCCAGAAAGCCCGCCACGGGCGGGCGGGGGCGGCGGAAGTAGGGCTTGAGGACCCGGTGGGAGACGGCGTCGGTCAGGGCGATGGCCAGGGCCAGGCCGAAGAGGACCCGGAGGGCGCCGCCCCGCTCCCTCCAGAGCCAGATCCCCAGGCCGACCGCGGCCGTGATCAGGAAGGCGGGCTCTTTATGGAGGTCCGTCACCACCGGCAGGACCTTGTCCAGCCATGGATGGGTCCAGTCCCGGTTGATTTTGGAGAGAAGGAGATTGTCGAATCTCGAAAGTTCGTGCAGAACGCGCATCGACGCTCAGCGGGCCGCGGCTTCCGCTAGTTTCATCGTCTCCACGAACCCGGTGTCGAAGACCCCGGAGCGGAAGCCCTCCGAGGCCAGGACCCGCCGGTGGAGGCCGATCGTGGTCTTGATCCCGACGATCTCGAACTCGGAGAGGGCCCGGTCGGCGCGGCGGATGGCGGCGTCCCGGGTGGGCGCGAAGACGATGAGCTTGGCCAGCAGGCTGTCGTAATAGCTGGGGACGGTGTAGCCCGCGTAAAGATGCGTGTCCACGCGGACCCCGGCCCCGCCCGGAAGGCGCAGGCTTGTGATCTCTCCGGGGCAGGGCGCGAAATCCCGGTCGGGATCCTCGGCGTTGACCCGGTGCTCGATGGAGTGGGCGTGAATCTCCGAGGCCCGGTCCTGGCCGAAGGGGAGTTTTTCCCCGGCGGCCAGCCGGATCTGCAGTTCCACCAAGTCCAAACCCGTCACCGACTCGGTCACCGGATGCTCGACTTGCAGGCGGGTGTTGACTTCGATGAAATAGAAATTTTCCTTGGGGTCCAGCAGGAACTCCACCGTGCCGACGTTGGAGTATTTCGCCGCCTTGGCCAGGCGCACGGCGGCCTCCTGCATGGCCTTGCGGGTGGCGGGGCTGACGGCGGGGGAGGGGGACTCCTCGATGAGCTTCTGGTGGCGCCGCTGGACGGTGCAGTCGCGCTCGGGGAAGGCCACGACCGAGCCGAAATTGTCGGCCGCGATCTGGATCTCCACGTGCCGTGGGTTCTCGATGAACTTCTCGATGTAGACGGAGTCGTCGTTGAAGGCGGCCTTGGCCTCGGTCTGGGCCAGGCGCAGCTGGTCGGCCAGGTCCTCGGGACGGCGCACCAGGCGCAGGCCCTTGCCCCCGCCTCCGGCGGCGGCTTTCACCATGACGGGAAACCCGACGGCCTCGGCCTCCTTGAGGAAATTCTTGTCCACCAAGCCCTTGGTGCCGGGAACGACCGGGACCTGCGACTCGCGGGCGAGGGTTTTGGCCGTGCTTTTGTGTCCCAGGCCGCGGATGGCGGCGGCGGGGGGGCCGATGAAGGTCAGCCCCTGGTCGGCGCAGGCCTGGGCGAAATCGGCGTTTTCGGAGAGAAAGCCGTAGCCGGGGTGGACGGCGTCGGCCCCGGTGATCTTGGCGGCCGAGAGCACGGCCTCCTTGTCCAGGTAGCTCAGGCGGGAAGGCGCGGGGCCGATGCACACGGCCTCGTCGGCCAGGCGCGCGTGCAGGGACTCGCGGTCGGCCTCGGAATAAACGGCCACCGACTTCACCCCCATTTCCCGGCAGGCGCGGATGACCCGGACCGCGATCTCGCTGCGGTTGGCGATGAGGATCTTTTTGAACATTTAGCGGGGCTCGATGAAGAACAGGGGCTGTCCGTACTGGGCCGGAGCGCCGGCCTCGATGAGCACCTTCTTGACAAGCCCGGCGCAGGGCGCGGTGACCGCGACGGGGCGGCCGAGGCCGGTCTCGATGAGGCCCAAGGGGTCCCCGGCCTCGACGGATTTTCCCTCGGCGGCGAGGGGGGCCTTTCCGTTCTCGGCAGGGCGGAAGATTCCGACGGTCTGCGCCGTCACGGGAACCATGGGATGAAAGGGAAAGCGCACGGGGGCGGGAGCCGCCCCGGGGCCGGAAAGGGAGAAACCCTTGCCCTCCTCCTTGAATTCGACCTCCAGGAGGTCGGTGGTTTTGATCCAGGCCACGATGTCTCGGATTTCTTCGGTTTGCATGTTATTTTCTCCGCCCGCGGGCGCGTTTTGATTTTTTGCTCGGGGAAGGCCGGCGGCGCCTTCGCTTGGCCGCGGCTCCGGCGCGGTTGCGGAGCAGGTTTTGGGGATTGGCGGCAAGCAGGCCCGAGGCCAGAGGGTCGAAGGCCGAGGGAAGCATGGCATGGACCGAGGTCCGCTTGACCGTCTGCCGTCGCGGGTTGGAGTTGAGGTCGACCAGGTAGAGGGCCGTCTCCTTGGTGGAGAACTCGAACATCACCTGGCGGCAGGCCCCGCACGGCTTGGGGGAGCGCCCGGCGATGCAGATCGCCTTCATGCCGCGCTGGTTGCGGGAGATGGCGTTGAAGATGGCCGCGCGCTCGGCGCAGATCGTCAGGCCGTAGGATGCGTTCTCAACGTTGCAGCCCGCGAAGATCCGGCCGGATTCGGTCAACACCGAGGCCCCGACCGCGAATCGGGAGTAGGGGCAGTAAGCGTGCTTCTGCGCCGAAACCGCGGCTTCGACGAGGCGGGCGATCACTTTGGGGGATTTCATCTGCGCGTTCCTCCTTCGGCCGTCGCGGCCAACGACTCGATTTCCGCGGTGAAGCGCCGTTTGAGTGCCGTTCGGCGCGGTTCGGGCATGAAAAGGTGGTCCACCGACGCGGCGGCCAGGGCGGTCAGTTCCTGCAGGGTGAAGCCCAGGGTCAGGGCTTGCTCATACTCATGGGTCAAATCGATGCCGATGATTCCCCGATCGTCGGTATTGAGCGTCACCGGAAGGCCCGCCCGGTGGAAGGAGAGGGCGGGGTGGCTTCCCAGGTCGGAAACGGTTTTGGTCATGATATTGGAGGTCAAGCCGATTTCCACGGGGACTCGCCGCCGGATCGCTTCCTGAAGCAGGGCGGGGGACTCCAAAAGGCGGATGCCGTGGCCGATGCGCATCACGCCCAATTGAAGGGCCGCCTCGAGATTCTTGGTGCCGGTCGTCTCCCCGGCGTGGCAGGTCGTGTAAATGCCCAGGGTCCGGGCTTCCTCGTAGAAATCCGCGTAGTCCAGGGTGGGAAAACGAGCTTCGTCGCCGGCCAGGTCCAGGCCCACGACCGCCGGAGTCTCGCCGGGGTCGGGGTGGAAAAATTTCTTGAGGGTCTCGAAGGAGCGGCGGTTCTGGGCGGGGCCGTGGGAGCGGAAGAGGCAGACGATGACCGCGCTCGTGGTCCCGAAATCGCGGCGTCCCCGAGCCAGACCTTTCAGGGCGGCCTCGACCACCGCGTCGGTATCGAACCCCGGGGCCTCCTGGAGGGACGGAGCGAAGCGTACTTCGACATGGCGGATGTTCTCGGCCGCGCAGTCCGACACGAGCTCGTAGGCGATCCGTTCCACCGCCCCGGGAGACCGGAGCAACGGGTACAGGAGATCGAACACGTCCAGAAATTCCTTGAGCGAGCGGCAGGTGGGCGCCACGGTCACGAAACGCTTGAGGTCCGCCGCGTTGTCGGCCGGAAGCTTGATCCCGAGTTCCCGGGCCAGGGCCAGGGCCGTGGCGGGCCGGACCGAGCCGTCCAGGTGGCAATGGAGGTCGGTTTTGGGCAGGCGGCGCAGAAAGTCCCGGGGAGCGCTCGTCATTTTTTTAGGTATTTTCCGACGATCAGGTCCAGGGCCTTGCGGGTCTTGGGCGGGATCGCCGCGGGGTTGGTGAATATGGACCCGGCCAGAGCGTCGCCGCAGGCGCAGGCCGTCGGGCCGGCCGCGGCGGAGGCGGTCGCGGCGATGAGCCGTTGGGCGTTCTCCACGTTGGCGGTGAGGTTGGCGATCACCACCTGGTTGGTGACCTCCTCGCCGTCCTTCCAGCAGTCGTAGTCGGTGACCAGGGCCACCGTCGCGTAGCAAAGCTCCGCCTCCCGGGCGAGCTTGGCCTCCGGGACGACCGTCATCCCGATCAGGGAGTAGCCCTGCGCCCGGTGATACTCCGATTCCGCCCTCGTGGAGAACTGGGGGCCCTCCATGCAGGCGTAAACCCCGCCCCAGTGGGAGGTGATCCCCAGGGACTCGGAGGTCTTAAAGAGGAGCTTGCGCAGTTCCGGACAGAACGGGTGGGCGAAGGCGGTGTGGGCGACGCAGCCGTCGCCGAAGAATGTGGAGCGGCGGCCCTTGGTCTCGTCGACGATCTGGTCCGGGAAGACGAAGTGCCGGGGGACCAATTCCTCCCGCAAGGAGCCGACGGCGGCCACGCCGATGATCCGCCGCACCCCCAGGGATTTCAGGGCCCAGATATTGGCCCGTCCGTTGATTTCCCCGGGAAGGAGGACATGCCCTTTGCCGTGCCGGGCGAGAAAGGCGCAGTCCACGCCGCCCAGCTTGCCCAGGATGATGGGGGATGAGGGTTTCCCGAATGGTGTTTTAACCGCCACTTCCCGGGCCTCGGTCAACCCCTTCATGCCGTAGAGGCCGGAACCGCCTATAACCCCGACAGGGGATGGATGTTCGTTTCTTTCTTTGTAGTTCCGTTGTCTCTCTTTTTTCACGGAACATACCCTCCCAACGGCAACAATTCATGGATATAGTTGTCGAGCTGCTCGAACATCAGGGGCTTCTGGATGAACCGGGTCTTGGGATCGTCGGGCAAAATGGTCTTGATCCGCTCGAAGGGGTGCGCGCTCATGAAGATGATCGGGATTTTATTGGTCTTGGGGTCGTTTTGGAGGACCTTGTAGGCGGCCGAGCCGTAGGCGCCCGGCATCTGGATGTCGGTGATGATCAGGTGCGGCTGGTGCTCCCCGGCCTTCTGGGAAAGCGCGTAGCCATCATTGGCGACCAGCACCAGGTGGTTCTTTGAGGCCAGGTATTCGCTCAGCAGATTGGTGATGTCCAGGTTGTCGTCGGCGATGAGGATTTGGGCGATCACGCGGCGGCCTCGGCCATTTCGGGGTAGAGGGGAAAGCGGCGGCACAGGTCGCGGACCTTGCCCCGGACGGCCCCGACGAAGGCGGCGTCGGAGCGCCGCTCGATGGTCTCGGAGATCAAATCGGCGATGAGGTCCATTTCGGCGGTTCCCATGCCGCGGGTCGTCACCGCCGGGGTCCCGATCCGGATTCCGGAGGCCACGAAGGGCTTCTGGGGGTCGAAGGGGATGGCGTTCTTGTTGACCGTGATGCCGGCCCGGTCCAGGACTTCCTCGGCTTCCTTGCCGGTCACGCCCTTGGGGCGCAGGTCCGCGCAGAGCAGGTGGCAGTCGGTGCCGCCCGAGACGATCCGAAAGCCCCGGGCGGTCAGCGCCGCGGCCAGACGCCGGGCGTTGGCCAGGACTTGGCCCTGGTAAGCCTTGAACTCGGGGCGCAGGGCTTCCGCGAAGCAGACCGCCTTGGCGGCGATCACGTGCATCAGCGGCCCTCCCTGGGTTCCGGGAAAATTGATCTTGTCGACCGCCGCGGCGTGCGCGGAGCGGCAGAGGATCATGCCCCCCCGCGGGCCGCGGAGGGTCTTGTGGGTGGTGGTGGTCGTGAAGTCGGCCAACGGCACGGGGGACGGGTAGGCCCCGGCGGCGATGAGCCCCGCGTAGTGGGCGATGTCGGCCGCGAAAAAGGCGCCGACCGAGTCGGCGACGCGCTTGAGGCGCGCCCAGTCGAAGATCCGGGAGTAGTTGGAGGCGCCGGCGAAGATCAGCTTGGGTTTGTGCTCGGCGGCCAGCCTTTCGGCCTCCTCGTAGTCGATGAGCTCGGTCTCGCGGTCGACGCTGATGGGAACGATTTTGAAGAACTTCCCGGAGAAGTTGAGCGGGTGTCCGTGCGAGAGGTGGCCGCCGTGGGCCAGGTTCATGCCCATGACGGTGTCTCCGGGGGAAAGGACGGACAGGTACATGGAAATGTTGGCCTGGGTTCCGGAATGGGGTTGGACGTTGGCGTGCTCGGCGCCGAAGAGGCGCTTGGCCCGCTCGATGGCCAAAGATTCCGCGATGTCCACGAATTCGCAGCCGCCGTAATAGCGCTTGCCCGGGTAGCCTTCGGCGTATTTGTTGGTCAGCACCGATCCCTGGGCCTCGAGGACGGCGCGGGAGGCGTAATTCTCGGAGGCGATGAGCTCCAAGCCGTCTTCCTGGCGGCGGATCTCGCGGGAAACGGCGTCATAAATTTGCGGGTCGGAGGTTTTCAGGTTCTCAAGCATGTTTTTTCACCAGGGCCTCGACGGCCTCCTTGATCTTGACCAGGCATTCCTCGTGCACCTTGAGGGACTGCCCGACCGGGTCCTCGATGTTGGGCGAAGGCAGGTCCAGGTAGCGCCGCAGGACGTGGAGCTTCGTCTCGAATTCCGGATAGCGGTCGAAAACCTCGTCCCGGTGCTCGTCGGTCATGACCAGGGCCAGGTCCGCCCAGCGCAAAAGGTCCCGGGTGACCAATTGGGCGATGTGCTCGAATTCCCCGACGCCCTCCTTGCCCAGGCACTCGCGGACCTGTTTGGAGACTTGAAAGTAGCGCTCCGCGGCCACGCCGCAGGAGCGGGCCTCCCAGCCGAGCTTGCGGACCTCGGAGATCCTGAGCAGCATCCGCTCGGCCATCACGCTCCGGCAGGTGTTGCCGGTGCAGATGAACAGGATCTTGCGCGGCGGGGCGCCGTCCGGGCTCATGAGGTCTGGCCCAGGGCCTCGAAGATCGTGGAGCGGCTGATCGAACCCTCGCGCAGGAGCCGGACCTGGGGCTGGGTGGCGTCGACCAGGGTCGACTCGATGCCGGAGACTTTCCCGCCGTCGATGATGAAATCAACGAGGCCGTTGAATTCCTTGGCCACGGAGGCCCCGTCGGAGAGAGCGAGCTCGCCGGTCTTGTTGGCGGAGGTGACCGCCCAGGGAACCCCGGATTGCTCGAGCAGGCGCAGGGCCACGGGGTGGTTCGGAATCCGGATGGCGATGGTCGAATATTCCGCGAAAGTCAGGATGCGCCCCTGCTCGGTGGGTTTGAGGACCAAGGTCAGGGCGCCCGGCCAGAAGCGCTTGGCGAGGGTCTCGGCGGCGGGGGTCCACTGCACCCAGCGCTGGGCCTCGGCCACGGACCAGACCATGATGGGCAGGGGCTTGTGGTTCGGGCGCTCCTTGATCTGGTAGATGCGGCGGGCCGCCGCCTTGATGAGCCCCGTCGAACCGATTCCGTAAACCGTGTCGGTCGGGAAGGCCACCACCTTGCAGCCGCGGGCGCCCTCGGCCGCCTTGCGAAGGGCGTCGGCCGGAAGCGGGGCGCGTTCCGCCAGGTGAAGAATCTCGGTCATGGGGCCTCCTCGGGGCCCTCGTCCTTGGCGCCGGGGTGAAATAGAGCCACGATTTCCCCCAGGATTTCGGGGCGGCCGGCCAGGGAGGCCCTGACTTCCGAGACCGAACCGCGGAGCCATTCCTCATGCACTTTGGAAAGCTCTCGGGCGACGCAGGCGGCGGCCTCGGGCCCCAGGACCTCGGCCGCCAGGTCCAGGAGATCCAGAATCCGGTAAGGGGATTCGTAGACCGCGATCGTCCTCCTCAGGGAAGCGGCCTCCGCCAGCGCGCGCTTGCGCCGGCTCGAGGACCGGGGGAGAAAACCGAGGAAAACGAAGGAATCGCCGGGAAGGCCGGATCCGGCCACCGCCGCGGCGACGGCGCAGGGGCCCGGCATCACGGTCACGGGGATGCGCTCCGCTCGGGCCAGCTCCACGATCCGCCGGCCGGGGTCGGAGATTCCCGGCAGCCCGCCGTCGGACACCAGGGCCACCGAGCGGCCCTCGCGCAGCAGGCGCAGCAGGCGGTCCGCCGAGCCGGGATGATGCTCGTCGTAGCGCTGCACGGACTTGGAGATGCCGAAATGGCTCAGCAGGGCCCGGGTCCGGCGGGTGTCCTCGCAGTAGACGGTGGAGGCTTCCCTCAGGGCGCGCAGGGCCCGGGGCGTCATGTCCTCGAGGTTTCCGATGGGGGTGGAGACGACGACCAGGCCCGGGGCCGGGGAACGGGAGCCCGCGGGGACCGGAAGTTCCTCAGTGCTCGTGGCGCTCATGCCTCCATTCCGAATCCTCGAGCTTCAGGAAAACCTCGACGACCTTGGGATCGAATTGGGTGCCCGCGCCCTTCTTGAGCTCGCCCAGGGCCTTGTCCCGGCCGAGGGCCTTGCGGTAAGGGCGGTCCGACATCATGGCGTCCCAGGCGTCGATGACGGCCACGATCCGGGCCCCCATGGGAATGGCGTCGCCCTTGAGACCGTCCGGATAGCCTTGCCCGTTGTACCACTCCTGGTGGTAGAGGACCATCTGGGCCACCGGCCCCAGGAATTTGACGGGGGAAAGGATCTGGTGGCCGATCACGGGGTGGCGCTTCATCACCTCGTATTCCTCGGCGGTCAGCTTGCCGGGCTTGAGGAGGATGGACTCGTCGATGCCGATCTTTCCGATGTCGTGGAGCAGGGCCGCGTACTCGATGTAGCGGGCCATCTGGTCCGGGAGTTGGAGCTCCTGGCCGATCCGGCGCGCTTTGAGGCGGGCACGGTCGGAGTGCTGGTGGGTGTAGGCGTCCTTGGAATCCACCGCGCGCGCCAGGGTCTGGACCATCTCCAGATAGAAGGTCTGCAGGTTGTCGAAGAGCTCCAGGTTTTGCAGCGTGACCGCCGCCTCGGAGGCCAGGACCGTTAAAAATTTTACGTTCAGGTCGCTGAAGGGCGCCGCCGATTTTTCGGAGTGCAGATTGAGGACCCCGACCGGCTTGGATTGGACCAACAGGGGAAGGGAGATGAAGGGCTCGGAGAGATCCCGGGCTTTTTTCACCGTCAGCGAGTCCTTGGCCGGATCGCTCACGAACACCGGTTTGCCCGTCTGAAACGCGGTTCCCGCCACCCCTTCTCCCGTTTTCAGCGAGAAATTCTTGGTCGTTTCGGGAGCCAGCCCTTTGGAGGCGACGATCCCGAGGCAGGCCTGCTTCTCATTCCAGAGCATGACGGTTCCCTTGCTCAGGCCCATGAGGCGGCAGGCGCTTTCCAGCACCGCCGCCGAAAAATCTTCCCGGGAAACGGCGCCGGATTGGGAGACCCCGTGCTTCTGGATGCTGAGGAGGATGGAGAGGAGTTCGTCGACTTTGGCGAGGTTGCTCGGGTCGGGGACGGGCCGGGCGGCGATCCCGGACGCGCCCGATTGAAAAAAATACAGCCTTTGCAAGGCGAATCCCAGAGCTACAATCAGGATCGCGCAGAACGCGGCAAGCAGCCAAAAGGGAAAGTCCATGGGAGGCGGGGTCCTGACGAACCCCGGTCCGATTAGGTTAGCAAATACCGATTTCCCTGTTCAATGAACGGGGGCCGGAGTCTCGGCCAGGGCCTTCTTGGCCATGGCCCGGATTTCGGGTTCCGGGTCGTTTTCGGCGGTCCAGGAAAGGGTCTTTCGGTATTCGGCCGCCCCCTGCATTCCCTGGAGTTGGCGCAGGGCTCCGGCGCGGCGCATGGGGTCGGGGTCTTTCCGGGCGAATTCCAGGAGAAGGGGGACGATCCTGGGATTTTGGGACGCGAAAAGCGCCGCGGCCAAAAGCAGGCGCTCCTCGGGTTTCTCGAGCCGTTCCCTTTCGGCGAGAAATTCGCCGACCTCGGCGTCGGTCGACGAGCGGCCGAGTTTGACGCCCAGGAGGCGGCGAAGTTCGGGGTCGGCCTTGGGGTCGCGGAAGTGCTTGAGCATCAGGGGCCGGGTCCGGCGCAGGGCTTCCGGGTCCGCGTCGGCTTCCAAACCGACGACGGCCGCGGCCCGTTGCCGCTCTTTCTTTCCGCCGAGCCATTCGATGAAGAGGGGGAGGGATTTCTCCCACAGGCGCTCGCCCAGAATGCGCGCCGTTTTAGGCGATTCCCCGGCGCGTTTGCGCAGGAGGTCGAAGCTTTTTTCGCCCTCCCAGCGGGCCAGGACCGACAGGGCCTCGTAGATGACCCACCATTCGTTGCGCTCGGTCAAAAACATCGAGCGGTGGGGATCGTCCACGGGGAATTTCCGCTTCGCGATCTTGCGGATGACGGGCAGGGCCTTTTCGGTCCGGGAGATGAAAGCCCCGTTGATCCCGAAGAGAACCGTTTCGGCCTCCGAGTCCTCCAGATAATGGAGGAAGAGCCGGTCCATCCGGCGGTCGTTCGGGTCGAGCAGGAACAAGGAGGCCATGGCCGCTTGCCGGACCTCGCTGGTCGGGAATCGTGAGAAAAGATCAAAGAGCCATTCCACTTCCTTCGGAGAGGCGGGAGCCGTCCGGGAGAGCCGCCCCAGGAGCTCTTTTCGGGCGGCCGTCTCCACCTCCGACACGAAGGCCGAGTGGAGCTCCGTGACCGAATTTCCGTTTTGCGCCCGCGCGGGAGCGGCCGAGGCGCAAAGCGCTACGAGGAGGGCGCACCGGAGAATCCTCCCGAGGGCCGCTTTCAGGGAACTGAGCCGATAACCCTTTGCGTCCAGAGCCGCGGTTTCCGGCATGAGCAGGCTCCGGTCCCAGGGATTGCGGATCAGGCACACCGCCGTTTTTCCGGACGCCGATTTCTGCACCAGATCCAACGCGGCCCTTTGCCCCGGAAAGCGCATCGCTTCGAAGCAAAAAAGCAGAACGCGGTCGGCCCCCCGAACCGCCGCGGGCAGGCGCCCCAGGTCCCGGCTTTCCACCGGGGTCTTGAGAATTTTTACCTTTCCCCAGCGCCGGGCGGAGTTCTTGAGCCAGCGCTGCGGCCCGGCGGGGCCGCCCTCGAAGGTGAAGCGCTCCCGGACTTCCCGGAAATCCGGGAACAAGATGAGCGGCGGCCGCCCCGCGGGCCGCCAGCCGAGCCCGGGTCCGCGCTGCGAAATCAGCTCGACGGCTTTTCCCGCGATGCGGTCCGAAAGCTCTCGGTCATGGGCCGGGGAGCCGCCGCGCGCGGGCGAGCGTTTCTTGGCGGCCAGCCGGGCCACCCGCGCCAGGGACCGTTCCAACTCCCGGCGGTTCAGGGCGCCGTCGGCTTCGGCCCGCCGCAGGAGCTCCACCGCCTCGTATTGGGCCCGGGCGTCGTGGGCGATGAGGAGGATGTCGTGGCCCGCCTCCAGGGTTTTGAGGGCGGCGGCCTGGATGGGCAGGCTTTCGGTGACCGCCCCCATGCATAGGTCGTCGGCGATCACGACGCCGTCAAATCCCAGGCGCCCGCGGAGGATGTCGCGGGTGATGCGGGCCGAGAAGGTGGCCGGGAGCCGGTCCAGGGCCGGGAATTTTACGTGGGAAGTCATCACGCAATCCACGCCCGCCTCGACCGCGGCGCGAAACGGAGCCAGGTGGCCGCGCTCGAATTCCTTCTTAGGAAGGCGGATCACCGGAAGGGTGACATGGGCGTCCACGGTGGCCGCGCCTTTACCGGGAAAATGCTTGGCGCACGCGCTCAAGCCGTGCTCCTGCATGCCGCGGATCATGGCCGCCCCGAGCTTGCCCGCCAGCGCGGCGTCTCCTCCAAAGGAACGGATCCCGATGCCCGGATTGTAGCCGCGGACCACGTCCAAAACCGGCGCCAGGTTGAGCCCGATCCCCAAACCCCCGAGATCCCGGGCCATGCCCCGCCCCACCTCGTAGGCCAGGCGCGCGTCCCCGGTCCGGCCCAGGGCGGCGTTGCCGGGAAAAGGCGTCACCCCTTCTTTAAAACGAAGCACCCAGCCGCCTTCGTGATCTACCGCGAAGATCAGCGGTCGTCCCAGGCGCTGGACCAGCTCCCGGGTGAGGGCCCGGGTTTGGGCGGCGGTCTCTATGTTTCGGCCCAAGAGAAGGATTCCTCCGGCCCCGGTCTCGCGCAGGAGGGCCAGCGTCTCCCGGGTGGGCTTGGTTCCGTAAATGCCGAACATGAACAAAGGTCCCGGATCGAGCGCGCTCATGGCCGGGACTATACCAGTTCGCGAGTTGCTCTTCCAAGGCCCGATTTTCCTACAATCCCGGGCAGGGGGGATTCCCCGGGAGAAAGCCATGGCGCCAACGCAATGCTTCATGTGTCAACTGCCGATCACCGAAGCCGAAGCCTTCGTCTCCAAGGGCAAGTCCTATTGCTCGCAATGCCGGATCGCGGTGGGCGGCTCGCCCGACGCCGCGGCCCCGGCCCCCGCGCCCGAGGGCCTGCCCTCGATGGCGGCGCCCGCGCAGCCGTCCATGCCTCCGGGTTTCGGCCCGCCGCCCTCGGCCGCCGAAACGAGGGGAGCGCCCGCGCCCTCCGGCGGGGCCGATGCCGCCGCGCCGAAGATCAGCCTGCCCCTTCCGGGGCGGCCCCTCCATTATGAGCATTCGGGAACCATCGGCTTCGCGGGGCCCGTTTTCATGCTCTCCGGGGCGCTGGCCGTCGCCGCGGTGACGGGCTTTATCTACGCCTATGTGGTGTATTGGATTCCGCTCATCTACGTCAACGCCCTGGCCTGCCTCGGCTACGGGGCCTTCTTGGGATATATGGTCGGCCAGCTCGGCAAGGCGGGGAGCCTGCGCAGTTCCCCGTTCGCCCTGCTGATGGGTTTTTTCGCCGGGGTCTTCGCGGTCTACTTCTCCTGGGCGATCTGGTTCCAAGCCCACGCCTCCCTGGCCATTTGGAGCCCGGCCGGCATCTTCGACGAGGCGGGCAAGATCGCCGTGGAAGGGCTGTGGGGCATCGGGGGGATCGCGTTCAAGGGCGGCCTGCTTAAGGCGGTCTGGGCGGCGGAGGCCGCGATCATCGTGGGGTCCTCCACCCTCCTGGCATGGCTGGCGGTCAGCGAGGGGGCCTTTTGCGAGTCCTGCCACGAGTGGCTGGCGCGGACCGCGGAGGCGCGCCTGGAGCCCGTCTTGAACCCGCCCGCGCTCATTCCGAAATTGGAGCGGGGAGACTTCGCGGCGTTGGCCGGCATGGGCAACGTCGCCTACGATGTTCACCGCTTCTGCCGCCTGGAGCTCTGGGCGTGCAATAAATGCCGGTTTTTGTTCTGCCTGAGCCTCTCCGACGTCTCCATCACCAAGGACGCGGAGGGCAACAAGGACGAGGACATCGAGGTCCTCCTGGACAAGCTCATCGTGAGCGCCGAGGTCCACGACTGGGCGGTCAAGCGCTTCGTGTGAGCGACCTCTGGCCCCTGCGCCCCAGGGTGGACTTCCTCAACCACGGCTCCTTCGGCTCATGCCCGCGCCCGGTGCGCGCGGCCCAGGACCGGTGGCGGGAGCGGATGGAGGCCCGGCCCATCGACTTTCTGGACGGGGAGCTTTCGGGCCGCCTGCGCGCGGCAGCCTCCCGGCTGGCCGCGTTTTTGGGCGCGTCGGGCCGGGACCTGGTCTTCGTGGACAACGCCACCGCCGGGGCCAACGCCGTCCTCCGGTCTTTTCCCTGGCGAGCCGGCGACGAAGTCGTCCTGGCCGACCACGCCTACCCGGCCGTGATGAACGCCGCGCGCCACCTGGCCTCGGGCGCCGGGGCCAAGGTCCGCCTGGCGCGCGTGCCGTTCGCGCCCCAATCCCCGGCCGAGGTGACCGCGGCCTTCGAGGCCGCGCTCACGCCCCGGACCCGGCTGGCGGTGGTCGATCATGTGACCTCGCCCACGGGGCTGATCTTTCCGGTCAAGGAAATCGTCCGCCTCAGCCGCCGCCGGGGAATCAAGGTCCTGGTGGACGGCGCCCACGCGCCGGGGATGCTGGACTTGGACATTCCCGCGCTCGGGGCCGACTGGTACACCGGGAATCTCCATAAGTGGCTGTGCGCGCCCAAGGGCAGCGCCTTTCTGTGGGCCTCAAAGGCGGGCCAACGGGGCCTGCACCCGGCGGTGATCTCCAACAACTACGGCAAGGGTTTCCTGGAGGAATTCGATTGGTGCGGGACCAAGGATCCTTCGCCCTGGCTCTCGGTGACGGCGGCGCTGGATTTTCATAAGCGTCTGGGCGGAGCCAAACTGCGGCGCCGCAACCGGGCCCTGGCCCTGGCCATGGGGACGCGCCTGGCGCGGGCCTGGGGCGCGGAGCTGGCGCCCGCCTCCATGCTGGGTTCGATGGCCGCTTTGGCCTTGCCGCTCAAGGGGCGCGCGAGCTTGGCGGCGGCCGAGCGCCTGCATGACGCCCTGCGCCGGCGCGGGGTGGAAGTGCCGGTGTTCTTCCGGCTGGGGAGGTTGTTTCTGCGGATTTCGGCCGCGGCTTATAACCGGCCGGGGGATTACGACCGGCTGGAGCGGTTGGTGCCGGGGTTGCTGCGGGGGTAGGGGTTGCCTGGCGAACGGCGGGAAAGGGGATTATACTTTGGGGGCATGTTCGACGCGCGCGGTGGCGAAGGCATCCGGTGGGCTTTAACGGGAAATTTGGAGGGTGGCAACTCGGTCCTGGACCGAGTTCTTAATGCCTGGCACCGTGGAAGGCAAAAATTTTGAATAAAGAACTTGGCGCGTTTTCGGGAAGGGCCGGAACGGCGGCGTCGAACCAAGGGCTAGAGTGGACGGCGGCAGTAACGGAAATCCTGATAGCCGCCGCCACTCAGCCTCGGCGTTAAACCGGAAGACAGTCCCTGTTTTGGGATAAGAGATGGATTCGTCCCATCCCCCCGCCTGGGCCTTGCGAATCCGCTCTTTTATGGTATAATATACCATAGATGAGGGCCCGGCTGATCCATTCCCTGAAGCTCATCGACGAAGCCTCCGGCATCGAAGAGCGGAAGATTTGGGAAGTCCCTAAAAATGAAAAGAATCCCGACGGAATTCGATATCGCCTGGCCTACATCCCCTCGGGCCAAAAGACGCCTGCCGTCCTTTACGATAACCACCACCCGAAAGGCCACCATAAGCACATCAGGGGGCGGCAGTCCGCTTATGCGTTTGTCGGAGTCGAGAAATTGCTTGGAGACTTTCGCCGGGACATCGAGGCGCTAAAATGAAAACTTTGGAGATCCAAATCAAAAGCCGTGAACAGGCGGATGCCGAGTTCGTCGGCGCTTTCAAGGCGGGCCGCGCCGGGAAGAAGGGGGCCGCCAAAACGGGGATTTATTTCACCAGCCTCGAAGCGGTCCGCACCCTGCTGACGGAAAAGCGCCTCGAGCTCCTGCATTTGATCAAACGGCATGCGCCGCGCTCGATCAGCCAGCTCGCGGGCATCGCCGGCAGGAATTTCAAAAACGTCCATACGGACGTCAAACTGCTACAAGACTACGGACTGATCCAGTTGAGCAAAGGAAGCAAGGCGAAAAAAACCGCGGGCCGGACCATTTCCGTTCCATATCAGGCGATCAACATTCACGCCGTTGTTTGATGATTCCAGCCGCTTCGCGCGGGGCGCCTTCCTGGCCGCCCTCGCCCTCTGCGCCGCCGCGCCGGCGGCGCTCTCCGCCGAAGGAGAGCGCGAGACCGTCGTCATCCTGCACGGCATGGGGCGCACGCGAGCTTCGATGGCCGTCCTGGCGGCGCGGTTTCAGGCCGCCGGGTTTGAGACGCTGAGCTTCCCGTACGGCACGGCGGCCAGTACGCTCGAAGAAACCTCCGCGGCGCTCGCGGTCTACCTTGAAAAGAGGGTCAAGACGGAGCGTTATCATTTCGTCGCCCACTCGCTGGGCAACATCATCATTCGAAACGCCTTGCGGGGAAAGCTGCGGCCCGGCCTGGGGCGCATCGTGATGCTGGCCCCTCCCAATCAGCCGGCGCGGCTGGCGAAGCTTCTCAAGGAGAACCCCGTTTTTCGATGGCGCACCGGCGACAGCGGCCAGAAACTCTCGGAAGAGGAATTTTACAAGACGCTCCCCACTCCCCCCGTCGAGTTCGGAGTCATCGCCGGGGACAAGGGCCAAAAACTGACCTTCGAGGGGCCCAACGACGGGATCGTGGAGGTGGAAGGCACGAAGCTGGCGGGCATGAAGGACTTCGTGCTCGTGCACCATACCCACACCTTCATGATGAACGCCAAGGACACCTTTTCCCTGTGCCGGCGCTTTTTGGAATCCGGGAGCTTCTAGGGGCCCGCGCCTAACGCGCGCTGAGCGTGACGGGGGTCTGGACGATGGCGGTCAGCGTGCGGTTGCGGTCGTTATTTCCCGGGCTGGCCTGGAGTTCCTCTTGGATGCGTTCCTTGATCTTCGGGGCGGGCACGCAGAAGGCCAGCTCGGTCCAGATCTCCGGGCTCTTGGTTCGGAGCATCTCGGCCAGATAGGCCGAGCTCAGGACCTTCGGGGACTTCGGAATTTTGCCGGTCCAAATCAGGCCCAGAACGTCCCCGGTGTTGCGGTCCACGAACGCGGAGCCGGAGTCCCCGTGGGAGACGTCGCAGCCGTTGACGAAGGACCAGGCGGAGTAATCGGCCGGGTTGTACTGGTCGGGGTCGGCCACCAGGCGGAAGTCCCCGGTGTCGGAGAAGACCTTGCAGTCGGAATCCTGGTTGGCCATCATGACGCGCCGCGGATTGCCCGCGATGCCGAAGCCCACGGTCAGCAGTTCCTGTCCGGTGTAGATCGAGGCGTCAAAGGAGAAGTTGCGGCCCAGGGGCGCCAGGAGGGCCTCATCGGCCTCCGGGACGATGATCGAGAAGAGGTCCAGGTCCACTTCCTTCCAATCCGCGTAGACCCGCTCGCAGGAATAGGACTTGCCCAACAGGGGAAAGCGGGCGGGGCCCTGGCAGCCCCCTTCGGCGACATGGTGGTTGGTGGCCACCATGTGGTGGCCGTTGAATTTTCCGAGGTAGAAGGCGGTGCCGCCGCCGTAGGCGGCCGTGGCCTTGGCGGCTCTCTGAAAAACGGGGGAAGTTCCGCCCAGGCCGCCGGCGGTGACCGGCTTCTTGCCGAACTCGTCGCCGATCCGGTAGTCGTCCACCGCGGCGTTGAGGGATTGCACCCAGCCCGCCGCCGTCTTCGGGAAGGAATCGGGGAGGTAGCCGGTCTCGACTTGCTGGGAGCGGAAGAGGCCCGACAGGCTGCGGACGGGCCTTTGGGCTTGGGCGCCTCCGGCCGGTCCGGCCTTAGGATCGGGCGTGCGGGCGGCTTGGTCCTTGAGGACCGCGAAATCCACGCCGAAGAGGTCTTCCGCCGGGGCGAAACCCGCCGCGCTAACGGGTCCCGAAACGAAAAAGAGAAGCGAGGCCGCTAGGATTCTCATTAGGAACAGTATGCTTGGAATGCCTCCCGGCCGCAGGGGTCCTAGGACCTATGAGGAAGCGGGACCTTTCGTCCGTAGCGCTCGAGCAGGGCCGGGCGGCCCAGGAGCCACGCCGCAACCGCCGTGAAAACCGCCACCCCGCCCAGGATGCAGGCCATCCGCATGAACGGCCGGCCCGCGGCCATGCGCTCTTGCCCCAGCTCAAGGGCCGCCGCCGTCCAGATGAAGACGCCGAACCAGAGCAGGCCTTGGAGGGGACGCAGCGCCCAGAGGCGGCGGACGAAGAGGGCCAAGAGAGGCAAGGCCAGGCAGATTCCGGCCATCATCAAGCCTCCCTGGCGGAGGAAGTGCGCGCCCAGGATCAGGCTGGCCAAACAAGCGGGAATCAGGCGGGCCATAAAAAAGCGGCCCCGAAAAGAAAGGAGCCGAGGTTCATGGCCAAGGACAGGGCCAGCAGGGAGCCCCGCCGGCGATCGGGCAGGGCGTACCCTAGAAGCGCCGCCTCCAGGAGAACGGCCCCCGACTCCAGGAGGGCGAGGCCCGCCCCGGCGTTCCCCCAGAGGCCCGCCGGGAGGCTTCGCGCGGTCATGTAAAAGAGCGCCGGGTGCGTGACGAGATTGGCGGCTGCGACCGCGGCCAGCTCCGGCCGGGTCCGCAGGCCCAGGAGCGCGCCGACCGCGCCTTCCGCGGCCAGCGTGAGGAAAAAAGCCCCCGGCCAGGCCGAGCCCATTCAGGGAGCCGGGGCGCGGCGGCGGCGGATCGCCCGGAGCGCTAAGCCGCCCAGGGCCATGGCGGCCAGAACCGCGCCGACGGCCCAGGGGCCGGCCTTATTTTCTTCCGGGGCCGCGGGCTCCGTTTCCCCGGGGGACGGCGCCGGGACCGGATTCGGCGCCGGCGGGGCTTGTCCGGGGGGGAGCTTGCAGTAGGTTTCCTCGTATTTGAAGGATTTGAGGCGGTAGTAGGAGGGGTTGTTCTCGTACTTGTCGCATTTCTCGTCGTGCCACCCGACTCCGGCCCGCACCCCGCAGACGACCGCGGTTTCCCCGGAACGGCAGGTCTTGGCCATTTCGAGTTCCAGGGCGCGCTCCTCGGGACTACCGGGGATCGGGGCCAAGTCGGCCTGGGCGTTTACTCCAATTATGAGGAGCGCGAGGGCCGCGGCCAGGGCCGGCGGAATTCGAAAGTTCACGGGCGCGCTCTTCAGCAACCGATCGCGCGGGAAATGACCAGGCGCTGGATCTCGGAGGTGCCCTCGCCGATCTGAAGGAGCCGCTGGTCGCGGTAGAAGCGCTCCACGTCGAACTCCTTCATCAGGCCGTAGCCCCCGTGGATCTGCACGGCCTCGTCGGCGACCGCCTTGGCAACCTCGGAGCAGTAGAGCTTGGCCATGGCGCTTTCGGTGCCGAAGGGCTTGCCCTGGTCGCGCAGCCAGCAGGCCCGGTACAGAAACCACCGGGCGTGCTCGATCTTGAGCGCCATGTCGGCCAGCTTGAAGGAGATGGCCTGGAATTTCGAGATCGGCTGATTGAACTGAACCCGGACCTTGGCGTAGGCCAGGGCCGCCTCGTAGGCCCCCTGGGCGCAGCCTAGGCCCATGGCCGCGATGGAGAGGCGTCCGGAGTCCAGGGTCTTGAGCATCTGCTTGGAGCCGGCGCCGACGGGCCCCAGGCGCGCGGAGTCGGGCACCTTTACGTCTTTGAAGAAAAGCTCCGCGGTGTTGGACGCCCGCCACATGAGCTTCTTGTGCATGGTCTTGGCGGAAAATCCCGGCGCGCCCTTGTCCACGATAAAGCAGGTGAATTCCGGATTGCCTTTGGCGTCCTTGCCGCTGACGGCCTGGACGATGATGCCTTCCGTCATGGCGGTGGAGCCGTTGGTGATGAAGATCTTGGCCCCATTGATGGTCCAGGTCCCGTCGGGGTTTTGGACCGCGCGGGTCTTCGAGCCCCGGGAGTCCGAGCCGGCCTCGGGCTCGGTGAGGCCGAAGGCGAAGAGGCACTCGCCAGCGGCCAGGCGGGGCAGGTATTTCTTCTTCTGCTCCTCGGTGCCGAAATACTTGATGGGCGCCACGCCCAGGGAGACGCCGGCCGCGACGGTGGCGGCGTGGGAGCCGTCCACCCGCGCCAATTCCTCCACGGCGATGACGTAGGACAGGTAGTCCAGGCCCTGCCCCCCGTACTGTTCCTCGACGATGATGCCGAAGATGCCCAATTCCCCCATCTGCCGGGTCAAGGACTCGGAGAACTCCTCCTTCTCATCGAGTTCGTGGGCGGCGGGTTTGATCTTGGTTTCGGCGAACTTGCGGACGGTCTCGCGGATGGCCTTCTGTTCTTCGGTGTGTTCGAAATCCATGCGCCGATTCTAGCGATTTCGGGGGCGCGGGGGAAGGCTACTTGCAGACGCAGCCGCTCATGAGCTCTTTCAAGCCCCGGCAGTTGCGGTCCGAACTGCGCTCCAGCGGGGGCTTGCAGCCCCATTTCCGGTAGTCCTCGCAGATCTCGGCTTCGCAGGCCGCCGGACGCCCGGCGGGCGCGGCGCCGCGCGGCGGGGCGGGCGCGGGACGCGCGCCGCCGGCTGGGGGATTGTCGTGGAGGCGCTCGGCCTGGGCCAGGACCTGGGCGCGCAGCTGCTCGGACAAGGCGCCCAGCCAAATTTTCTCGCCTTCCGAATAGCGCCCTTCTTTCAATTCGGGCACTCGGGGGGCCAGGAGCCCCGCCAGCATCGAGACGATGCGTTCCTCCAGGAGGCGCCGGTCCTTGTCGGCCGGGGCGGCGAAGCGGATGGCGGCCTTGTAGCGACGGGCGGCGGCCGGGTCCAAGCCGGGATGGCGCTCCAGGTCGCTTTTGAGCGCGCGCATTTCCAAAGTCACCCGGCGCTTGCAGACCGTCAGGGAAGCTTCGCGCGCCGACGGATCCAAACCCTGCTTGGTCAAAAACTGGAGCTCGGAGGTCTGGAAGGGGCGGATGCTGAAGGCGCAGATGTTTTCCGGGGCGGCGGGGTCGGCCGGGGCCTGGGCCCGGGCGTCGGCGGCGAACAAGCTCAGCCAGGCGGCCAGAATGGTTTTCATGGCTTGGGCAATCCTCCGGAGTGCGGCCTCAGGGGCAGGGCCAGGACCGAGGGGTTGCCCCGCGTCCAGCGGGTGCCGTTTAAGACCGGGTCCTCGTTGAGCTCGATAATCAGGCGCGCGGGGGCCTGCGGGGTGGCGTCCTTGGCCAGGCGTTCGCGGGCCTCGGCGATGATGGAGAATAGCCTCTCGTCCCCGTAGATGGCCAGCAAGCGCGGCCAGTCCTTGGCGCGGATGGCCACGTGGACCGAGGCGTCCCCCGCGCTTTGAACGGCGGCCAGGCGCAGGCGGCCGTACTCGGTGAGCTTGGCCCGGATGGACTCGTCGCGGTCTTTGAGCTCGGAGCGCAGTTGGCGAACCGCGCGCTCCAAAAAGGGCTTGGATTCCTTCTTTTGCCGGGCGTCTTTATAAAGGAACGAATCCACCAGGGCGCGGTTGTTCATGGCGCCGATGCGTTGCCCTTGGTCCACCGTGAGGGCGTTGAGGCGCTCGGCGGCCAAAAAGACCTGCAGGAGCATGGCGTTGATTTCCCGGCGGACGATGTCGGAGGCCCAGGCGACGCCGGCCTTGATCAAGCCCTCCAGGTCCTTGCCGTAGGTCCGCCGCAAATAGTCCTGCTCCGCCTTGGGGAGCTTGGACAGGAGGCAATCGCTCATCGCCGCGGCGTCCTTGCCCTGACAGCCCAGCTCCTTGACGGCCGATTCGGTGAGGTAAGGTTCCAGGGCCCCCTTGGCGTCCCGCGCGGTCATCGGCGGCACGGAGGTCAGTCCCAGGCTCATGGCGTGGGCGGCGGCGATGAGGACGGGGGCCGTCAGGGGGATGTTCTGGCCCAGGATCGGAATCTGGGTTTTGTCCATTTGCGCCAGGACCTGGCTGCGGAAGGAGCGGACCAGGATCCGCTCCAGAACATCGGTGTCGGCCAGGATGTCCAAAGCCGAATTCCAAGCTTCCAGCTTGGGCGGGGAAGTGGCGATGATCTGCGACAGCGGCGGACCCGAAGGATTGCGGAGCCGGTAGGATTCATCCAGCGCCCGGCGCGTTTCCGGGGGCAGGGAATTATAGGCGTCCTGGACCTGGCTCCACGATCCCGCCAGGCCTCCGGGCCCGAGTTCTGCCAGCGCCACTTTTTTGAAGGCGATCAAAAGCGCCAATTGGCGGTCCAAGTCCCGGACCATGGCCTCGGACTCCGAGCGCGTGAAGGAGAGGGTGGTTTCCGAGAACAGGGACTCGAACTCGGCCGACGCCTTGGAACCCGGCTCGGTGAGCTTGAGGTTTATCATGACCGAATCGTTGGCCACCTGGGCGTTGCCGTAGCGGGCCATGTCCTTGGAGTAGGTTCCGGAGAGCTCGACGGTGTCGGAGAGCCCCAGGACGATCCCGCCGGAGGCCTTATTGCGCTCGAATTCGATGTCAGCCCCGGCCTCCCGCTCCCAGGCCCCGCGCAGGCCCACCCGCCCCCGGCCCGCGGGAACCGAAAGCGTGCCCGCCGCGCTTTGGACGGTGGTCCAAGGATTCCATTGATGCCCGGCTTCCACGGAGTAGCGGGCGTCGGCCATGTAGGGAAGCTTGCCCCAAGCCGCCAAGGAGACATGCGGCGCGGTCTCCAGCCGAGGGTCCAGCCCGACCTTTCCGCCCTTGATCGTGTCGGCCATGACGCTCTTGGAGAGGAGCCCCGCCGCCTCGGTCACCCCGCCCATGACGGCGACATTGTGGTCCGGGTCCACCCGCCAGCGCAGGGCCGCGGTCTGATCCAAGGTCGCGTTGGGGAAAACCCCCGTGACGCGCATCAGGCCCATGGCGCTCACCCCGAAATCCACGGGGCCGAACAGAGTCCACGCTCTCCCGGCTTGGCCCATGGCGCTGCCCACGAACAGCCCGGTCCGCTGAAAATCGGAGGAATAGCCCGGGACGCTCCCCGCTCCCAGGGCCCGGTCGATGCCCCCGTCCAACGCCCCGCCGCCGGGGGGAAACATCCGGGCGTTGAGGTCCACATAGCCCGCCTGCGCCTTCCAGCTGTAGTCGAGAAAACTCCCGGAGCCCTTGCCGCCCTTCATGGCGTTGAGGTAAGGGCTGGCGCCCAGCAGGGGACTGCCCCCGTCGTTGCCCAAAAAGCCGAGCTGGAGTTGGAAGTCGTGCGGGTCGTTGCGCAAGGTGAAGCGGTTGAGTTGCGACCCTCGGAAGGAAACCGAGGGAGTCAGCCAGGGGGCCGACGCGTCGACCGCGTCTCCCCCGGCGGGGGCCAGGCCCTGGGACAGACTTTTGGCCCGCAACTGGGCGATCTCGTCGAGTTCCTTGGCGGACCATTTCCCGCCCGCCGCTCCGCCCGCGCGCCCCGGCCGGACCCCGGCCCGGGCCAGCGCCTCCCGGTCTTCTTCCAGAATCCGGATCCAATCCTCCACCCGCTCGCGTTCTCCCTGGGTCAGGGAATTGTAGCCCTCCAAGGTGTAGCCGTAGCGGCCCAGAGTCTCGGCGTTGATGGTGAGCCCCCGGGAGGCGGCGCTTCGCCGGTCGGGGGGCGGTTCCCCGACGGGGATATAGCTCCCGATCCCCAAATCCTTGAGAGTGAGCTTCCTCTCCTCGGCCAGAGCCGGGGAAGCGAGGGAGGCCGCCAGGAGGGCGGCGGATATCAACATTTCCTTAAGAGGATACACCCAATTCCGGTTTCCCGCCAGGGTCAAAAAATCGGCCGGCCCCGGCGCCTATGCGCGGGGGCCAAGCCGTCGCGCGCGACAAAGGCTTTATTGGCAGTAGCCCTGATCGTTGCAGATTCCGGCGCCGCAGCACCAGATGCTGCTGGAACACCGGCGGCCGCGCGGCACGCAGTCGTTGTTGCTTCCGGCGCAGGTGCCGCCGCGGCACATCATGGAACGACAGCACCAGATGGAAGAACTGCAGGGATCTCCGGCCTCAAGACAGCCGTTGGCGACCCTCGGAGCCTCGCTGCGGTCCCAGAGCTTGTAGCCGTCCAGGAGGGCCACCACGGCGTTGGGGGCGGTCACGGGACGCGACGCCTCCACCACCTCCAGGCCGACGCCGTCGGAGGCCTTTTGAAAGCCGACCTCCTTGATCGTCAGGAACTTTTTGAAGCCGGGTTCCGCCGCGGCGGCTTCCAGTTCGTTCTCGACTTTCGCGGCGCGTTGGGCGCTCGCCCGCTGGGCGGCGCGCTCCTCGGCGGCGGCCGGTCCGGCCTTGGGCTTCTCGGCGGCGGAGACGGCGCGGGCGGCCTTCTCGGCCCGCTTGAGTTCGGGAGCTTCCGCCCGCGCCAGGAGCGGAAGTGCCAACATCACGGCGGTCAGCAATGCTTTCATGTGGTTTATTCCTCCTGTGTTTGGGTTACGGCCGGCGCTCGACGGCCTGCCAGTAGATCGTTCCGTCGCCGTAGGGCGTCCAACCCTCGATTTTGATTATCCTTCCGCAAACGTCCGTCGATTCTCCGGGGTTGCTCAGATTCTCGACGTGCTGGCCGTTGGCGTAAACCAGGATCGTCGAGCGCGTGTAGCTGTCGGGAGAGCCGGGCACGCCCTGCCGTTGCGTGAAGCTGATGTTGTAGCACTTCTCGTATTGTCCGCTGTAAACCAGCCGGGTCTCCTTGTTCCGCAGGGAGCCGCCCGCGTCCAGGGCGAATTTCGGCGCGGCTTCGGGCCGGGCCGCTTGAGCCTTTTTCTTCGAAAATTCCTTGGCCTGCTTGGCGATCTCCGCGGCCTTGCCGACGGCGGACTCCAGCGACGCCGCCGGGGCGGCGTGGCTCAGGGACGGGAGGATGGCCACTACGGCCGCCAACAGCCAGCCCTTCACCGATCTTCCGTTGAATCTCGCGTTCATTTTGCTCCTCCTTGTAAAAAAAACCGAGGAAGCCATGTCGGGCGTTGAGCCCTCCGGCTTCCTCTGGTCTCACACGGTTAAGGCCGTGTCGTGGATACCCCGCGGCCGATCCCGCGGGCTACAGAAGACTTGGAACCCTCCTATTCTAGCAGGGGGGGCGCGGCGGCGCCTGAGGCAAAGGGCCCGGCGCGGGTTGGGTCTTAAGAACCAGGGGCCCGGGGTCGCCCCCTCCAGGTTCCCGGGGTTTTCGTTCGAAGCGCCCGACAGCCGGGGTGACGCTGATCAATCAAACCGTAATGCCGTGCCCTTCAACCTTTTCTTACGCAAACACGGCAAGCTGACGACCTGGGCCCCGAATTGCATAATAAATTAAATGATAATTTTATTTTTACCTTCACCGTTGGCGGTAACCGGGCAATAAACGTAGTAAAAATAATCATAAAAAATTGCCAAGGTCGTCGTCGGTCATTGGAGACACCCAACCGCGAGCGGTCAAAAATAGTGACTGGTCGTCCCGAAGCCCGTTCCTTCTACCCCTTCTGCTACGTTTGGAGGTAGCGCAGTAGCCCCGGGGCTGTTGTGCTACCTCGTGGGATAGCACAAGCTGGGCCAAGCGCCCGGCGCTTGTTCTGCCGGGCGCAACCGGAGTCCCCCGCGGGGGTCCGGCGGTTGCACCCCGACAATACGGCCGTCGGGGCGCTGATCGAAGGCCCTGCCCGCCAAGGCCTTTGAAAAGTCCGGGAACTTGGACGTCGCCCTCCTTGAAAATGCCCGGTCTCAGGGCTACACTGGGGGTATGGCCGCCGTTGGCTGGAGCGCCCTTCTCGGTTTGCTTCTCTCCTGGGCCGTGCCGTCCCACGCCCAGGAAATCAAGGGGATGTTGGAAAAATTCCGCGGCCAGGCGTCCGAGGTGGAGGCTCCGGTCGGACGGCCGGTCGCGACATTCGGGCCCGCCGTCCCCCGCAACGGGGGGGACTTGCGTTTTGTGTATTCCCAACGGGTTTTCCCGGCCGTCAAAGCCGGGATCACGGCTTACCCCGCCAAGATCGACAAGCAGAGCTGCAACTTGAGCGCCGGATTCACCCTCTCGGCCT
Source organism: uncultured Elusimicrobia bacterium (assembly GCA_964358485.1). Taxonomy (GTDB): domain Bacteria; phylum Elusimicrobiota; class Elusimicrobia; order UBA1565; family UBA9628; genus CAYHPY01. The sequence continues at coordinate 41,666 of CAYHPY010000006.1, forward strand.
TCCGCCTGCTGGGAATCCCGGGGGCGACGGTCCGGGAGGGGGCCCTACACGTCTACAATCAGGTTCCCGTCCCTGGCGGCGAGCCCCTTTTGATGGACGGGACGATCTCTCAGTTCTTCCGGGAGAAGACTCCCCCGCGGGAGGCGTTCAGCCGTTTCGGGTTCGTGGGCACTGAGGCCGAGCTCCGTTCCCTGATCCGGGACAATATCGAGCACTGGGACTTCGACGGGGTCTTGAGCCCTATTCCCCCGGAGGCGCTGGCCGCCGCCCGTGGAAAGCCCTCCGCCGAGGTCAGCGTCTCCGATGGGCGGGAAGTCCTCAAAACCTATGTCGACCTGGCGGAGTTCACCTTCTTCGCCGGGCAGGCCGGGGAGCTCAAGCCCAAGGCCGAGGAGCAGGACCGGTTCCATGAGCGGGCCGATCCCAACGCGCGTTTCCTTCAGCTCGGCCACGATCAGACCAAGCAAATTCTTCGGGGCTACAAGTCCTTCGAGGAGACTCTCGCCGCCGGCGGCTAGGCGGCCGAGCAGACCTCCTGGTCCGCAAAATATTTTATGGAGAGACTCCGGGTTTTGGCAACTCCACGGCGCGCTTGACGGGGCCGGGCCCCCGGGGGTAAACTGGGGGGATGAAGCTCGTGATCGTCGAGTCCCCCAACAAGGTCCGCAAGATCAAGGACTTCCTGGGAGCGGGCTACAAGGTGGCGGCCTCCTTCGGGCATGTGCGGGACCTTCCGGCCACCGGGGACTTGGCCGTGTCCTTCTCGGGCGGCAAGGTTTTGCCGACCTACCAAATGATCGACCGCTCGGCCCGCGCCGTCAAGGAACTGACGGCCATGGCCGGGGAGTCCGAGGAAGTCCTCTTGGCCATGGACCCGGACCGGGAGGGGGAGGCCATCGCCTGGCATGTGAGCCAGCTTCTGGGCGAGCGCACCTACCGGCGGGTGGTGTTTCGCTCCATCACCAAGGCCGAGGTCCAGAAGGCCATGGCCCAGCCCCGTCCCCTGGATCTGCGGCTGGTCAACGCCCAGCAGGCGCGCCGGGTGCTCGACCGGGTGGTGGGCTGGCTGGTGAGCCCGACCTTGCGGCGCGTCGGCAAGGAGGCCAAGAGCGCGGGCCGGGTGCAGTCGGTGGCCCTGCGCCTGGTGGCCGAGCGCGAGGTGGAGGTCGGCCGCTTCAAGAACGTGGACTATCTGATTCTTTCGGCGAAGCTGGAGAAACCGGGCTCGCCGCCGCCCTTCACCGCCCGCCTGCGGGAGTGGAAGGGACATCCGCTCAACCAGCGCCTCAAGGATCCGGCCTTGGCCGAATCGGCCATCGCCTGGTGCAAGACCCAGCGCTGGGAGGTGCTCTCCTGCGACCGCCGCGAGGCCGCGCGCAACGCGCCCCCGCCGTTTTCCACGGCCACCGTCCAACAGGCGGCCTCGGTGCGGCTGGGTTTCAATCCGGACGTCACGATGAAGCTCCTTCAGGGCCTTTTCGAAAACGGGCACATCACCTATCACCGCACCGATTCCACGGCCCTCTCCCCGGAGGGCATCGCCCAGGCGCGGGCGGTCATCGCCAAGGACTTCCCGCCGGAATATTTGCCCAAGGCGCCCATCATCCACTCCACAAAGTCTGCCAACGCCCAGGAGGCGCACGAGGCAATCCGGCCCACACATCCCGAAACCGGGGCCGAGGCGCGGGGCAAGGGGGACGAGGGCAAGCTCTATAAGTTGGTCTGGCAGAGGTTTATCGCCTGCCAGATGGCGCCCGGCCGGGACCAGCTCACCGTCATCGACGCCGCCTGCGCCCCCGGCGAATGGAAAAAGCCCGACGGCTCCATGGTCCCCCGGGGCGTCTTCGAGGCCAAGGGCAAGGTGCTGGTCTTCGACGGCTGGCGTCGGCTGGCGGGCGAGGACGCGACCGAAGAGGCCAAGCCCAAGGGGGCCAAGGGCGAGCCGGACCCGGCCGAGGAAGAAGAGGAAGCCTCCGAGCTTCCCATGCTCAACCCCGGGGACGCCTTGAGCGTTTTGGATTTGGCCGCCCTCAGGCGCTCCACCAAGCCGCCCCCGCGCTACACCCAGGCGTCTTTGATCAAGAAGCTCGAGCGCGACGGCATCGGCCGTCCGTCCACCTACGCCAACATCATGCGGGTCATCCTGGAGCGCGGCTATGTTTCCGAGGTGAAGCGCAAGCTCCACGCCACGCCGCTGGGCCTGTCGGTGACCGAGTTCCTGGTCCATCACTACACCGGTTCCTTTATAGACATCGGCTATACCGCGCGCTTGGAAGAAGACCTGGACCGCATCTCCCGTGGCGAGGCCGATTGGGAGAAGATCGTCACCGAGGCCAGCTTCTCGGTCTTGAAGCTCGCCCAGGGCGCGGGCCTGCGCCGAAATCCCCTTCAGCCTCCGGCCGCCGGAGCTTCGTGACCTCGGAAAAAGAGCTGATCGAGCGGAGCCGGAACGGAGACGCGGGAGCGTTTACCGGCCTGATCGGGCGCTACGAGGACCGGATTTTCCGGCTGGCCAAGACGGTTTGCGCCGGCCTGCCCGCCGAGGCCGACGACGTTTACCAGGAAACCTTCCTGACCGCTTATAAAAAGCTGGGGTCGTTTCGCGGGGACTCGGAATTGGGCACCTGGCTTTACCGGATCGCCTCCAATCTCTGCCTGATGAAACACCGCAAGAAGAAAAGCGAGCCGTTCGTCCCCCTGCTCGACCGGCCCCATGATCATGACGGCCCGGCCCCCGAATTCCGGGACTGGGACCCGACCCCGGAGGAGGCCGCCAATAAAAAGGAGCTCGTCGAAAAAGTGGGCGGGGCGTTGGCCAAGCTTCCCATGGACTACCGCCTGGTGGTGACCCTGCGCGACGTGGAAGGCCTTTCGGCCGAAGAGACGGCCAAAATTCTCAAGCTGAGCGTGGCCGCCGTGAAGTCCCGCCTGCACCGCGGGCGCCTGTTTTTGCGCGACCAATTCGAGAAAGCCTTCGCGGGCGGGGAGGCCGGGCGATGAGGCTCGAAAAACTCTCCTGCCGCCGCCGCGTCGCCCTTTTGCTGGATTATTTGGACGCAAACCTGCCTCCCGCCCAACGCCGGGTCCTGGCGCGCCACCGCCTGTCCTGCCGGTCCTGCGACGGCCTTTTGGCGAGTCTCCGGCGCACCGTGCGGACCTTGCGCGCCTTAAAACGCGGCGCCAAGCCCCCCGAAACCGCGCGGCGCGCCCTCAGCGCCGCCTTGAAGCGGGCGGGATAAACGGCCTTTCCGTTGCCCCTCCCCTAGTCCGGGCCTGAATCCTTTTCGGCCCCCGCGCATCCAAAGGGTGGAGGGTAAATCCGATGATCCCGCTTCTCGCGTTCCTGTTTCTGGCCGCGGTCCCGGCTTCGGCCGCCGAGGGCCTTCCCGCGACGGTCGCGGCGGCCCTGGGCCGCTCCCCCGCTCTGGCCGGGGCACGGGCGCGGGAAAGGGAGGCGCGCGCGGCGGGGCAGGAGGCTTTCTACTCCCGTTTTCCGCGCTTGAGCGCCGGGGCCTCGGCCATGACCGGCGACGATCCGCTCTTCGCCTTCGGCGCCCTGCTCCGGGAGCGGCGGGTGACCCAGGCGGATTTCGCGCCCGGGACCTTGAACCGCCCCGGTTACCGCACCTCGGTTCGGGGAGGGCTGGAGTTGGGAGTGCCGCTGTTCACCGGCTTCGAGCTGACGCGGGCCCGGGAACTCGCGGGATTGGCGGAAAAAGAGGCCGCCGCATGGGGGGGCGGGACGGTCCAAGGCGTGCGCCTGCGAGCGGCCGACGGCCATCTCCGGGCCTTGAAGGACCGGGCGCTTCTGGCCGAGCTCGAGGAACGCATCGCCTCCGGGCTCAAGGCGGTGCAAACGGCGGAGCGCCTGGCCAAGCAGGGCCTGGCTTTGGGTTCCGACCATCAGGCCGCGCTGGCGATTCTCGCGGGGCTCAAGGCCCGGCGCGCTCGCGCCGCGGCCGAAAAAGCGGCGCATGACGCGGAGCTTTCGGTGCTGACGGGAAAGCCCCGGCCGGAGCCGGCCGGAACTTTGCGTTCCTGGACGCCTCCGCTGGAAGAGGACGAGGCCTTGGTCGCCGCGGCCTTGGCCGACCGCCCCGACCTGCACGCCGCGCGGGCGCGGGTTTCCCAAGCCGGGGTGCGCGAGCGCGGGGCGGCGGAAAGCCTCCTGCCCGTCGTCGACGCCTTCGCCTCCGTGGAAAACTCCGCCGACGGGCTGAACTCCGGAGCGGCCTCGCGCCTGCTCGGCTTGCGGGCTAAGTTTGCCTTCGGCGATCCCGCCTACCCTTCCCGACGGGGCCGGGCCAAGGCGGCCGCCGACGCCGCCGGGGCCTCCCGCGCCCAAGCCGAGGACGAGGTCCGCGGCGAAGTGCTGGGCCGGGCGGCGGGCCTGCGCGGATTGATCGAGGCTCTTCCTTCCATCGAGGAGGCCCTGACCCGCGCCCGGCGTTCCCTCGATCTGGTGCGGCCGCTCTACCAAGAGGGCCGCCAGAGCGTCATGGAGGTTCTCCGGGCCGAGGAGGCCGTCGCCCAGGCGCAGGAAGCCCGATTGGAGGCCCTCTATCAATTGCGGGCCGGTTGGGCCGCCCTGCGCGCGGCCCAAGGACGCCTCGGCGACGCCGACATCGCGCAAATCGCCCGAAGCCTGGAGAACGCCCCATGAACGCCCCCGAACCCCCATTGGGCCCCGCCGGACGCCTGGCCCGGACCTTTGTCCGTTCCAAGCTGACGATTCTGATCGTCCTGGGAGCGGTCGCCCTCGGCGGCCTGGCGACCCTGCGATTGGCGCGGGAAGAGGAGCCCCAAATCAGCGTGCCGATGTTCGACATCCTGGTTCCCATGCCGGGCTCCGGCGCGCGCGAGGTGGAGGAGCGGGTCGTCGCGGTCGGGGAACGGCGGCTGATGGAGATCCCCGGGGTGGAATTCGTCTACGCCTCCGCGCGGGCCGACGGCGCCTTCTTCATCGTCCGCTTCAAGGTGGGAACCGATCCGGACGATGCCATGACCCGGGTCTACACCAAAACCTTCGCCAACCTCGACCTGCTGCCCCCGGGGGCGGGCCAGCCCCTGATCAAGCCCCGCTCCATCGACGACGTTCCGATCCTGGCCCTGACCCTCACCGGACCGGGGTTGAGCCCGCTTGAACTGCGCGCGGCCGCCGCCCGCCTGCGCCAGGTCGTGTCCACGGTCGACGACGTGTCCGAGATCGAAATCCTGGGAGGGCGCCGGCGTCAGCTTTCCGTGTTTTTCCAGCCCGCGGCCCTGGCCCGGCACCGGCTCTCGCCGCTGGACCTCGCCGGTCTGCTCCGGGCCGCCAACCGGCGCCTGCCCGCCGGAACCCGCGACGCCGGGGAGCGGGCGGTCAAGGTCGAAACCGACGCCTTCATCCGCAATGCCGCCGACCTGGGCGCGGTCGTCATCGGGGTCTCGGGGGGACGGGCGGTGCGCGTGTCCGACGTCGCCAGGATCGTGGACGGCCCCGACGAGGAGGAGCGCGAGGTCTCGGTCTATGAGGGGGCGGCCTTGGGGGCCGGGGCTCCGTCGTCGCCCGCGCAAACGGCGGTCACCTTGCAGGTGTCCAAGCGCCGGGGCGCCAACGCCACGGCCGTGTCCCGGGCCGCGCTGGCCCGGGTCGAGCAAGTCCGCGGGGAACTGCCCGTGCGGTTGAGCGTGGCGGTCACCCGGGACTACGGGGAGACCGCCAAGAAGAAGTCCGACGAACTGCTGTTTCACATGCTGTTGGCCACCTTGTCGGTCACGCTCCTGGTCGCCCTGGCCTTGGGGGCGCGGGAGGCCGTGGTCGTGCTCATCGCCGTGCCGGTCACGCTGGCGCTGACTTTGCTCGTCTACTGGCTGCTCGGCTACACGCTCAATCGGATCACGCTTTTCGCCCTGATTTTTTCCATCGGGATTCTAGTGGACGACGCCATCGTCGTCGTGGAGAACATCCACCGCCATTTCGCGTTGGGGGACGGCCGCCCGCTTTGGAAGCTGGCCGTGGACGCGGTCGACGAGGTCGGCAATCCCACGCTCCTGGCCACCTGGGCCGTCATCGCCGCCATCCTTCCGATGGCCTTCGTCGGCGGGCTGATGGGCCCCTACATGCGGCCCATTCCCATCGGAGCGTCTTTCGCGATGCTTTTTTCCGCCCTCATCGCCTTCGTCGTCTCGCCCTGGGCGTTCGTGAAGATTCTGGAGTTTTGGAAACCGGCTCCTCACTCACCTCAAGCCCGGGAAGGATTCACCGACCGCCTTTATCGGCGCGTGATGGGGGGCCTGCTCGACCACGGTCCGACGCGCGCCTGGTATCTGGCCGCGACGGCGGCGATGCTGGGCGCGGCTGCGGCCCTGGTGCCGTTGAAAGCCGTCATCATTAAAATGCTCCCGTTCGACGACAAGGACGACTTCGAGGTGGTCTTGAATATGCCCGAAGGCTCTTCTCTGTCGGCGACCAGGGCCGCGGTGGACGAAATCTCGGACCTCCTGCGGTCCCTGCCCGAAACGCGGCGCATCGTGGCCTATTTGGGGATGGGCGCGCCGTATAATTTCAACGGGTTGGTGCGGCATTATTTCCTGCGGACCGAGCCGAGTCAGGCCGATCTCGTCGTCCAGTTGACCCCCAAGGGAGGCCGCCGCCAAAGCCATGAGATCGCGCGGTCCGCGCGCCCTGGAGTCGCCGCGATCGCGAAAAAATACGGCGCCCGGGTCCAGGTGGCCGAGGTTCCTCCGGGGCCGCCGGTGCTGTCGACCTTGGTGTTCGAGATTTACGGGCCCGACGCCGCCAAGCGCGACGGGTTCGCCCGGCGTCTCAAGGCCCTGCTCGAGGACTCGCCCGGGATCAACGACGTGGACTCCTATGTTCCGTCGCCGGAGCCCTTGGAGCGCCTGACGGTCAACCGGGAGAAGGCCACCCTCAACGGCATCTCCCCGGCCCAGGTCGCGGCGGCCGCACGCGTGGCCCTGGCCGGGGAAACCATCGATCTGGCCCACGCGGACTTCGAACGGGAACCCGTCGAAATCCGCCTCCGGCTGGCCCCGGGCGCGCGCCGCTCCCCGGAGGCTTTGAGGGCCGTGCCCCTGATTTCCCGGACGGGGACTCCGATGACCATCGGCGAATTGACCCGCCTAGCCCGCGCGGAGGCGGACGCCCCGATCCATCACAAGAATCTGCGGCCGGTGTCCTATGTGATCGCCGACGTCGGCGGGCGCACCGAAAGCCCGGTGTACGCCCTCTTGGAACTCAAGCCCCGCATCGACGCCTTGGCCCGGGAGGCCGCAATCGAATTGGAGACCTGGTACAACCGCCTTCCCGAGGACGCCTCCAAGCCCGCCCTGAAATGGGACGGGGAATGGCAGATCACCTATGAGGTGTTCCGGGACATGGGCCTGGCTTTCGCCCTGGTCCTTCTGCTGATCTACGGGATCGTGGTGGCGTGGTTCGAATCCTTCACCGTGCCCCTGGTCATCATGGCGCCGATTCCGCTCACCTTGGTCGGCATCCTGCCCGCCCATTGGGCCATGGGCGCCTACTTCACCGCGACCTCGATGATCGGGTTCATCGCGGGGGCGGGAATCGTCGTGCGCAACTCGATCATCCTGGTGGACTTCATCGAACTCCGGCGGCGCGAGGGGATGAATCTGCGGGACGCCGTCATAGACGCGGGGGCGGTGCGCTTTCGCCCCATGCTGCTCACCGCCGCGGCCGTCGTCTGCGGCGCGGGGGTGATTCTCTTTGACCCGATCTTTCAGGGATTGGCCGTGTCCTTGATGGCGGGGGAAGTCGCCTCCACTTTGTTGTCGCGCATCGCGGTGCCGGTGCTGTATTTCATGCTGGAAAGCCGCCGGGGTCGGACCGGAGGAGCCGGGCCTAGCGCCTAAAAGGTTTCGGGGGTATACTCAGGCGTCGGGCACGGCATCCATGCATCCAGGAAATCTTTCGGAATTTCGGGGTTCCCGCGGCGGCCGCGGCTTCACGCTCATCGAGCTGATGATCGTGGTGGCAATCATCGGGATTCTGGCCGCCATCGCCATTCCGAAATTCGCCGACCTTATCCGGAAATCCTCGGAGGGCCAGGTCAAGGCGAACCTGGGGGCCGTGCGCTCGGCGCTCTCCATCTATTACGGGGACATGGAAGGCCTTTTCCCCGGGGACGTCTACTCCCTCACCGTCTCCGGCAAGTACCTGGGAGCGGTCCCCTCCGCCAAAATCCCCAACTTCCACGCCTCCACGACCATCATCCGGCACAACCAAAATACCAACGCCTACGGCTGCGGCTCGGGCTATCAACTCGACACCGGGGAATGGATCTACTGGAGCGAGGACCTCGGCTGTTCCCCCCCGGCCGGGGTGCGCGCCAAGTCCCTGGGGGATTTTTGGGTCGCCTGCTCGCACACCGACACGAAGTCGTCCTCCTGGTCGGGATATTGACCGTTTTGTTCCGTTGGCTCCGCCGCAATCCGGCGTTTTTGCTAACATGGAACCCGATCATGCGCCCGAGACACGCCGGCCCTCATGACGCGGCCCCGGCGGGACGGCCGGGATGAGCCGGCGAATCCTGCGGTCCATCGAGCCCTTCCAGGCCGCCAAGCTGGGCGGCCTGCTTTACGCCATACTCGGCGCCTTCATGTTGCCGGTCGGTCTGGGAATCTTCCTGTTGGGCGGCAAGAACCGCCTCGTGGGCCTGATCTTCCTGGGAGCTCCGCTCTTCTACGGGGTCCTGGGCTTCGGGACCACCGCCGTCTTCGCCTACCTTTATAACTTCCTCGCCTCCCGGGCGGGGGGGTTGGAAGTCGACGTCGAAGAGCCGGAGCCCGCGCCGGGCGCTTCCGGGCCGCAAAACCCGTAGCGGGCCGAAAAAAAGTCTTCCGAACCGGCAGGCCTCCGCTCCGGCCGGCGGAGTTCGCGCCCCCGCCCCAATTTGCCATTGCCCCTTCGGGCCAATTTTCATATACACGAGCTATGCCAGTGATGAGCGTCCATTGGAACCCCGGCCAAGGAGGCGCGTGGGCGGAGTTTTTCGCGGTGGATTTCCAGGACCGGCATTTCGAGGGCCTCTCCGGGGTGTTCGTGGTCTGGAAGGGCGGCGAGCATCCCGCCGCCGTGGCCACCGGCCAGGGAAGCCTGCGCGAGGAGCTCAATAAACTGCGCGCCTCTCCGGAGGCCGAGAAATTCAAGGGCGAGACCCTGTTCGTCACTTGGGCCAAGGTGGAGAAGCCCCTGCAGGGCGGCGTGGCGCGCTACCTTGTCGAGGCTCTGCGGCCGCTGCTCGCGTCCGCCGCGCCCTCCGTCCAGATGATCGAGGTCAATCTTCCCGGCCGCGGGGCCAACGGCCCGCCCGACGTGGAAGCGCCGCCCCCCAGCCAAATCTACCAGGACATGCTCGCCTCCACGGGAGCTTTGGAAGAGGACCGGAGCATCGCGGCCAAAAAAGAGGCCGAGGCGCGCGCCCGCGCCGAGGCGCAGGCCCGGGCCCGGTCCCAGGCCGAAGCCGACGCCGCGGCCCAAGCCAAGGCGGCCGCGGAAGCGGAAGCCGCCGCCAAGGCCGCCGCCGAGCGGGCCAAGGCCGAGGCCAAGGCGGCCGCCGAAGCCAAGGCCCGGGCCGACGCCGCGGCCGCCGCGCGCGCCGCCGCCCTGGCGCGGGCCGCCGCGGTCGAAAAGCTGCCCTTGCGCGCGGCCCTCCAAAAGCTGATCGCGGAATCGACCACCACGACCAAGGGCTCGAGCTTTTTTGGGGGGGCCGGAAAGGCGACGACCAACGAGGAAAAGCTCGTCGGGGAAGTGGTCCAGCTCATCCTCAGCGAGGCCATGCGCATGCGCGCCTCCGACATCCATTTGGAGCCCCAGGACGACCATCTGCGCGTGCGCTACCGCATCGACGGCATCATGGAAGAGGTCCTACACGTTCCCAACACCCTCAACCTCCGGGTCGTCTCCAACATCCGCGTCGCCTGCGCGCTGGACCCCGAGAAGCTGGTGGGGGGCAAGCCCGAGGACGGGCGCGTCTCGGTCAAGCTCAACGGCGTGGAGGCCGACCTGCGCCTGTCCACCTTTCCCACGCCCAACGGCGACAAGGCCGTCCTGCGGGTGATCCTGCGGACCAATAAGAAGGTCACCTTGGACGAGCTGGGCCTGGACCCGCCCTCGGTGGAGCTGATGAAGTCCCTGCTGGCCCGCCCCCAGGGGCTGATCATCGTGACCGGCCCGACCGGCAGCGGAAAGTCCACCACCCTGTACGCCGCCCTCTACGAGCTCAACGACTCCACGCGCAACATCGTGACGCTGGAAGATCCCATCGAGCGCACCATTCCCGGCATCGCCCAAGGCATGATCCAGCCCAAACAGGGCTTCGGTTTTCCCCAGGGCCTGCGCGCCATCCTGCGCCAGGACCCGAACATCATCATGGTCGGCGAGATCCGCGACAAGGAAACCGCCGAGATCGCGCTGAGCGCGGCCCTGACGGGCCATCTTCTGCTGACCACTTTGCACACCGTCAGCGCCATCGGCGCCATCAACCGGCTCATCGACATGGGCATGGAGCCTTTTCTGGTTTCCTCGGCCGTCACCTCGGTCACGGCCCAGCGCCTGGCCCGCACGGTGTGCGATTCCTGCTCCCAGCCTTATGAGGCCAAGCCCGAGGAGTTGGCCGAGCTGGAGGCAAGGGCCCGCAAGGTGGGGATCACCATCCCGGAAGGGTTCACCGAGGGCTTGCGGCGCGGCGCGGGCTGCGACGAATGCCGCGGGACCGGCCTGCGGGGCCGAATGCTCATCTTCGAGGCGCTCATCGTCACGCCCTCCATCCGCGACGTCATCCTGCGCAAGGCGAGCACCGATGAGATGCGCGCGGCCGCGATGAACGGCGGGATGGAGCCCCTGCTCCTGGACGGCCTGCGCAAGGCCGCCGACGGCCGCACCACGATCTCCGAGGTGATGCGGGTCGTCGACGCGGCTGATTAGGGCTTGTTGGAAAATAATTGGCACGCTCCGGAGGTCCGCTGTTGGCCGGTTTCTTCGTTGCTCGTCGCTGACATGCCAATCGGCATGCTCGCTCCTCTCGGCGGGCGGCCACCATGCTAAAATGCCCCGTCTGGCCGGGCCCCTCTTGATCATGGAAACCCCCCAACGGATGCGATCCCCCGGCCGGCGAGCGGCTGCCCTCCTTTGCGGGGCGCTCGCGGCGGGAGTCGTCGCCGTGATGCTTCTGGAATGGTTCGCCTTTTCCGCCGTGTTCCTCTCCTGCCGCTCCGACGGCCGCCATCCTGGCCCGTCGGCGCCTCCCTTTCCCGGCGCGCGCATGAGCCGGGGCATGGTGGAGAACCCTCCCGGCTATCGGACCAAAGGCGGGGAATCCGTCCTCCTGATGTGCCCGCCCGGCTCCCACGGAAACCTCCGGAAATGGTCCTACGGTGTGACGCGGACCCGCCCAGTCCTCATCCTCGGTCCGGACCGAATCTATCCCTACGTTTCGTGCTGGTCGTTCCTGTTCGATCCGGCCTGCGGGTCTCGGCCTTTGTGAGGCGCGCGGCCTTGCGACGGGTTCTCGCGGCGGCCGCGGCCGTCTTGACCTTGGTTCTTCCCGGTTGCGGCCGGGGCGATGGGGTCGAACGGATCGCGGCCGATGCCGAGAGCCACGACTTCTTATTGGATGTTCCCGGCCAACGGGTGATTTATGTCTCGGGCGCCTACCCGCGGAAAACCCATCTCTGCGTCCAGGCGCTTTCCGGCGCGCGGAAGGGTTCGTTCCGGTGGCCGGGGTACTCCCTCTCAGGCCGGCCGTTTCTCCTGCGAGACGGTCGGACGGTCTTGGTCGCGGCCAAACACTATGGCGGGGAATATTCGGGGCAAGTCTCCAATGAACTCCTTTTGAGAGTCGATCTGGAAACCGGAGAAATCCTGCGCGCCTATGAATTGGCTCAGGGCGCGGTCATCCGGGCTTTCGCCCAGCCCCGTTGGTCGCCCTCGCCCGTGATCGCGGTTCAGGGTTATGGAGCCGCCAAGCTCGCCCGCCTCGACTCCCGGACGGACCTGAGGACGGGGGGGGTCCCTCTCGCCGCCGGGCTTGCCGGGGAGATGGCGATCGCCGAGGATTATCCGACGATCGCGGCGGTTGCCTCGGACCGAATGGGGGCGGGAGGGCTCCGTCTTTTCGATGCGGGGTCGGGCCGGCACGGCCGGGAGGTCGGTCTTCAGTCTCCCAAACACCTGCTGGCTCGAGGCGACGGTCATTGGCTTGTCACTGTGGATGAAGCCAACGGCGGCGGCGCGGCGGTGAATCTTGCCGATTCTTTCCGGACGGTGCAGCCCTTGCTTTCGACGCCGGGGCGCATCGAGAGCGTCGTCCTCGGAAAAAGATGGCTTTACGCCGTCGCCCTCTCTCCCCAAATCCGCGCCGCCGCCGTCGAATCCTGGGTTGTGCAGCGCGAACTCCACCGGGTTGATTTGACCGGCGCGGAGCCTCTTCGGACCTTCCCATGGACAAAAAGGGAAGGTGTGCTCCTCGGACTCGATGAGACGGGGGGAAAGCTCTACTACGCCGTGACCGACACGGACAAACCCGCGGTGTGGTCGATCTCCACCGGGGTCGACGCGTTGCAGGGCGCCGGGGCGGGCATCGACCGGCCGTTTCATGTGAGCCTGAGTCTGGTTTACTTGGGGTTGCTTGGAGTCCTGGCCGCGGCGGTCATCGTCGGCGTGGTTCAATTCCTGACTTCGGAGGCCCGGCCTTAAATCTTCTCGGCCCGCGCCCAGGTTTTGCCCGCGGGATCGCGCAGGGACTTTCCGTCCCGGGACATCGTGAAGATCATGGCTTGGCTCCTCCCGGGAACCTCCGGGTCGCCGATCCGGACCTGAACCTCGTCTTGGTTCAGCTCGTATTTTCCACCGCTGGGGATGTCCGTGAGGAGGGCCGTCACCCTGCCATCCGGGAAGAAATTCAGAATCTGGTACCGGTTGACAGCGTACTTCCTTCGGGCCTCTTCATAGGCCTGGTCGTTGCCGCGGAACACGTCGTACTGATAGGTCCGGGGTTCCGGGAAAGTTCCCGCGAGGTCCCAGCCGCCGCCCTCCGCGGCCTTGCCGGGCGGAACAGGAGCGACCTCCACCGCCGAGAGCGCGGCTTTCAATTTGGGGCTCAGGACGTCGGCGAAAGTGGGGGCGGTGAAAGAGACGAGGGCGGCCAATACGGCCAAGGTCATGGATTTCATAAGGAAAGGATAGCCGGTTGCGCCGGGATTTCATGGGCCGGAGGCCCTAGTCCCCATAGGTCCCTTGCCGAATTTTGTAGCCGCGGTTTCTTCCGGTTCGGGTAGTTCGGGAGGGGTCCGGGAGTAAAGCTCTGAAATTTTAATCGCATTTTCTCCCGCACATGCCCCGGGGCATGTATCAACACCTGTTGATAACATCTTGCCTTGCGAAAAATCTAGGCCGATTGCCGAGCCTCTTCCTAGGCCTTCCGTCCCCCCGGTTCCAATCCCAAGCTGATAGAATCGGCTCGATGCGGTTTACGATCTCCCTCGTTTTGATTTTGTCCGCGTCCGCTCCGGCGTGGAGCCAGGCGCGGGCTTTGCCGAAAGTCATCGTCTCCGCCCGGCCGACGCCCGCTCCGGCGGGAGCCTTCGCCCCGCGCCCCGGTTTCGGCGCTCCGCGACTAGGTTCCATCCTCCCCGCGCCCAGGATTTCCAGGCCCTTGGCGGCCGACTTGGCCGCTCCTTCCCTGCTTCAAAACCTTTCCGCCTCCGTCGAGGCGGCCCCGGTGCTTTTCGCCCCCGGTAGCGAACCCGAAGACGGCCTGGCCTCGGCCATGACCCTGCAGAGCTCGGTGCTCGGCATGTTGTCGCGCGCGACGGGCTTCGATCCGTTGGTCTTTTCCCTGGGCATGGCGGTCGCCGGAAACGGGCTGACCGTCCTGGACTGGAATAAGCTCGGCGCGGGGCTTCAGGAGATCGACTCCGATTGGGGCGAACTCGAACAGGTTTTGGGCGCGGCGGTCCGGTCCCCCAATTTTTCCGAGGGATTCCGGCAGGGAAAGAAAATCCAGCCCGAGGATATGGGCCTGCTGGGCGCCGTCCTCAAGGAACTGCCGCGCGAGGTGGAGATCAAGCGCAACAACCATTACCTGGGCTGGCTTTATAAATGGCAGGACGGAGATTCCGCGGCGGCCGGGGCCTCGTTTAAGGGCGGCACGGTCCGGCGGGTTCAAGGCGGTTGGCTGATCGCCTTGGGCGCGATTGCCGGCCCGGCCGGAGCCGAGCCCCTGCGCGTGACCCTGGCCGACCTGCCCGGCATGCCCGCCGACGCCAAACCCCAAATGGACAAGCTCTTGGCGTCCCCCCTGCTCACCGCTGAGCAGCGCGCGGACCTTCTGGAGCTGGCGGCCAATCTGGAAGCCGCCAAGCTTCTGCCCGCCGGCTACGCCTCGTCCCGGGGCTGACCCCGCTCAGGCCTGCGGGAGGTAACGGGGAATCGTCGGGCTTGACGGCGGGAAGAAACGGGGGTTACACTGCGGGGAGGATGTGGAGTTGCCGGGGGGCTGGGAGCCGCCGCCCGCCTCGGGCTTCCACAGTAGAATTTGAGATGAACGACCCTCGAAAGCGACGATTGCGGAAATGGTTGGCTGCCTTCGCCGTCCTCGGCTTGGCGGCCCTGGCGGCCGTGGTCTTCGCGGCTCGCTGGGCGTTGAATTACCGGGCGCCGTGCTCCCAGCCCTGCCGCGATCTCGGAATCTACCCTCCCAAGCCGTATTCGATCGACTATTCCGATCCGGCCCAACCTTGGCTGAAACCCGCCAGCATTCAAGCCCGCATGAAAGTGCCGGAACCGCCCTGCCCCGCGCCCAAATGCGCCCCGCTCAAACTTGACCTGGAACTCTTCAAGCCCGAGGCCAAGGTCAACAGGCGCTATACCCTGTGGTACCGGGTGAGCATGAAGAATGTTTCCTGCGTGAAATTGGGTTTTCTGGGCGGAGACTTTTTCATGGGGCCGGGAGATCGAAATCGAAACTATCACGCCGCCTCGGGATTCAAGATCAAAGTCCGGGACCCCCATGGAAATGAAGTCCCGGATTCCGGGGCTCCCCGGCCCTTCAGCACCGCCCCCGAGGACAATACGGAATACGGCGATGTCATTCCCTACGATCACGATCCCGCCGTCGGCTTGAAGCTCGCGAAAGATATCCCGATGGACTCCGACTGGGACTTCTATCTCAATCCGGGACAATCCATAGCCACTCTGTCTTCTAGACTCCACCCCACCCGGATGGAATTAGTCGGGATGATCGACGAATACGGGAGACCCGGATCAGGACCTCTCTATGTCGATGTCGATCTCAAGGGCGCCCCGAAGCCACCGCCGGGGTTTCGCATTCTGGAACAATTCATATTCAAAAAGCCCGGGAAACACACAATCCAAGTCACCATGGAGAACGCTCGTCTCCCGGCAACCCCTAGTTTCCCTTACGAAGGCCCGGTTCCAGCTCCCCTCTGCCGGTTTATGCGCTTCGCAGGATTCATCGGAGAATACGATTGCTCCCCTGCTTCTCGGGACACCCGGAAATATCATGTCCGGGCGGAATCTCAGACCCTCGAATTCGAGGTGAAACACTGAAATTCGGGGGCTTGCTCCTCTTCATCGCGCTCCCGGCTTTGGCTGGGGAGCCCAAAATCCCCTGCAAGATCATCGACTGCCCCGAAAAATATATACCTTCGCCCCCGGCCGGCCAGCCCGATGCCGCGGCAATGAAAAAGGTCAGCGCGGCGTTTGCCGCCAAGGATACAGCGACTCTCCTTGAGGACGCCGCCAGAAGTGACTGGAAAAGCGCCCGAATCGAAATCCAAGCGATGGACTCCCAAACCCCGGCAGGGGAGAGGACGGCCAAGATTAAAGACTACGTTGCCAAAGCGCGCGCCTTGCACGATGCCATGACCGCCAAGCGCAGTGCCCATGACAATGCAATTTGGGAAACGGCCATCGCCTACAAAATCGTTCCCCCGGAAACCGACCTTCGAGGCGATGAGAGGCTCGAAGCCCCCTGGCGCCGAGTCAACGCTTGGGATCCTCAATTCGGGCAGGATGAAATTTGGGACAAGCAACAAAAGAAATGGCGGACGCGGGAAAAAGAGGAGCTCAAAAAACAACGAGATGAAAACGCGAGGAAAGCCGCCGGATTGAATATGGGCGTCACCCTCGGCACGGCCGATGCCCATACCGATCCAAAGGACGGTTCCATCCAGATCTTCGATGATGCCTTTGATTCTCCGGAAAAGCTGGCCGCGACCATTTATCATGAAACGTCCCACTGGATAGACGCCGTGAAATCTCACGGCGAATACCCAAGCCTGCCGGAACGCTGGAAGAGCGAACAGCGGGCCTACGAACGCCAAGCGGATTTCCTGGACAAAATCGGGCGCTCGGGGGCCGCCGACAGGGCGGTCGCCCGTCAATATGCCTGGCAGGCGGATTACTTTAGCCGGAACCTTCTGACCGAGAACGACATCCGCGTGAAACCGGAGTACCAAAATTGGCTCCAAGGATCGTTCCACGGGGGTGAATCCGGGCGGCCGGAGCCCACCAGAGAGCGCGCGGAGGATGAATTCTACAAGGACATCGCCGAAGGGGCGGATGTGGCCAATCACGCCCGGGAAATCGGCATCGAGTTGATGCACCAGGAGAATCGAAGGCGTCTGTTCGAGGATTTGATGTTTCTTGCCCGCCTGACTTGCTCCTCCCCCGATATGGTCTATCAGCCGAAACTCGACGAGCTTCCGCTCCTCCCCGCTTTGACGGAATACGACCTTGCCCCGAAATATTCCCATTCGGTTTTTAAAGGAGATTCCTGCGCCGCAAGGGTCTACCCGGCGCTGGTCGCCCGCCTTCGAGGCGGCGGGCGATTGACCGAGGCATGGGTCGTCCAGCTCGGCCGCCGGGTCCTGGATGACTTTCAAAGGGAAGAGGAAGAGGCCGAGCGGAAGAAAAAAGAGGAAGAAGCCCTTGCCGCTCTCAAAGCCCTTGCTGCCGAATATTCCTTCGAGGTGGATGACATCCGCCGGGACGGAGAAATCGTTTTCAGGGATACCGGCAAAGACCCGCGGTTTGGACGTGTTTACGGGTTCAACTTTAAATTCATGAACGAGGTCCGGGCCGGACTTTTCCTGGCCCGAGCCTGCATCGATGGAGGGGTTCGCAACCCCGGTGACCATGCCCTGACAACACTGCGGCGAAACGCCGCGGAGGACGATTTTCGGTATAAGCTCCTGCCCACCTACGCGGATCCGGTATACGATTGCATCCGCACCCTGGTCGAGTATCCAGATTCCCTCGGCGATGCGGGGCAGATCGAGAAAATCATGGAATGGCATCGCTCCCGCATCGAGAAGGCGGAAAAAGAATTGCGACGCCAAGAGGAGCGGAACCGGGAGGCGCGGGAGAAGCGGCAACGCGAACGCCGCCCTCGCGATTCGGACGATGATGAGGAAGCGCGTCGTGGGAACTTGGACCTTTCTCCCGCGGAGCGCGCCCTCGAAAGGGCCCGGGACAGCGCGGGACGCGGCTTTCGCCGCTAGTAATCTCAACCATGCCGCTCTTCGCTCTTCTGGCCTCGGCGGGGATCGCTTCGGCCGAGCCGTCCGGGGCCGACGCCTCGGAAGCCGACGCCGTTCTCTTAAGCCCCTGCTCGGGCCGGCCTTTCCCGCCCGGCACCCCCACCCGCCGGGGACTCAACCCCTGACGGCCCAGCCTCAGGCCTGCGGCCGAAATGGATTGGCCTTGCCGGCCAGGCGGGCCCGGAACCATTTGGCCAGGAGGCCGAGCATCGCCGCCGTCACCGCGCCGTAGGCGGCCAAAGCGGGGAAGGCCAGGTCGGGCCGGCGCTCCAGCGCCCACAGGAGCCCCGCCCAGGCGGCGGAGGCGCCCGTCAGGGCCGAGAACAGGCCGGCCTTGGTGTAGGCGTGGGCTCCGGGGTCCGCGGAGAAATCCCCCTGGGAGATGACGCGGTTTCCTTCCTTAATCACCGCATCTAGGACCTCTTTGTAGACCTTGTTGCGGACCACGCCGCTTTGGGAGATGTTGAGGCTCAGTCGGTCGTCGCGCACCCAGGCGATGAAGGAGGGCCCCTTTCCCCAGTCCCGTTCATGGCTCACGAACGCGCCCAGGCAATAAAATCCGAGGATTTTTCCCTCCTGCCCCGGAACCGGGGGCGCGAAGACGGCCCGCGTGGAGCCGCTCTCGAATTCCACGGCCTTCGGTCCGAAGAGGGTCCATTCGGGCGGGATTTCCTTGCCTTGGATGAAGAGCCTGGTTTGCGCCAGGCAGAACTCGTCGCGGGCCGCCACCAGGGCCCGCAGAGCCGTCAAGCGCCCCGTGAAAAAACCTAAACGGACCCGGATCGTGGTCCCGGATCCGGCGGGTTCGGGGCCGTCCGCGGCCAGGCCGCCCTTGGGCCGGACCGTCAGTTCGGCCCGCCCGGGGCCCGAGCCGGACCGGGCCTCAATTAGGACGGGGCCCAACCGGAACAGCGCCAGCAGGCCGTAGGCCAGGTGGCGGTGGCGCGCCGCGTCGGCGTCGTCTTCCTCGAAAAGACTGCCGAAAGGATCGGCCGTCCAGGCGGGCGCCAGGGGGCGGCCGTCGAAGCGCATCAAAAGTTCGGCCCCGTCGCGGTCCAGGTCGATGCGGGTCGCGCCCGAGGCCACGGCCAATCTCAGCCAAGGAAGCAGGAATTGCTCCGGGTTCTCCAATTGATACTCGGAGAGTTTTTCCAAAGTTCGATTGCGGTCCATCTTGAAGGCCCCGCTGTCGATCAAAATGGCTTCCGCGCCCGGGGGCAGTCGGACCGGGTTCTTGACCTCTTTCGGAGGGGGAGAGGCTTGCGTGGCGCTCAGGGCGTAATCCCGGATTCCCGGAACCCGGCGCAGGGCCGAGCCGATTGCGTCGATCCAACTCCACGGCCAATCGCACCAGCAAAGCCAGTAACCCGCCAAGCCGCCCAGCGTCCCCAGGGAGGCCACCCCCTCCGTGCCGAAAAAGGAGGCGAACATCACCCCCAACGCCGCCGCCGCCCAAGAGCCGAGCGTTTCCACCCGCTCGCGGGCTTGGTGCCGATTGGAAACATCGAACACCCACGCCGAGCCCGCCAAGGTCAGGACCAGGAAGGCCGAGGCGGAGAGGGCCAGCGCCGCCAGCCACTTCCCCCGCATGTCCTCCAGCTCCGGATAGATCCCCACCCCGTAGAGAAACAACAGGAGCATCGCCGCGGTGCGGGCGCCGCCGCCCGGGGTCGCGTAAAACAGGAATTCGCTGGAGCGGGGATCGGCCATTAGGGCTTGATCCCCAAGTCGAGCATGACCGCTTTGGCGCAAGAACTTCGCGCGTCTTTGCCTTTGGCGAGGAGGCGAAGCGCCTCAAGCCCGGCGGGGTCTTTCATGTGGAAAAAGGTTCCCAGGCCCGCGTCGCGGTCCATGAGTTCGTCCGAGCAGGCCAGTTCCAACGCCCGAGGCACGACGGCCGCCCCCAAGAGCGCGGTGAACCGTCCGGCCTCGAAGCCTCCCGCCCGGAAAGCGGGGCGCTCCAGCAGGGCGAGCATGGCCGCCCCGTCCCAATTAAGCCGGATGCGTTCCGCCTCCTTGGCGGCGGCGGCGATTTCCTCCGGTTTGAGCGCGGCCAGCATCAGTTCGGCGCGATCGGCCCGGGCGCGGAATTTTTTTCGCGCCTCTTGGGCCGCCGGGCCGTCGGGGAAGGCGCTGGGAATCACGCGCCGGGCCCAGGCCAGGCGGGGATCGTCGGGGGACAGACCCAGGCGCAGGCAGAGGTCCAACCCCGCCCGCGCGGCGGCGGAGTCGGAGGAATCGGCCAGGCTCAGGGCGCCGGGGAGCAGGCGCGGATTCGGGCCCTGGGCGTTGCGGATCGCCGAAAGGGCGGCCCGGCGCAGGCGAACCCTTCCGGGCTGAAGGGCGGAAGCGGTCAAGAATCCCAATTCCGCCGGCGTGACCGGGGCCGCGGACGCCAGCTCCGCGATGGCCGCGCGGCGGGCCATGAGGTGGCCGGAGCCGATGACCGCCGACAATTCCGCCACCGAGCGCGGGCGGCCGCCCGAGGGCGCCTGAGAGCAGGCGGCCAGGGCCAGGGCGCCGAACAAGGAAAGCCTCAGTAGTCGGTCCATTGGGTTCCCTTGGTGTCGGTGTGCGTGCAATTAACCAGAAGCGTGCCGAAATAATCCGACTTGGCATCGGCCAAATACAGCCAACCCCCCGTGTCGTCGGCGTCCAGGGCGTCCAGGCCCAGGCGGACCTTGGCCGAATCGGCGTGATAGTTCGGGGTCTTGGCCTTCGGCAGTCCCATCATGTAGCGGCCGGAGAAAACCAGGGAAACGGGATGGTAGGGATAATGCCCCTCGGTGTCCCCGTAAAAGATCGAGAGGGCGCTGCGGGTCGCGCCCAGGTTTCCCTTGGTGGCGCCCTCGTTGGATTTTCGGATCAGCTCCGCGAACTTGGGGATGGCGATGGCGGCGATGATTCCGATAATGGCCACCACGATCATGAGCTCCGGGTTCGCGTGATTGCCGAAGCCGCGCTCGTCGCGCCAAAGCTTTCGAAAGCGGCTCAAAAAATTCGTCAAGGGCTATTTCATTCCCCGGAAGAAATCCCCGCCCTTGTCGTCGACCAGGATGAAGGCGGGGAAATCCTCCACCTCGATGACCCAGACGGCTTCCATGCCCAGCTCCGGGTAATCCAGCGTCTCGACTTTCTTGATGTTCCGTTCGGCCAAGAGAGCCGCGGGGCCTCCGGGAGAGCCCAGGTAGAAGCCGCCGTGCTTCTTGCAGGCGTCGGTCACCGCCTGTGAGCGGTTGCCCTTGGCCAACATGATCATGGACGCGCCGTGGGACTGAAGAAGGTCCACGTAGCCGTCCATGCGCCCCGCGGTGGTGGGGCCGAAGGAGCCGGAGGCCTTGCCCGCGGGCTGTTTGGCCGGGCCGGCGTAGTAGATGGGGTGCTTGAGCAGATACTCGGGCAGTTTCCCGCCCTGGTCCAGGATCTCCTTGAACTTGGCGTGGGCCAGGTCCCGGGCCACCACGATGCGCCCGGTCAGGGAAAGCCGCGTGCCGATGGGATGCTTGGAAAGCTCCGCCAGGATTTCCTTCATGGGGCGGTTGAGGTCCACGGCCACGCCGGAGCCGCCCTTGACCCCCGCGCGCTTGGAATATTTCTGGCGCATCTCCTCGGGGATGAGGTTGCCCGGATCGCGGTCGAGCTCCTCCACCCAGAGGCCGTCACGGTCGATGCGCGCCAGGATGTTGCGGTCGGCCGAGCAGGAGACGCCCATGCCGATGGGGGCCGAGGCCCCGTGGCGCGGCAGGCGGATCACCCGCACGTCGTGGGCGAAGTATTTTCCGCCGAACTGCGCCCCGAAGCCGATCGTGCGCGCGGCCGCGAAGAGCTCCGCCTCCAAAGCCGGGTCGCGGAAGGCCCGGCCGTCCGCGCCGGGGTCGGAGGGCAGGCCGTCCAGGTAGCCCGTGGAGGCCAGCTTGACGGTCTTGAGGCACATCTCCGCGGAGGTCCCGCCGATGACGATGGCGATGTGGTAGGGCGGGCAGGCCGCCGTGCCGAGGGTTTTCATCTTTTCCACCAGAAAGGGCTTGAGCCGCTCCGGGGTCAAGGTGGCCTTCGTCTCCTGGAAGAGCATGGACTTGTTGGCCGAGCCGCCGCCCTTGGTGATGAAGAGAAATTCGTAGGCCAGCCCCGGCTTGGAGTAGATGTCGATCTGGGCTGGCAGGTTGTCGCCGGAATTTTTTTCCTTGTACATGTCCACGGCCAAGGTCTGGGAATAGCGGAGATTCTCCCCGGTATAGGCCTGCCAGATGCCCTTGGAGAGGAATTCCTCGTCGTTGCAGCGGGTCCAGACCTGCTCGCCTTTTTTGGCGCTGACCGTGGCGGTGCCGGTGTCCTGGCAGAAGGGAAGCTCAAAGCCCGTGGCGATGGCCGCGTTTTCCAAGAGGCAGTAGGCCACGAAGCGGTCGTTGTCGGAGGCCTCCGGATCGGCGAAGATCTTGGCCACCTTCTCGTTGTGGGAACGGCGCAGAAGAAAAGACACGTCCCGGACCGCTTCGCGGGCCAGCGCGGCCAGGGCTTCGGGGGAGACTTCCAGGATTTCGCGGTCTCCGGCCTTGATGAGACTCACGCCTTCCTTGGAGACCAAGCGGTATTTGGCCGACGGGTGCTTGAGCTGGAAGATTTCCCGGAATTGGAAGGCGGAATCGCTTTTGGCCATGGTTTTCTCCGCGTGGGAGACTTCAACGGGAGGATATCAAATCCGGGGGCCCGCGGCTCGGCCGACTCCCCACGGGCCTATGCCGGTTACTTGGGAATATTTCTTGTCAAAAAAATATGGACCCTGATTGGTGATTATCCATATTTATGAAGTATTTTTTTGTCCAAAATGATGGCGCCATCAATTTTTAAAATGGAAATTTGGTTGTTCGGCCTTATGCCGGACCGACAACGGCCTTCAGACTCATTGGCGGATTAGAAAATGCTCCCCCGGACCCTAAAAAAGAAAGCGGCCCTTGGCGGCCTCGGCGGGGGGGACCAGCTCGGGATTTTGCTCGACGTTGAGCGAGCGCGCCTCGTCCTCCACGGCGGGGGCCACGGCGTCGTGGATTTCCGTAAGGCTCCGCTTGCCTGCTTCCAGGGAGCGGAGGAAATGCCAGGTGAAGACCCCGTGGCGCTTGGCGGGCGAGGACGAGGAGATTTGCGCGGCGCGCGCGGCGCTGAAAACCGCGATCTCCGGCCCCAGCGCCGGGGGCGGGGCCATCAGCACCAGGGGCCGGGCCCCGCGGGCCAGGACGCTGCGGCCGCCCGAGCCGGAAAAGCATGAGTCCAACAGCACAATGACTTCCCGGGCCTTGAGGGCGCCCAGTTTTTCATACAGCCGCTTGAGGGGATAGCCGGTCTGCTTGAGATAGTTCGGGTCCCCGTCCCACGGAACCCAGTAGGCGTCCCCGCTGGCCGGCTCGGGCGCCCCGTGCCCGGAGAAGTAGACCACCACCCGCCCGCCTTCGCGGAGCTTGTTGGCCAGCCAAGTCTCGACCACCTTGGTCACGGCCGAGAAAGTCGCCTTTTCGTCCAGCAGAAGCTGGATGTTGCCTTCCCTCATCCCCAGGGCCAGCAGGTAACGCTTGAGCGTTTGGGCGTCGCTTCGGGAGTACTCCGAGGGCGGCAGGTTCTGGTACTCCTCGATGCCGATGACCACGGCCAGGTCCTGGTCCGTGAAAGCCTTGGGCCGTGCGGCCAGCCGGGAGGGGTCGAGTTCCTCGGCGGTCTTGGCCATGCCCGCGTCCTCTCCCCAGGAGGCCTCGGCCTTGTCTCCGGGCCACAGCAGGTTTCCGGGATTGTCCACGCGCAGGTCGGCTTCAAAAAGCGGCGGCGCTCCGGCCGCGCCGGGCAGTTCCTTGATCTTGGCGGCCACGCCGGAGAAGGCCATCCCCGGAAAGCGCTCCACGGCGAATTTCACGGGCTGGCCCTCCTTCAGATCCGAGGCCTGCGGCCGGGTCAGGGCGGCCCGCATGCGGAGTTTCCCCAAATCCTCGGCCAAGGTCAGCAGGGGCTCCCGCTCGACCCCGGCGACCACCGTTTGCCCGGCCTCGACGGACAGCTCGGTGACCCAGCCGTCCACCAAAGAAACGATTTCCGCCCGCCTCAGCGCCCCGCGCGTCTTGATATAGCGCACCTGGGCGCCTTTGGCCTTTTCCTCGGCCTCCTCGGCGTCCTCCTTAAGGATGAGCGCCCGATCCTCGGCGATGCCCACCTCCGCCTGGGTCTCCGCCCCGATTTCCTCAAGCCGCCGCCGCCGCTCGGCCATTTTTTTAGCGTCGGCGGATTGAGCCCCCGTTTGGCCCGCGACCGCCCCCGTCAACCCCGCCTGCGCCCCGGCTTGCTCCGTTTCCGCGGCCAGGGCGCGGGCGTCGAGCACCGCCAGGACCTGGCCCTCCGACACCTGGGCGTGGAGGCTGGTCTTGACCGACAGGACGGTCCCCGCGATCTTGGGCCGCACGCGCAGCTCTTCCAGGGCTTCCAGGCCGCCTTTGACCGACAAGGCGCCGGCGGGGGTGGCGAGGGCGGCCAGAGTCAGGGTGAAGAGTTTTATCCGCGTGGAATCAGCCATGAGTTGTCCGTGCCTTGGCGTCGACGAAACGATCCTGCCTTTTGTTAAACCCGCTCGACGGCCGTCCCCACCCTAAAGCCCCAATATCCCTCCGCCGCCCCGGAGTTCCGCGAGTAAGCTATTATACCCTGATGCGCGAGTTTCCGGCGGTCCTCCTGAGCCTGGCATTGGCCGCGCCCGCCTGGGCCGCGCCCAAGCCCGAGCTCATGATCCAGACCGGGCATTCCAGCTCGCTACGCGCCGCCGCCTTCAGCCACGACGGCAAGTACCTGGCCACCGCCGGCAACGACCGCACAGCCGTCCTCTGGGACGCCGCCACCGGGACGGAACTGCGGGTCTTCAAGGGTCACGGCGAGTATCTCTCCTCCATCGCCTTCAGCCCCGACGGCAAGACCCTGGCCACCGGCGCCGGCGACGCCACCGCGCGCCTCTGGGACCTGGCCACGGGCAGGGAGCTTTTCGTCCTCAAGGGCCACGACGCTTATGTCTCCGCGGTTGCCTTCAGCCCGGATGGCAAGCTCCTGGCCACCGCCGGCATGGACCACGACGCCCGGCTCTGGGATGCCCGCACCGGAGAGCAGCTCCTCCTTCTTAAAGGCCACACCGACCACCTCAGCGACCTCGCCTTCAGCCCAAACGGCAAGCTCTTGGCCACAGCCAGTACAGACGGGACGGCGCGCCTCTGGAACACGCGCTCCGGAGAGGAGCTCCGGGTTTTCAAGCATGAGAAGTACGTCCTCTCCGTCTCCTTTAGTCCCGACGGCAAGCGCCTGGCCACGACGAACGATAAAATCGTGCACCTCTGGGATCCGGCCACCGGCAAGGAGACCCGCTTAGCCGACGCCCAGGGCGGCGCCGCCAACCACGTCGCCTTCAGTCCTGACGGAAAAACCCTGGCCGTTATCGGCAGGAAAGGCCACTTGGACGCTCTGCGCCTTTGGGACGCCGCCACCGGAGCCCAACTGCGCGAATTCAAGGACCCTGAAAACCCGGAGTACGGCTTTAATATGAATTCGGTCGTTTTTAGCCCGGACGGCAAGTCCCTGGTCACCACCAGCCGCCGTTCCTACGCGCGGCACTGGGACGCGGCCACGGGAGAGAGCTTGCGCGAATTCAAGGGCCTCAACGCGACGCTGACCCTGGCCGCCTTCAGCTCGGACGGCCGGTTTATAGCCGCCGGGCTCTTCGACAAGACCGCGCGCCTCTGGAGCACGGCCACCGGCGCCGAGACCCATGTCCTGCGAGGCCATCCGCGCCAAGTGTTGGCTCTGGCCTTCAGCCCCGACGGCAAGACCTTGGTCACCGGGAGCTCCGACCCAGCCGCGCGCCTCTGGGACACCGAAAGCGGCAAGCAGACCCGCGTCTTAAAAACGCCTTCGAAGTGGGTCAACTCCGCGGCTTTTAGCCCCGACGGCAAACTCGTGGCGACGGGAGGGGGAGACTCCCCGATCCAGCTTTGGGACGCGGCCACCGGCGCGTCGTTACGCGCCTTGGAAGGCAAGACGGAAAACGTCCGCGCTTTGGCCTTCAGCCCGGACGGCAGGCGCCTGGCGGCGGCCGCCGATGTCAAGACGGTTGCGCTCTGGGACACCGCCACCGGAACGCAGCTGCGCACCATCGAAGGCAACTGGGTCTCCGGGGTCGTTTTCAGCCCGGACGGACTGACGCTGGCCACCAAGGGGTCCGACGGGACTTTGCTCTATGACGCGGTCACGGGCGTCTTCCAAAGGGACCTGGCGGGGCCCGACCGAACTACATCGGACGTCTCCTTCAGCCCCGACGGAAAGACCGTGGCCACCGGAGGCCACGACCGTATGGTCCGGCTCTGGGATCCGTCCACCGGCAGGCAAATACGCGTCCTGGAGGGCCACAACGACATGGTGGAGAGCGTCTCCTTCAGCCCCGACGGCAAGTTTCTGGCCAGCGCCGGCTACGATGGAGGGATTATCATCTGGGAAGCCGCTACCGGCAGGGAGGTCGCCCGTCTTTTCGCCATGGAGGGCAAAGGCTGGGCCGTCGTCTCGCCCGAGGGCTTCTTTGACGGCTCGCCGGATGGCCTGCGCGCCATCCGCTGGGTGGTGGGTTTAAAGGCCTTCCCGCTCGACGCATTCTCCGAAGGCTACTACGCCCCCGGCTTGCTGGCTCGGCTCTTGGCCGGGGAACCGGCGGCGGCGGGCGGCGCTCTGCCCAAGCTCTCCGACAGCTTCGCCCTGCCGCCCTCCGTCAAGATCACCACTCCCCGCGCGGGAGCCGTGCTCGAATCCGAGGACGCCGAGGTCACCGTCCAAGCGACCGATCAGGGCGGCGGGGTCGATGAGATCCGGCTCTACCACAACGGCAAGGCCGTTTCGGGCGAGGCGCGCGGCATGAAGAGCGCGGGACGATCTCAGACTTTCCGCGTGACCCTTGTCGAGGGCGACAACGCCTTCAAGGCCGTGGCCCTCAGCCGCGACCGGATTGAGAGCAATCCCGACGAGGTCAAGGTCTCGTACGCGGGCGCCCAAAAACAGGCCGTCCTGCACTTGGTGGTCGTGGGGATCAACTCCTACAAGAACGCCTCGATGGACCTCAACTACGCCCGGCCGGACGCTCAGGCCCTCTCGGATTTCTTCGCGGCCGCGCCTGGGAAGCTATTCAAGGAAGTGAAGACCCGCCGGCTCTTCGATTCCGGGGCCACGAAGGCCGCCATCCTGGCCGAGCTCTCAGCCCTCCGGTCCGCGGCGCCGCAGGACGTCGTCTTGATCTACCTGGCCGGCCACGGCGACAGCGCGGGCGCGGGCTGGTATTTCCTCCCGCACGAGCTGGTCTACCCCGAGCGCGAGGACGCGGTCCGGGCCCAAGGACTTTCTTCGGCCGAGATTTTGGAGGCGATCAAGCAGATCGGGGCGCAGAAGGTACTGTTGATGCTCGACGCCTGCAAATCCGGGGAGGCCCTCCGGGCCTTCGCCTCGCGCGGCGTCGAGGACCGCAAGGCCCTCTCCCAGCTGGCGCGGGCCTCGGGCGTCCATGTCGTGGCCGCCTCGACCAAGGACCAGTTCGCCACCGAGGTCAAGGAGCTGGGCCATGGCGTCTTCACCTACACCCTGTTGGAAGGGCTGGGCGGCAAAGCGGCGGGGGAAGGCGGCACCGTCACCGTGCGCAAGCTCCTGGCTTATGTCGAGGAGCGCTTGCCCGAGCTTACCTTGAAGCACAAAACCCAGTCCCAATACCCGGTCGTCGATTCCCGGGGGATGGACTTCCCGGTCACGACCGGCAAACGCTGAGGAGCTGATATGATGAACTGGACGCTGCTGCTCTTGTTGGCTTCGGCCCGGGTCTGGGCGGCGCCGCCCGCATGGGTGGCCGATGAAGGCCGAAGCGCCTTTCCCTTGGAACGCTACTTCACCGGCTACGGCCAAGCCGTCTTGGGCTCTGACGCCGAACAATGCCGACGGCTGGCGGTTGACCAAGCCAAGAGCGCGCTCATCCAGAGCGTTTCGGTGAGCATCAAGTCCTCGGGCAGTACCAGGCTCGTCCAGAAAGGGGAGGAGGCCTCGGAGTCCGTCAGCTCCGCCGTCGAATCGGTCTCCGCGCTCGACATCAAGGGGCTCAAGACCGAGTTCTTCTCCGAGCCCAAGAAGGACCGCTGCCATGCGCTGGCGGCCGCCGGCAAGGCCGACCTGGCCGCGGCCTATGGGGCCAAAAGCGAGTCTCTCCGCGGCGAGGTCGCCGCGCTCGTCTCGGACGCCCGCCGCGCGGAGTCCTCCGGCGACCGCTCCAAGGCGTTGGAGCGCTACTTGGACGCCCGCGCAAAGCTCGCTGACTTCCAGGACGCCCGCTCCATCGCCGCGCTGGCGGGGGGCAAGCCGCCGGAGTCCTCCTCCCCGCTGCCCGGCGCCGGCGAACTGCGCGCCGCCATCAATCGCCTGGCCGAGCGCCCGGTTAAAACGCTCGAGGACGCCGCGTGGCTGTTGGCCTTCGGCCTCAAGAGCGCCTCCGACCTGCCCGACGCTCGGGTCCAAGTCCAGCCCTTTACTTTTCGCGACACCAAGATGACCAGCCCCCTTTCGCGTTATCTGAAGGAAGCGCTTGAAAGCCGCCTGGCGGAGGCGCCCAGGTGGACGGTCGTCGCGCCCAAGCCTGGCCAGGCGTCGGCCGCCGCGTTCCTCCTAACCGGAACCTATTGGGAGCAGGCCGGCTCCGTGCGGCTCGTGGCCCGCCTGCGCCGGCTTGAAGGCGGGGCTTTCGCGGCCGCCGCCGAGGCCGAGGTGCCGGCCGCTGTTCTGGCCGCCGCCAAGCTTGATCTTAAGCCCGAAAACTACAAGGACGCCCTCCGGGACCAGGGCCTCTTCGGAGCCGACGAGCTCCAGGGAGGCGGTCTCAGCGTCGACGCCTGGACCAACAAAGGGGAGGACGGACTGTTCTTCTCGCGCGGGGAGAAGATGAAGGTCTTCGTGCGGCTGAACCTGCCGGGCTATGTCCGCCTGATCTATCACCTGGCCGACGGCAAGCGCGTCCTGCTGCTGGACAACTACTACCTCGACGCCGGCAAGGTCAACCAAGCCTACGAACTGCCTCAGGAATTCGAGTGCGACGCCCCCTTCGGAGCCGAGACGCTCCAGGCCTTCGCCTCCACCGACAAGTTCTCGGCGCTGGCGACCCGCAACCAGGACGGCTACGACTACCTGGCCGAGGACCTCGGCCAGGCCCTGGTCAAGACGAGGGGCATGAAGCGCGCCAAGGCGGGAACCCTGAAGGCCGAGACCCGGCTGACGCTGACGACGATGGAAAAGTAGGCTGCCTGCGGCTTCCCGTCTTAAAGCCGCTCGACGGCCACCGCCACCCCGGACCCACCCCCCACGCAGATGGCCGCGATCCCGCGCTTGAGCCCCCGGCGGCCCAACTCGAGCAACAGGGTCTGGACCAGCCGACAGCCGGAGCCGCCGAAGGGATGGCCCAGGGCCAAGCCCCCGCCGTTGACGTTGACCTTGTCCTCGGGGAGCCCGAGCTCCTTGAAGGCGATGAGCATCTGGGAGGCGAAGGTCTCGTTGATTTCGAAGAGGTCGACGTCTTTCAAGGTCCAGCCGACTTTCCCCAAGAGGGCGCGGACGGCCTCCACGGACCCGTAGGCCATGCGCTTGGGATCGACGCTGACCACCGATCCTCCCAGGTAGCGCCCGAGCGGCTTCATGCCCGCCGCCGCCTTGGAAGATGCCAACAGCAGGGCCGAACCGCCGTCGACCACCGCGTGGGTGTTGGCCGAGGTGGCCCCGAGGTTTTCGTCCTGGAATAGAATCTTGGCCTCCTCGAAGTTCTTGGGCTGGGGATCCTGAAGTACGCCGTCGTCCTCCGTGGCCTGGCCCGCGGGGATGATCTCCTCGTTGAAATACCCGGCGAGTTGGGCCTTGCGGGCGCGCTGGTGGCTTTTGAGCGCCCAGGCGTCCTGGTCCGCGCGGGAAAAGCCGAGCGCGGCCGAGCAGGTCTGGGAAGTCTGGGCGATGGGCCGTCCCGCGGCCCAGTCGCTGAAGGAGGGGACGAAGACGTTGCGCGCGACCTGGCTGGGGCAGTCGGCGCCCGAGGCCATGACCAGGCCGTAGTCGCCGCAGGCGATCTCCTGCGCCGCGCTGATGACCGACTGCAGTCCGGCGCCGCAGGCCTGATTGACCGTGAGATTGGTCACGGTGAAGGGCAGGCCGGAGCGCAGCACGACGTAGCGGCCGCCGTAGACCCCGTAGGTGCCGGTGTGGTAGGCGTTGGCGAAGACCAGCCGCTCGATTTTTTCGGGGGCCAGGCCGGTTTTCTGAAGGGTTCCTTTGACCGCGGCCGCGGCCAGATCGTAGGGGTCGCATTCGGCGAGCCGTCCTCCTGGCGTTCCGTCCCCGCGCGTGCCTTTTTTCCAAACGGCGAAGGGGGTCCGGGCTCCGGCGACGATCAGGGTTTCGTTCATATTCGTTCCTCGCAAGCGATCTTAGAAGGCATGTTATAAAATGCGAAGGCCGGGCAGCGCGTACCGGGGACTTAAGGGGTTCCCAGAACCGGCCCCCATGTTCGGCCCCAGCGGTCGTCCCCTTCCTCAAATTTCGGCCAAATTAGGGGAGAGTATTCCCCGGGTAATTTGGTGGGAAATCGCCGGTAATCCTGCCTCAGTTTTAAAATCAATTCCCTTGTTGAGACGGATTTGTTCCCATCCAGGTCAATGTTTCCTGATAAGCCAGCCAGGAACGTTCCGGTCAAAAAACCGTGAAGAGACGCGCGGTCATCCATTGCGATCCCTCCGCCCTCCGCCGCCCCAATGATCATAATTCGGCCATCATCCCTTCCAGATTGATCATAAACGGTAACCAGCGGCCGGCCTCCTTCTTTGTGAAAGCTCCTGGGCCCCATTCCCCCGAAACCGGCATCCAAAATTATCCGGATATCCCGGGATTCGACCACGGAGAGTAATGTCTTGATCCGGGAAAAGGAGAGCGCCGTTTCTTGGGGGAAATCCGGGTCCGCATCGTGCGGGAGAATGAACCGTTCCCCGGTGACGGGATCGGTCATCCCCACACCTGAAAAGTAGAAAAATACCCTGGTCGCGGTGGACGCGTGGTTGCGAAGCCAATCCCCAAGCTGAATTTCCATGCCGGCCTTCGTGGCCTTTCGGTCCTTTAACATGGCAATTCGATCGCCCGGGATTCCTAGGCCGGTCAAGAGCCAGTCCCGGATGGAGTCGGCGTCGCGGCCGGCGAAATCCAGACGGGGGAGAATTTTGTTTTGATATTCCCCGAGCGATACTACGAGCCCGAGATCTTCTCCGTTGGGCGCCATCGGCCCGGCGGGTGGGGAAAAATCCGGAACGTTTTTAAATAATAGGCCATCTCCGGCGAATTTGAAAATGTGTAACGCTCCGGTCTCATCCGCAGCAGCCAGGCCATTCCCGCCGGGCAAAAAAGAGATCGCGGTGGGCTGGATTCCTCCTGAACTCAAGGGAGCCCGCCGCCAGGATCGCAAATCCCAAATGTGAAACATGGAGGTCCCGCCCAAAGCCGCAACGAACTGGGAGTCGGGGGAAAATGCCAAGGCCCCCACATTCCCCTGAAAACCTTTGAGTGCCGCGCGCCGCGCTCCAGAGGGAGCGGCGAAAAGATGGACCTCCCCCCGATCGGTGCCGATCGCCAAATACTTGGAATCGGGTGAAAAAAACATGGAAACCGCGCCGGGGGCCGCCGCTTCGGTTTTTCCGATTTCCTTGCCTAAAGTTGTCCATATGTGGGCGATGCCCGCTGTCCCGATCGCGGCGAGATACTCTCTGTTTGGGGAGCGGGCGATTCCCCTGCTCCGGAATTCCGGGCCTGCCAGGACGATTTCGCGGCCGTTTCCCCGTCTCATCGTGACGCCGCCGTCTATGGTCGATAATAGGGTTTCGGTGTCATCAGATGCGCAGCGAACATCGTCCGCCTTTGTGATGCCGATAGGGCTCTTCCGAGCGTACGTGCCGCCAAATGATAATGATGTCGGAACCAGCCATTCCGAAACAACTCCCCGTTCGTCGGCGCTCATTAGATGATCGTGGGAACAAAAGGAGAGGCTCTTGATGGTCGAAGTCGTCGAGATGATCCCAAGAATCCTCGCTTCTCCGACATCCCATAATGTAATAGCCCCCCGTTTGTGAACGGACGCCAATTTCCTGCCGTCGGCCGAAAAGGCTCCCGCCCCGGAAAAATTTTCAATTTCCCCGGAGTCTGGTGTGCGCCAGGATTGATGGGCCGCGGTGATTTCCCGGGATTTCGCCACGGGGAGCCAATCCTCATTTGGGGGAAGGGTGATCTTGAAAAATGATCGATCGGAGGTCGCCGCCGCCAGCCATTTGCCGTCATCCGATATTGTCGCCTTCGCGCGACCTCCTCCCCAGCAAGGCGATAGCGCCACCATGGAAAAGGAGCGGCTGTCCGCCATCGCAATTCGGCAGGAAGGTCCCGAAAAAATCATGGCGTCACCCGGGCCATTAAAGGTGGCGGAAATGAACCCATCCGCCCCGGGAATCGGCGCCGAAACCAGGCTCCCCGAGCCCATGTCCATCACCGAGACTCCGGCGTGAACAATTATCGCCCGCCGCCCTTCTCTGTCGAGGGAAAAATCCTTGATGGCGCCGCTTGGAATTTCCAGGGCCTGAAAAGTGTTTTTTGTCACATCCCAAATGGCCGATTTGCCGTCGGGCGTGTTGCAAATGGCCGCGAGGCGCTTGCCGCCGCTCTGAAAAAAAATGACGCTCACGCAGCTGTTTTCCGATGAATGCGTTTGGCCACGAGGGCCTGATTTGGCAGGGGAATAAATCGGGTAGGTTTTTTCAAGGCGGGCGGAGCTCGCGTCCCAGATTTCAATCGAATCGAATCTTGCGACGGCGATTTTTGAAGTTCCCATAAAAAATTGAATTTTCGCAATCCCGATCGAATTTTTCTTTCCCGCCGTCAGTAGGGAATGGGATTTGAAAACCGGACCCTGGGTCCCGTCATCCTGCCGCCGCAGGATGATGATATCCCCTGAAATTCGGCCATGAGCGGCGTATCGTCCATCGATAGAGACGGTCGGGCTGATTGCGCGCTCTGAGATTGTCTGAAAATGCCCCTGGGGCTGTCCCCCTTCGCGCCAAATTCGGATCCCACCGGGTTCCATCATAACCGCCGTTTTGTTTTTTGCGTCGTAGGCGAATTCGCTATTGGCGGAGAGTGAGTCCGGGAATAAAATGCGGAAATAAAAAATAAGGGCCAACGAAGCCTTCACCCTTGGATTCATGGGGCGGGAGCCCCAAGTTGATGGCACGCCTTGCTCATTCCTTCAGTCGAATCCATGGCGGGAGGTTTTTCCGTTCCACGGCTTCAATCTCGGGGGAGATAAATGGAGTTTGTTTGATGTTTTGCTCTCGCGCGGCGGCTTCCACGGCAGGGCGGAGATAGCGGAATAACTCTGCTACTTCGACGTTTCCGTCCTTGTCGGCGTCCGCCGACCCCCGGAGTCCTTTGAGGAAAAAATGCGTAAAGAGGCCATGCCTGCCGGGGGGGTAGAATGTGCTGATTTGATCACCCTCTGCCGCCCCGAGAATCACCGTGTTGGAATCCCTTCCCGCGGCCGTCCCTTGAACCCAAACCAATGGCCGTGCTCCGGGAATCGAGATCGATCGTGCCCCTCGGCCCGCGAAGCAGGAATCCAGAACCAAGCTCACTTGCGCCTCCAATCGCCCCAAACCCTCTACCACTTCGCGAACGTTTACTGCCGTCAAATCCATGTGGTTGGGGTCCCCATCGTAAGGAAGCAAGCGCCCCTCCCCGGATTTTGGGTCGGCGGTTCCGTGCCCGGCGAAATATATGAATACTTTTCCGCCCTTTTTTGCCCTCATCGCCAACCAGGGGCCCAGGAATTTTTTTATTTGGCTCAGAGTCGCTTGATCGTTGAGCAACAAGACGCTGTTTGCCGGGGGGAATCCCATTGCCGTCGTGAGATATTTGAAAACGGATTGGCCGTCCCGAGCCGCATAGGCGACCCGCGGTATCGTTTCAAGTTGGTATTCCTGAACGGCAATGACGACCGCGAAGGAATTTGGGTCGGCCTGGTTTGTGGATTTCGGTGGCTCGTCGACATCGTCCTTGTTTGATCCCATCAGATCATAGGTGCCTCCCCCGGAAGGCAAAACCGAGATTCCGGAATCAGGGGAGGCTATGGGATAGAGGCGAATCGAATGATCCAGTCCGGCCGCAGCCAATAAAGAAGAATCGGGATTGAACGCGATTTGACTGACCGGGCGGCGGGTCCCGATAAAAGTGGAAACAAGGGAATAGGAGAATGTTTCGTACATTCGGACCATCGGCCCGGCGGCGACGGCTAAGTATTTTCCATTTGGCGAAAAAGAGATGGAGGCTATGGGGTCGCCCTGTGGAAGCTTCGCCATTATTTTGAGGGACCGCTCGATCTTGTAAAGTATGAGGTCTGAATCTCCGCCCCCGGAGGCCAGCGTATTGCCATCGGGGGATAGGGCCAGGGCCGTTACTTTTCCTTTATGGGGAGAGTCGAACCGGAGGAAGTTTTTCTTTCCGAATTCCCATAACCCGATTGCTCCATCCCCTGCCAAAAATAAACCTCGGCCGTCTTCCGAAAAGGAAAGGGAGTCAATTGAGGCCATGTTCGGGAATCTCATCGTCGCGGGGGGGGATGAGAGAGTCCGTTGCCAAGATTGGAAATCCTTGCCCTGGGGATTCTTCCAAAAGGCGATTTCTCCCCTTTCGCTGGCGACAACGAGGCAATCCCCGCCCGGGCAGAATTCAAGGCCGACAACGCGGTCACTGAAATGATGACTCAATTTCCCGCCTATTTGGCTGACCGAAAATGCGCCAAGGATCATCGTGCCGCCTTGGTCGACCGATGCGTGGTATTGCTGGTTCTTTGAAACTCTCAGGAAAGTAATGGGCATTTCGTGGTGACGCATGAGGATGCCGGCCCAGCGGACCCGTGGTTGTATGTCCCAGATGCGCATATCCTTATCGACCCCGGCGGAGAGCAATTTTGTTCCCTTATGGAAAAATCCGACGCCGGTCACGGGGCCGATATGCCCGGAAAGCCTGGTCGCGCTATCAAGGTCGACCGCAACGTCACCGATATATTCTTCGGTGGCTCCGCCTTCCTTTGCGGTCATCCGTGCCGCCGCGGCAAGTTGTGGAATTAATAAAGCTGTCAGCAAAAGTTTGATCATGGTCCTTTCGTGAGTGGATATTACAAAATGCCGGTGCCGGCAAAGTCGGGCCATATTCAATTGGGGATCTTGCGGGCAGGCCCTTGACTTATCTCATAAATGACTTATAATATTCATATATGAATAATAGTCCGGAGCGGACTTTCGGCCGGCTCGTCCGAGGCAAGAGGGAAGCCCTCCGCCTGTCCCAGATGGAGCTTTCGAAGCGGCTGAATTGGCCCCAGGCGAAGGTCTCACGCGTCGAGCAAGGCAAGAGGAGCGTCACGCTTTCCGAGTTGCTGGTCCTCAGCCGCGCCTTCGGTTGTTCCGGTTATGAGCTTTTCAGCGAGCTGGATTCGGGGCCCGGAGCCAAGCGCGGGCTTCCGGTGGAACAGGCGGCTCTGAGCCCCGGCTTCTACGCGGCGGCCGAAAGCGAGGAAGTGCTGGTCGCCCAGTTGGCGCGCTACGGCGTTCGATTCTTGGGAAGCGGCTCCCGCCCCGCCCTGGTGGCTCTTTCGGTCGATGAGACGGTCCTGGCCGCTCTCCGCTTCATGCATGATCCGCGCGTCTTCGAGGCCCTTCCCGCGCTCCTGCTCAAGCGCGCCGCCGAGGTGGATTGGACCAAACTCGGTTCCGCGGCCTATTCGCTCGGCCTGCAGAACCGCCTGGGGATGGTCTTGGCGGTCATGCTGAAGCTCCAGGGGTGCGCCCAGGGCGTCGAGCCGCGGGTTTGGGCGACCGTGCGCCACCTCCACGACGGCCTCGGGAAGATGAAGCTCGACCGGGAGGAGGTCGTCGGCACGAGGCCGAGGACGGAGACGGCGTTGAATTTCCTGCGCGGCCGGACGCCGGTCTGGCTTCGCTTTTGGCATGGATTGGCCTCGGCGGATATGGACTCTTTCAAGCGGCATCTTTCTCCATGAAGCGGGCCGGCGAAGAGGAACTGCTGGCGTTTCTCAAGGACATCGACGCGCGCTTCGATGAAGAGGGCCTGACTTCCAAAACCGCGCTTTATGTCTTCGGCGGCGCGGCGGCCGTCATCGCTTACGGGTCTCGTCGGGGCACCGAGGACATCGACGCCTGGCTTGAGGACGGGCGCGTCCAAAAGAAGCTGGAGGATTTGGCCGGCAAAGACACGGACCTCGCCAAGAAGCACCACATCTATTTCCAGCCGGCGAACACGAGCATCATGCTCATCGAAGAGCCGGAATGGCGGAGCCGGTCCGTCAAGATATTGAAGGGCAAGCTCAAGCACTTCACGGTCATGGCGGTCGGGAAGGAAGACCTCATCCTCAGCAAGCTCGGCCGCTACAACGACAGAGACCGCGAGGATATCCGCTTTTTGGCCGAAGAGCACGAAGTGGACGTGGGTAAGCTCATCGCCTATTACAAGGTTGCGCGCGGCTATTACGTCGGCCATCATCCGACCCTGGACGCGACTTTCAACGTCGTCTTGGAGGAGCACTTCGGCCATAAGCCGCTGAAGTTCGAGTAAACCTCGCAGGAGGCCCCCGCCCGACTACTTCTCCAAAGTCAGCGTGTCCTGGACCTGCCCTTCCTCATCATGAAACTCCAAAACCAGCTTCCGCGCGTCGGCGCGGATGAAGGCCAGGCCGTGGGCGCGTAAAAATTTCCGGGTCCATCGGTTTTGGGTCCAGGTGGGATGAAACGCAGCTCCGCCGGTCCCCGCGGTGACGAAGACGGTTTTGCCGGGAGGATGGCTGCGCTCGTAGGCGTGGTAGTGGCCTTGCAGGACTAGGTCCACGCCGTGGCGGGCGAACAACGGCTCCAACCACTTCTTGAGATCAGGGTAGTCCCCGTGGGGCGAGGAGGAATGGACCGGGATGTGGAGCAGAACGATCTTCCAGGGCGCCTGGGAGGCGGCTAAATCCGCGTCCAGCCATTTCCACTGCGGGCTCTTGGGGTCCAGGGGCGCGGCCGCGCCGATGTCGTAGAACGCGTTGTCGTCCACCGACGCCAAATGCAAAACTCCCGCGTCGAAGGAATAATAGCGGGGGCGGCGGTGGATGGCCTCGTAGGCCTCCCGGAAAATGCGTTCCCCTTTTTCCGCCTTGGAGTGGTTGCCGTAATCGTGGTTGCCGATCACCGGAAAGATTGCGAACCGGGCCAGGGACTGCCGGTAGGGGGCGAAGTAGCGGGCGTCGTAGTCCTTGTCCTTGCCCTTGGGATAGACGATGTCTCCCAGGATGACCGTGAAATCCGGGTCCAGGCGGCGCATGAGTTCGGCCACCCGGTATTGGGAGGGGGAGGCTTTCCCGCTGTCGCCGAAGGCCACGAAGGCGGCGGGCCGCCCGGGACCGGGCAGGGTTTTCCCGGTCCAGGAGGTCGTGGAGCCGGGGACTTTGTAAGAGAAGGTGCTTCCTGGGGTTAGGTTGGAAAGGGGGAAGCAAAGAACGGAACTGTTCTCGGGGCGGCGGCAGATTTCAACGGAAGAGGAGGAGACGTTGACGAGGTAGGGGCCTCGGGCGGGGGTGGAGAACGACAACGGAGGGAAAAGAACGGAAAATAACAACAAGAGAGGGAAAAGAATAATAGAGAGGGAAGGTCCGAATCCGGCAACGGCCGGAGTTCGGACCTTCATTTGGTGCGGAGATTCAGTTCCAGGGCCGAGTTGTAAACCTTAAAGATCGCGTCCTGGACGTGGACCACGTTGCGGTAGAGGTCCTCGGTCTTGTGAAGGAAGAATTTGTCCACGGCCCATTTGTTGTCGTGGACCTGCTTGCGAACTTCGGTGGCGTCCAGGTAGAGGGCGTTCAAGTCCAGTTGGAGCTGTTGGATTTGCCCCAGGATGAGGAGGCTGGCCTGGTTCATCTCGGCGTCCTGAAGGGCCTGGCCGGAGGCGATGCGGCAGCGGGCCGTGAGGTAGTAGAGGTTCTGGCGGACTTGCTCGGCGCCCTTGGAGAGGGTTTCGAAGTTCTCCAGGATGGTGGCCAGGCTTTCCTCCGGCTCGGGTTGGGTGAAGGCGTAGCCCAGGTTGTCCTTCTGGGCCTTCACGAAAGAATGGATCTGCTGGAGGTTGGCCGACTGTTGGGCGGCCTGGCCGGCGATGGCCTTCATGACCGGCAGAAGGAGCGGGTCGCTTTGGGTGCGGGCCGCGCGGTCCCGGGCCTGCAGGAGGGCGTCGAAAAACATGCGCTCCTGCCAGAGCACCGGGAAATCGTCCCCGAAAAACGCCGAGGCCGGGACGGCGAGGAGGAGGAGCAGGGCGGCCAGGCGCGGCGTCATCCTCGTATTATAGGAATTATGGCGCGCTCGGCTCCCTCCCGCGGCGCCAACGCTGGGGAACATCTTGCGTGAGTTGATGCGGAGCATTGACAATAGCCGGAACGCGGTATATACTAGTATATACCAATGCTCCTATTCGAGCTGGCCTCCGCCTTTGAGAAAGCCTCCGTGCCCTTCGCCATCGCGGGCGGCTACGCGGTCGCCCTGCATGGGGCCGTCCGCGGCACGGTCGACGTCGACATCGTCCTGCGCCTGACGCGGGCCCACTATCTGGCAGCCGAAGCCGCCCTGAAGGGGCTGGGCCTCGTGCCGCGGCTGCCGGTCACCGGCGGAGAGGTCTTCGATTTCCGGGAGGAGTACATCCGCAACCGTAACCTCGTGGCCTGGAGCTTCTATAACCCCCAGGACGCCGCCCAGATCGTCGACATTATCATCACCCACGACCTGGCCAAGCTCAAGATCAAGAACATCCGGTCCGGCGGGCGGACGCTGCCGGTCTTGGCGCTCCGGGACCTGATCTCCATGAAGAAAGCCAGCGGGAGGCCGCAGGATTTGGAGGACATCCGGGCGCTGGAGGAACTGCGGCCATGAGGCCCGTCCAATATTTTTCGAAGGAATACCTGGAGCGGTGCCGGTCCATGCGGCCGGAGCAGATAATCCGGTTCCTGGATGATTTCCGGCTCCTGCATGCCCCACGGGAACGGCCGCCGAAAAGCCGGCTGATCAGCATGAAGGTGCCGGAGCCGCTGCTGGAAAGCTTCAAGACCAAGGCTCGGTTGACTGGGGTGCCCTACCAGACCCAGATCAAGCGTCTGATGCGCGACTGGCTGAAGTAGTCGGCCGGAGGTGATCGCCGCCTCGGGCCAAGCGCGGCGCCGTCCTCGGATTATGGGATTTATGGTACACTCCGTTGATGCGCGGCGGCGACATCATGGCGCTGGCGGGACGGGTTCTTTTGGCGTCTTTGTTTCTTGCCTCGGCCTTCGGCAAGGTCACGAACTTTTCCTCCACCGTCAAATTCATGGAATCCCACGGGGTCGTCTGGTCCGTGTTTTTTTGCGCGGCGTCCGCCGCGCTGGAAGCCGCCGCCGGGATCGCTTTGGTCCTGGGTTATTACTCCCGACTGGGGGCCGCGGCGCTGGCGGGATTTGTCGTGGTCGCCACCATGATCTTCCACCTCGGGCCCGACCAGCGGGTGCAGCTGCTTAAAAACCTCGCCATCGTCGGGGGCCTGCTCCAGGTCATGGCCTTCGGTCCGGGAGAGTTGAGCTTGGAGGGACGCCGCAATGTCTGAGACCCCGTACGTCGTCCTGGCGCGCAAGCACCGCCCCCAGACCTTCGACGACGTCCTGGGCCAGGAAGCCGTGTCCACCACCCTCAAAAACGCGCTGGCGGCGGGCCGCCTGGCCCACGCCTACCTGTTCACCGGTCCGCGGGGGGTGGGCAAGACCACCTTGGCCCGGATCATGGCCAAGGCGCTCAACTGCGCCAAGGGCGCGGGCCCCGAGCCGTGCGGCAAATGCGATCCCTGCCGGGAGATCGCCGCCTCCTCCTGCATCGACGTGCTGGAGATGGACGCGGCCTCCCACACCGGCGTGGACAACGTGCGCGACAACATCATCGACACCGTGGCCCTGGCCACCAGCCGGGACCGCTACAAGGTGTTCATCATCGACGAGGCGCACATGCTTTCGGCCGGGGCCTTCAACGCCCTGCTCAAGACCCTGGAGGAGCCGCCCGCCCACGTGGTCTTCATCCTGGCCACCACGGAGTCGGCCAAGATCCCGGCCACCATCGCCTCGCGCTGTCAGCGGTTTCGCTTTCGGCCCGTCCCCGCCGACATTCTGGCCGGGCATCTGGGGGCCCTGGCCAAAAAGGAAAAAATCTCCATCGATCCCGCCGCCTTGGACCTTCTGGCCCGCTCGGCCGGGGGCTCGGTCCGCGACGGGGTCGGGCTTTTGGACCAGGCCCAGACCTACGGGGAGAAGCAGGTCACCGAGGAAGCGGTCCGGGAGATGTTCGGCTTCGCCCCGAAGGAGCTTTTGGCGGGGCTGGGGGCGGCGCTCCTGGCCCGGCAATCCCGGGAGCTGGCCCATTGGCTCAAGCGGGCCTACGAGGACGGGGTGGAAGCCTCCCAGATCCTGCGGGACATGCGCGACGCCTTGGAGCCGGTCTACCTGGAAAAGCTCGGCGCCGAGGCCGTCGGAGACCCGGAATGGCGCGAGCTGGCCGCGTCCGTCTCGCCCGACGGCCTGGCATTCATCCTCCGCCGCCTCAATCGGACCCTGGAGGAGTTGCGCAACAGCGATTCTCCCCGCTTGACCTTGGAACTGGGCCTGTTCGGCTGTCTGGAAGCCGCCGGGGACTTGGCGGCTTGGTTGGGGCGGTTGGAGGCCTTGGAAAGACGGTTGGCCTCGGGCGCGGCACCGGCGCAGGCCCCGCAACCGGCCGAAGTCGGGGACACCGCTCCGGTGGCAGTCAGGGGGGACACCACTAAAGTGGTGTCCCCGCCCCAGGCTTCGCCCCAAGCTTCGCCCCAGGGCCAGCCCCAGGGTTCTACCCGACAGATTTGGGCCCGCGTCCTGGAGGGGGTTTCCCGGGAAAAGCCCTCCCTGGGCGACGCCCTGGCCAAGGCCGGCGTCAAGGAAGTTTCCGCCGGGGAGTGGACTTTGACCTTGGCCCGGGAGTTCGACCTGAAGTCGGCGGAGCGGTCACTTCCCCTGATTGAGGCCAGTTTGGCCACAGTTTCCGGCCGCAAGATCCGCCTGCGCCTGGAGTTGGGGGCCGCCCCGGCTCCGGAGGAAGGGGGAGTCATCGTGGATGAGGGCATTCCTCCCTCGGCTGGGGCCACCCCGGTCGAGGGGGCCTGGAAGGACGTCACCGAAGGCGAGCCGGACTCCGGCAACCACCCCTTGAAAAAGGCCGAAAAAGTCCTGGGCGGGACCTTTAAAATCGTCAAAAAGAAATGAGCCCTTGGAACCGCCTCATCGCGGCCTTCAAGCGTTTCCCCGGGATCGGCCCCAAGCAGGCCGAGCGCCTGGCCCTGCACGCCCTCCGGGCGCCCGTCTCGGAACTTGAGGAGTTGGCCACGGCCCTGCGTGAGGCCAAGGCCCGCATCCGGGCCTGTTCCCGGTGCTTCAATTACTCCGACCAGCCGATTTGCCCCCTTTGCTCGGACCCCGGCCGCGACCAAAGCCTGCTGTGCGTGGTGGAGGAGCCCCAGGACGTGGCCGCGGTGGAACGCTCCCGGAGCTACCGGGGGCTGTACCATGTTTTGCACGGTTGTCTGTCTCCGCTGGACGGGATCGGCCCCGAGTCCATCCGGGCGGCGGAGCTCATTTCCCGGGTCAAGGCCGCCGGGCCGGGGCTGCGTGAGGTCATTTTGGCCACAGACATCGACACCGAGGGGGACGCCACCGCCCTCTACCTGACGGAACTTCTCAAGCCGCTCGGGGTTCGGACCAGCCGCATCGCCCAGGGGGTGCCCCTGGGGGGCGACCTGGATTACATCGACGAAAGAACGCTCGGCTGCGCCCTGACCGGGCGAAGGGAGGTTTAAGGTGAGGTACGAAAGCATCCTGGAGACCATCGGGGAAACCCCGCTCATCCGGCTCAACCGCGTGACGCGGGGGCTTAAGCCCAAGATTTACGTGAAAGCTGAGTTCTTCAATCCCGGCGGCTCGGTCAAGGACCGGATCGGGGTCACCATGATCGATGACGCCGAGCGCCGCGGCCTGCTCAAGCCCGGCGGCACCATCATCGAGGGGACCTCCGGCAACACCGGCATCGGCCTGGCCCTG
>CAYHPY010000007.1:0-81272 GCA_964358485.1 uncultured Elusimicrobia bacterium
GTGGTCTCGGCGACGGCCCACTTAGCAGCAGGCGCCATCGTTCCTGTTTTCAGCCGAGAACGGCATGCTCGTCCCGCATCCTGG
Organism: uncultured Elusimicrobia bacterium; assembly: GCA_964358485.1. Lineage (GTDB taxonomy): Bacteria > Elusimicrobiota > Elusimicrobia > UBA1565 > UBA9628 > CAYHPY01. The sequence goes on from CAYHPY010000007.1 coordinate 85, forward strand.
AAAAATGCCGAAGTGCCTGGTCATGTCGCCGAAGAAGTCGAAGTGGCGGCGGAAGCGGCTCTTTCCCAGCATCAACGCGGTGTTGCCGCACACCGTCATGATCCGCCCGGACTCGAATCGGTGGTGCCCGTCGAGCTTCAGCGCCTGCGGAGCCTCCGGGATCGTTCCTTTGTAGCGCACCGCCTGGCCGTAGTCCTCGCAGGAGGGCTCGAGGCCGGCGAGCTTGAACAGGCGGTAGGTCGCCGAGTAGAAGCCTATGTGGCCGACCCGCTCGCGGACCGGTCCGGCGTCGACGGTCAGGCGCCGTGATTCGACGAGCCGGGGGTCGGCAAAACCCGCGCCCTTTGCCAGCCGCAAAAAATCGTTCCAGTAAAGCGCGCCGCCGAGGCATTCTCCGTACAGCACTGGGTCGTTTCGCAGCTCCGCGGGCACGCGCCGGTCGGCGTAAACGTCCGAGAAATACAACTCGCCTACCTCCCTCAGCACGCGCCGGGCTTGGCGCAGGACGGCCTCCTTGTCGCGCGCCAGGTTGATCACGCAGTTGGACACGATCAGGTCGAACGACGCGTCCTTGAGGCCGATCGCGTCCAGGCGCGAGATGTCTCCTTTGATGAACTCGACGTTGCCGTAGCCGAAGGCTTGCGCGTGGCGCGCCCTGTTGAGTTCGGCGACCGCCAGCTGCTCGTCGGTCATGTCCACGCCCGTCACGCGCCCCTCCCGGCCCACGAGCTGCGAGAGGATGTAGCAGTCGCGCCCGGAGCCGGATCCCAGATCGAGGACGCTCAGCCCCGTCAGTTCGTTTGGGATGGTCAGGCCGCAGCCGTAGTAGCGGGAAACCACCTCGTCGCTCACTTTCGCCAGCGCGTCGCGCACGGCGCGCGGCAGGTCCGCGGGCGAGCAGCAAGCGTCGGTCTTCAGGTCCGCCCCGCTTTTGAGGGTCTTCCCGTAATAGTCGCGGACGCCGGCTTCGATATCGAGTGGCATGGGACAATCCTCCGTGGAAATGTCAATCATCGCACATCTGATGCGCGCGTCAAAATCCAGCAGGCCGCCGCGAAGAGACAGGCCTTCTCCGGGGAGAACGGGTGTGCATGGCAAAAAATAAATTTACATGTAGTTGTTAAATAATGACTTGGCGGGCAGCGAAATGGCTGTTACACTGAGATCATGGTCACGACCCTGAGCGATCGAGGGCAGACGGCGATTCCCGCCCGCATCCGCAAGCGCTTCAAGCTCAAGGCCCATCAGCGGTTGGAATGGGCGGATGATGGGAAGGTCATCTATGTCCTCCCCGTCGCCAAGGACCCCATCGCCGCCTTCCGCGGGTCGGCTCCGAAAGGGCTGACGGAGGCTTTGCTGGCCGGCAGACGGGAAGATGCCCGCCGCTGAGACCTTCGTTCTCGACACTTCGGCGCTGCTCAGCCTGAAGGAGAACGAGCCCGGCGCATCCGAGGTCGAGGCGATCCTTCGGCAACACGGCAAGAAGGGGGCGGTCCTCATCAGTTTCATGTCGATCATGGAGCTGGCCAATATTTTGGAGCAGGAGCAAGGCGAGGGCGCCGCCCGCCAAGGCGCTCCCGCCGAAGGCAGCCCGCTAGCTTTGCTCAGGCGCGCGGCGGGGGCTTTCCCCCAAGGGGTCGATCCTTTTCGTTGAGCCGGAGGGGGGAAGGCGGATCCGTCAAAAAGGAAAAAATCTGGAGGTGCGAGCGGGATTCGAACCCGCGAATAACGGTTTTGCAGACCGTCCCCTTGGACCACTTGGGTATCGCACCAAATCGTTATATTATAAGCACTATCCTGTATTTCTGCCAGAGGTCCAAACCGGTGCTATCACGATAGTGTCACGCCAGCGCCCCTTTTTCGAGGTCTTGAAGCACCTTGGGGGTCGCCTTCCTCCGTGCCCGGGCAACCCCGCCGTGTTCCCCTTCGAATTCTACCACTTTTGGTTCTCTTAGGGTATCTGCCCGGCGTGGAAGCCAACCTCGGACCAACGAGTGCCCAAGAGTTCGGACTGCCTGAGCCCGCGATCTAGCGGGAGGCGATGTTAAGACGCAGGCAGGAGAACCCGGTAGGGAGCAGCCAGAGTGTTTGAGACGAAGTGCCTCATTTTCCCTGATCCGCAACAATCAATCGGTTTGGCGCGAGCTTCAAAGTTGCGAGTATTTTTTTATCCAGGTCAAATAATTTGAAATATTGGTGTAGACGCCGATACCGAGGCAACCAGGGGTTGTCACCCGGCTGGCAATGCCGACTTGGGTGAGCAGTCCATCGTTTGACTTTGCGAAGGCGGGCCCGCCAGAGTCCCCGGTGCAGGCGCCTTTGGTGTCTTGCTTGATCGTGAATTCGTCGGCGTTAGGGGCCGTGGAGATGATTTCTATGTCGTCGACGGTTTTCAGCCGTTCCGAGGTCGTCCTATCTGCTTTGCTGGAAGCCGCTGTATTAGACTTAGTTGCGCCATAGCCTGCCAGCATTAGTTTGTCGCCAACGGCGAGGGGTCTTGGTGTTAAATCAAGCGACGGAAGCCGGACCAGCTTTGTAGCCGCGGGCGCTTCTTCATTTAAAAAAAGCAGGGCAATGTCATTTAAGGGGATTTTGCTCGAAAAGATTTCATTCAGTTTAATTGATTCCAGAAACGACTCGTGAATTTTCCATTTAATTCCGTAACGCGCGGATTCTTCGGGTGCCTGATCAAGGTTTTCAATGAAGAAAACCATGATCATGTCGATTTTATTAATCGAATCATCCAGGCAATGCGCCGCCGTTAGAACCGCTCGACTGGAAATAAGAGTTCCCGTGCAAAGGCTTCCTCCGTTTTCAGAATGAATTGCGATCAGAACCAAGCCGTTTTGATTTTGAAATTCAGATGTTGCATCGGCGCCGCCTATGATCTTGGCGAAGCTTGGCGCGCGAGCGCCCGACCTCCGGTGATTTTCCTGGAGAACATGGAACTGCGACAAAGGGTCGCCCTTCTCCCAATCGATCACGGCCGCGGCCGGCATTGATAGGCTCAAGGTCAAGAGCGCTCCCGCCGCGGCCTTCAAAGTCCCGTTTGACATGTGGTTCCCCCTTTGCGATTTTTGCGGCGGGGACATGGTAGCACAGGGCGCCGGCGCCACCTAGAGGCGATAGGCCCATGGCCCGGCCGCCAAAGGGCCCGCCCCGAGAGGAGCTAGAAGGCTCTTGCGGATAGGCCATTGAATTTGTCCGCGAAGACTGGTGCCGACGAGCCAGGAAGGTTTTGCAAACCGTCCCCTTGGACCACTTGGGTATCGCACCGTCTATTGATTATACCCAACAGCATTTTCTAATCCGTAAATGAGCCTGAAGGTCGCTGTCGGTCCGGCGTGGCCTTTGGATCCGTTGCCTCCATTTTTGTCGTTGTTCACTTCGTTCCCGAATGGCGGCTGTAGGGAGGGAGGCTCCGTCGGCGGTCGTTGCTGTTCCCAAGCTTGCGGCCTGCCGCTGGGCCGCAAGCCGCGGGCCCGAAGCCCGCAAAAAATACGTTTATTAGGCCCAACAACGGCTTCGGCGCCGCCCGGATCGTCGGCGCCGGGACCAAAGCCTTGGGAACGGCCCCCCAAAAACCCGCCGCATCGAAAAATGAAGGCGCCATCATTTTCAAAAAAAAATACTTTAAAAGAATGGATAATCACTAATCAGGGTGGATATTTTTTTGACGGAAAATATTCCCAAACGACCGGCATCTGCCCCCGGGAGGCAGCCGGCCGCCTCGTTGTCCGCCAAGGGAGGTTGCTCCCCGCCAGAGCCCGTTTCGGGCTCATCTTGCGTTAGAAACGGCATAACTTCAGGCTCATCTTGCATTGGACAAGTCTCAACTACCGCGCCGTTTCCAATTGAGCTAATATTGCCGGATGCGTTTGGGATCGATCCTGGCGGCCCTCCTCCTTTCGGCGTCCATGGCCGCGGCCGGCTCGGGCCGCGAGGCCAAGGAGGAAAAATTCGCGGCCTTCCAGGAACGGGCCTTGAATTCCTACCTTGGGGAAGTCCTCTCCGATCTTAAAGAAGTGTCCGAGGAGCTGGAGTTTCTCCAGGAGTTCCGCCTGGACCCGCATTCCGCCGATGTTCCCGTGATCTCGGCCTTGAGGCGGGTGGACCGGGCCTCCGCCCTGGTCTCCCAGGCCTCGGCCACCTTGACGGAGCTCTTTGCCCTCATCCCTCCGGGGGAGCTGTCCGGCTGGACGCCGCTGGAGGAGCGCTTCAAGGCGGCCTTGAAGCTGGTGGAAAAAAGCACCGTGGCCGCGGAGATCGCCCCGCTCTACCGCGACGGGCTCACGATCAAGATCCATCCTTGCCCAGGAACGGCCATGGCTCTTTATTCCGGCGCGGCCAAGGAGGTGCGGGTTCGCGCGTTCTACGGGACCAACGCGATCTCTCCCCACTACTTGGCCGCGCTCCTGGTCCACGAAGGCCGACACGCCCTGCAGGACCGCAGCCGGGGCGGCAAGACCACGCCGCCGCTCAACAATTTCGAGTGGGAGTTGGAGGCCCGGGAAACGGAGGCGCGGTTCTGGCGGGAAGTGGGGGCGCCGGCGGACGCCGATTTCTACGAGAACGAGGGCGAGCTGTTGACCCATTTCTTGAGCGGCCGGGAAAAATTCGTCGCCATGGTCCGGGACCGCTACGAATCCACTCCCTGGTGGCGGTGGAGCGAGCCGGCCATCGCCGCTCCCGCCAAGCCCAAGGCGGCCGAGACCGCGGGGCTCAAGCGCCTGGCCGAAGCCATGGGCTCGGGCGCGATGGCGCCGGGGGAGGCCGCCGCGGCGCTCAAGGCCATCCGGGATCTGGATTCCGGCATTCGGCACAACCACCGAACCGGGGCCGTCGAGCGCCTCAAAGCCGCCCGCGAGACCTTGGGCCAGGTGATCGAGCTTCTGGCCCCTTATCCCAAGATCCCCACTTTCGGGACGATGACGGCCAAGGCCGAGCAGTTGGGCTCCTATCCCTTGATCATGAGGCTCGGCCACGGGACCTTGGCGGCGATCATGGACGAGCTCGACGCCGCGCGCGAGTCGCTGTCCCGGGAAAAGCTCAGCCGCGCCGATGAAGACCGCCTGCGTCGGGAGCAGGATTGGCTTTCGCCGGAGGGGCCGCGGGACGCGCCCGAGCTTTCCGGGGAAATAATGCGGCTCCTGGCAAAATCCAAGGTCGGCGCGCCGCTGGCGGTGCTTTGGAAACAAGAAGGCCTGAACTTGGGGCTGATTCCCTTTCCCGATCCTCAGCTCGAGGCCGCCCAGCCGGGGCGCCTGCTCTTGCCGGGCCGGGCCTTCCTGGGAAAGCCCGAGCCGGTCATGGGCGCCGCCTGGGCCGTGCACCTGCTGACCCATCGCGCCCAGGGGCTTAAGCCTGGAGCTCCGCCATCGGCGGCGCAGGAGTTGGCCGCCTGGAGCGCCGTCCATGAGTTCTGGTACGGTCTGGATGAAAAGCTGCGGGAGCCCTTCGGTCGGGGTCCCGGTCACCGACTCCTGGTGCTCAACGCGGTCTGGGAGTCGGGCGGGCGGGATTTGCTGCGGCTGCATCTGAAAAGTCGGTGAAGGTAAGTAAAAAAAGAAAAAACATTTTCGGAAACGGAACTAAAGGCCGAAAGTGCAAGCTTCGGCGATAAAATACGGGTCAAGTCTCCTAGGTCTATCGCCTCAGCTTGAATTGCCCATTCGGCCCATGACGGCGGGTTCCATTGTCGTTACAATTTCTTGATGCGGTTCCGTTTCATTGCATTTGTTGCCGGGATTCTGCTTTGCCCGGGGCGGTGGAGTTTCGCCGCGCCCATGGCCGTCCCCGCGCCCGCCCCCGAACCTCCGAGCGAGGCCGAGCTTTCCTGCATTTTCGACGGGTCCTGCGGCGCGGTTGCCTTGACGGAGCCCCAGGCGCGGACGGCGCCCAAGACTTCCACCGGGCCGGTTTTGCGCCCCGATGATCTTCCCTTGCCGCCCGCCCCGCGCTACGCCCTGGATTTGGCCGCGGTGCCGGAGCGCTTCCGGAGGTTGATCCCGGGCTACGACAAGCTTCCTCATAAGAATCAAGAAGAGACCCCCGAGTGGGTCGAGCACATCAATTCCCTGATCCGGGCCAAGAACGCCAGGACCCCCGGCAGCAAGATCCTGGAGTGGACCTACGACGGCCGCTCCAACGAGCCCCCCTTCGCCTGCCTCTCCTACGGGGTCAGCACCGCCATGGACTGGTGGAGCCTGCAATGCGGCGACGACCTGCCGTCTTATCAAAGCTCCATCCACGGCGGGAGCGAGCGCGGGTGGGACCCGCGGACCTTCGAGCTGGAGTATTTTTACCGGGCCTCCTTCGGCGACCCCCGTTACCCGATGTTCTCCCAACAACTCCCCATCGAGCGGGACCCGGTGCGCAACATCGCCACCCCATACGGGCCGCTGGGTTACGCCGAGATGGCCCTGGAATCCCGGCCTTACGCCAACCCCGATCCCTACACCGATGAAGTCAACCGCTTCGACGCCCCGCGCAATCCCATGGAAGGGCGCTACGTTCAATTGTTCTCCAACCGCTTCCTCCAGGGCCGGACTCCCGATTCCAAGGCCAAGGTCCTGGCGACGGCCGTCGACAAGTGGGGGATTTCCTACATCCAGCTGGAGCAGACCAAGCGCCCGCGAATGTTCGGGGCCCACTCGGTGGCGGTCGTCGGCTATTTCTGCATGGAAGAAGGCGAGCGCTTCGTGGACTGCTCGGCCAACGGCGACGACGCGGCCTGGGGGCGCAACGCCTATTTCGTGGTCCATGATTCTTTCGGGGATTTTCCCGCCGACAAGGTCCGCGACGCCTCCGGGGGCTCGGCCTACCGGGCGGTCCGCATCGAATCCATCGACGAGGCCTACTCCTTCCCGCATTCGCTCAATATCTCGGCCGCCCCCGTGCCCGGGGCGCCCGATTTATGGCGCTTGAGCGTGACCAACCGCTGCGGTCGTCCGGTCCCGGAGGGGGACTTGAAATCTTTGTCCGGAGGCTGGGTGGAGAAAGCCGCCGACGGTTTTTATTACATGAAGGCCGCGCCGGGCTCCAAGCCTAGGATCGAGGCGGCGGTGCCGTATTACTTCGAGGCGGACGGGAAGCCTCGAATTTTTGAATTTGCCCCGTCCGCCGATGGAAATTTTTCCGCGACGGAAATTGTTCGGACTCAAGAGATGAAAGGATTTTACGAGAGACGAGGCGGACGATGAGAATTAATTCCGTTGCCGCGACTTTTTTGGCCGTTTGGTTCATGGCGTCCGCCGCGACCGTCAAAGCCGCCGTTGTTGAGGCTGTTAAAACACAAGCAGCCGGCGGCTTCGAGAATTTGACCGTAGCCCCGCCCCAAAACCCTCCCCCGAAGGACAAGGCCATGGGCGAGTTGGAGGACCTGGCCGAGCGCGCCAAGCGGATCGAGGGGATTCATTCCGAGCCCGTCATCGAGCCGAAGTGGATTCCGGGACTGGTCCGCGACATCCCCTCCTTCCGGTTGGTGGAGGGTCCCACGGCCGACAAGGAGAATTTTCGCCAGCGCGCCTGGCGGGTGCCGGCTTCGCCTTTCATCGCGCCCATCGGCGGCATGATCGACAGCGCCAAGCAATGGTCCAAGGTGGTCTGGGACGGCGGGGACACCGTCGGCGCGATCGGAGCGGGAATCTTGGGCGGGCTTTTCGGCTTCCTGACGGGCCTGGTGGTCGGGATCGTGGGGGCGTTCGTCAACGCCGGAATGGCCGTCCGCGACCTGGTGAAGGGAAAGTTCTGATCCAGACGGCGTTGGTGAAGGCTTCCGCCCTCCGATAGCCCTTCGCGGCCTCCAGACCCGCCTCCAGAGCCTTGACCCGAAGTTCGTCGGTCAGGGGTTCGGGCGAAGAAATTCCCGCCCGTTTTAAGAACAGGTCCCGCATTTCCTCGGGGAGAGCCGAGAAATCCCGCCGCAGGCCCCGGCCGTTTCCCAGCTTCGAGTATGCCAGCGCCCGGTTGACCAAGCTCCACGGGCCCAGGTCGGGGCGGCTGAGAACCCGGACGGCCTTCCGGGTCCTGCCCATGAGGCGGTTGACCTCGCCGAGCCAAACGAAGGCTTCCCGGTCCATTGGATATTTCCGAACCGCCAGTTCGAGGTCCTTCAAGGCCTCGGCCTTGCGGCCGAGTTTGATCAAGCACCCCGCCCGCCAGCAATAAGACCAAAGAGCGCCGAGGCCGTGGGCCTCGTCGAGATCTCGGAGCGCCTCCCGGTAGCGCCCGAGCCAAAGCCCGATCTCCCCGCGCCAGGCCAGGACCGCGCCGCGTTCCGGGATCGGAGCGATTTTCAGAGCCCGGTCCAATTCGCGCAGGGCGGCGTCGCCGCGGCCCAGGCAGGAGAGCGCCTCGGCCATAAAACCATGCGCCCGCCATTGCCGAGGCCGAAACGCCAGGCTGGCGCGCAGGCGGCGGACGGCCTCGGGGAAATCTTTTTCATGGAGATGGGCCCAGCCGGCGCGAAACTGCATCCAGCCGTAGCGCTTTTTCGAGAAGGAGGATGCCCTCCGGTACTCCCTCACTCCTTCCTTGCCGCCCCGGAGGTAGCCCAGATAAAACCGGACCCAGGCCGGATGGCGGCCCTCCCGGGCCAGGGTCTCCAACTGAATGATGTGGCTTTCTTTCACATGCTTGAATTGCTCCGTCGCCCAGGGATAAAAGAAGGCGTCCAGGTCCGCGATTTCCGGGCGGTCCAAGATTTTTTCCCCGAGGTCGAAGGCCTCCCGGAGGCGGCCCGTCTGCACGAAGGCTTTGAAGCGGGCGTGGGGCGGGGTGATCGGAGTCAGGTCGGTTTTGGCGAGACCGTCCAGGATGGTTTGGGCCCGGCGGGATTGGCCGTGGTAATATAACAAGCCCGCCAGGTGGAGCGGGATTTCCGGTTGGCCGGGTTGGCGGGCTTTTGATTTATTTGAAAGGCGGACGATCCTATCCCACCGAAGGTGGGATGCATTTCGTTCGGCCGCCTTTCTAAAATATTCGCCGTTCCGAGGTTGTTTTTTTTGTTCCGTTCCCAAATGCCGTTTCTCTTCCGGCTTTTTTCGAGCTCGCTCCAACTCCTCAACTATTTTTAAATCCTTTGGAGCGAGCAAATAGCCCTCGGAAAGAACGATCGCCGCCGCCTTGGTGCGGCCGCCCGCGAGCAATCTCCGCCCCAAGGCCAGATCGATCTCCGCCAAACTCCTCCGAACCGCGGGATTCTTCGGGGAAAACCTCAAGGCGGCCTTGTACGCGCGCCGGGACGCCTCAAGGCGGTCCTGGGCGCGCAGGACCGCCGCCAGCCCCAGACGGGCGGGGATAAATCGGGGGCGGCTTCGAACCGTCCGGGAAAACTCCCGCGCCGCCTCGGTCGTCCGCCCCAGGGAAAGCAGGCAGTGGCCCACCCAGCAACGGGCTTGCGGGTCGTTTTCCGGGGGGCGCGCGGCCTCCCGGAATAGGCGCAAGGCCTCCTCGAAACGGCCGGCGTTGTAGAGGGAGAGGCCTTGGTTTAGGGGCAAATGAAAAAAACTCGAACCGCCCGTTCGGGCGGAACGGTTCACGATGGTTTTTAAGGCTTTACGAGCTTAGGGCCAGATGCGGTGCAACGGCCGCTCAAGGCCATGCCGCCGGTGATCGACGGCGATCGGCGACAGCGTCAATGGCTTGGCCTGCGAGCGTCGGCTTGAGTTTCTGACCCTTCTCGGCGCGACTTTATGGGGTCTCCTCATACCAACCAGTGTAGCCCCGGGGGCGCCGGTTGTCAATGCCACCCTCAGAACATATACTTGGGGCGTGCCCCCCGACAGCGCCGTCCCGGCCTCCGCGGCGGAACGCCTGGAGAAATCCGCCGAAGTTGCCGTTGAGGAGGAGCGCTGGCGCAACGCCCTCTGGATCTCGCGCATCCGCCTTTTCATGGTGGGGGCGGTCGCGGTCCTGGCGGTGTGGCGGGCTCTGCGCGGGGACGCCTCCTGGCGGGCGACGGTTCCGGCCTTCCTCCTTTACCTGACGCTCAGCGGGGGGTTGGCCCTGGCCTCGCGCCGGCGGCGCCTGCGCTGGGCCTCCGGACTGGCCCTGGTGCTCATCGACCTGCCCTTGATTTTCGCCATTCAGCGCCTGTCGATGCCCCTTTCCTCCTCCGCCCTGGGCACGGCCAGCTTCGCCTTGGGCCTGTTCGCCGCGGTGATCGGACTCAGCGCCCTGACCCTGGAGGGCGCGATCGCCGTGGCCGCGGGCGCCGTGGGGTGCGCCCTCGAGCTCGCCCTGCTGGCCCAAGCCGGCGCCGAGCCCGGGGCGCGAGCCGCGGCGGCGGCGGTTCTCATCGGTGCCACGCTGGCCTCTTGGCGCTTGATCCAACGCGTCAAGGCTCTGGTCGCGGGCGTCGCCCGCCAGGAGGCGCGGGCCGTCCGGCTGGAGCGATATTTCTCGCCGGCCGTCGCGGAGACCCTGGCCCAGGCCTCCCACCCGGGCCTGGCCTCCGGCGCCCGGGAGATCACCCTTCTCTTCTCGGACATCCGGGACTTCACGGCGCTCTCGCGGTCGATGGCCCCCGCGGAGGTCGTGGCCATGCTCAATGCCTATTACGGGCGGATGGTGGACGCCGTCTTCCGGCACGAGGGGACCATCGACAAGTTCATCGGCGACGGGCTCATGGCCTACTTCGGGGCGCCGCTCGACGACCCCGACCATGCCCGCAAGGCCGTCCGTTGCGGGCTCGAGATGCTCCGTGAGCTCGAGGCGCTCAACCGGGAGCGCGCCGCCGCCGGCGCTCCGACCTTGCGCATCGGCATCGGAATCCACACCGGCCAGGCCGTGGTGGGGGAGATCGGCGCTCCCAAGAGGCGGCTGGATTTCACCGCCATCGGAGAGGCCGTCAATTTCGCCTCGCGGCTGGAGGGCCTGACCAAGACGCACGGAGCGGCGATCCTGGCTTCGGCCGCCACGCGGGAGCGGACCGGGGAGGAATTCCGCTGGACCTCCGCGCCCCCCGCGGAGGTCAAGGGAGTGGGGCCCTCAGTTCCGAGCTATATCCCTTCCTAGAGCGCTCTCACGCCTTTTCTTGCGGTAGGAGTTTGGCGATGACCAGGACCAGACCGCCCGTGACCAGGGCCATCACGGCCCAGAAAGCGTGCTTCATGGCACCTTCCGGCTTGGGCGCCTCCCACCAGGGTCGGGCTTGGAGCGCCTCCTCCAGCCCGAGCCCGGCATCTTGGGATTTTAGGGAAAGGACCTGCCCGGCCACGAGGCTCAGGTCGTACACGGGAGCCGAAGCGGAGGGTTGGCCGTAATAGAGGTGGAGGGGTTTTCCCGGGGCGGCCTGAAAGAATATCCGGCGGGTTTGATATTCCGCCCGGAAATCGTCCAAGGAGAGGGGGCTGTTGTCCCCGCTTTCCATCTCCAGAATCAAGCGGGCTGAAGACGGGCGCCCCCCGAGCTCCAGCGTCAGGTCGCCTCCGGAGGGGCTGGTCCGGACCCACTGCGTCTCGGCCAGCAGGCGCCGCCCGATGTCGCCGCGTTCGTCGGTCCGGTCCTCGAAAAGACGGACCCGCCGGGAGAAAACCCCGGCCTTGGCGGCGCACCGAAGGCGCGTGACGGGCAGGCCCGCCAGGGGAAAATCCAAGGTCCAACTCCGGGCCGGGGGGGCGGCCGTTCCGCGGCTCAACAATCCTTTGGGAGCCTCTGCCGCTTCCTTCACGACCGGCTTCAGGATTCTGGAAACCCCGCCCGCGTCCAGGATGTAGGGAATCTGGACTCCCTCCCGCATCAGGCGCAGGTCCGCGAAATCCCGACGGGCATGGCCGAGGACCTCCAGGTCCAGTTCCAGGCGTTGGAGAGCCTGGGGCGCGGCGGAAACGGCTTTGCGCAACCGCCAGCTGGAGACGTCGAGCGCTCCGCCCTCCGGGGCCACGCCGGGAAGCGCTTCGGGCGGCCGGAAAGCATCGTTGGGGGTCAGGGGGCCGAGTTCGGCCGTCCCGAAGGCCGTCTCCTTCATGCGCTCGCGCAGAGCCGCCACGTCGTATTCCGGCTTGGAGGCTCCGGCGTGTCCCGACCAAAGGCGGTAGCTTCCGGCGCGGGGGGCGTGGAAGATCAGCGCCGAGGCGATGACCTCCGCTTGAACGCCGCGGATCGAGAGCGGCCGGTTGTCCCCGTTGGCCACCCGCAGGACGAGGCTGGTGCCCGGGGCCTGGGCCCGCACGGGAACGGCCAACCGTTCCCGCCCCGAGAGCCGCCAGACGGTGCCGGATCCGAGGGGCGCCTCCTTCATGTCCCCTTCGGAGAAAACCTTGGCCAGAACGGAGACCGGCCGGGAGAAGGCGGGGTCGTCGGTTTCCAGGATGACGGAGTTGAGGAGGAGGTGCTCGGCCGGAAGGGACAGGAGCAGTTCGGTTTGCCGGGAGTCGCTGGCGTTTTGAAGGATCGCCAGGCGGGACACGCTCAACCCCGGGGCTTCCCGCGCGCCGGTGTAGAGGCTGACTCCTTCGACGGGAATCGGCGGGGTGAGCGCGTCGTCCAGGGTGACCCGGACATAGGGCGCGGCTGAGCGCTTGAACTCGAAGGCGGCGCTCTCGCCCTCGCCGGGCCGGCGGAAGATCGGGTAGGACGCCACCACGGTTCTCCAGGAGACGCCGTCATCGGAGACTTCCAGCGTGACGGCCTTGAGAAACTCGGGGGCGGGCGTGCGCAGGAGCAGGGCGTCGTAATCCCGCGAGGCGGGCGGGACCAGCCCGGTGACGACCGTGGCCCCCTTGTTCATGGACAGGCGAATATCTTGAAGGCCGACGAGCTCCGGAGCCCGCCGGACCGGGCGCTCGATGAGATAGGAGATTTCCTCCCCGTGGGAATCGCGCAGGCGCAGGTCCGCCAGGTCCGGGCGGGCGGCGCCCACGGTTTCCAGGGGGAGGGCGAGCTTGATCCAGCCCTCCCCGGCCACGACCGCTTCCTGGGAAAAACGCCATTCCGGCCCGGGAGCCGGGGCCTGGGGCCAGGCCGGGACCGCCAAGAGAAAGCCTAAGAGCTCAAGAATCCGCGGCATGGGAGCCCCCGCTGAGAAATTTCTGATAGAGGAAGGAAACCAGGATGAGCACCAGGGCCAGCCCGATGATCGAGGCCACGCGGTAGAGCTGGCCCAGCCGCCAGAGGTCGTGCAGGAAAACCTTCAGGATCGTCGCGGTCAGCAGGGTCAGGCTGGCCATCCGGGCGCCGGCGGCGCCGGAACGGATGCCGATGACGAGCAGGCCGATCGCGAAGAGCCCCCAGGCCAGGGAATAGGTCATGTCCTGGGCCAGGTTCCCGGAGAACTGAAAGGTGAGCGTGGAGCCGGCGCTGAAGTAATCGGCGATTTCGATGTTGAGCAGGAGGAAGGCTAGGACCGCTGCCAATCCGTTGAACACGGACGGCATGTTCGAGCCCAGGAATTCCTCCTCCGCGGGAGGAAAGCGCCGCGCGCCGGCCAGCAGGCAGCCGATGACGATCCCGTAGGCCCACAAATACCAGTTGAGGATGGGCGCGGCGGCGCGGGGGTGGTAGGAGAGGACCGCCGGGTTGAGCGCCAGGCGCGCGAAGGCCGCCAGGAGAAGCAAGATGCCGCAGGCACGCAGGCCCTCGTGCGGGACGCGGCCCCTCAGCCAAAGCAAGCCCAACCCCTCCAGGGCCCAACCCACGGTCAGCCACTCCTTGTCGAACTGCACGGGGAAAATCAAGGTGATAAAGAGGAGCGCCCCCGCGCCCCAGGCCGCGAGGAGGTCGGCGCGGCGCTCGTCGCCCTCCGGAAGGTCCCGGACCAGGACAAAGACCCCCGCCAGGGCGGGCGCGGCCATGGCCGCGGGGAGCAGGCCGATCATGGATGGGCCGAGGACGGCGGCCCAGATCCGATGGAACAGGGGGAAAAAGAGCGGTCCGCACAGGGCCGCCGCCAGCCACGGCGCGCGGCCCGACGCCCGCCGCGGAAACACGAAGGGGAAGGCGGTGAAGATCCCGTAGAACAGCAGGTGCCAGGCCAGCGGGGTCGAGAAGGCGTCGGGGCGGAAATTCTTGAAGTGCCACAGGTATTGGACGGCGGTCGAGGCCAGGAGCGCCGCCAGGCTGACCGTGCCCAGGGAGCGGAACAACGCCAGGCTCAGGAGCAGGGCCGTCATGAGCAGGCTCAGACCGAAAATTTGGGAGGGGTCGGCCAGGGGAAGCTTGAGCGTGACCATGCCCAGGAGAAGGAAGGGCATCAGGGCCGCCATGGCCGGAATCTGCGCGGCGACGGCCGGATCGATGGACCCCGCCGCCGAAAGACCGGCGTTGGCGGCAAAGAGCGAGGGCCGCCGGATGATCATGAGCCCCCAGGCGAACAGGCCGCAGGAGAAGAAGGCCAGGACCAGGAGAATGTCCGGCAGGCCTCCGGGGTCCGGCAGGCGGAACAGCCAGATCCCGACGCCGGCCATGATGAGGGCCAAGGTCGTGAAGGCCGCCAGGACCGAGGCCGCCATCCAGGCCATGGCCAGGGCGATGAGCCCCAGGGCCAGGACGAAGGGCCACAAAACGAAGGAAAGGATGTCGCAGGAGATGATGGCCATGAGGATGAGGACCAGCATCGCCACCGGCGCGGCGTAGCCGTAGAGGTAGGGCCCCGAGGCCGGCCGGAACCGGTTCAGGAGCAAGGGCAGCCACGCGTGAAGCATGGCGAAGGCCATGTAAAAGCCCAGGCCCCAGAAGAGGAGCTCGTGGCGCAGGTAGCGCAAGGTCCAATAGGAGAGAAGGCCGAAGGCGGCCAGCCCTCCCAGCAAATACTGGGTCCGCAGGCTCTCGCGCCGGAAAGCCAGATAGGCCGAGAACCCTCCGGCCGCCAGGAGGTAGCCGAGGGTCACGCCCGGGCGGGCGGCGAGAGCCTGATAGGAGAGCATGTGGGCGGCCAGGGCGAGGTTCAATAGGACGAACCAGCCGACCGGTGCGTGGTAGTCCTCTTCCTCAAGGCCCCGCCGCTCGAAGAACTCCCGCGCGCCCGTGAAAAGGAGGCAGAGGCTCAGATGGATTCCCGCCGCCAGCTCCGCTTTGGCGGGGGTGAAGAATTCTCCGGTCCACCCCCACTCCATGGCGATGGTGGCCAAGGCCGACAGTCCCATGAGAAAACCCCAGCGCTTGCGCAGGACCACGGCGAAGACCCCGGCGTCCAGAAGCGCGATGTAGGAGAAGAGCGCGATCGGGCGGTCCACCCCCGTGGACAAGAGCGGCGGGGTCAGAAAACCCCCGATGAGCCCCAGGACGGCGACGTACCGGGAATCCAAGCCGACGGCCAGGGAGAAGGAGGCCGCCGTGATCAGGGCCATCATGAAGAAGGCCGCCTCGGGGCTCAGGAAGGCGTAGATCGTCCGGGCGGCGAAGACGTCCGCGTAGAGAACCGAGATGCCCGCCGCGCAGAGGGTTTGAACCGTGACGGCGTAGCCTTTGGGGCGGAGCAAGAAACCCCCGCCTATGGCCCCCGCTCCCACCAGGGCCGCGATGATCACCCGCATCAGGGGGCTGACGAGGTTGTGATCGATGGAATATTTGACGAAGAACGCCGCCCCAAGAAACAGGGCGAAGCCTCCGAGCCAGGCGAAGAGCTGGACTCCCAGGAATTTCTCCCAGTTGATGGGCGGTCCCGAGGGCGCGGCGGGAGCCTCCCGCCGTGCGGGCGGGGGCGGGGGAAGGGGGGGCCTGGGCCGGGGCGCATCGGCGGAAATCTCGGGGCGGCGGGGGGGCGCCGGAGCGGGAGAGGGAGAGGGCGGCGCGATCTCGGGAGGGGCCTCGGTCCGGGGCGGCGGGCCGGAATTTTCGAGCCGCTCGGAAAGTTCGTCCAGGCGCTCTTCCAGGCTTTCGAGGCGTCCGGCGAAGGAACGGTAAAGCCAAAATATGACGCCGATCGCAATCACCGAGAGCATGATCAGGGAAGAATAACCGGGAAACCGGGGTTCGTCAAGATCATGAGCGGCTTTTTTCGCGGGGATGGGCCGGCCCCCTTGACTCAAACGGGAATGCCCGTTATTCTATGCCGATTCGATGAATCCGATGAGCCGGCTTCCGTTCGGCATGGAGCCCTGGGAGTATCTCCTCTACGCCCTTTTCTCGGCGGCGGTTTGGCGTCTGGTCGGTTACCGCTGGTGGCTGGTCCCCCTGCTCTTGTCGGGGCTATTTCTTTGGCCGTTTCTGGTCCGGTTTCTCCGCTGGTTCTCCCGCTTTGCCTCCAAGAGGGCGCGCGCCGCCGGGATCAACCGGGAGCCCGGCGCCCTTTACTGCGCCGTTTGCGGCGCCAAACTGGCCCCCGGGTCGGGGCCGGGCGCCCTTCCTCTTCAAGTCTGCGCGGCTTGCGGCGGAAAATGGTGCGGGGGACCGGCCCTTCTGGACTGGATCGCCAAGAAAAAACCAGGCCTGCGCGAGTGGCTCGCCTACCCAGAGAAAATCGAGAAGGAGGAGCACCCCTGCCCCCAATGCCTCAAGCCGCTGACCATCGGCTCCTTCCGCGGAGCGGGCTTCTCGGCCTTCCGGTGCGAGCCCTGCGCGGGTTTTTGGCTCGACCGCGTCGATTGGGTGAGCCTCGAGCTTTTCTGAGGGCGCCCGCCGCGAGAACCCTACGGGTTGGACTTGATCGGCCGCACCACGATCTGCGCCACCTTGGAGAAATGGGCGTCCGCGGTGAGAAGCTCGAGGCCGTGCTGCATCGCGCTGGCGGCGATCCAGATGTCGTTGGTCGGGATGGGCGTGCCCGCCTCGCGAAGGGCATTCAAGATGAACGCATAGCGCCCCGAAGTTTCTTCATTGATTTCGAGGACGCGGACGGTCGGCGCGGCGAGGAACTCCCGAAGCTCCCGCTCGTTTTTCTGCCGATGGCCGCCGCCCGCGAAGCCGGCCAAAAGCTCTCCGATCACGATGGGATTGAGGAAAATCTCGTCGGCGGCGCGCAGCGCCTCCTTGGCGGCCTCGCCGCCCCGGAAAGCGGCGGAGTAGGCCGAGGTGTCCAGGAGTAGCCGGCTCATGTCCACAGCTCGCGGTCGATCGGGCGCTGGCGGGAAAGCGCTTTTTCAAAGGCGCGGGCTTCCTCCGGGGACCAGGCCCCAAAGAACCGATCCAGCTCGTGATGGAGGGTCGGACGCTTCCTGGACAGCCCGGTCGCCTGCTCCAGGAGGACGAGCACGGCTCCGCTGAGGCTGGTTCCAACCTCGTGCGCCTTGCGCTCGATGGCGCGGGCCAATTCGGGCTTGAGGTGCCGCAGAGTCAGCGCTTTCATTGCATCCTCCAATGCATCATTATGCATCATTATAGCATCAAAATTCCCCGGCGTCAAGATGGGCCCTCCCCCGCGGGCGAATGATATACTTGCCTCCTGTGACCCAGACTCGTTGGACCCCTTTTTCGGCCCTGGGGCCGCAGTTCCGGCCGGAGCCGGTCCGCTCGTTGCGGACCCCGGACGGGATCGCGGACCGTTTGCGCAGCGCGGCCTTCGCCGAATTGCAGGCGCGGGAGGCCTTCGCCTGGGCCGCCGGACGCTTCGAGGACGCCCCGGGGGGGCTGCGCGAGGCTTGGCTCGGATTATCCCGGGAGGAAGACAAGCATTTGGGCTGGCTGTTGGGCCGCCTGCGGGACCTGAAATCCTCCCCCGAATCCCGGAAGGTCTCCACCCGCCTTTGGAATTCCCTCACCGCCTGCGCCACCGCCCGGGAGTTCGCCTTCTTCATGGCGGAGGCCGAGGAGCGCGGGCGGCAGGCGGGCCTCCTGTTTGAGCGCGCCTTGGCGGAGGAGGATTCCTTGACCTCCGAGATCTTCGGCAAGATCGCCTCCGAGGAAGAGGCGCACATCGCCTTGGCCCGGAGGTTTTTCTGAGCTCCGAAAAATCGGCCGAGGTCATCGACGCGGTTCCCGAGGCCATCGTGTGGACCGATCCGCGGGGGCTCATCCTGGGCTGCAACGCGGGATTTGACCGGCTGGTGGGCCGTCCTCGGGAGAAATCGATCGGGGCCGCGTTGGTGGAGGCCCTCCCTTTGTCCTTGGGCGGAAGGGTCCTGGCGGCCAAGGATCATCCCGTCGCCTTGGCCATGGGCGGAGGGGTCGAGTCGGGATATTTTCAGTACCGCGAGGGGGACCGTGATTTGTCCCTGGAGGTTCTGTTCGGCCGGACGGGAGGCGCGGCGCCGGTGCTCGTCTTCACCTTCCGGGACGTGACCGAAAAGCGGCGCTCGGAGGACGCGTTTTTGGCCTCGTCGCGTTCCTTGGAGAAAGCCTACGACCGACTGCATTTGGACTACACCCTGAGCCGGCAGGCTTTGGCCTCCGAGGACGACCGGGAATTCTGGCCCCTGCTGGCCAAGCGCCTGAGCCAATTTTTCGGCTGCGACCGGGTCAGCATCTTTCAGCGGGACTCCAAGGGCCGCATCCATTCCCGGTACGCCCAGGGGTTGGAGGGCGGCGTGGTTTTGGAGCCCGGAACGGGCGTGGTCGGGCACGTGGCCGACACCGGCGAGCATTACCTTTCCAACGATCCCTATTCGGACCCGAAGTTTCATTCCGCCGTGGACGCTTCCACGGGCTACGAGACCTTCAACCTCCTGGCCTTTCCCCTGTCCTACCAGAACCGGATCGTGGGCATCGTCGAGCTCATGAACAAGCCCGGGGGCTTTCAGGCGGACGATCTTGAGGGCATGGAATATTTCGGGCCCCAGATCGCCATGTTCTTCGTGAAATTCCGCATCGAGGAGCGCCAGGAGCAGATGGTGGGCGAGATGATCCAGATGGAGAAGATGGCGGCCGTCGGGCGCCTGGCGTCCGGCGTGGCGCATGAGATCAACAACCCGCTGTCGGCCATCTTGGGTTTCACCCAGCTTCTTTTGCGGACCCAGCCGAGCGCGGAGCTTCAGGCCGATCTTAAAAAAATCGACTCGGAAGCCAAGCGTATCCGGACCATCGTGCAGGACCTGCTCGGGTTTTCCCGGGCGTCCCGCAACGCCAATTCCAGCCTCCTGCTGACCGAGGTGGTGGCCGACACGCTTCCGTTGATTCAGCACGAACTGAGCCATCGGAGAGCCGAGATCATCACCGATTTTGAGCCGTCCCCGCCGCTGGTCCTGGGGGACCACAACCAGCTCAAGCAGGTCTTCATCAATCTGGTGGTC
The DNA here is from genome assembly GCA_964358485.1 of uncultured Elusimicrobia bacterium. Classification (GTDB taxonomy): domain Bacteria; phylum Elusimicrobiota; class Elusimicrobia; order UBA1565; family UBA9628; genus CAYHPY01. The sequence goes on from CAYHPY010000007.1 coordinate 19,191, forward strand.
AACGCCCTTCAGGCCATGGAGCCGGAGAAGAAGGCGCGGATCGTTCTGCGGGTCCGCTCGGACCGGGAGGCGGGTTGGGCTTGGGTGGAGGTGGAGGACAACGGCCCCGGCATTCCCGCCGAGATCCAGGCCAAGATTTTCGAGCCCTTCTTTACCACCAAGGACGCGGGCCGGGGAACCGGGCTGGGGCTTTACGTGGTGATGGGGATCGTGGAGCGGCACAAAGGAAAGATCGAGGTCAAAAGCCGGCTGGGCTCGGGGGCGGTCTTCCGAGTCTCGATTCCCATCGGGGGAGGGGCGAGTGCCTAGGATTCTCATCGCCGACGACGAGCGGGCCTTGCTCGAGGTCTGCCGGCGGGTCGTCGCCGGGCTGGGTTTCGAGGTGGACACCGCCGAGGACGGCAAAAAGGCCTTCGAGAAGGTCCAGGCCGCCGACGGCGCCTACGAGATTGTGGTGACCGACGTCAAAATGCCGGGCCTGGACGGCCTGGAGGTTGCGGCCCGGGTCCACAAGCGCTATCCCAAGATCGACGTCATCCTGATGACCGGGGCGCCGGACCTCTCCTCGGCGGTGGAGGCCCTCAAGGCGGGCGCCTACGATTATTTGGTCAAGCCGATCGACATCGACGTCCTTTCGGCCTGCGTCAACCGGTGCTGGGAAAAACGGCAGATCGCCGACGCCCTCAACGTGGAAAAGTCCCTGCGCCGGGAGCTGGAGGCCGCGTATCAGGAGCTTCACCGGGCCGAGTCGGCCAAGGACGTCCTGTTGTCCCGAGCCGGGCACGAGCTGAGGACTCCCCTGGCGGTCCTGCTGGGAAATCTCGAGTTGGGAATGGGCGAGGAGGACGCCGGGAGCGCCCGGGATTTTTTTCAGAAGTCCGTGGAAGCCGGGGTCCGCCTCAAGGGGGTCATCAACGATCTCTTGGCGTTCTCCGACATCGCCCAAGGCCGGCTGGTGCTCCGGAAGGCGCCGACCGATCTGGCGGCGTTGATCCGGGAGACCGCGGCCCTCTGCGCCCGGGTCTGCGAGGAACGCAAGATTCGAGTCGAGTTCGAGGTCCAGGAGGGGCTGCCGGTTTTGGAACTGGACCCCGACCATGTCCGCCTGGCCGTCAAGCATTTGCTCCTCAACGCCGCCCTCTTCAATAAAGAGGGGGGCGTGATCCGCGTCGGGGCGGCCCGGGAAAAGGGCAACGTCCATCTTTGGTTCGCCGACACCGGAATCGGCCTGGACGCCGAGGTGGTCCCGAAGCTGTTCGGCAGTTTCTACCAGGCTGCCGATGTTTTGACCCGGAGGGTGGGGGGGCTCGGCTTGGGCCTGGCGATCGTCAAGGGCATCGTGGAGGGACATGGGGGCTGGGTGCGGGCGGAGAGCGCGGCTGCCGGATCGGTGTTTCATGTTCTGTTTCCGGTGGAGGGGGTGAAAGGTGGCTGAGAGGCGCGGGGCGTCGAAAGTTCTGGTCGTTGAGCCCGACCGCGGCGTCGCCGCGGCGGCGGACGCTTTTTTGACGGCCGCGGGCTGCCAAGTCCGTTGCGCGTCGTCCGCCGATGAGGCGGGGCGGGCGGCGGCCGAGTTCAAGCCGGATTTGGCCCTGGTGGACCTGGAATTGCCCGGGACCACCACGGCGGATTTGCTGAAGGCCCTGCGGGAGGCGACCGAGGGCGGCTGCCGCTTCGGGGGGTTGACCGCCGGCGCCGAGCACGCCGTTTTGGAGCGCGCCCGCGGCCTGGGAATCGACCGCTTCGTCCTGAAAAGCCCGGGGGTGGTGAGTTTTCGAGACACGCTCCTGCGCTGTCTGGGGCCGGGGGAGTCCATCCCGGCCAAAAATAGGAAGATCCTGGTCGTCGATGATGAGGAACCCATCCGGAGGGTGTTGACGCGGTTCCTGGAAGGCAAGGGTTACGAGGTGGAAAGCGCGGAAAATGGGGAGCAGGCCCTGGTGGCGGCGCGGTATTTCAAGCCGGCGGTGATCATGCTCGACATCAACATGCCGGGCATGGACGGGGTGGAGGCCTTGCGGAATTTGAGCCGGCTTTACCCGGGGATCGGGGTCATCATGGTGACGGCCAATACCGACGACGAGCGGGCCCGCGAGTGCCTTCGCCTGGGAGCGTCCGATTACATCAGCAAGCCCTTCGACCTGGAAACCTTGGAAACGAGCTTGATGGTCAAGCTCCTTTTGTCCTGATGCTCCTGTTTCCGCTGGCCGCCCTTCTGGGGACCGGATGGTGGGCCTTCGGAGCCGAGCGGCCCGTCCCGTATCTGCCCGACGCCGATCGGATGGCTCTGCGTTCCGCGGCGGCCGGCCTGACGGCCGTCATGGACCGCATGGCGGGCCTTCCCCTGGAAGCCGCGCGCGCCGGATCGTTGGCGGCCGCGCTCGATGAGGCTCAGGGTCACGCGGCGCGGGCGCGGGACGCCGCTCTGGGCCTGGAGGGCTCGGCGGGGGCCGCGGCGGCGGAGCTGGGGGCCTACTTCAGGGGCGGCGGCCGGGAGCCGGGGGTGGAGAGGCGGCTGGAAGAATTTAAACGGGACCGGAATTCGGGGAAAGATCGTTTTGTAAGGCTAGTCGGGCAAAGGAAGGAAGTTGAGGACAACCTCAAGAAAAAGAAGGAGCCGCCCAAGGAGAAGGACAAGATCCTGGAATTGCTCAAGGCCGCCGAGGAGGTCGTGCTCGAGGCCGAAGGCGCCCTTCGGGCTTCGGAAAAAAATGATGCCTCCCTTCGGGAGGGTATGGACCGCATGAAAGACGAACTCCGCCGGGCGCTTTCGGCCTTCGCCGAGTTGGCCTCCGCCGCCGCCGGGGTTCGGACCCGCGCCGAAGAGTTTTTCTCCCGTTCCCCGGCGGCGCGGGCGGCTTTCGCCGCCTTGGGCCGCCCTCCGGAGGCCGAAGCCCGGACCCGCGCCTGGGAAAAGACCGATCTCCTGCGGGACTGCTCGCGGGGCCTGTTTCTTTCGGCGGATTCCGGAGGCAACCGCGAGGGCGACTTCTCCCTCCGGCGGGAGGCCTTTCTGAGGCAGAGGGTTCGATTCGAGGCGGGTCTTAAGGAAGCCCTCGCCTCCTTGGAAGAGGCTCGGGGAAAGCTGGACCGGGCCGCCAAGCTGGTCGCTCAGGCCGCCTCCTATTGACAAGTCAAGGACTCGGGGCTAAACTGATCGGGACGGTTTAATTTCTCGGGAGGCCCCCATGAACGCCGAGCCCCGCCTTCGCTTGGCCTCGTTGTTTCTCGCCTTCGCCTTCGCCTGGACCCCGGCCCGCGCCCAGGATGATTTTTCCAGCCTCTCGAATTTTAAATTGCCGGGCCGGGGGGAGTCTTTCGTCCCCGGGGAAGAGGTCAAGGGCGCCGAGGTTCAGGATCCTTCGAAAGCGGCGCCTCCGAAGGTCAGGGAAGTCTCCCACCTGCCCCAATTCGCCGATCCCTCGGACCGCAACCAATGCCAGGTGGGCTCCTGCCACGCCTTCAGTTCGATCGCGGTGTTGGAGGCGGCGTATCAACGCGCCTTCGGCGCCAAAATACGCTTTTCGGAGGCCGACATTTTCATCCGCCGGACGGTGCTCAGCGGAGACATCTACCGGGGTTTCTGCGCCGATGGAGACTGCAAGCTCACCGAAGGCAACGACGTTTTCGGGGACATCGATTACGCCATCAACAACGGAGTGGCCACCAGCATTCAATACCAGACTTTTTACGACCGTTATAAGAAATTTCGCGAGGCCGAGCAGAAAACCCTGGAGGGCATCGAGGCCCGCCGCAAGCGCATGAGCTGGCTGGATCTGCTCTTCTACGATCCGCGGACCCATTGGGCCGAGCTTCAAAAAGAGTCGAGCAAGCTCACCGAGGCTTTTTTGGCGGGGCGCGACCCCAAGATCGACGCCGAGCGCGCCGACACCCGGGGCAAGCTGGCCAAAATGGCGGTGAAGGAGAAGAAATTCACCTATCTGGGCGACGAGGCCCCCAAGAAGAGCCCCGCGCAATGCCGGTCGGGCGGCGCGGAGCAGGGGCGGGCGATCTCGGGGGAGCTGGATTCCGGCCGTCCGGTGGCCATTTCCATGACCCTGAAAGGCCTGGCCGTCTGGGGAACGGCGGGCTCCACCGACCACGCCAACCACGCCTTCACCATCGTCGGCTACAAGGCGGAGGAGAACAAGCCGGTCCTGTATCAAACCCGCAATTCCTGGGCCGGCATGAATCCGGACGTCCGGGAGGACGAACTTTGCCGGGTCTTCTCGGTTATCACCGTTCTGGCCCCCGGGGAGAAGAAATCCTTTTAGAAATGCGATAATCGGTCCTTCCTCATGAGAAGGGTCCGAGATTTGTTGGAATTCGCCGGGGTCAAGCTCGTCGACTTTCTCCTCAACCGGCTCTCCTGGCGCGCCGCCCAGGAGGTCGGCGCCCTGCTGGGAGGCGCCGCCCGGCACTTGGCCCCGAGGCGCTGGGCGATGACGGTTTCCAACCTCGAGCACGCATTCCCGGACTGGCCCCCGGCCCGGCGCGAGGCGACGGCCTTGGAGGCCTGGCAAAACGCGGGACGCATCGGCGCCGAAATGATCCGCAGCCGTTCCCTGTCCAAGGCCGAACTGGAAAAAGTCGTGATTTTCGAGAAGGCCGAAATGGTGGACGCGCTGATCGCCGAAGGGCGGGGCATCATCTTCAATATCGGCCACCTCGGCAATTGGGAGGTGGGGGGGATCGCCTTCACCGCGCATGGCTGGCCGTTGGGCGTGGTCGGCCGGGTCATGAAAAACCCCCTTCTGGAGGGCTGGATCCGGGAGACCCGCGGCCGTTTCGGGGAAACGGTCTTCGCCCATCGCAACCCCTTCTTCTCCTTGGTGAAATGGCTCAAGTCGGGAAAGCTCACGGCGATTCTCATCGACCACAACCTCTATCAAGGAGGGATTTTCGTCCCCTTTTTCGGCCGTCCGGCCGCGACCTCGACTTTGAGCGGCCTCTTGTCGGCCAAGCTCAACTGCCCGATCGTCTCAGTGCGGGTGTACCGCGACGGGGCCCGCCTGCGCGTGCGTTTTGAGGGTCCCCTTCGGCCCGACCCCGCGGCCAACCCGGAGCGCGAGGCCGAGCGCCTGACCGTCGAGATGACGAAAACCCTGGAGGGCTACATCCGGGAAAGGCCGGGAGAATGGTTGTGGGGGCACAACCGCTGGAAGCGGACCGCCGAGGCCCCCGTGGCCGAAACGGGCAAAAAAATATAGAATGTCCGTCGTGGAACAATCCCCCCAGACCCCTCACGCCGAACGCCCCCAGGGCCCGCCCCAGCCCCCAGCCGAGCCGTTGGACCTCCGCGAAAAAGGCGGGGTGCGCAACGGCGAGCGCCAGACCTCGGACCGGCGGCTGTTCATGCAGCTCCAGGTTTTCACCGGAGCGCGGGACACGGCCCCTTTGTCCAAGGCCCTGGAAGGGGCGGGGGTCGCCGGGGTGCTTTACGCCGACGCCAACGACTGCTCCGGGGTCGCGATCCTTTCCATGAGCGAGGACCCCGCGTTTTTCATCGACACCCTGCGCCCCGTCTTTCAGCGGGGGGCCTTCGAGGGGCTCCGGCCGCGCCCGGAATTCTCCATGCTGGGCCGCACCTACGCGCTGGGCTATGAGCCCAATTTGGAAGACTGGCTGCTTCAGCGCCCCCGCCGGACGGTGCTCGACCCCGCCAGCGCGTGGGCGGTCTGGTACCCTTTGCGCCGGACCGGAGCCTTCTCGCTTTTGTCCCATCAGGAACAGGGGCAGATCCTTAAGGAACACGGCACCATCGGCCGGGCTTTCGGCGACGCCGGACTGGCCTCCGACATCCGCCTGGCCTGCACGGGCTTGGACGCCCATGACAACGATTTCGTGATCGGCCTGATCGGCAAGGACCTCTTCCCCTTGTCGGCCCTGATCGCGGCCATGCGCCCGACCAAACAGACCTCGACTTATATTCAGAACATGGGGCCGTTCTTCGTCGGCAAGGCGCTTTGGCGTTCGCCGGCGCCGGCCGCCCCGGCGGGGCGCTGAGCATGGCGAAAAAATCCTTCCGCGTGACGATGTCGGAGCGGTGCTTCCGCTTCAAGCCCGACGCCCTGGGCAACCATGCCCCGCCGATTCCCAGCGTCTACGAATTCGTGACTTTCAACGAGGCCCGCCAACCCGAGGTGTTGTTCGTCGGCGTGGCCGCCGAGAGCCTCTACGACTCGCTGGGCGCGCACATGACCGGCAAGGCCAAGCCCACCTGGGACGAGCTCTTCGCCGCGGCCAAGGACGTCTATTTCGACTACGTCGCCTCCTCCGACGCGGCGGGCCCCGAGGACCTGGGAGACATCGCCGCCGCCTTCATCGCCAAGAACAAGCCGCGCCTCAACTCCGGCCCCGCCCCGTCCTCCGGACGCTGGTCCGAGGTCGAGGTCGTGGAAGCGGAGCAGCCCTGACCTCGCCCCATCCCCTCGCGACGGTCAACGCCTCCCTCAACGCTCTTTCCGGCCTCCTGCTGTTTTGCGGCTGGCTTTTCATCCGGGCTCGGAATATCACGGCTCATCGGCTCTGCATGGCCGGGGCGTTTTTAAGCTCGACCGTGTTTCTGGCGTGCTACCTTTATTATCACGCCCAGGTCGGCTCGGTGAAGTTCCAGGGGCAGGGACTGATCCGGACGGTTTACTTCGCCATTCTGATCAGCCACACGATCCTGGCCACGGCGGTCGTGCCCATGGCCCTGCGGACTTTATGGCTGGCTTGGAAGGAACGCTTCGAGGAGCACCGCCGCGCGGCGCGCTGGGCTTTGCCGATTTGGCTCTACGTCTCGGCGACGGGCGTGGTGGTTTACTGGATGCTGTACAGGCTTTGATGCCTGAACTCGTCGCGGCGCTTGGCGCGGGCGAGCCGCCTTTCGATGCGACGATCCGGGTCGATGCGGTCCAATAAGGCCTGAAGGGCGTCGTAGAAAATGTGTTCCATGCCGCCGTAGGGATGCTTGTGCTGCAGCAGGTCCCGGGCGCGCTTGATGAGGTCGTCGAGTTCCTCCGAGCCGTCGAAGGAGAATCTCAGGCGCGTGGTGGTGGACGGGGCCGGGGCGGGAGGGGGTTCGGGGAAGAGGAGGCCGTCGCCGAAGGGGCCGGGTGCGGGAGAGGCGGCCTCTGATTGGGCCGGCTCGGATTCGGCCAAGGGAAGCGCCGGAAGGGCCACCGAAATCACCCGGACCGCGTCCCGCCTGGCGGCCTTCGGGTCTAGGGTCGCGATCAAGGTTTGGAGTTCGCGCGTGGTCCGCCGGCAGGCCTTGCCGAGGAGCGCCTCATGGTTTTCGGGGGTTAGGTACGGCCAGACCAGGACCACGGCGTAGAGGTGCATACGGCCCTCGGCGATCATTTTCAGGATGGAGGGGTACCGGCGGGCGGCCCGCGCCGCGACGGCCCGCGCCCGCGACTCCCATTCCGAGAAGCCGAAGGTTAGAAGATACTTGAACAGGCCGGAGTAGGCGCGCTCGAGGTGTAGGTCACGCTTCTCGACTTCGCCCAGATGTATTAGGAACTTTGCGAGTTCCTCCCGTTCTCCGCGCGCCAGCCGGGGGATGGCGTCCCATAGCTCGTCATCGGAGTACTTTTCGCAACGCACCAACTCGGATTCGATTGATTCCATACCCATATATACGATCGAAGAGGCCTTCCGGTTCCATATAAATCGGTGTCCAGGGAATGATGGCGCCATCATTTTCCTGAAAAAAGTGATTGTTAGATAATCGCTTATCGAAAATCGGGTCCGAATTTTTATGCACGGCGAATTTGAGGGGGGGGGTAGCGCGAGGAGCCTAAGTTCTATGAGAACTGGCTATTCGGATACCGCTTGGTCAATTCCAACCAGGTTTCGAACCATATTCGGGGGGGCTTCGAGGGGGCGGGCAACTTTTCTTCACGGGCCCCTTGGATTAATATTGCTTGCCCTTCCCGAATTACTATCTCGAAGCGGTATAGGCAAGCGATATTCTGACAAGCGTGGCGGTAATAGTCCACGGTTTTGGCGCGGCCCCCGCATTGACCGCCCTTGCGCGCTTTTTCACCCTTGGGAGTTTCGCGGCTAAACGCTGAAAGACGTCCCGCAGGAGCAGGACCCGGAGGCCTTGGGGTTTTTGATCTCGAAGCCCGCTTTCATGAGGGTCTCGACGAAGTCCACCATCGAGCCCGCCACGAACATGTCCGACTTCTTGTCGACGACTACCTTGGCCCCGGCGGTTTCCGAGGCCAGGTCGTCCGGGCCGGCGGCATCGGTGATCTCGAAGATATAGGACAGGCCGGAACAGCCGCCGGATTCGACTTTGAGGCGGAGAAACCCGCCGGGCTTGCCGTTCTTGGCGGCCAAGGTCTTCACCCGTTGGGCGGCTTTTTCCGTCAGAGTGACCATGGGGCCTTCCTCAGAAGCTCTTGGACTTTCCGCACCCGCAGGAGCCCTTCTCCTTGGGGTTGGAAATCTGGAAGCCCGAGCTGGTGGCGTCCTCGGAGAAGTCGATGGTGGCCTGCTCCAAAAAGGGCAGGCTCTTGTCATCGATGAGCACCTCGAAGCCCGGCTGGGGCAGGGCGGTGTCGCCGGGCTTCTTCTCATCGAAGGTGAAGGCGTACTCGTAGCCGGAACAGCCTCCGGGTTTGACCAGGACGCGCAGGGCCTTTCCCTTCGCCTCGTCCGATTGGCAAAGTCCGCGGATCTTTTCTACGGCCTTGGGGGTCATGGTCAACATTCGAAGTCCTCCGGTAGGGTCCTAAGGGATAGTATACATCGTCGGAGAAACGCTGTCAAAGGCGCTTTGGAATTTGTATTATCGGACCCGGCGGGACGACCCGCCCAACCCCAAGTTCATGGAGAAAACCACCAATGTCCCACAGCGTCCTGGCCGAGATTCGTGACATGGAAAATCGCGCGCAAGCCTCCAACGGACATTCCCGCCAGCCCTCCGGCTCCACCGGGCCCCGGAAAGTTTCCGATTATTTCGGCTGCAACGTCTTCAGCCTGGAGACCATGAAGTCCTATTTGCCCCGCGAGACTTTCCGCCAGGTCGTGGACGTCGTCCATCACGGCAAGCGCCTGAATCTGGAAACGGCCAACTCGGTGGCCTCCGCCATGAAGACCTGGGCCATGTCCAAGGGCGCGACCCACTACACGCACTGGTTTCAGCCCATGACCGGCGTGACCGCCGAGAAGCACGACACCTTCATGGAGCCCGTCGGCGAGGGCGCCGTCCTGGAGGTTTTCTCCGGCAAGCAGTTGGTCCAGGCCGAGCCCGACGCCTCCAGCTTTCCCAGCGGCGGCCTGCGCACCACCTTCGAAGCCCGCGGCTACACCGCCTGGGACCCCACCTCTCCGGCCTTCATCCTGGATAATCCCGGCGGCGCCACTCTCTGCATTCCGACGGTGTTCGTTTCCTACACCGGCCACTCGTTGGATTGCAAGACCCCGCTCCTGCGCTCCATCGATGTGCTCAATAAGGCCTCGCTCGACATCCTCAAGTACTTCAAGTCCGACGCGCGCAAGGTCTTCTCCACTTTGGGCGCCGAGCAGGAGTACTTCCTCGTCGACCAGGAGTACTTCAACAAGCGGCCGGACCTGCTCCTGGCGGGCCGCACCCTCTTCGGGGCGCCGTCTCCGAAGGGGCAACAATTAGAGGACCACTATTTCGGCTCCATCAAAGACCGCGTCTTCGAGTTCATGACCGACGCCGAGACCGAGCTCTACAAGCTGGGCGTTCCGATCAAAACCCGCCACAACGAGGTCGCGCCCAACCAGTTCGAGTGCGCCCCGGTCTTCGAGGAAGCCAACGTGGCCGTGGACCACAACCACCTGGTCATGGACATCTTCGAGCGGGTGGCGGCCCGTCATAAGCTGGCGGTGCTCTTCTATGAAAAGCCCTTCGCCGGCATCAACGGCAGCGGCAAGCACAACAACTGGTCCATCGGCACCGACACCGGCAAGAACCTGCTCACGCCCGGCAACACGCCGCACGAAAACCTGCAGTTTTTGATCTTCCTTGTGTCCATCGTCAAGGCGGTCAAGGACCACTCCCTGCTCCTGAGAGCCTCCATTGCCTCCTCGGGAAACGACCACCGCCTGGGCGCCAACGAGGCCCCGCCGGCCATCATGTCGGTTTTCTTGGGCGACCAGCTCACCAAGGTCCTCTCGGACCTGGAGCGCGGGGCCACCTCCAAGGGCACCGACGAACAGTGGATGACCTTCGGCATCGACAAGATCCCCTCCATCCTGCGCGACAACACGGACCGCAACCGGACCTCGCCCTTCGCCTTCACCGGCAACAAGTTCGAGTTCCGCGCGGTGGGTTCGTCGCACACCAACGCCTGGCCGGTCACGGTGCTCAACACCATCATGGCTAATCAATTGATCGAGACCAAGAAGGAGATCGACGAGAGGCTCAAGGGCTCCAAGAAACCCTTCAAGGACGTGGTCATCGAGATTCTTCGCAAGCAGATCAAGGCGTCCAAGGCCGTCTGTTTCGCGGGCAATAATTACTCCGCCGAGTGGGCCGCCGAGGCCGAGAAGCGGGGTCTGCCCAACGTCAAGACGACCCCGGAGGCCCTCGACGGCATGGTCCTCAAGGAGTCGCTCTCCCTGTTCGACCGCCTGGGTGTGCTGACCAAGGAAGAGCTGCACTCCCGGCATCACATCAAGCTGGAGCGCTACGCCAAGGACATCGACATCGAGGCCAAGCTCGTCGCCGAGATCGTGACCTCCCAGGTGGTGCCCGCGGCCGTGGCCTACCAGAACGAGCTTCTGGCTTCGGTCGAGGGCTTGCGCAAGGTCCTGCCCAAGGAAGCGGCGGTGAAGGCCCAGGCGGAACTGCTGTCGACCGTGGCATGCCTGATTTCCGAGTCCCTCGAGGGCGTCGCGTCTCTGCGCAAGGCTATGGAGCACGCCGAGGGGGTTTCCGAGGAGCGGGAGAAGGCCCTGGCCTACTGCCACAAGGTCAAGCCCCACTTCGACACGATCCGGGGAGCCGTCGACGCCCTGGAGGCGCTGGTCCCCGACCGGTCCTGGCCGATGCCCAAGTACCGGGAGATGCTGTTCATTCTTTGATGAGCCTTTCCAAGGAGGCCGTTCTCAAGGCCCTGGGAACCTGCCAGGAACCGGAGCTTCACAAGGACATCGTCACCCTGGGGATGGTGCAGAACCTCGCCGTGGAGGGGGGGCGCGTCTCCTTCGATTACGTCCTGACGACCCCATCGTGTCCCTTGAAGGGGCAAATGGAGGCCGACGCCCGGGCGGCGGTCATGAAGGTCCCGGGGGTGGCGGTCGTCGAAATCAAGATGACGGCCTCCGTCCGTCAGGATCCGCGGCTTTCCTCCGTCCTGCCTCCGGGAATCAAGAACGTCATCGCGGTGGGCAGCGGCAAGGGCGGCGTGGGCAAGTCCACCGTGGCCTGCAACCTGGCGGTCTCGCTGGCGCTCGACGGGGCCAAGGTGGGCCTCATGGACGCCGACATCTACGGCCCCAATCAGCCCCAGATGATGGGCGTGGCGGGCTTCGAGCCCAGCGCGGACTCCGAGAACAAGATCGCGCCGCCCGAGAACTACGGGGTGAAGGTCTTCTCCATGGGTTTTCTCATGGCGCCCGACGCGCCGGTCATTTGGCGCGGGCCGATGCTGCACGGGGCGATCACGCAGTTTCTCAAGGACGTGCGCTGGGGCGAATTGGATTACCTGGTCGTCGATCTTCCGCCGGGGACCGGAGACGTCCAGCTCTCCCTTTGCCAGGCGGTGCCGCTGATGGGGGCGGTGATCGTCACCACCCCGCAATCCATCGCCCTCTCCGACGTGCGCAAGGCCGTGGCCATGTTCAAGAAGCTCAACGTGCCTCTGCTCGGGGTCATCGAGAACATGGGCACCTTCGCCTGCCCGCACTGCCATAAGGAGAGCGAGATATTCTCTCGCGGCGGGGGAAAGTCCCTGGCCGAAAAAGCGGGGACGCCCTTTTTGGGCGCCATCCCGTTGGATCCCTCGGTCTGCGAGACCGGAGAAAGCGGAAAGCCGATCTCCGTATCCAAGCCCGACAGCGCGCCCGCCCAGGCCTTCCGGAAGCTGGCCCGCCAGGTGGCCGCGCAGGTCAGCGTGCGGGCGGCGACGCACAAGCCGCTCGAAATCAAATTGACCGTCAAGCATTGAATCCGCCGCAAATCAAACAGGGAGATAACATGACAACCGCCACCGCGACCTCGCAGGAAACCACCCCCATCGCCGCCGGAGCCGCCGCCCCGGACTTCACCCTTCCGGACCAGGATAAGAAGGACTTCAAGCTCTCGGACCACCTGGGCAAGAAGCCCGTGGCCCTGTTCTTCTATCCCCTGGACTGGAGCCCGACCTGCACCAAGGAGAACGCCTGCTTCACCAACGACCTCTCCCGCTTTTCCAAGCACGCCGAGGTCGCCGCGATTTCCATCGACTCCGTCTGGTCCCACAAGGCTTGGGCCGAGAAGATGGGGCTCAAGCACCGCCTCCTAGCCGACATGCACCGCACGGTGACCAAGGCCTACGGGCTCTATCACGCCGGCGCCAACATCAGCCAGCGCGCCACCGTCCTCATCGACAAGACCGGCAAGGTCGCCTGGGTGAAGGTCGAGGCCGACATCACCAAGGAGCGCGACTACGCCGAAGTCCAGGCCCAGCTCGATAAGCTCGCGTAACGGACGCCCGAAATCCGGGCTCCCGGAGCTGGTGCGCCTGATGGCGCGGCTCCGGGGTCCGGACGGCTGTCCGTGGGACCGCCGGCAGACCCACGCCTCCCTCCTGAAGCATTTTCGCGAGGAAACGGGCGAGGTCTGCCGGGCGGTCCGGCGCAAGGACTGGGACAATCTCCGCGAGGAGCTGGGAGACATCATCCTGCACGTCCTCTTCCAGGCCCAGATCGCCCGCGAAGCCGGGACCTTCGACATCGGGGAGGTGCTTGGGGGGCTCAAGGCCAAGCTGGTCCGGCGGCATCCTCATGTTTTCGGCAAGGGGCCGAAGGAACAATTGACGCCGGCCGAGGTCAAGCGGCGGTGGGAACAGATCAAGAAACAGGAAAAGAGCGCCCAGGCCGCATGACCGCGGCGGCGCTCTTGACGGCCTGGGCGCTGATCGCCTGCGGCGGAACCAAGCCCCCGCCCGCCTTGGTCGACATCGCCGCTGCCGAGCCTTCCATCGTCCTTGACATCCGGTACGCGACCCGGAACAATTTCACAAAAAAAATCGTCTATCCCGCGGCAATTTGCAAATTGCGGGCCGAGGCCGCCTCGGCCCTGGGGCGCGCGCAGGCCTCCCTTAAAGCCCGCGGCCTCGGCCTCAAGGTCTACGACTGCTACCGCCCGCTCTCGGTCCAGAAGAAATTCTGGGAATTAGTCCCGGACGAGCGCTACGTGGCCGATCCCAAGAAAGGCTCCCGCCACAACCGGGGCATGGCGGTGGACGCGGCCTTGGTGGACTCGGCGGGGAGGGAGTTGGAATTTCCCACGGCCTATGACGATTTCTCCGAAAAAGCGCATCGGGACGCCCCGGCTTGGCCCCAAGCGGTCAAAAATCGCCGTCTCCTGGAAGAGGCCCTGGAGCGGGAAGGTTTTCGGGGCCTGCCCACCGAGTGGTGGCACTTCGATTTCCGGGGCTGGGAGAAAGCCCCGATTCTGGACGCGCCGCTTATTCCTTGATCCGGCGCAGTCCCGCCGCCAGGGGAATTCGGGGACGCCAGCCCAGGACGGCCTCGGCCAGGGCCGCGGGCGTTTGGGGATCCCGGGGGAAAGTCCGAAGCCGGGGGATAAGCCGTTTTTTTCGGACGGCCGTTTCAATTCGAGCCGCTTGGGCCGCCGTTAAAAAAACCCCGCTTCTGATCTCCAACCGCCTTCCCGCCGCTTGGGGCCGGAGAAGGGCCCGGACGAAAGCTTCGGCGGCCTCGTCGACGAAAAGGTAATCCTGCGGCCCGCCGCTTTTGCCTTGAAGGGATTGGCGGGGCTGGCCCGGCCCGTAAACCCGGGACAATTTGAGGGTCGCCACGAACGAGCCGGAGGCCGCCGCCATTTTCTCGGCCAAGGCTTGATCGGCCTCGGCGGCGACCGGAAGGGCGGCCCGGACCAAATAGGCCGTTTTGCCGCTCCGCCTTAGGGCCGCGGCGAAGTTCAGGGTCAGGCGCCGGTCCGCCCCCGCCCCTCCGGGGCCGCGATTCTTGGCCAGATAGACCGCGACCGGCGAGGCCGCCGCGGCGATAGCGCGGGCCAAAGCCGATGGGCGCGCGAGGTCCGCGGCGTGCCGGTGGAGCCGGCAATGGGGGCGAAAAAGGCTCCAGCCCGGGGAGCCCGGGCGGCCGAGGGCGTGGACGACGGCTCCGCGGGCCAATAGGCGCGCGACCAGCCGCCGTCCGATGAAGCCGGTCGCGCCGGCTACCAGGACCCGAAGGCCGTTGAGCGCGGGGGCCGCCGGGCGCAGGGGCGGTTTGGCCTCCAGGGCGAGCGCGGCGCGGCAATGACGGAGCGCCTCCGGGAATTTTCCCAATTCCTCCAAAAGCCAGGCGGCCAAGAGGTGAAGCTCCCCGTTTGCGGGGGAGGACGCCAGGCGCTCCTTCAGAAATTTCCAGGCCCGGCCGGGATCGCCCGACGAGACGGCTCGGCGCGCGAGAATCTCCGACCGAAGGGCGGAGGAGTTCACCGCTGGCAATCCGGGCAGTACCAGGCGCGCCGTCCTCCGATGATGCGGGCGGTGGCCTTGAGAGCGTGTCCCGAGGGACACTCGGTCCGGCCGTAGACTTTGAGGATTTTCTGGGCCCGCCCCGGACGCCCCAGGGGATCGACATAGGCCTCGTCGTCCAAAGTGCTTCCGCCGAGCTCGACGGCTTGTCCGAGAATGTCTTTGATGACGGAGGTCAGCCGTTCCAGTTGCGCGCTTCGTAGCCCTCCCGCCGCCCGGCCGGGGCGGATTCGGGCCGCGTAAAGCGCCTCGGTTGCGTATATGTTTCCGAGGCCTGCCACGACTTTCTGGTCCAGAAGCAGGGCTTTGATGGGAGCTTTTCGGCCCCGGAAGGCGCGGGAGAGGACTCCGGGATTGAATTCTTCCGACAGCGGTTCGGGTCCCAAGGAGGGGAGCTTGCAACCGGCCCGCCCGAACCGGCGGGGGTCGTTCATCCGCAGGATTTCGGAACCGAATTCCAGGCGCAGGCGCTCATGGGAAACCGGGCCGTCGAGGCGGAGGCTGCCGGACATTCCCAAATGCAGAACCAGTTCGGCTCCGGTTTCAAAACGGAACAACAGATATTTTCCACGACGGAACACTCCGGAAAGGGTTTTGCCGGGCAGGTGTTCGTAAGCCTCCCAGGGAGGCTTACGATAAAAAGTCGGTTTCCCAACGACACACGCCGTCAATGGCCGGCCGGAAAGTCGGCCATTCAAGACCCTTCGAACAGTTTCGGCTTCCGGAAGCTCGGGCAAGCTAGTATTGCGGGACCGAGGGGTCGATCCGCTCCGACCAAGCGTTGATGCCTCCCGCCACGTTGACGGCGGAATAACCCTTGTCCAGGAGCAGGCGCACGGCCTTGGCCGAGCGGCCGCCCATTTTGCAGTGGACGACGAGTTTTTTGCCCTTGTCGAGTTCTCCGGCGCGCTCCGGAAGCTCCCCCAGGGGGATCAGCGTGGAGCCCTCGATCCGGCACAGATCGTGTTCGTGGGGCTCCCGGACGTCCAGAAGGACGAAGTCCTCGCGCCGGTCGAGCTTGGCCTTGAGCTCCTCCACCGAAATTTCGGGAAGCTCTTTTTTCGGCGGCTCCTTGAGCCCGCAAAAGGCCTCGTAGTCGATCAGGGATTTGATCCGGGGATGGGGGCCGCAGACCGCGCAGTCCGGATCCTTGCGGAGCTTGAGGGAGCGCCACTCCATGGCCAGGGCGTCGAAGAGCAGCATCCGCCCGATCAAGGGCTGGCCGATCCCCAGGATGAGCTTGATGGTTTCCACGGCCTGAAGGGTTCCGATGACCCCGGGCAGAACGCCCAGAACCCCGCCCTCGGCGCAGGAAGGCACCAGCCCCGGAGGCGGCGGCTCGGGGTAAAGACAGCGGTAGCAGGGGCCCCTTTCGGCCCAGAAAACCGAAGCCTGCCCCTCGAAGCGGAAAATGGAACCGTAGGCGTTGGGCTTGCCCGTCAGCACGCAGGCGTCGTTGACCAGGTAGCGGGTCGGGAAATTGTCGGTGCCGTCGGCGATGACATCATACCTTTGAAAGAGCGCCAAAGCGTTGGCCGAGGTGAGGCGCTCTTCAAAGGTATCGACTTGTACGTTCGGATTTAAATCCGTTATCCGTTCCTTTGCCGCTTGCAGTTTGTTCCGTCCGATATCTTTTGTTCCGTACAGAACTTGCCGTTGTAAATTTGAAGCGTCCACAAGGTCGAAATCCACCAGTCCCAGCCTCCCGACCCCCGCCGCCGCCAAATACAAAGCCAAGGGCGAGCCCAGCCCCCCGGCTCCGACGCACAGGACCTTGGCGTTTTTCAGCTTTTTCTGCCCCTCCGGCCCGACCTCCGGAAGGATCAGGTGACGGTGATAGCGCCCAAGCTCCTCCTTGGAGAACGCCGCCTCGGAGGAAACGGCGCCGGAGCCTCCGGCGATGGCGGGCACCAGCAGAAGGATGTCCCCGCTTTTAACCGGAGTCTCCAGCCCCTGGAGGGAGCGCAGGTCCGAGTCGTTGAGGTAGACGTTGACGAAGCTCCGCAGGCGGCCTGCATCGTCATAAAGATGTTTTTTCAGTCCCGGGTGCCGCTCCACCAGCCCCCCCAGGACTTCGCCCGCGGTGCCTCCCTCCAGGGAAACGCTTTCCGCCTTGTCGGCGTAGGGCCGCAAGGCCGCCGGCAATCTGACTTGAACGCTCATGATGGTCTCCTATTCCTCGACCGGCTCTTCGTTGAAATTTCGTCCGTCCTCGCTGCGCATCCAACTTCGCGCTTCCGCGGCCCGGCCGCCGCGGACGCCCACGATCAGGTAACTGTAGCATGGCCAGGCCCGCTCCAGATCGAACGGGGAGGGCCAGGCGGGGGCGTCGGGATGGCTATGGTAGACGCCGACGACGGCCCGGCCGGTCCCGGAAAGGGAGCGCTCGATGTGGGCGAGGGCCTTGGCATCCAGGGCGTAGCGGTTGGTTTTGGCGCCGGCCTCCCAGCCGTTGGCCAGGGGGCGCGCCTCGTCGATGGCGAGCGCCCGTCCCGGGACCTCGAAATTCCCGGGAACGGCGCCCAGGAGGAGTCCGCAGGCTTCCTCGGGGTAGGCTTTTTCGGCCGCCTTGAGGATTTGCTCCCGGAGGGCGGCGGGCAGGCGCAGGCTCACGCGGCTTCCCGCCAAAAGCGCTCGCTGGCGTAGCGCTCTCCCGAGTCCGGGAAAACGGTCACGACGGTCCCAGCTTTTCCTTCGGAGGCCAGTTCCTCGGCGACGCGCAAGGCCGCGGCGAGGTTGGCCGCTCCCGAAGGGCCGACCAGCAAGCCGTGTTCCCGGGCCAAACGGCGGGCCAGGGACCAAGCGGCCTCGGTGGAAATCGTCAAGCGCCGGTGGGCCAGCGCGGGATCGTAAATGGGGGGGACCAGGGAAGTCTCCATGTGCTTGAGGCCCTCGAGCCCGTGGAGGGGCTCGTCGGGCTCCACCGAGATCAATTGGACGCCGGGGGAAAGTTCCTTGAGGCGGCGCCCGGTCCCCATGAAGGTGCCGCTGGTCCCCAGACCGGCGACGAAGTGGGTGACGGCGCCCCCGGTCTGCGCGTGGATTTCCGGCGCGGTGCCGTCATGGTGCGCCCGCCAATTGGACTCATTGGAGTATTGATCGGCGTAAAAGTAAAATTCCGGGTTTTCGGCGGCCAGGCGCCGGGCCTCGCGGATCGCCCCGTCGGAGCCTTCCAAAGGATCGGTCATGATCAGGCGCGCACCGTAGGCTTGCAGAATCCGGAGGCGCTCAGCGTTGATGCTGTTGGGGACGGCCAGAACCGCGGGCCGGCCCAGGCGCGCGCAAATCCAGGCGTAGGCGATGCCGGTGTTGCCGGAGGTGGCGTCCAGCAGGGTTTTGCCGGGGCCGAAGCGCCCGTCCCGTTCGGCGTCTTGAATGATCCGGAGCGCACCCCGGTCCTTCACCGAACCTCCCGGGTTGTGCCATTCGGCCTTGGCGTAAACCGCCACGCGGTCCAGGGCCCGGGAGAGGCCTTCGATCTTGAGAAGAGGGGTGTTTCCGACGGTGATCGAGGAGGAGCGGAGGCCGGCGCTGGTCGTCATGAGGCGATGGAGGAGAGCCCTTCCTCTCAATGTACCATTCCTGACTAATTTAGTCAATTATTGCGGCCGGGGTCAAGGGGCGGGCTTCTTGAGACGGGAGCTTCGACATCAAGGCCCCTCCAGCCAGGACCAAGGCCGCCCCGAAAAATTGTCCCGGCCCGACCGGCTCGTTTAGAAAGGGCAAAATCCGGGAAAGGAACAGGGTGACCAAGGGGTAGGTCAAAAGCAAAGTCGTCAACTTGGACAAGTCCAGCTCGGCCAAGGAGGTGTACCAAAGCCACAGGCTCAGGCCGGTGGTGATCAAGCCTTGGAAGAGGATCAACGAGAGCGCGGGGGGCGTCAGGCACCGGCTCCAGGATTCGGCGGGGACGAAAAACGGGATCAAGGGAAGGAGGATCAGCATGCCGTAGAGGGTTCTGCCTCCCGCCACGAGCGAAACTCCCATCTCGGGAAGGAGTTTCTTCCCGAAGATGTGGGAGAGCTGAAAGCAGGGCGGCATGGCCAAAATCAGGAGCTCGCCGCGCCCGAGGCTGGTGACCGCGCCCGCTCCCAGGGCGATGAGCATTCCCGTCAGGATCAGCGCGGTCGCACCCCATTGGCGCCGGCCGATCTTTTCATTGAGGAAAATAGCTCCGGTGGCCATGGAAATCAAAATCTCCACCTGGGCCAGGACCACGATCCGGGAGGCGGGAACGGTTTTGCCGGCGTAAAAAAGGAGCAGGGAGGGCAGGGCGGTCCCGAAAAGCCCGAGGGCCAAAAACGGCCAAAGGCGGCCCCCGGACCACAGCAGGGAGATTCGCCCCCGTTGAATTTCGCCTGCCAGCAGGGGGACGGAGGCCAGCGCCAGGGTGAGGACGGCGAAGGGAATCGGATCCATCATGCCCATGCTCAAGCGCGCGCCGATGCTCGAGGTCGCGGTGATGAGGATGTTGGTGAGGAGGATCGTTTTCTGGGCTCGGGTCACGGGTCGTGCTTGAATTTCAGGGTTCGGGGATGCGGCGCGCCCCCGCTCAGGAAGGCCGCTAAAAGGCCGATGAGCAGGCCCAACCCGGCCTGAAAGCCCAAAAACGAAAGAATCTTGAGCCAGGCGAAGGCGGGAGAGACGAAGCGGATGAGCCAGCCCGAGGCTTCTCCCAGCAGGGCCGAGGCGAAAACCGCCGTGATCATGCTTTTTTTGGCGCGCTCCGAGACCGGCGCGAAAATGAACAGGTGCGTCAGGAGCAGGAGGACCACGCCCATGACGGGCAGGTGGGCGTGGGTCGTTTCCAGCAGGGACGCGGCGCTGCGGGGGGCGGAAAATTCCTCCGCCGAACCGAGGTAGTAGCCTTGAACGGAAGACGGGGTCAGGCCCATGCGGGTGAAATACATCGCGGCGTTGGTGCACCAGAGCCCGATCATGAAAGCCAAGGTCCACCAGAGCGTCAGGCGCATCATCGGATGGCCTTGGAAGCCCCCGCGCTCCATGTATTTCATCGGGCCGCCTTCGGGTGGAGGACGGAATGGACGGCCAGAATTTTGCGGACGCCGTCGGTAATGGATTGGGAGGTCAGGCTGGCGCCGGTCATGTTGCGGATGCCCCGCCTTAGGAAAGTTTCGGGGCCGAGCCCCTTGCCGGAAAATTGGGCCAGCCAGCGGGGGCGGGGCATGTAATCCTCCGGCTCCAGGAAAGCCAGGAGTTCGACGAAGCGCACGGCGCCGCCGGGCTCGATGACCGCCATGAAGGTTTCCGGCATGGTCCGGACCATGTGGCTCTCAAAATAGGCGTAGCCTTCGATCCCCGCGGTGGAACGGCCGACATAGTAGGTCCATACCAGGGAGTCGACCTTGACCCGCCCCGCCTCCTCGGCGGCTTTAACCTGTTCCGGGGTCAGATAAGCCGTGCGGCGCTCAACTTGGGCCGGCGCCGGAAACGCCAACCGCAGGGCCTGCTCTTTCTGGAGCAGAACCCGCGCGTTCGCCGGCCCGCAGGCCGCCAGGAGGATTAAGAGAAGCCGCATCCTTCCTATTCTAGAAAATGTAGCCTAGGCCGAGGTTCATTTGATTGACCCCGGTGCGCGCCTGGTTGAGCATCCACTGGTAGTCCCATTTGACCGCGATCTGGGGGATGGGTTTATAGGTGCCCCCGAAAGTATACTCGACCCGGCTATTGGCCGGGTCCTTGGCGAAAGACTCCGGGGTTTCCGCCTGGGTGTCGTAGCGCTCGTAGCGGAAGAAAGGCGCGAAATAGTGGCTGGTTTCGAAAAGGCCCAGCACATTGAAGGCGCCTTCGGCGTAACCGCCGAAAAACCGCCGCGGGGCGGAGGTCTTGGCCGCGTTGGTCAGGCCGTTGGCGGAGTTGACCGTGTCGGCGTTTCCGATTCGTCCCGCCGCGTAGAGCCCGCGCAGTTCGAGGCCTTTGTATTCGGCCTTGGAGTGGAGCTCCCAAATCGTCACCGGAACGGAGTGGACGACCTTCCCCTGATCGGCCTCGCCGATGTAAAAGGAGCCTCCCGCGCTGAAGCCGGGAACCGGCGCGAGGTCCAGCCGCGAGACCCAGGCCGGGTCTTCGGCCAGGGTCTTTGCGCCCGAGGAGCGGGCGTTGCGGAGGATGTCCGAACCCCGGACGCCGGTGAGGCCCGGCGTGGCGTCCTTGATCGCCTGCAGGCCGGCGATGGCATAGCTGCGGAAGGCGACCTCGCCCGTGTCGATGAAGAACCCCCCGCCGCCTTCCCGCCAGGTGCTGGGCAGGATGTTGCGCTCGACGCTCGGGCGGATGACGCCGTGAAAGGTGGTGGGCTCATGGATTTCGTTCATGAATCCCATCGGGACCAAAAGCAACCCGCCCCGAAGACCGCCCGAATCGTTCAATTTGAAATCCATGTAGGCCTGCTCCACCGACACTTCTCCACGCCCCTTGCCCGTCGAGGCATGCTCGAATTCCAGCTCGGAGTTGAAGAGGATCCAGTCGTTGTATTTGTAGCCGAAATAGAGAACGGCCCGGAGCAAATCGGCCTCGTCGGCCTTGCCGCCGATCCCGCCCTTCTGGTTTCTCTTGGAGAAATCCTGGATGGTCATCTCGCCGTAGCCGCCGATGGAAACGCGGCGCTCCTTGGCGCGGTAGACCTTGGTGGCCGCCGGGGCCTGGCCGGCGGGGGCCTCGGCCTCGGGTTCGGCGGCCGAGCCCAGCTTGAGCTTTTCGAGTTCCTGGGAGAGAACATCCAGTTTTCTTTCCAACTCGCCTATTCTCGCATCTTGGGCCCGGGCCCCGAGAGACGTCCCGAGAATAAGGGCCGTCAGAACGGATGCTTTAATTTTCTTCATTTTTCTTTTCTCCATTCAAAAACAATTGACAGCCGGCCTCGTTCCGAGGCCGGCCGTTGATCAGCACGCACCCTTCATACGGCAGATCCGGATTCACGAAAATTGAAGTGGACCAGGCGTCGGCCTCAGCCCCGGTCGTGGCGACCACGGTCACGGGGGGGCGCCCCAAAACCGGGAGGCCCGTAAAGGGGGAAAGGATGTGCCCCGGCCGTTCGGAATTTCCCGAGGTCGAGACCGAGGCATCCTTAATAAGGAGGTTCGGGCCTCCGGGGACTTCCACCGGCCAACCCTCCCCGGCCGGCCCCGCCCCGAGGGCTTGGACCTGGCCGCCGAAGTTCAGCAACGCCGACTCGACGCCGCGGGCGCGCAGGGCGGCGGCCGCCTTGTCCAGGGCCAGCCCTTTGCCGATCCCGCCGAAGTCCAGGCGCATCCCTTTTTTCTTGAAAATAACCGTGCGGGGCCCCGGGTCGAGGGCGAGGTTCTTCCAGCCGTCCGGCACCGCCGGGTCAAAGGCCCCTCGGGACAGCCCGTGGTGGCGGCGGGAGAGGGAGAGGGCCTCCCACAGCGCCTCCGAGCAGGGAAACGGGGCTTGGGAAGCGGTCCTGTTGAGGCGGGAGACTTCCGACTCCTCCTTGAAGGTGGAAAGGACTCGGTCCAGCCGATCGACTTCCGAAAACGCCGCCTCGATGGCCGGGCCCGCGTGCGGGCCGGCGGCCGTGATCTCCAGGGCGGTGCCCATGATCCAGCGCGCCCGGGAGGCCGACGGAGGCCGGGTCCCGGCGGGGGCGGCCAGCCCGAGGAGAAGGGCTGGTAGAATTTTCTTATTGATATAGAGTCTCAATAAGAAAATGTTAGCAACAATCCTTATTGAAATGCAATATCAATAAGGAGGATGGGGCTACTTGCCCTGGGCTTCGATCCGTTTGATGACGCCTTCGAAGTGTTCCACGGGGTAGGCGCCCCGAACGGGAATCCCGTTAAAAAGGAAGCCGGGGGTTCCCGAGAAGCCGAGTTTATGGGCCTCCTCGGTGTCGGCCGCCACGCGGGCCTTGACCGCGTCGCTGTTAATGTCTTTCTTGAAGCGCTCGATGTCGAGGGCCAGTTCCTTGGCCGTCTTCTGGTAGAAATCCTCGCCGAGCTTGGCTTGGTTCTGGAAGAAGATGTCGTGCGCCTTCCAGGCCTTTTCGTGGGACTGGAGCTTCGCGGCTTCGATGAAGATCGCGGCGGGCATGGCTTGGGGGTGGAAGTCCAGGGGAAGATGCTTGAAGACGAAGCGCAGGTCGTCGCCCAGCTTTTTTCGGAGCGCCTCGACGGTCTGGAAGCCCCGGACGCAGTAAGGGCACTGGAAGTCGGAGTATTCGACCAAGGTGTATTTGGCGTCTTTCTTGCCTCGAATCAGGGAGTTCTCGTCGATGACGGCCTTCAGGGGGTTTTTGAAGGATTCCTCGAATTCCTTTTTTTCCCGCTCGGCCTCTTCCTTCTGGCGGCGGAGCTGTTCCTCCTGGGCGGCCTCGTTGACCAGTTCGAAGAGCTGCTTTTTTTGCCCGCGGAGGGCCTCGATGACCAGGTCGGGATTGGCCTTCAGGGCCTTTTCCAAATCGTCCCGGCTGATGTCTTTGGCGGAAACGGGAAGGGCGAGGACGGCCAGGATCAGGGCGGCGGCGGTTTTCATGTGTCTCTCCTCTTATTTAGGTAGGTGAGGATATCATTTTCGACCAACTTTTGCGGGGCCGGCCCCGTGTACTTTCGCACGACCTTGCCGTCCGGGCCGATGAGAAACATGGCCGGGAGGCTGGCGACGCCGTAGCGCCGGGAGGAAGATTGGTCGCCGAAAAGAACGGGGAAGGTGAGGCGGCGGGCGGCCAGGTAGGGCAGCACCACGGACCGGCCGCCCTCGTCCACCGAGACGGCCAGGATCATCAGGCCCTGGTCCTTGTAGCGGCGGTAAAGCGCGTCGAGGACCGGGAGTTCCTCCTCGCAGGAGGCGCACCAGGTGGCCCAGAAGCTGAGCACGACGGGGCGCCCGCGGAAATCGGACAGGGAGACCGTTTTTCCGGCGGTGTCGGGGAGCTGAAAATCGGGCGCGGCCGAGGGCCCGGAGCCGGTGCCCCCGGGGATCAGCAGAAGCGAACCGACGACGGCCGCCGCGGCCAGAGCGACCGCGGCGGCCGTTTTTTTCGGCGTGTTCAGCAACCGCAGGGGGTCTTGGGTCCCATGGTGATTTTCCTCCTTTTTTCCGGGTTTCGGTGCTGCTCCAAAATTCCTCGGGCGATTTTTCCGACGCGGCCAAGCACCCCGGCGTCCCGGTGCGTGCGGGCCAGCATGATGGCGCCCTCGTACATGGATAAAATGGTTTCCGCGGTGGAGCGGGGGTCCAGGGTCGGACCGAAAAGGCCCGCCTCCCGGGCCCGGGTCAGGCAGCGGGCCATCCCCTCCGTCCAATCCTGGAAAAATTTTCCGGCGCGCTTGCGGAACTCCTCGTTCAAGTCGCTCATCTCCAGGGCCATGTTGCCGACGAAACAGCCGGCTTTGCAGCCGTTGCCGCCGAAGAGCTTGGCGCAGTCCTCGAACATCCGGGTGACGGCCACGGCGGGATCTCCCTCGGCGCAGAGGGGGTCGACCCGGAGCTTCCGGTAGTCGGCCATTTTTTCGTCAAGGACGGCCAGCGCCAGGTCCTCCTTCGATTTGAAATGGTGAAAAAGGTTGGCCTTGGTCATGGAGCAGGATTTGGCGATCTCGTCCATGGAGGTGTGGTGGTAGCCCCGGAGGTGGAGCAGATGCTCCGCCTCGGTGATGATCCGCGCGCGCAGGTTCGGGTCTTTGGGGCGTCCCATTTAGTTAACCGGTCGGTCAGTTAACTAATCATAGCAGGCGGGCCCTCCGTTGTCAACCCCATTTGATATCATGCCCTCCGTGACCCTGGCCGCCGTCTACCGGGAACTGTCCCGGGAATTGTCCCCATTGCGCTTCAGGCCGCCGGTTTTCTGCGTCTACAACCCGTTGGAGTACGCCCGTCGGCCGCTGGAGGACTACCTGGCCCGTTCCGGGACCGGTCCGAAGGAAGTCGTTCTGTTGGGGATGAATCCGGGACCGTTCGGCATGGCTCAGACCGGCGTGCCTTTCGGGGAGGTCGGCTTGGTCCGGGATTGGATGAAGGTCCGGGGCGCCGTGGACCGGCCCAAGCCCGAGCATCCAAAACGTCCGGTGTCGGGCTTTGGATGTCCGAGGAGCGAGGTCAGCGGCGCCCGGCTTTGGGGCTTCCTAAAGGAAACCTTTGAAACTCCGGAACGCCTTTTCTCCAGATTCTTCGTGGCCAACTATTGCCCGCTCCTTTTTATGGAGGAGTCCGGAAAAAACCTTACCCCCGACAAGCTCCCCGCGGCCGAGAAGGCGCCGTTGGAGGCGGCCTGCGACCGGGCCCTGCGGTCCGTTGTGGAGATTCTTCGGCCGCGCCGGGTCATCGGGGTGGGAGGGTTCGCGGCCAAGCGCGCCGCGCTCGCCTTGCACGGGTTGGGCGTCGAGGTCGGGGAAGTGCTGCACCCCAGTCCCGCCAGCCCTCTGGCCAACCGCGGTTGGGCGGCCCAGGCCCGCGCCTCTCTCTTACGCCAGGGGATTGCCCTTCCTTAAAGTTCAGCGGAGGGTCTTGAGCAGGGCGGGCCCGGGGACAACCCCGATTCCGGCTTTTACGCCGGAGAGATCGTAGAGGCCGCCTCGTCCGAAGGTCACGCCCCGCATCGGATTGGTCTTGAACCACAGCGGGGTGTCGAGATCCACGACCCGGAAACGCCCCACCCCCGCCGCCAAATGGGCCCCGCAGGTCATGGCCAGGGGGGACTCGACCATGCCTCCGATCATGAGCTCCACTCCGGCCGCCCGGCACAGGAGGGCGATCTCCCAGGCCTCGATGACGCCGCATTTCATGAGCTTGATGTTGACCACCGCCGCCGCCTTGCGGCGGACCAGTTCCCAGGCGTCGGCCCGCGAGCGGACCGATTCGTCGGCGGCGACCGGCACCTTCCCGTGTTTTTGCACCGCGGCCAGACCGTCCCAGTCGCCGCGCTGGGCGGGTTGTTCGAACAGGATCGGGCGGATGCCCCGTTTTTTCAGGGCCGCGAGGAATTTGAGGGACTCGGACGGCCCGTAGCAGCAGTTGGCGTCCAAAAACAGCTTGGATTTGGGGGCGGCCCGGGAGACCGCCAGGACCCGGTCCAGATCGGAATCGAAGTCGCGGCCGATTTTTATTTTGATGATCCGGACGCCGAGGGCGGTGATGCGCCGCGCGTCCCGGGCGGCCTCCTCGGCGGGCACGATGGTCACCGTGACGTCGGAGCGGACGCGGTCCTCGGCGCCCCCGAAAAGAATTCTCAAGGGAACGCCTCGGCTGCGCCCCCAGGCGTCGAGCACCGCCATGGAGACCGCGGCCCGCGCGGCGCCGAATTTCGGGCCCAGCGAGAGATCGACCTCCTCCAGGAGGTCCCGGAAGCGCGTCACCGGCTTGCCGACCAGGCGATCGCGCTGGCGGAGAATCCCCGAGAGGGCCTGGGCTTGGGTGATGTCGCCGGGATGGGTGGACGGGGCGGCCTCGCCCCACCCGCAGGCGCCGTCCTTGAGGCGCACCCGGACCAGGACGTTGGCGATCGCGGTCTTGGTGCCCGTGGCGATGGCGAAGGGCTGGCTCATGGCGGCGTTCAGGGGCCAGGCGTCCAAAGAGGCGATGGCGGCGTTTTTCATCGGGGGAACTCCAGGAATTGGCATTGGTCGGCGAAGGACAGGCCGTAAATTTTGCTCCCCGCCTGCTCGGGGAGGAGGAAGAGTTCGTGCAGGTCGTCGGAGTTGTTTCGGATGAGCTCAAATAGGCCCGGGGCTTTGACCTCCACGTAGCTCCGGTCCATGTCGTCGAATTTGAGGTCGGGCCCCGCGAAGCTCGGATGCAGCCACTCCCCGTCCTGGCGGATGAAAACCTTCGTTCCCCGGAGCGGCCCCTCGAGCGCGGCGAAAACCTGGCGGCCGCGATAAATGGCCCCTAAATAGTGGTCGAGCTTGCGGTTGGGTTCGGTCACTGAAATGGAGTCCTCATCCTCGCGCCAGGCCCCCCTTCGGGTGCGGGCTCCGTCTTTGTAGGGGAGCTGGCCGTTGTCGCTGGAGGGGGGGGCGTCCTCGCCCGTCAGGCTCGCGGCGGCCTTGCGTCCGAGGGCGAGTTCCGCCGACGCGCTCCCGCAGTTCCAGGTGGCCGGTTCCGGAAACGGAGGTTCGGGCGTGGGCGGGGGGGAGCCGGTCGCGAAGGGGATGACCGCGCGGATTTGTTTTTCGAATTCCTCGTAACCGCCCTCGCCCACCCGGGAATGGACGATGCGGCCGGCGTGGTCCACCAGATAGAGTGTGGGCCAACCCGCGTTGGAATAGGCTTTCCAAAGCCGGCGGTCGTTGTCCTGGACCACCGGAAACCGGATGCCCCAGCGGGCCAGGTCCCGTTTTGCGATGAGGGGGTTTTTTTGAAACTCGAAATCGGGTGTCAGGACTCCGATGACCATCACCCCGTAGAGCGCGTAGCGGTCGAACCAGGTTTTGACCGCGGCGAGCGTCCGGAGGGATTGGAGATTTTGCGGGTGGAGGAAGGCCACGACCGCCGCCCGGCGGCCCCGCAGCATCTTCAGGCTCAGCGGCTTGGCGTTGAACCAGGCCGCTCCTTCCGGAAATTCCGCGGCCGGTTCCGCGGGGGGGCGCGCGGCGGCCGGAGAAAGCGCGAGGCCGAGGGCCAGGAAAATCGCGTTCATTCTTTCGGCCGGGGGCGTCCCGCCGGTCCCGACTGCATGATCTCCAGGAGGGAGTTGAGCAATTCGGCCCTTTCGACGGCCGCCGCCTTGTGGTAAAGGGAGATCAGGTTTCTCATCATCCGGGCCAGGATCTCGGTGGTTCCTGAGCGCTCCAGGTATTCGGGGCGGAATTCATAGCCGGTTCTCACGAGCATCCGCCGCACGTCCTGCGCGGCCAATAGGCGGCCTCGGTGGAAGGCGTCGATGTAGAAACAGGCTTGGTTGGGCTCCCGGAAGGCGACCAGGAAATGTCCCGGGGTCCCCACGCCGTGCATGGGCAGGCCGAGGCGCTTGCCCGCCAGCAGATAGAGAACCGAAAGGCTGACCGGAATCCCCCGGCGGCTCTCGATGACGCGGTGGAGGAAGCTGTTGTCGGGATCGTAATAGCGGTCCTCGTTGCCCGTGAAACCCAGTTTCTGAAAGAGATGGGTGTTGAGAACCTGCATCATCGCGTAGGGATCGTCTTTTTCCACGGTGGACTCCCGCACCGAGGCGGCGACCTCGTCGAGCCAGGCCGAATAGGGCGCGGTCTTGAGGCCCGGATAGCCGAAACGGCAGAGAAGGAAAGCGCCCGTCTCCAGGTCCGGCTCCGGGGAGGACGCGTAGCGGACGAATTCGCCCCGAAGGCGGCGGAACCTCAACTCCAGGATCAGGTTGTCCACGCGGGGGGTGAGGTCCGCGGCGCAGCTGGCGCGAAAATCGTCCAGAAACGGAAGCACCGGCTCCCCGATCCGAAGAATCTGCCGTCGGACCAGGTCCTGGCTGCCCGGATCCTCGTCCTCGAGAAGGCGCACCAGGCTTCGAAGCTCGGATTCGTTGGGGGGCTTCATCGCGACCCTCAGTTTAACCGGAATCGCCTGGGTTTTCAAGACCTTGGGGCCGTCCGGACTTCAACGAGGCTCCGCCATTTGATAACCTCCCGGACCATGTTTTTTTTCACCTTGGTTTTCTTGTCCGGGGCCTCGGCGCTGGTCTATGAGGTTTTGTGGGCCAAATACCTGGCGTTGGCCCTGGGCGCCGGGGGGTTGTCCCAGGGCTTGGTGCTGGGGGGTTTCCTCGGGGGAATGGGGTTTGGGGCGCGCCTGCTCTCACCGCTGGCCGACCGCGTCCGGTCGCCCTTGCGGCTCTACGCTTGGTTGGAGGGCGGGATCGCGGCCTGGGGGTTGGCCTACCCTTTTCTAGTTTCGGCTCTTCCGGAGGGCCCCGCCCGAAATTGGGCCGCGATCGCGACCGTGGTTCCGCCGGCTTTCCTGATGGGAGGGACCCTCCCGGCCTTGGTTCGCCATCTGTCCCTGCGGGGAATGGAACTGGAGCGGG
This sequence comes from uncultured Elusimicrobia bacterium, assembly GCA_964358485.1. GTDB lineage: Bacteria > Elusimicrobiota > Elusimicrobia > UBA1565 > UBA9628 > CAYHPY01. The sequence goes on from CAYHPY010000007.1 coordinate 47,844, forward strand.
CGGTGGCCCTTCTCTATTTCAGCAATGGCGCGGGGGCCTGCGCGGGGGCATTGGCATCGGGTTTCGTTCTCATCCCGTCGTTGGGTCTGGATTTCTCCGGGACGGCGGCGGCCGCTCTCAATGTCGGGGTGGCGATGGCGGCGTACGCCCTTTGTTCAGGAAGTCTTCCCGAGCCGGAGGCGCCTGCGCCCATGCCCCAACTCGAGGCGCCGGACCGTTTTCTTGGCCCCGCGATGTTTCTCTCCGGCTTCGCCGCCCTCGGGCTGGAGACGGCCTGGAGTCGGCTTTTGGCGTTGGCCATGGGTTCCTCGGTCTATTCCTTTTGCTTGATGCTGGCGGCCTTCATCGCCGGGTTTTCCCTGGGGGGGCTGGCCGCGGCGCGGCGGGGGCTTTTTCTTCGCGGGGCGTCCGCGCCGATCGGGTTCGCATTGTGCGGGGCGGGGTTGTCGGCCGCGGCCACGTTGGGGTGGTTCGAGCGGCTGCCGTATTATTTGTACCTCTTCGGAAATCATTTGGGGAGAAAACCCGAGACCTTCCTTTCCTTCGAGGCGGCCAAGCTCGCCTACGCGTTCGCCCTGACCGCCGTTCCCGCGTTCTTCATGGGCCTGGCCCTGCCGATGGCCTGCCGCCAGGCGGCCGCCTCCGGGGAGGGGGAGGGGCGCGCGGTGGGAAAGATCCTGGCTTTCAACGCCTCCGGAAATTTCGCGGGGGCCTTGTCCGCCCTCTGGCTGCTGCCCGCGCTCGGTCTGCGGGGCCTCATCGAGGCCTGCGTGTGGCTTCTGGCGGGAGCCGCCGGTTTGATTTGGTGGGGCGGTTCTTCCCTGCGCGGCCCGCTTCGGGGCTTGCCCGCGGCCGCGGGCTTGGCCGCGGCCGGGATCATGCTGTCTTTGGCCGGGCCGTGGGACCGGGCCATGATATCCTCGGGCGCTTTTCGCGCCGAGGATTCGTTCCTGGAGGACGGCCCCGAAGTCTTTCGCAAGCGTCTCTCCGGGCAAAACTTGTTGTTTTACCGGGATGACCGCGAGGCGACCGTCGGGGTTCTGCGCGGCCCGGAAGGCAAGCTCTTCATGAGGATCAATGGCAAGACTGACGCGTCCTTGGGGGAAGACGCCGCGACGCAAGTTCTCCTGGCCCATCTTCCCCTTGTGCTCAAGCCCGGGGCCCGGGATGTCCTGGTCATCGGCTTGGGCTCCGGGATGACCGCGGCCTCGGCCTTGACCCATCCGGTCCGTTCCGTGGAAATCGCGGAGCTTTCGAGCGCTGTCGTCGAGGGCTCGGAATTATTCGCCCCTCACCGCGCCCGGCCCTTGACCGACCCCCGGGTCAAAATCCGCGTGGCCGACGGGCGGCGGGTCCTGCGCGAGGGCGGCCCCTACGACCTGATCATCAGCGAGCCTTCCAATACCTGGATCGCCGGAATGGGAAACCTTTTCACCGTCGAGTTTTTCCGGGAGGCCGCCCGGAAGCTCCGCCCCGGCGGGCTCATGGTCCAATGGATCCACGCCTATGAAATGGACGACGCGGCCTTTTCCATGGTCCTCAGGAGCTTCGGCCAAGCATTTCCCCATCTGACCATTTGGAATTTGTCGGGTCCCGATTACGCGATCGTGGGTTCGGTTCAGCCGTGGGCGCCCGATTTCCGGGCCGGCGAAAAAGCCTTGTCCAAGGAGGTCCGGGAGGATTTATCCCGGTTCGGGATCGGCGGCTTGGCGGGACTTCTTTCCCGGCAGTCCAACTCCGAGGCCTCGACCCGGGACTTGGCGGGCAAGGGGCCGCTCAACGAGGACCGCTTCCCGGAGCTGGAATACCGCTCCCCCCGGGCCATGTTCCTGCGCTCCGTTCCGGCCGCCCTTTTCTCCCATGACGACCGCTTGAGTCCGCGGGGAAAAAGAGGCCTTCTTTTGACGCGTTACCTTCGAGGGAAGTCGCCGTAATTTGGCTATAATCGTCCCAGGCATGGCCCTATTAGAAAGGCTGGCGATTTCGGCCTTCGCCGCGGCCGATCGGGTTTGGGGAGCGGTCAAGACCGCCGGCTCCGCCGTGTTGGGGGCCGAGCGGTTCGCGCGGTGGGTGTCGAGCCTGGGGCTGCGGGAACTCAAGGGGCGCGCCTGGCGCTCCGAGTTCACCGCCCGCGATGGAAGCCGCCTGATCCATCGGCCGGCCGACCGCTGCATTCTGGACGAGATTTATGAGGAAGACGCCTATTTTCGCGGCGATGGGCCCCGGCCCGGCGAGGTCGTCGTAGACGTCGGGGGGCACATCGGCGCGTTTACTTTGTTCGCGGCCCGCCGGGTGGCTCCAGGCGGCCGGGTTCTGGTCTTCGAGCCGGGTCCCGACAACCTGGAATTTCTCCGGGAGAACATCCGGCGCAACCCCGGCCTGCCGGTCCGCCTTTTCGAGTGCGCTTTGGCCGAGGCCCCGGGAGAGGCCGATCTTTTTCTGGCCGACCCCGGAACGGGAAATCCCGCGGCCAACACTCTTCTGGACTCTCCCGGACGCCGGCGGGTTCGGGTTCCGGTGCGGACCCTCGACGAGGTCCTGGCCGCCGAGGGCGTCGTCCGGGTGGACCATTTGAAGATCGATGTGGAGGGGGCCGAGCTCCGGGTTTTGGCCGGGGCGGTGAAATCGCTGGACCGGGTCCGGCGGGTGGTCCTGGAAATCCACGAGCCGAGGGTTTCGACGGCCGAAGTCGAGGCGTTTTTAAAGGCGCGGGGCTTTGAGTGCCGGCGTCTGGCCCCCGCGGGGGGCAGTCCCCTGCTGGAGGGCCGGCGCCCATGAACGGCATCCGCCCCAACGAGATCCTCCAGGTCCTGCAAAGCGCGGAGGAGTTCACCTCCCGGTTTCCCTCCGAGGAGTTGATTTTAGCCACGGTCATTTCCCTGGATGGGTCCGTCTACACCCGGGCCGGCGCCATGGCGCTTTTCGTCCCGGGCGATTCGGGAGGAGGCGCCATCCCGGCGCAGAGCCTGGAGCAGGGCCTGGGCAAGGCCATCGAGGACGCCGCCGATGAGCGCAAGTCGCGCCTGGTGGCCTTGGACATAGGCGAGAACGACCCGATCCTGGGTTACGGCTTTTGCGCGCACGGCCGGGTGGAGGTCCTGCTGGAGCCGGTGGACGCGGCTCTTCTGGAGCACCTTCGCAAGGTCCGCCAAGCCTGCCTGAATTCCGAAGGGGTGGTCTGCGCCGTCGAGGTGGAGGGCCCCGAGGTCGGCCGCCGGGTCCTTTACTCCTCCGATCATCCGACGGCGCGGGAATGCTACGCGGAGTCCAGCCCGGAGCTTAACGAAAACCGCTCCGGAGGAGTCTCCCGCCGGACCTTCCTTTGCCCCGTTCATCCGATGGGAAAGGTCCTCATTTTCGGCTCCGGCCCCGACGCGGCCTGCCTTTCCGATCAGTTGTGCGGCCTGGGCTTCTCCGTTTTCGTCGCCGATTCCCGGCCCGGGCGCCTGCGCAATCCCAACTGGGAAAAGAGCCGTGCCGTGCTTGTGGAGGGCGGTTGGGAGCAGATGCGCTCCCGGGTCCAGCCCGACGCTGAGACCTCGGTGGTCATCCTCCACCACAGCCTGGAGGCGGACCTTCAGGCGTTGCGGGGGGCGCTGGCCAGCCCGGTGGCCTATGTGGGCCTGGGGGGAACGCTCAAGCGCGCCCAGCAGTTCCTTTCGGATTTGGAGGCGGAGGGCATCCGCCCCCGCCCCGGGATTTTTTTCGCCCCCGCGGGCCTCGACGTGGGCGCGGAGACTCCGGAGGAGACCGGCCTGAGCGTCGCGGCGGAAATCCTGGCCGCCCGCTCCGGCCGCCGCGGCGGTCGCCGTTCGGCGCGCGCCCGCCAGGAGCCGGAAGCTTCCCCGTCCGGGAAGGGGCGGCTTCCCGGCTTGATCCTGGCGGCCGGACGCGGCAAGCGCTTCTCCGGGGGCAGCAAGCTGGCCGCGCTCTTCGAGGGCCAGCCCGTCCTGCGCCACGTGGTGGAAAACGCTCTCGCTTCCCGCCTGGATCCGGTGATCGTGGTCCTGGGCGCCGACGCCGAATCGGGCCTCCGGGCCCTGGACGGGATCCAGGATTCCCGCCTGCGGGTGGTCTTCAACCCCCATTGGTCGTCGGGCAAGGCCTCCTCCATCGAGGTGGGATTGCGCCAGGCTCCGGCGTCGGCCCCCGCCGTGGTCTCCCTTCTTGGGGACATGCCCCGGGTCAAGCCGTGGCTCATCGACCGGGTCATCGAGGAGTTCGAGTTGAGCGGCCGCCTCACCTTCCCAATTTACGCGGCGGCCGACGGGCCCCGGAAAGGCTATCCGACGGTTTTTCCCCGCGCCCTGTTCCCCGAGATCAAGGCCCTGACCGGCGACGAGACCGCCATGGAGGCCGTGCGGAGCCATTGGGCCGAGGCGACCAAGGTTCCCATCCGGGACAACTGGACCCAGGCCGACGTCGACACCGCCGAGGATCTCCAGCTTCTGCTGGGGGGGGCCTCGGCCAATGAGTGAGGCCTACCGTCTTTCGCTATTGACCGTCACGACCTCGGGACGGCTGGCCCATCATCCGGACGGATTGCTGGAGGTGGACGGAGCCGGACGCATCGTCTACGCCGGAAAATTCCGGCCCGGGGCTGGGAAGGCGGAGGACCTGCGGGGGCTGTTGGCCATTCCGGGGCTGGTCGACGCCCATTGCCACCTGAGCCAATATCCGGCGGTCGCTTCCGATGGGCTGGAACTGCTCCCTTGGCTGAAATGCCACATCTTTCCTCTCGAGCGCTCCTTCCGGGGGGAGAAGGCGCGCCTTCCCGCGCGCCGCTTTTTCCGGGAATTGGCGGCCCACGGGACGACGACCGCCGCGGTTTACACCAGCATCTGGCCCGATTCCACCACCGTCTGTTTCGAGGAAGCGGAGCGCTCCGGCATGCGCGTCATCATGGGCAAGGTCATGATGGACCGCGGCTCCTACGACTCGGGATTTTCCGCCCACCATCCCGGGGAAAAACGCGGGGCCGTTTCTTTGACCCAGAGCGAGGCCCTGTGCCGGGTCTGGCACGGACGCGCCGACGGGCGCCTCCAGTACGCCTTCACCCCGCGCTTCGCTTTGAGCTGCAGCCCGCGCCTGATGGAAGGGGTCGGCCGCCTGGCCGCGCGTTACGGGGCCTACATCCAAACCCATCTTTCCGAGAATAAAAGGGAGGTGGCCGACGTCGAGGACGCCTTCGACCGCTCCTACGCCGAGGTCTACGAGCGGGCGGGCCTCATCGGCCGGCGGACGATTCTGGCCCATTGCATCTGGCTCAGGGAGGCCGAGTTCCGGATTCTGGAGCGCCGCCGCCCGGCCGTGGCCCATTGCCCCAGCTCCAACGCCTTCCTGTCGAGCGGGGTCATGGACCTCGGGCGCCTGCTCAAGGGAAAAATTCCGGTGGCGCTGGGCAGCGACGTGGCGGGCGGCCCCAGCCTCTGCCTTTTCACCGAGATGAAGCAGGCGATTTTCGCCCAACGCCTGGCCCACGCCTCCGGCTTATTCGAGGGCCCCTGCCCGGTCACCGCCGAGGACGCCTTCTCCCTGGCCACTTTGGACGGAGCCCGCGCGCTTGGTCTGGAGGACCGGATCGGAAGCCTGGAGGCGGGCAAGGACGCGGACTTCGTGATTCTCGACCCCGCCGATTACGAGCCCGAGCCCGGCGCGCCGGCGGCGTCGGCCCGCGACGCGCTCTCGCGCATGATCTACCGCGCCGGCCGCTCCTCGGTGCGCGCGGCGTTCGTCCGGGGACGGAAGGTCTTCGGTTAAGCCCCCCGCGAGCGGAATTGACCCTGCAAACGAGAAACCCTACAATATCGGCGTGAACACGGCTGTGCCTGGCCACGACGACGACTTCATCGTCGGGGCCGAGGCCTTCGCGCAGCGTTACCGGGGCCACGCGGCGTTCAGGCTTTTACGCTTCTACCTGAGGTGTTCCGTCGAGGAGCTCGAGACCCTCGCCAAGTTCGCCTACTGCGCGTGCCTTCCCTCGAACACGATCCCAATCCAAGAGAGCCTCGCCAGGACCGTTTTCGGCTTGGTGACGATGCCCGCCTATTACTTTCTCAAGAAGAGCTGGCTCTGGAGCCCGGCGGCCAAGACGGAGTTCGCGCTCGAGACGATCGACCCTCCTTATTTCGAGGCGTGGTTCTCCCGGCTCTACGAGAACCTTCCGGGCTCCAAGCGCCTGTCCCCGCGCTCCCCCGAACTGTTCGACCGCTCGGATCTGTCGTTGCCCTGCGGCGCCTCGGTCTGCCTCGGCGACCTCGCCCGGCTGATGTTTGTCGCGCCGCTGCTGGCCCCGGCTTTGGTCGCTCTGAGCATGGCGGTCCGCCTCAACCTGCTCAAAACCTGCCGGCAGGCCGTCGCCGCCTACACCACCTACCGCGGGTATTTCAGGCGATTTCCATGCCGGCATTTCATCACCTTCGACGACTATCCGAACCACCCGGCGCGGCGCATCGCCTTTCGCCAGGCCTGCGACGGAGAGCTGATCGCCATTCAAAACGGAGAGCGCGGCCACCTGCCCCAGCTCGCCTACGGCTGCGCGGACCGCTACTTCCTCTTCGGCCCCAAATTCATCGAGATCATGAAGGGCCTGAAAGCCGATGTCGGACGGTACGAGCCCGTCGGCGCCCTCTGCCTCAATCAGCGCTACGGTCTTTACCTGGAGGAGACCTCCCGCGGCGTTCCCGAGACCCGGTACGACGTGCTGTTCGTCGACCAGGGCGTGTCGCCGCACAACGGCACCCCGGCCTACTACACCGAGGCTTTGCTGCGAATCCTTGAGAACCTGGCCAAATTCCATCGCCTCCATCCCGGGGTGCGGTTGTTTTACCAGCTTCGCCATTACGATGAGGCGAGCCGCTTCCATCAAGAGGCCGTCCTGGCGATGCTCAACGGCCGCTTCCCCGGAGTCTTCGGGGTGCTGGGCAACGATGGTCGCGGCGAGAGCTACCGAAACATCCTGCACGCCAATCTGACCGTGACGTTCGAGTCCACGCTGGGATTTGAGGCCCTCATGCTGGGCCGCAAGGCTTTATTCGTGAACTATTCCGGCAATCCCGGCGAGACGATGTGCTCGGATGAGCGCTACCAAATCGAAGACCCTTCCGCGGACTATGGCCGATTCGAGGAGGCCGTGACCCGGCTGCTGGCTTGCGAGCCCGGAGAGGTGCCCGCCGTGGCGCGCGAGCGGCATTTCGCCTTCGACGGCAAAGTTCAGGAGAGGATCGCCGCCGCGTTATCCGGCAGCCGCGCGCGCGCGGCTGCCGCCGTCGTTTGAAACCTTGAATCGAGGAGCCCCCATGTCCAAGCACCACGTCGAAACCCGCAAGATCTACGAGCGGCAGCACGCCCGGCTGGCCGCCGATCAGGCCGCCAAGAAGCGCATTTACGGGATTTACGAGACCAATACGCTCGGTCTCAAGGCGGGGTGGTTCGCGGGCAAGGAGGCGCTCGACGCCGGCTGCGGCAACGTCGGCGCCCTGGTCGTGCGCCTGGCCAAGCTTGGGGTCAAGCGGGTCCACGCCGTCGACATCGGCGCGGAGTGGATCCCGAAAATGAGAGATTCTCTCAAGAAGTCCGGGGTGCCCGTCGGCAAGTACGAGCTCAAGCCGGGGAGCGTGCTTGATTTGCCCTACGGGGACGGCCGCTTTGATTTTGTCGCCATCAACGGCGTGCTGATCCATCTCCAAAACATCCCGGAGATCATGCGAGGGTTTTCCGAAGGGGCGCGCGTCGTCAAAAAGGGGGGCTACTATTTCACCTCCTACGGGCCTTGCGGCGGCCTGATCCAAGGCGCGATCTTCCCGGCCATTCGACGCTATTATCGGGAGAACGGGGAGTTCAAAGCCTTCATAGACAAGATCAGCCCCGAAACCATTCACGCCGCCATCGACAAAATCTGCGCCGACTCGCTCACCCACGCGGGGGAGGCCTTCGACGCCGCCTTTCTAAAAGGACTCTTCGGCGTCGATTTCTGCGTGTTCCTCCAAAACTACATCCAGGCCCCCACCTGGCTCTCCAACGAGTGCACCCCGGAATTCGTCGAGGAGCTCTACAAGGCCCACGGGTTCTCGGACGTCAGGCGCCTCAACCACTTCTCCAAGCGCAGCGACGTGCGCAAGTTCTTCGCGCCGCTCCATTATGACCGCGACTACCCCTTGGCGCGGGTCCTCTACGGCCAGGGTTACGTCCAATACGTGGGCCGCAAGGGCTGAAATGAAAACAATCCGGCGTTTGAGTCTTTTGGCCGCCGCCTTCTGGGTCGCCGCCTGCGGCAAGCCCGTCCCCACCGAGCAAAAGGAGCTCATCGGAACTTGGCGGGGCCCCGGCGTGACCTTGTCCATCGCGGCCGACGGCCGGCTTGAACACGAGACCAAGGATGGGCGGTCCACCACGAAACTCTCGGCCCCGATCCAGGAGTACCGCGCCGACGGCTTCAAGGCGGGCCTGCCCTTTCTAGCCAAGGATTTCAAGCTCGAAAAGCCTCCCCATGAAGAGGCGGGCGTTTGGAAAATGACGGTGAACGCGGTGGAGTTGGCCCGAGACCGATAGGACCCTGCCGGCCCGCGCTTGACGCAAGCCCAAGGGGGGGCTACACTGCGAAGATGACCGGGGTTTTAATTCTGGCGGCCGGGGTATTTTGGGCCTGGGTTCCGGGCAAGGCCTGCGCGGCGCCCGCCGGCGCGCTCTATGAACCCATCCGGGACTTGCCGCGCCACTCCTCCGCGACCGTGGCCCAGGCGCGCGGCCAGGGCAAGAGGGTTTTGATCGAAGTGGGAACCGACCAGTGCGTGTGGACCCGCCGGCTGGACGGCTTGCTCAACAGCGACGCGCAGGTCGCCGGAATGTTGGGAAGTCTATTCATCCACATGCGCGTTCCCCCGGAGGCTCTGGGGCAGGAAGGGACCTTTCTTTCCCGCCTTCCGAGGCCGGAGGGCGTTCCGCACCTCTATATCCTGGATGAGGAGGGGGGGCTCCTGGTCTCCCAAGAGACCGGGGCCTTGGAGTCGGGCCAGGGGCATGACCGCGGGAAGGTGCTGGATTTTCTCACCCAATGGGCGCCCGAGTCGCCGGAGGCCGCGGCGACGGCCAATGCGTCGCTTGAAATGATCCCCGCGGCCGCGGGGCTCGACGCCGAGGAGATTCGCGCCTCGGAACTGCCCGTCGTCGTCTTGTTTTACGCGGAGGGCGCTCCCCTGGAAATGAAGCGTCTTGCCGCCCTGGAGGATTCGGCCGACCGGTACTTCGGGAAAGTCAATTTTTTCCGGATCGAAGCGGCCGCCGCCAAGCGGGCGGGCAAGCTTCCCAAGGAGGCGGCCGCCACGCCCTATCTGCTGTTTATCCAGGACGGCAAGCGCCGGGGGCGGACTCTGCCGAAGGGGGCGCAGGGGGAGCCGGCCAAGGTCCTGGAAGCCTGGCTCAAGTAACGGCCGGAGGCTCTCCCAGGCCACCCCCCCCTCGCGCCCCTCTGCGATGTGTCCGTTATAACGAACACATCACAGAGGGGTTTTGATGGAACCGGAAGGGGGGTTCGTTCGTATATATAGTATGGGCTCTTTGACCTATGTATCGCATGCCGATCGCCGCGCTCTGAGGAAGGGATTTATCCTGGCCGGCCGCGTACCGAAGGATGTCTTGCTGACCCCCGGACGCCTGCTCAGGGCGGTGCGCTCTTCCTTGGCGATGAGCCAATTGGAGTTATCCAGGCGCTCCGGAATTCGGCGGGCCCATATTTGCCAACTGGAGGCCGAGGTTGGAAACAACGTCGAGTGGCGGACGCTCCGGCGTCTTATGGCCGCGATGTTTTGCGACATCGTTCTTCTGGCGCGCAGGCGGGTCAATCCGCGGGATATCATGCCCGACGGGGAGGTCGGCAAACCCTACAGCCGCGTTGATTGGACGCAGGCGCCCCGAGCCGCCGGCGCCGAACTTGGGGAGCCGGCGGCGATTGGCTCGCGCCGTCCGCGCCGCCTCCCAAAGGGGCGAGTGCGCCCGCATTACTTGGATGATCTTCTCGAATAGCTTGGATTTTGGGGTAAAAGTTTTACCGGCTTGACATTTCCCGGCCGGGGGTCTAAACTAGACGGAGATTTCGCACCGGGAGGTTCTTATGGCTGACGAAGAAGGCGGCGTGCTGGGAGTGATGTTGTTTCTGGGGGGCTTGGCCGCGGGCGCCGCGCTCGGGACCTTGTTCGCCCCGCGGACGGGAGAGGAAACGCGCGAGCTGTTGGGGGATTGGCTGAGGGAAAAGCGCCTCCTGAAATCCCTCGACGAAGCCTGAGTCAGCGCTTCGGCAGAAGGTTTTCCTGCCAGAAGAGGGTCACGGCCTGCTCCATCAAGTCCCGGTTGGACTTTTTGGCGAAGCCGTGGCCCTCGTCCTTGGCGAGCAGGTACCAGACCGGCCGGCCGTTGGCCCGCACCGCCTTGACGATCTGCTCGGCCTCGGAGGCCGGCACGCGGGGGTCGTTGGCGCCCTGGACGACGAACAGGGCCGAGAGCATTTTCCCGACGAGGGCGGTGGGGGAGATGTCCGCCAGGAATTTCTTCATCGCGGGCTCGCGCTCGTCGCCGTATTCCACGCGCCTTAAATCCCGCCGGTAGTCCTTGGTGTTCTCCAGGAAGGTCACGAAGTTGGAGATGCCGACCACGTCCACCCCGGCGCGCAGGCGCTCGGCGTAGCGGGCGAGGCTGGCCAGGACCATGTAGCCGCCGTAGGAGCCGCCGTAAACGGCGGCGCGGCGCGCGTCCAGCTCGGGGCGGGCGGCGGCCCAGTCCAGGAGCGCGCCGATGTCCTTGACGGAATCCTCGCGCTTGAAGCCGTTGTCGAGCTGAAGAAAACTCTTGCCGTAGCCCGAGGAGCCCCGGACGTTGGGGGCCAGGACCGCGATGCCCAGTTCGTTGACCCAATATTGGACGGTGGGGCTGAAGTAGGGCTGGTACTGGGCCTCGGGGCCGCCGTGAATGAGGACCACGAACGGATGCGGCCCGCCGGTTTTTGGCGCGTAATAATAGGCCGCCAAACGGCGGGCCCCGTCGCCGTCCTTGTCATGGGTGGGAAAACGGATCAGCTCCGGCTCGACGAAGGATTCCCGGGGCAGTCCCCCGGTTTCCGACTCGGTCCAGCGTTCGATCTTGCCGGATTTCCAATCCAAGGTGAAGGCGTCGCCGGGGGAGGACGGCCCGCTCAAGGTGAAGGCCAGGCGCGCGGCGTCGTCCGGAAAGCTGATTTCCCCGATCACCCCGAGGGGAATGCCGGCGGCTCGGCGGAGGCGGCCTTTTTCCTCCAGCAGGTACAAGGCGGAGCGCCCGTCTTCGTTGACGGTGAAGGCGACCTTCGCGCCGTCGCGCGAGACCTCCAGGAGTTCCACGTCCCAGGGAATGTCCCGGGTGAGCCACTCAACCTCCCCGGAGGGGAGGTGCAATCTTCCCAACGAAACGAATTCGCCCGTTTCGTCCGAGGTGAAATAAACGGTTTTCCCGCCGCGCCCCCAGCGGGCGGTGCCGAATGCTATTTTCTTTCCGGCCTTGGCCGGAAAGAGGGGGGTCAGACTTTTGTTGTTCAGATCGAAAACGAAAAGATGACTTTCATTGATTGAAATGTACTGCTGCAAAAGCAGCTTGAGATCAAAAGGCGACCACGCCAGCGGCGTCCATTGTCCCTCCAAAGCCGCCAAAAGCTCCGGCTTTCCCTCCCCGGGTTTCACGGCGTAAAGGTCGAAGTCTTTTCCGTTGCGGGCGGTGCCCACGAAGGCCAGGCGGTCGCCCACGCGGGACCAAAGCAGGGACTCATGGCGGGATTTCCCGTCGGTGAGCAATTCGGCGCGGCCGTCGGCCCGGCGCAGGTAGATCTGCATGTTTTCGGTCCCGCCGCTGTCCATGGAGAAGGCGATCTCCCGCGGGCCGCCGCGCGGCCGGATCCGCGCCTCGCGGATCGGCTCCTTGTGGAAGGTCAATTGGCGGCGCGCGCCCATCGGGCGGTCGAGCCAGTGGAGCTGGGCGGTTTCCCCGAAGCGCGTGGAGATGAGCAGGCCCTTGCCGTCGGGCGAAAATTCCAGCAGGCCCACGCTCCGGGTATTCTGGTACTGGAGCATGCGTTCGGCGACCTGGGCCGGAATTTCGGGGATGCCTTCCAAAAGGGCGGGGCCAATCGTCCTGGAACTGACGGCGGGAACACTCCTGGCGCTGACGGCGGGAGGCGCTCCCGCCCATGCGAGGGCCGTCAGAGCCAGGAACATTATTTCCGTTGCCATTATTTTTTCCTCAACGCTTCGGCCAGTTCTTCCGCCCCCGAAAGCCGTTCCTCCCCCGTCTTTAAATCTTTTATTTTGACCTTATGCGCCGCCGCTTCATCCGGTCCGATGATCAAGGCGTAGCGGGCGCGCGTGGCGTCGGCGTATTTGAACTGGGCTTTGAGCTTGGCCTGCCCCGGAAACACGTCCACCGAGAGGCCTTCCCGCCGAAGCTTGGCCGCCAAGGCCAGGCATTGGGCGCGCAATTCCTCCGCGAAAACGATCACGCACGCGTCCGGGCCTTCGCCGCCTTCCGCGCCCGGGGCCGCTTCCAGGAGCAGCATCAGGCGCTCGAAGCCGATGGAGCCGCCGCAGGCCGGCACCTTGGGGCCGCCGAATTGGGACACGAGGCCGTCGTAGCGGCCGCCTCCCCCGAGGGAGCCGGCCAGTCCGGGATGGCGGAATTCAAAGACCGGTCCCGTGTAGTAATCGAAGCCCCGCACCAAAGAGGGGGAAAATTGAAATTTGGTCGAGCCGTCCCCGCATTCCCGGAGCAGGGCTAGAATTCTCTCGAGGGCTTTGCCGGGCTCCGGGGCGGCCCTGGAGAAGGCCTCGAGGTCCGCGCCTTCGGCCAGCACGGATTTTTCGAGGCGGTCGGCGGAGTCCTTGCCCAGGGCCAGCTCCAGCTCGGCCAGGACCGCGCTTCGCTCCATTTTGTCCAGCTTGTCCAATAGGACGCAGGCCGCTCCCCGCTTCTCGGGGGGCACGCCGGCCTCGTCGAGCGCGGCGGAGAGGAGGCGCCGGTCGTTGATCACCACCGTGGTCTCCCGGACGCCGAGCTCTCCCAGGGCCGCGCTCATCGCCGAAATGACCTCCACCTCGTTCTGGGGGTGCTCCGAGCCTAGGACGTCCACGTCGCACTGCAGAAATTCGCGGTAGCGGCCCTTTTGCGCCCGCTCCGCGCGCCAGACCGAACCGATCTGGAAGGCCTTGAAGGGATGGGGCAGTTCGCCCTGGTGTTTGGCGTAAAAGCGGGAGAGGGGCAAGGTCAGGTCGAAGCGCAGTCCCAGATCGGCCAAGTCGGAGCTCCCCTGGGCCAACTCCAGCTTTTCGCCGCGCTTGAGGATCTTGAAAATCAACTTTTCGTTCTCGCCGCCGCCCTTGCCGAGCAGAACCTCCAGGTCCTCCACCCCGGAGGTCGTGATGCGCGAGAACCCGAAAGAACGGTAGACCCGGGAGATGGCTTCCTGGGCCCGGGCGCGCAAAGCCGCCGCCTGGGGGCCGAAATCGCGAAAACCGGAGGGGGGGGTGGTTGAAATGCCCATGGAGGCGCTATTTTAGCTTATGATTCCGACAGTTTTCGAGGGGGGGCCGGTTATTCTTTTCTTAACATCTTCCTCTTATAATCAGGGGGCATGCGCGGCCTGCTTTTTTCCCTCCTCCTTTTGGCCCCCGCCGTCTCCCATTCGGCACTGGCCTCCGGCTCCGGGCGGACCGGGGCCAATTTTCTCAGAATCGGCGTCGGCCCCCGTCCCGCCGGCATGGGCGAGGCTTTCGTCGGCTTGGCCGACGACGTCAACGCCGTCGGCTACAACCCCGCGGGGCTTTCCCTGTTGTCCCGGCAGGAACTGACCTTCATGCACAACGAGTACTTCGCCGGCGTCCGGCAGGAATGGATGGCCTACGCCGTGCCCTCGGAAAAATTCGGGACCGTGGCCCTGTCCGCCAATCTCGTCCAGGTGGAGGCGTTTTCCGGCTTCGATCAAAACGACCAACCCACCGCCGAAACCTCCGCCTCCGACTCCGCCTACGGGGCGGCCTGGGGCAAGCGCTGGGGGCCGATCGGCGCGGGCGCGGGCGTCAAATTCATCCGGTCCCGGCTGGATCAAAACCGGTCCAGCGCGGCCGCGCTGGACGCCGGCCTGCTTTACGATACGGATCTCGACGGGCTCCGGGCCGGGCTTTCCGTTCAAAACCTCGGGAGCAAAGCTCGTTTTATCTCCGAGGACTACGACCTCCCCCGCTCGGTCCGCGCGGGTGTGTCCTACAAGCCTTTCGGGCGCAAGCCCCGCGACCGGGGGGACCTGACCTTGCTGGCCGACATGGCCGCCTACGGAGACGAGGACCCCTATGTCTCGGTCGGCGGGGAATATCTCTGGTCGGACCTGATGGCCTTCCGGACCGGCTGGCGCTCGGATTCCGAGAGCGGGACGGGCTTGTCGTTCGGGGTCGGACTTTACTTCAATCATGGCGGCTCTTCCACAAGACCCGAGTTGATCTTCGATTACGCTTTCGTTGATTTCGGCCTGCTTTCCCATGTCCACCGCGCCGCGTTCACCTTGAAATTCGGAAAGCCCGCCGGAAAGCCCCGCTCTGCGTCGTCCGAGAAAGACGCCCGCCCCCGGCGATCCCGGCGGGCGGCCGCTCCCGAACCCAAAATCGGGGAAGAAACCGTCCCTGAACAACCGGCCCGGGTCCCGCCCGCCGCCGAGGAGGGAATATGGGTCCGTTGATCCTTTCCCTCCTGCTCGCCCTCCTTCCGGCCCACGCCGCCCGGATTCGGCCCGCGGCCACCGCTCCCTCGACTTCGGTCCCCGAAAACATAACCTTCACCGCCCTGCTCCTGGACAACGGCATCCCGCCCACCGAGACCCGATCCATGGTGTTTCGCGTCTACGACGCCGCCGGCGGCGGAAACCTGGTTTGGACCAGCCAGACATTCTCCGTCCACATCGATCGAGGCTATCTCACCGTGTCCATCCCCGTGCCGGTTTCCGCGCTGGGGGGCGGCGGGCCCCGCTATCTCGAGGTGACCGCCGGCTCGATCTTGCTTTCTCCGCGCGCCCGCTTGGCGGCGGTGCCCTACGCCTTGGTGGCGCGGACCATCGAGGGCACCTTGGACATCTCCGGGGCCGGCCTCTCGATCTCCTCCACGCCTTCCTCGGGCTCGGCTCTTTTCGTCTCCAGCCAGACCGGGCGGGTGGGGGTCGGGACGACCGCGCCCGCGTATCATTTGGACGTCCAGGGCGACATCCGCTCCACCGGGGCCGTGACCTCGGCGCGTTGGGAAACCACGGTCGCGGTTTTATCCGGTTCGACTTTCACCGTCGGGGGGACGGCCCTGGTCATCGGCGCATCCGCGGCTGGCATCGGCGCCGCGTCTGCGGACCAGAGGCTGACCGTGGCCGGAAACGTGAGCATGACGGGGACGCTTTTCTCCAGCGGAACCCAAACCAGCGTTTTTCTCGGGTCGGCCGGAATCGGGGCCGCGGCGCCCACCTCTCGGCTCACGGTCTTCGAGGGGGACATACTCATCGCCACGACCAGCCCCGCCTCCCGGGGGCTCTATTTCGCCGACGGTTCCTTCATGACCAAGGCCGGCGTCGGCTCCTACGCCGGGCTTTCCAACGCGGGAAACGTCACGGTCCAGGCGGACTCCGATTCCAGCGGCCAGGGAATGGTTCTTCTGCGGACCGCGGGGCTCGATCGCCTTTCGGTGGCCAATGACGGGAAGGTCGGGGTGGGCACGGTCTCGCCCGAATTCGGCCTGGACGTGCGCGGGGCCGCCCAGTTCGGAGGCGGGGCGACCCGGAGCACCTTCACCGCGGCCGGGGCTTTGGATTTGGTCGCGGGTTCCACCATCGCGGCCTCCGGGACCTTGTCCATTTCAACCGCCTCGGCCGCGAACCTGACCGGCGTGCCGGCCCTGTTTCTGGATCGGGAAGGCCGGACCGGCGCGGGAACGGCGGCGCCGGCCGCGCGCCTGCATTCCGCCGGGGACCTTCGGTCCGACGGGGATTTCCTGGTGGCCCCGGGAACCGCCGCGGCCCGCAAACCTTCGGCGACCTTGCTTGAGTTGGGCTCGAGGGGAAACTTCGAGCTCCAACTGTTATCAAACTCCGCCACGCCCCGCGTTTACCTCCCGGTGATCGGAGGGGTGGGCATCGCCAGCGCCACTCCCGGCGGGTTGCTGCGGGTGGGCGCGGGAACGCTCAACGCCATGGCGGTGGACGCCTCCGGGAATATCGGTCTGGGCGTGGGCTCGCCGACCCGAAGGCTGGACGTCGATGGGGGCATCCTTGTGGACGGTTCGGGAGCTGGCTTGGACATCGACAACGGGGTGTTGGCGGTTTCCGGGAACAACGTCGGAATCGGGGTCGCCTCGCCGGGGGTCCTTTTGCAGGTCGGGTCGAGCGGTCTGGCGGCGCTCACGGAAGGCAGGGTCGGAATGGGGACCACCGCTCCCTCGACGACCCTGGAGGTCGCGGGAGACGCGATTTTCGGCTCGGTGACCCGGAGCACCTTCACCGCGGCCGGGAACCTGGCCGTCGCGGGGAACATCTCCGCCGCGACATTCAACGGACTGCCGATCCTGGTCAGCGCCATGGCCACCCCCCTGACCCTCAACGGTTCCCCGTCCTTGTCCTCGGCCAGGTCCGGCATCGAGGTCTCGACCCATCTTTTCGTGAGCGCGGGGCGCTTCGGGCTGGGGACCACCAGCCCTGGAACCTCCCTGCACTTGAGCTCCGGGACCATGCTGGGCTATGGGACCGGGTCGGGAATCCGGGTCGGGCTCTCCACCTTCGTCGTGACTTCCGGCCTGGTCGGCGTCGGCGCCCAAAACCCGGGGACCCTGCTTCATATCAGCAGCGGGACCATCCTCATCGACGGCCCCGACCCTTTCTTCCTCGTTGGGGAAAGTTCGTTTCGCGCGGCCGCGGGCCGAGTGGGTTTTGGGACCTCCTCCCCGCAGACCTTGGTTCACGTGAGTTCCGGGGTCGTGATCGTGGATGGGGCGGGGGCGGGCCTGAGCGTGGGGGTTTCGACCTTGGTCGTCACCGGAGGGCAGACCGGCGTGGGGACCGCCGCTCCGGGGGCCCTCCTGGACGTCGAGGGTTCCGCCCGCTTCGGCGCGGGAGCTTTCCGGAGCACGGTCACCGCCGCCGGGGAACTCCAATTGGTCTCGGGTTCGACCGTCGCCTTCGCCGGGACGCTTTCCATTTCCACCGCGGCCACCGTCGCCTTGACCGGGGCTCCGGCGCTTTTCTTCGACAAGGCGGGGCGGACGGGCTTGGGGACCGCCGCCCCGGACTCCGCGTTGACGATCGGCGCCCCATCGGCGGGCTCCTGGGGCGCCGCGGGGGCCGCCGTGCACGCCGGGGCGCTTCCGGCGGTGGCGGGAAATGAATTGGCCCTGGCCAATTTCGGGATGACGGCGGGGGGCAACGCCGCCAGCCTGGGCTTGCGGGCGCACCGCACGGCCGCCGCCCCCAACGATTGGACGACCACGGCCGTGGGCCTTTCCTACGACGTCGACAACACCCCTCACGCCGGGGCCGCCCTTTGGCTGCACGCCAACGGGCATGTCGGAATCGGGACAACGGCCCCCCAGTCCCGCCTGCATCTGATCGACGGGGACGTCCGCCTCTCGACCACGACGGGCACCGCCGGGGTCGTGTTTCGGGACGGCTCGAGACAGACGACCGCCGAGACCAGTTCCCTGACCCATTGGGAGGTACTCGGGGCCAACATCTACAACACCAACACCGGGCGCCTCGGAATCGGCGTGGTGACCCCCGCGGCGTTTCTGGACGTGGGCGGACGGATTCGGATCCACCCCGACGCCACCCTGTCCTCGGTGCCCCCGGCTTTTGGAGCCCGCGTCGATGTCGGCATGGCGAGCGTGGTGGGGGATTGCCCGCGCTTCAGCTCCTATCTCTATTTCGACGAGAACGGCCAGACCTGGCTGTACGGGGCCAATACCCGGGCCGGATTTTTGTGGGGCGCCTGCTCGGACGACCTCTGGAGCCTTTGGTCGGCCCCGGTCTCGGGAGGGGCCGCGGCCGGAACCGGGGCAAACGTCAGCCCGCGGCTGACCGTGACCGCCGCCGGCAAGGTCGGAATCGGGACCACCGCCCCGGGCTACAATTTCGTCGTCGAGGACGGGGCGGGGCCGATCCTGCGCCTCCAGCGGGACGCGACCAACGATTGGTTCTTGGCCGTGACCCCGACCGGCAGCAACCGCCTGGGCTTCCGGGCCCTGGCCAATCTGGCCGCCAATGAAAAGCTGACGATCATGACCGACGGCAAGGCGGGCATCGGGATCACCAACCCCCTCGGGGGCCTGGACGTTCCCGCGGGCATGGCGGTGGGTTCCTACGCTGCGGCCAACGCCGCACCCGCCAACGGGCTGATCGTGAGCGGCAAGCTGGGAATCGGCCAATCCAACCCCACCTCCCTGGCCGACGTCGCCGGCCTGACCGCCCGGGGCATTCGGTATACCCGTTCCGCGGCCGGCATTTCAAAAATGGACATCACCGAGCCCGGCGGGACTTGGTCCGTCGGCGTCGGCAACAACGCCACGGCCGGGCAATTGAGCGTCATGCAGGCCGGCACCGATCGCCTGACCGTGACCCAGACCGGCAATGTCGGCTTCGGGGCCACGAGTCCCGCCAGCCTCTTGGACGCGGCCGGAGCGATGGCGGTCGGCACTTACGCGGGCGTGAGCGCCGGCCCCGCCAACGGGCTCATCGTGAGCGGATCCCTCGGGGTCGGCGTCACCAACCCGACCTTCGCGCTGACGGTGGTCGGCGAGATCGGAATCACCGCGTCGAGCACCACGGCCCGGTTGCCCCGGCTGTGGGGGAAGGGACGGCCGGGGACCGGGACGACGATTTACGGCAACAGCTGCACCGTGGGCGGGATCACGGCCCGGCTTTCCGGCGTGCGGGTCCGGTGGGAGAACGCCGAGGACGCCTGTCCGCTGGGGACCTGGGTTTGCACCTCCTGGGAGAAGACCAAGGCGACGTGCGATACGCCCCGGCCGGCTTCGACCTGCGATTATGTCGTCACCGATGGAACCTGCGCGGATACTGCCGATACCCAAAATTGGGGATTAGTCGCCGATCAGTATGCCGACGGAATGGGCATGTGCATCAATGAGGACGTGGCGGTTGCCATGGGATGTGCCGGAAACGCTTTTCAATTCGAGATGCCGGTCTGGTGCTGCAACTGATGAAATTCAATCGAACGGCGCTGTTTGGAGGGCTGCTCGCGGCGGTCTTGGCCGCGGGTTCGGCCGCGCCTTCGCTGGCGGGGCCCCGTCCTTCGGGGACCGCGGAAGCGGGCTCGGTTCCGGACGGCATCCTTTATACGGGGACCTTGAGCCAAAACGGGATTCCCGTGGTGGGAACCAAGGAGATGGTCTTCAGGCTCTATGATGCCTCGACCGGCGGAACTTCCTTGTGGTCCAGCGCCCAAACCGTGACCTTCGAGGCGGGGCGTTTGAGCGCGGTCCTTCCGGTTTCGACCGGCGCCCTGTCGGGCGGCGCGGCGCGCTGGCTTGAGATTTCCGTGGAGGGAACGGCCTTATCGCCGCGGGAGGCGCTCACCAGCCATCCCTTCGCCCTCGTCGCTCGGACCGTCGAGGGAAGCCTGGACGTTTCGGGCGGAGGGCTGTCGGTTTCCTCCTCGCCCGCGGGCGGCGCGGCGCTCTACGTCTCGTCCCAGACCGGCCGGGTGGGAATCGGGACCTCCGCGCCGTCCTCCCGGCTGGACGTGGAGGGCGACATCCGCTCCACCGGCAGCGTGATTGCGGCGCGCTTTGACGCGGCGGCCGCCGTGGTGACCGGCTCGGCCTTCACCGTGGGCTCCACGGCCCTGGCGGTCTCGGCTTCCGCGGTCGGCCTGGGGACGGCCCAGCCCGACCAACGGCTGTCGGTGCCGGGATCCGTGAGCCAGACGGGGCTTTTCGTCTCCAGCGGGGCGGGACCGAACGCGTTCCTGGGTTCGGTCGCCATCGGGACCTCCGTGGCGCAATCGCGTTTGACCGTTCTTGACGGGGACATCCGGATGACGGCCGGTTCGGCCAGGAGCCTGATTTTCCCGGACGGGACCTCCATGAACTCCGCGGGAGGGGGAATCTCCTCCGCCGATTCGGTCGCCCATCCCGCGGACGCCAACGCGGTCAGCGCGGCCGGGAACATTCTCTTAAGAACCGGGGGCTCGGATAAGGTCGTCGTTTCGGCCGCCGGTCAAGTCGGCATCGCCAACGCCGCTCCCGCGGTGCTTTTGGACGTTTCCACCTCCGCCCGCTTCGGCTCCGGAACCGCCCGCTCCGGCTTCTCTCCGGGTGGGCTCTTGGAACTAGCGCCGGGCGCCACGGTGTCGGCCTCCGGGACTTTGAGCCTGTCGACGGAAACCTCACCCGCGCTGACGACGGTCCCGGCGCTCTTCATCGACCGCTCCGGACGGGTGGGACTGGCCACCGGCACGCCGGCGGCGCTTCTTCACGTTTTCGGCGACGCCCGGGCCGACGGGGCCCTGACCCTCGGCTCGGAAAAGCTCGCGCGGGCGGTCTCCGCCTCGCTCCTGGAATTCGGCTCCCAGAACGCGGTGGACCTGCAGTTGGTGGCCGGTTCGGCGTCGCCTTCCATTTATGTGGCCGGAACCGGCAAGGTGGGGTTTTCAACCGCCGTTCCTCGGGGGCTCCTTCATGTCGGAAGCGGGGATATCAACGCCCTGGTGGTCGGAGCTTCCGCCCTGGGCGTCGGAACCTCCAATCCGACCTCCCGCGTGCATGTCTCCTCCGGAATCGTCTCGGCGGGCGGGACCACCCCGTCTTTGCGGGTCGGCGACGCCTTGACCGCGGCCGGCGGCCTGGTTGGAATCGGCGTGACCAACCCCACGGCTCTCTTGCAGGTCGCGGGGGGCACCTTGACCGCCCGGCAGGGACGGGTGGGCGTGGCGACCTTGCTTCCCGCAGCCGACCTGGATGTGGCCGGGATCGCCCGGTTCGGCGGGGGGGCGGTCTGGAGCACCTTCACCGCCACCGGAGACCTCCAGGTTCCGGGCGACGTCACCGCCGGAACCTTCAATGGAGGCATTCTTCTGGCTAATCCCATGTCGAGCGTCCTGACCTTAAACGCGAGCCCGGCCCTGGATACGCTCAACGCCGGGATAACGATTTCCACCTCCCTTTTCGTGAGCGCCGGCAAGGTCGGCATCGGGACCACGATGCCCGGGACCGGCCTTCATGTCAGCTCCTCCATGATCACGGTGGACGGGACCGGGGGCGCCCTCTATTTCGACGATTCGACCTTCGCCGCCGTCTCGGGCCGGGTGGGGCTGGGGACCCGCTCCCCGGCGGCGCTCCTCCACATGAGCTCGGGGACGCTCACGGTGGACGGCCTTGCGCCGGCCTTCAGCGTCGGGCAGACCACCTTCGTCGTTTCCGTCGGGAAAGTGGGAATCGGGACCAGCCGCCCGGCCGCGCGCCTGCACGCCAGCTCCGGGGTGTTCACCTTGGACGGGTCCGGGGCGGGCCTGCAGGTCGGCGGCTCGGCGTTGGCCGCGCTTGGGGGCAAGGTCGGGGTCGGAACCTCTTCCCCGGCTTTGACCTTGGACGCCGCCGGCTCGGCGCGCTTCGGGACGGGCGCCAACAAAATTTCCTTCCTTTCCGGCGGCGGGGTCGAGCTTCCGTCGGGTTCCACCGTCCCTTGGTCCGGGACGATTTCCCTTTCGACCGCCGCTTCCGCCGCGGCGACCGGAGCGCCCGCGCTTTTCGTGGACCGGAGCGGAAAAGCCGGGTTCGGCACCGCGGCCCCCAACGCCCTGGCCACCTTCGGTGCTCCCTTGGCCGGAACCATCAGCACCTTTATGGCGGTCAACGCGGGGACCTTGGCCGCCCCGGCGGGTTCGGCCGTCGGCATCGCGAACTTCCGCTTCACCGCCGGGGCCAACAACGCCGCCTTGGCCCTTCGGGGGAAAAGGCGGGCCGCCGCCCCTTCCGACGCGACCACCGCCTCCTTGGGCCTGGTTTTGGAAGCGGATGGGCTCGAGCAGGGGGCCAGCGTGTGGCTGACCGCCGGGGGTTTGGTGGGCATCGGCACGGCCGCGCCCCAGGGCCGCCTGCATGTCCACGGGGGCGATTTGAAAATTTCGACGACCGCCGGGAGCCGGGGACTGATCTTCGCCGACGGGTCCACCCAGGCCAAGGCGGCGGGCAGCGCCCAGTGGGTGACTAATCAAGATCATATTTTCGCGGGAAACCTCGGCTACATCGGGATGGGGACGACCGCCCCGCAGGCCAAATTGGACATCGGAGGCGGAAAGATCCGGCTTCATCCGGACGCCTCGGTGGCGACGCCCGCGACCCAATCCACCGCCCGGATCGATATCGGCATGGCGTCGATTTTGGGGGACTGCCCCATCAACTCCTCTTACCTTTATTACGATTCCGGAGCGGGCTCCTGGCGTTCCACCACCAATAATCGCGCCGGTTACGCCTGGGGGGCCTGCGGCACGGACGTCTGGTCGCTCTCGGCGTTCGCCCCGGCGGCGGGTTCGGCGGGAACGATGGTGAGCGTGACGACCCGCTTGAGCGTCACCTCCGCCGGAAAGGTCGGGATCGGCACCACCAATCCTTCGGTCAACCTGGGCATCGAGGATTCGGGGGGGCCCGCCCTTTCCCTCAACAGGGACGCCTCCAACCTCTGGTTCGCCAGCCTTGCTCCCTCCGGTTCCAACCGCTTTTCCCTGCGGGCGGGCACCAATAACGAGCCGGATGAGAAGCTCAGCATCCTGACCGACGGGAAGGTGGGCTTCGGGGTCACGGCTCCCCAAAGCCTGCTCAGCGTCACGGGGGGAATCTCGGTGGGGACCTACGCGGGGGCCAACGCGCCGCCTACGGGCGGGCTGATCGTCAGCGGGCGGGTGGGCGTCGGCTTGACCAACCCCGGCGTGCCGCTGGACGTGACGGGAACCCAGGCCTCGGGCATCCGCTACCTGCGGGGCGCGCGGGACGGTCGAATCAGCCTTGTGGATACGGCCGATAGCTGGAGCCTAAGCACGGGCTGGTTTGGAAACGGGGATCTGGCGATCATCCAGGATTCCGGCAGCGAATCCAGCCGGATGTATTTCCAGCAAGGGGGCAACGTCGGAATCGGGACCACCGCCCCGTTCAACCGGCTTTCCGTGCTGGGCGGCGTCTCGGTGGGGGCCTATGCCGGGACCAACGCCGCGCCGAGCAATTCCATCATCGTCAGCGGCAGCGTCGGCGTGGGGACCAGCAATCCAGCGGCGAAGCTTCATGTGGTCGGCGCGGCCCGCGCCACGGATTCCTCGGGGAACATCCGGCTCTGGGGCCAGGGCCGCCCGGGGACCTTTCGCTACGGAACCGCCGGGATCGAATCGGGGCTTTGCCAGAACGGGTCCGTCCGGTTCGGGATGTCGCGGGCCGCGGTCCGCTGGACCGGGGCGGCGGCGGCCTGCCCCTCCGGGACCTGGGTCTGCACCCGGGCCGAACGCGGCACCGCCGCCTGCGACACGGCCCGGCCGGACGGCGCCTGCGACGGGAGAACCGGCGCCGGCGCCTGCAGCGATTATCCTAGCAACAGCCATTACGGCTGGTTCTCCGATTTTTACACGCAGATCGCCACCCACACGGTTTCCTCCCAAATCAACGAATTGGGGGTCAACGAGGACATCGTCGATGGGCAGGGAGAGGATTCGGACGGAGTCTGGTGCTGCAGCAACTGATGAAAATGGACCTGGAAGGCAAAAAGGCGTTTCGGCGCGCGGCCTGGGCCGCGGGCCTGGGGCTCCTGTTGCTCTGCGGAGGGGCGCGGGCGGCCGTTTCCCCCCAAGAAACCGGGCAGGCCGCTTCCGTTCCCGAGGAGGTCAATTACCATGGCCGCCTGTCCCAGAACGGCCTGGCGGTGTCGGGCAACCGGAGCGCCGTTTTTCGGCTTTATGACGCGCTCACCGGCGGGAATTTACTTTGGCAGCAATCGGCGACCTTGGTCGCGGACGGGGGGCTGTTCAACGTTTCGCTGGCGCTCTCGACCTCCGCCCTCTCGGGGGGCGGCGCCCGCTATCTTGAGATCGAGGTGGAAACCAGCGTCCTCTCCCCGCGGGAGCTTCTCGGGGCCCAACCCTACGCCTTGGTGGCCAAGACGGTGGAGGGGAGCTTGGAAATTTCCGGAGGGGGGCTCATCGTTTCCTCGGCCGCGGCTTCGGAAACCCTTCTGAGCGTTTCCTCCCAGACGGGCCGCGTCGGCGTGGGGACTTCGGATCCCGCCTACCAATTGGACGTCCAGGGGGACGTCCGTTCGACCGGTACCTTGCTGTCCCCCGCGCTTTACGCCGTCGGAGGCTCCTTGAGCGGGGCGTCGTTCTCGGTCGGGGGGACGGCTTTAACCGTGGGCGCCGCCGGGGTCGGAGTCGGCACGGCCTCCCCGGATCAGCGGCTCTCGGTTGCAGGCAATGTCAGCGTCTCCGGATCCTGGATTTCCAGCGGAACCGGCGCCAGCGTTCTGTGGGGCTCGGTCGGCATCGGGACCGCGGCCCCCGTTTCCCGGTTGACGGTGGTCGACGGAGACATACGGTTGTCCACGCGCTCTTTGGCCTCGAGCTTCTTCTATTTCTGGGACGGGACCTTCCTGGCCTCGGCCAACCTGGGTTCGGCCGGGGGGCTCTCCAACGCGGACCACGCCGTGATCCACGGGGATTCCGACGCCGACGGGACGGGAAATGTCCGCCTGCTCACGGGGGCCACCCCCCGCCTGGTCGTCACCAGCGCCGGCAATGTCGGGGTCGGAACCTCGTCTCCGGCGGCGGCGCTGGACGCCGACGGGGCCGCGCAGTTCGGCGCGGGGGCCGGCAAGAGCACGATCACCGCTTCGGGACTCCTCGTCCTGGTCGGAGGCTCCACCGTCGCGGCCGGCGGCGCGGTGAGCTTTTCGACGGCCGCGGGCGCCGGAGCCGCGGGCCTTGCCGCCCTGCACATCGACGCCTCGGGGCGGGTGGGCGTGGGTACCACCGCCCCCTCGGCCCAGGTCCACGCGGCCGGCGACGTTCGCGCCGAGGGCGCGTTCCGGGCGGGAGCCGCCACGGCTTTTCGTGGAGGCTCGGCAACGCACATCGAATTGGGTTCATCGGCCAACGCCGCGCTCCAATTCGTCGCCAATTCCGCGACGCCCGGGCTCTATGTCGGCGTCAACGGCAACGTCGGGATCGCGACGGCCGAACCCAAGGGTCTGCTCCATGTGGGGGCCGGCGACACTCTGGCGTTGGTTGTGACGGGGGGAGGTCTGACCGGGGTGGGGACCTCCAATCCCGCGGCTCGCCTGCATGTCAGCTCGGGGGTGCTCAAGGCCGATGGGCTTCTCCCCGGCCTGCTGGTGGGAGGCTCGACCTTGGTGGTCTCGGGAGGAATGGTCGGAATCGGACAGGGGTCTCCCTCCGCGTTTTTTGAGGTCGGTGCGGGGACCCTGGCGGTCACGGCCGCGGGCCTGGTCGGAATCCGGACCGCGAGCCCGGCGGCCCGGCTGGACGTCCGGGGTTCGGCTCAGTTCGGCCCCGGGGCGGCCAAAAGCTCTTTCACCGCCACCGGAGATTTGAACATAAGGGCCGGAGGAAGCGTGACCGCCGCCACCTTCAACGGGGGGACTCCGATCACCGATCCGCTCTCGACCACCCATGTTCTCAACGGCGCTCCCGCCATCCGGACGACTTCCTCGCCGGGAATCGAAATCGCGACCCATGTGTGGGTCGCCAACGGCCGTTTCGGAATCGGGACCACTTCACCCGCGGCCCTGCTCCACATAAGCTCTCAAAGCGCGACCGTGGACGGGTCCGGGGCCGGGCTTTCCGTTGGAGGGACCACCTTCCTGGCGACCCGGGGCCGCGTCGGGATCGGGACTTCCCAGCCCGCGGTTCGCCTGCACATGAGCTCGGGGGGCTTTATCCTGGACGGTTCCGCCGCCGCTGTCGTCATCGGGGATTCGACCTTCACGGTGACCTCCTCGGGAGTCGGCGTGGGAGCGGCCAAGCCCGGCTCGCCCCTCCATGTCAGCTCCGGGGTCTTGCTGGTGGACGGCGCGGGCGCGTCTTTGACGGTCGCCTCCACCCTTCTCTACGCTTCCGCCGGCAGGGTGGGCATCGGGACCTCCCTGCCGGAAATGACATTGGACGTGGAGGGCGCCGCCCAATTCGGCCAGGGGGCGGCGCGAAGCACGATCACCGTGTCCGGGGACCTTCAGCTGGTGGGCGGATCGACGATCGCTTCGGCGGGGACCTTGAGCCTTTCCACCGCCGCCTCCGCCGCCCTGACCGGTCTTCCCGCGGTTTTCGTGGACCGGCAGGGGCGGGTTGGGATCGGGGTGCAAAACCCCGGAGCCCGTCTTTCGGTGGGGGGAAAGCTGACCGGGACCGCGGCCAGCCCCGAACTGGCCGTTCTGGCGGGCGCGTTGGGAGCGCCGTTGGGCGGGGTCGTTCGCACGGCCAGTTTCGGCCTGACCACGGGCGACAGCGCCGCCTTGACGGCCAAGGGTGTACGGACCGGGGCTTCCGCCGCCGATTGGACGACGGCGGCGGTGGGGCTGGAACTGGAAACGGACAAGGCCCTTCAATCGGGGGCCAGCGTCTGGCTGAGCGCCGGCGGGGTCGGAATCGGGACCGCGGCGCCCGCGAGCTTGCTCCAGGTCCAGAATGGGGATTTGGTGATCACCGATCCCGCGGCCTCCCGGGGCGTGATCTTCCAGGACGGCTCCATCCAGGTCACGGCCGCGGGAAACAGCCAATGGTTCAAGGTGGGAGACAACATTTTCACGATCAATTCCGGGAATCTTGGGATCGGAACCACCGCGCCCACCTCCAAGCTCGACGTTCAAGGCCGGATTCGATTCAACCGGGACGCTCTGCTGAACACCGTTCCCCCACTGGTCACGGCGCGGATGGACGCGGGGCTCGCCTCGGTGGTGGGAGATTGTCCCTTGTTTAGTTCCTACGCCTACTGGGATTCCGGGGCGTCGAGCTGGCGCTATACCTCCAATAGCCGGGCCGGGTTTGCGTGGGGCGCCTGCGCGGATGTCTGGAATCTTTACACCTCACCGGCTTCGGGGGGGGCGGGGGCCGGAACGGCCGCCACCTTGACCCCTCGGCTGTCCGTCCTTCCCGGAGGACGGGTCGGAATCGGGACCACGGCCCCCGCGGCCAACCTGGAGATTTTGGACTCGGCAGGCCCTTCGATCAATCTGCACCGGGATGGAAGCAGCACCTGGTATGTGACGGCCTCGGCGGTCGGTTCCAACCGGCTGGGCTTGCGGTCCGGGGCCAATCTCGACGCCTCCGAAAAACTGACCTTGACGGCCTCGGGCCTTTTGGGAGTCGGAACGACCGCTCCCATCAACCGGCTCGACGTCAAGGGAAACATGGCGGCGGGAACTTTCGCGGGGACGGCGGCCGCCCCCGTCGATTCCCTGATCGTCAGCAGCAGCGCCGGGATCGGCTCCGCGTCCCCGGGCGCGGCCTTGGAGATCGTCGATTCAGGCTCCACCGGTTTGCGCTACGTCCGGACCGACGCGCGCGACGCCCGGATCAGCGTGGGCGACCCCTTCCGAACCTGGAGCGCCGCAGTGGGTTGGGCGGTCGCCAACGAGTTCAGCTTTATTGAGGAAGGGTCCGCCGGGGACCGCCTCTACATCGACGCTGCCGGCTTGGTCGGTTTAGGGACGAGCAATCCGCAAAACAAGCTGGATGTCGCCGGGGCGGTCGGGATCGGGAGTTATGCCGGGATCGCCGCGCCGACCAATTCCCTGCTCGTCAGCGGCAAGGTCGGGATCGGGGTCACCGATCCCGGCTATCCCTTGGAGGTTCTGGGGGAATTGCGGGTGACCGACAGCGCCGGGACCAACCACCTTTACTCGCAGGGCCGTCCCGGGGCGGTGCGCTACGGCCTCACCGGAGAGAGCGCCGGGCTCTGCACCAACGGTTCCTTCACCTTCGGCCTTTCAAAAGCGCGGGTCAAATGGGAGGGAGCGTCGGCGGCCTGCCCCTCGGGAACCTGGGTCTGCACCCAAACCGAGCGCGGCGTCGCGGCTTGCGACACCGCCCGCCCCGACAGCCCGACCTGCGATTACCGCAGCGGAAGCACGAGCATCGCCTGCACCAACCAGCCCCCGGACCAGCACTGGGGCCATGTCGCCGACAACACTTTCCAAAGCGGCCGGGAAGGCAACCATGTCAACGAGAACGGCAGTGCGGGCGGCGGCGGGGGCGGGCAGTACGAAATGCCGGTTTGGTGCTGCAACTAAGGGGGAGAAGCCGATGAATCGGAAAGCGGTTTTGGCGGCGGTCCTGGGGTCCCTGGCCCTGGCGGGAGGTCTTCTGGCCATGAGCGGAGGGCCCTTCACCATCAACAACACCGGCACCGGGTCCGGGGGCGGGACCATGAACGGGGGAAGCGTGCAGGTTGCCTTCGCGGTGGCCGGCGCCGCGGCGCCGATGGCGGGGGGCGCCTTCAACCTCCAGCCGGGCGCCCTGGGCGCGGCGGGGGTCGCCCGCCGCAACCTCGACAGCGCCCACTCCTTCCCCCAGCCCTTCAAGCCCTCCCTGGGCCATGACCGGATCACCTTCTCGGCCCTGACCAGCCAGGTCGACATCACCATCTACACCATGTCGGGCCAGAAGGTGAAAACCCTGCACAAGAACGACCCCCTTGCCGACCAGTTGGTCTGGACCCCCGTCGTCAACGACCAAGGCGGCCCCCTCTCCAGCGGGGTCTACCTCATCGTGATCGTCTCCCCCAACATGACCACCCGCAAAGGCAAGCTCCTAATCATCAAGTGACGGTGCCAGGTATCAGAGCGTGATGGTGCCTGGCATTCATATTCTTCAAATTATTTTCGGCGGGAGTTTGAACCAGGCGAGCCGGGGGGGCGCGGTGCGAGGGCTTAGGAGTCTTTGCCGCGGTAACGGGCTTCGAGCTCGCGCAGGCGGTGCTCGTACTCCTTCTGCATTGAGGCGCGTTCCTCGGCCAGGCGGCGGGATTTCTCCTCGTATTGGGTGGTGAATTCGATCTTGGCCAGGTTGAGCTCGTTGCGCAGGTCGCGCTCCAGCTTCTGGTAGTGCTCCAGAAGCTCTTCCTCTTTCTGCATCATGCCGGTGTGGGCCAAGGCCTTGTCCTGCTCGAATTGCCCCAGCTTTTGCTTGATCAGGTCTTCCAATTCCTTGGTCCGCCGCTCATGCTGTAGGCGCAGGGCGTCCTGCTCTTTGACCAAGGAGGTTTCCAGCTCACGGCGGCGGCGTTCCATGTCGATTTCCAAGGCGGCGCGCCGCTCGGTCAGGGATTTTTCCGCTTCCTGTAGGCGGGCCTCCTCGCGGGAGCGGTAGGAGGCTTCCAACTCCGCCCGGGCCTTCTGGGACCGTTCGTCATAGGCGAGGATGAGGTCTTTTTCGCGCTGAATGTGGGCGCTCTCCATCTCCTTGCGCCGGGCGCGGGCGGCTTCCTCCAGGGATTTCTGCCGCGCCTCGAAGGAGAGTTCCAGCTCCTCCCGGCGGGTCTGAAGATCGAGGTCCCGGGCCTTCTCCCATTCCTGGCGCTCGCGGGTCAGCGCTTCCCGCTGGGCCTTGATCCATTGGGCTTCGCGCTGGCTGAGGGTTTCCTGGAGCGCGGCTTCCTTTTTGATCCAGGCTTCCTGGAACCGGGACTCCAGCGCCCCCAGTTCGGCTTGCCGGTCGTCGATGGTTTTCTTTAGCTGAAGCTCCTTCTGGCGAAATTTCTCCTGGTAATCGGCCTCGCGGTTGCGGGATTCGACCATGAGCTGGATCCGGAGCGCCTCAAGTTCCTCGTGCCGGCGGCGCGCCTCGTCCTCCAAGGTCGCGCCCCGCTTTTGGGCCTCGGCCTCGACATCCTTGATCTTGGAGGCGGCTTTCTCCTCCAATTCCCGGCGCAGGGTTTCCAAAAGGGCTTCTTTTTGGCGATAGCCTTGCTCGACCCGTTCCCGGTCCGCGTTGAGGAGGGTTTCCCGCTGGGTGACCCAATCCCGCTCCCGGTTGGCCCAGGCTTCCTGCAGGGTCGCCTCTTCTCTGGAGAATTTCTCGCGGAGCGAGCTTTCCATGGCGGCGGCCCGCTCCTCCAGCAGGGAGCGCTCCTTGGCCAGAGCCGCCTCGAAGGACCGGCGGAGGGATTCGTCCTTGCCCGAAAGCTCGCTCTTGAGGCCCGCTTCCTTCATGAAGAAATCGTTTCGGAGCCCTTTCTCCTTCTCCAGGTAGGCGGCTTCCAGCTGGGACTCTCGGTCCCGGTAGCGGTTTTCCAGGCCGGACCGCTCCCCGGCCAAGCCGGAACGCTGGGCGTCGAGCTCCTGCTGGGCCTTGGCCATCCAGGCGGCCCGCTCCTCTTTGCAATGCTCATCCCACTGAAGCTGTTGGGCGCGCGCGCGGCCCTCCAGGACCCGTTCCTTTTCCAAATAGGCGGCTTCCAAATCCCGGCGTTGTTGGAGGGAGCGCGCGCGGCTATCCGTCTCCAGGGCCTGGAGGCGGGCGTCATACTGGGCCTGCAGGGCCGCCGATTCCTTCAGACCGCGCTCGACGATCTCCTTGCGCAGGGCCTCGGCCCCGCCCTCTTGGATCTTGAGCCACTCGGCCTGTTCCCCGGCGATCTGGCGGCGGATCTCCGTTTCCCGGGCGATCAAGGCCGCGCCGAAATCCTGTTCCTTGCGGGCGAAAAGGGCTTCCAGGGCTTTCCTTTCGCGGGAGATGTCCTCCCGGTAGCGCTCGCGGGCCTCGTCCAAAGCGGTTTGATTTTCCTTTTGGAGCGCGCGTTCCCTCTCGGCCCATTGGCGGGTCAAAGTTTCATCGAGCTCGCGGTACCGGCGTTCGACTTCCCGGGTCTTTCCCTCGTAGGCGGCTTCGAGCTCTTCGAGGCGGGTGCGGACCCGTTCCTCGCCTTCCCCATGGGCCCGGGCTCCGGCCTCCTCCAACTCGCGGCGGCGGATCTCGATGCGGCCCTCCAGTTCCGCCTTCAGGCGATGGTGGCTTTCCTCCAAGGCGCGGCGTTCCTGGGCCAACCCTTCTTCCTTTTGGAGGAAGGCGGCTTCCAGGCCGGCGCGCTCCGCGTCCAGGGCCTGCCGGGCGCGCTCGAGCTCCGTGTTGACCCGGCGCTGTTGGGCCTCCCACTCGGTCCGCTGGGCGGCCGCGCCCTCGGCCTGCATTTCCTGGAACCGGCGGGCGAGCTGTTCCTCCTTGGTGCGGTACTGGGCCTGGAGATCCTGTTCCCGGCGGAACAGCTCGTCTTCCTTGGCCTCGAACCCGGCCTCGGTTTCCCGGAGCTTGGACAAAAGGGTCTGCTCTTTTTCGGCGAAATCGCGCTCCAATTCCTCCCGGCGTTGGGCCAACTCGGCCCGATTGCGGTTTAAAATGTCGTCGAGCTTGCGCTGGTGCTCCTTGCCCAGCTCCTTTTCCTTGCGGATGAGCTGGTCCTCGAGCTGTTGGTATTTGGACAGGACGTCGTTTTCGCGCTGTTCGTAGTGGGAGACGATTTCCTTGTGCCGCTCCAGCAGGGAGGCCTCCAGGCGCGTCTCCTTCTCGCGGTAATGGTCCTGGAGGAACTTCCGCTCGCCCTCCAACCGCTCCTGCAGGCGGCTCCACTCGGTGTCGGCGCGGTTGGCTTGGGCCTTTTCCAGCTCGGATTGCTTGGCCTCGAAGACCTTTTGAAGCTCGGCCTGGCGCGCGGCGAATTCCTCTTCGAGGCGGCGGCGGCGGCCTTCCAGCCGCTCATCGAACTCCCGGGCCCGGAATTCGAGCTGGCCTTCCTTGGATTGGAACCGCTCCTGCAGGGAGCGTTCCTCCCGTTCCAGGATTTCACGGTTATGGCGGGCCAATTCCTCCTCAAGCCGCTCGTATTTCTTGCGGAAGTCGATTTCCTTGGCCTTGATCTCGTCGTCCAGCAGGCGCTGCTGGCTTTCGAGATCTTTTTCCTTGGACCGGACCACATCGGATTGGATCCTCAGGCGCTCCAAAAGGGATTGCTTGGTCTCTTCGAGGGCTTTTTCCTGGTGTTGGAGCGCCGCCTGCAGTTCCCGTTCGGCGGCACGCTTGGCTTCTTGGACCGCGTCGATCAGCTCGCGCCGGAGGGCGCCGAGTTGAGCCTCCTTGGCCGCCACCTCGCGCCCAAGGGCGTCGCCCTGGAGGCGGAGCTGTTTGAGCTCCTCCTCGGCGCGGAGGTCCCGCTGGGTGGAGAGCTCCCGCCGGAGGTCCTCCTTGAGCTCCTCTTCCATCTTCTTGGAGTCCTTGAGCGTGGCCTCCCAGACATGGATGGTTTCCTTCCAACGGGAAAGGGTCTGGTCTTTTTGGGCGGCTTCCTCGGAAAGCTCGGAGGCCCTGCGGAGCGCCTTGTCGCGCTCTTGGCGGGCTTGGCCGGACTCTTCGGTCAGCTTATGGACCTTTTCCAGCGCCCAACGAAGCGCCAGGCGCGCGGTTTCCAGGTCCGTGACCGCCGAAGCGTCGAAGAATTCCTTCTCGTTTTCCATGGGAAAAAAAGTCCCTCGGCGGAAGGACCCCCAGATTATGGAAGGATCGTGTTACGGAATTATTAGTGCCGGATGCGGGAGGGAAGGACCTGGAACAAGGGGCGGATGTAGCCGTAGTAGAGCCACTCGGAGAGCTTGTAGATCGAATAGGACACGAAATACGCCCCCAAAACATCCACCGTGTAGTGATTGTGCGAGAGCAGGACGCAAACGCCCATGACGATGGAGCCGATCAGGCACAGGGTTTTGAGGCCCCGAGTCTCGAAAAAGAGAAAAAACAGGAAGGGAATGGAGGTGTGCCCCGAGAAGACGAATTCGTTGTTGAAGGTCCAGGTCCCCATGATTTGGGAGAAAAGAAAGTCCATCTTGCTCATGTCCATCATGAGCTCCGGCGCGCCGATCGGAGAGAGGAAGATGAACACGCTGCGGATGGCGATGAACAGCCCCAGCATGAACAGCAGAAAAGGCATGCGCCGGGGATAATAGAGGATGGCCGCCGCCCCGGCGTAAATGTGCAGGCCGAACCAGCCCCAGGACAGCACGGGCAGGACGTTGACGGCCGGCAGGTGCCGGAGCACCCAATCGGAACCGGTGGGGAGCTGGCGGTGGTCGGCCACCCAGCCCAAATTGGTGTAGAGCGTGTAGCACAGCACGAAAAAGCCCAGGACCCCGGAAAGGGTCAGCACCCACCACTTGTAATGGACGCCGTGCCATTCGTCCTTGATCTCGTCGAGTTCGGCCTGGGTCTCGGTAATGAGTTTTTTGCGCAGATCGCGCAGTTCGGACGAGGCTTCCTGGAACTGTTTTTCCAGGCGCTCAAGCTGCTGGTCGATGAGGTCGGGAGAGGGGGCCATGGGGCGGTTGCCGAGCGGGGCGTCCATACGCGGGCATAT
>CAYHPY010000008.1:0-64762 GCA_964358485.1 uncultured Elusimicrobia bacterium
GGCGTTCTCCTCGGAAGGCTTGCCGTGCGTCGCCCAACGAGTGTGGCCGAGGGCGACGCTCCCTTTCAGGGGCGCGGAGTCGATGAGCGTGGCGAGGTTGGAGAGCTTGCCCGCCGCGCGCCGGCGCTCGATGGCCCCGTTGAAGGCGACGGCCACCCCGGCGGAGTCATAGCCCCGGTATTCGAGGCGCTTGAGCCCCTCCATGAGCAGAGGGGTCGCCGGACGGTCGCCGACGTAGCCGACTATTCCGCACATAACTCTTTATCGGAGCCGCTCAGCGGCTCCGATAAACCCCTCCCGTTGTTCCGTTGAATTCTTTTCCGTATCTTTCCCGTTTATCAAGCAATCAACTGCTTCATTTCCCCGACCGCGGCCTTCAGGCCGACGAACACCGCGCGGGCGACGATGGAGAAGCCGATGTTGAGGCACGCCATGTGGGGGATGCGGGCCACGGCCGGGGCGTTGTGGTAATCCAACCCATGCCCCGCGTGGACTGTCAGCCCGATCTCGTTGGCCAGATAGGCCGCCAAGGCCAGCCGCTCGATCTCGGTTTTAACCGCGCCCTTGCCCTCGGCCTCGCAATAGGCGGTGGTGCAGAACTCCACGGCGTCGGCGCCCAACTTCGTCGCCGCGCGCACCGCGGTGGCCTCGGGCTCGATGAAGAGGCTCACCTCGATGCCCGCGCCCTTGAGGCGGGCGATCGCTTTTTCCAAGTCCGCGGCGCGGGCCCCGTCCAAGGCGAGGCCTCCCTGGGTGGTGACTTCCTTCTCCGATTCCGGAACCAGGCACACCGAGGCGGGCTTGGCCTTGAGCGCGACGGCGACGATTTCGGGGTCGGTCGAGATTTCCAGATGAGTCTCCCACTTGAGCTTGCACAGCCCGAAGAGGTCCTCGTCCTGGATGTGCCGGCGGTCCCGGCGAAGATGGGTGACGATCATGTCGGCGCCGGCGGCGCGGGCCACGCGGGCGGCCTCGACCGGATCCGGATCGAACACCTTGCGGGCCTGCCGCAGGGTGGCGATGTGATCGATGTTGACTCCGAGCTTGACGCGGGACGATAGTGCCATTAGGCCTCCTTGACGCCCCGAAGATAGGCCTCGGCGAGGCCCTCCGCGAGACGATGGTTCAGATTTTTATCCGGCCCCTCGATGAGAATCCGCAGCAGGGGCTCGGTGCCGGAATAACGGACGAAGAGACGCCCGGAACGGCCGAGTTCGCGGGCCGCTCCCGCCAGGGAGCGTTGAAGACCGGGGAGTTTCTCCAGGGGCGTCTTTCGGTGGGTCGGGACGTTCTTGAGAATCTGGGGAACGGGGTGGTAAAGCCGCCGGCATTGGCTGGCGGGGCGGCCGGATTCCCGGATGGCCGCCAGGGTCTGAAGGGCGGTCAGCAGGCCGTCTCCCGTGGCGGCGAAAGGGCGGAAGATGATGTGGCCCGAGGATTCCCCTCCCAGGCTGAGACCCTCGCGCTCGATGGCCTCGAAAACGTTGCGGTCGCCGACCGGAACCGAAACCGGCTCGATGCCCCGCTCCTCCAGGCTGCGCAGGAGCCCGAAGTTGGACATGACCGTGACGACCACTTTCCCCCCGCGCAGAAGTCCCTGGCTCTGGAGGCGGACGGCCGCCAGGCACAGCAGGGCGTCGCCGTCCATCAGGCCCCCCCGCTCATCGGCCAGGATCGCGCGGTCGGCGTCGCCGTCGAAACTGATCCCCAGATCGGCGCGGCGGCGAAGAACCTCGCGCCTCATCGCCTCGGGCTCCAGGGCCCCGGAGCCGGCGTTGATGTTGTCGCCGTTCGGGGAGCACCCGATGGCGAAGACCTTGGCCCCCAGGCTCTCGAGGAGAGCGGGGGCGATGAACGAAACGGCGCCGTGGCCGCAGTCGACCGCAAGGGTCATTCCGGATAAATCCAAGGACGCCGGAAAGGTGCTCTTTAAATAATCCGCGTAGCGCGCGACCAAATCCGGGCCGGAAAGCTTCGGAGCGACCAACCGGCCCCGCCGGGCGGCAGAGGAGCCGCCCTCGGCCACTTCCCGTTCGATTCGGCGCTCCAAGGCGGGACCCATCTTGAAGCCGTCGCCGGTGAAAAACTTGATGCCGTTGAATTCGGCGGGGTTGTGGCTGGCGGACACGACGACCCCGCCGATGGCCCCGGTCCGGGGCGCCAGATAGGACACCGCCGGGGTCGGGGCGACGCCGAGATCCACCATGGCCACTCCGGCGTCGGCAAAGCCTTCCTTCAGGGCCCGCGCGAGCGCCGGCCCCGAGCGGCGGGTGTCCCGGGCGCAAAGCATGAACGGGGAGGACCCGTTGCGGGCCGGGTGGGCCTTGAGCAAAAGCGCCGCCGCCGAGCGGGCGAGGGCGCGGACCGTCGCGGGCAGCAGCGGAGGCCGCCCGGGAATGCCGCGGACTCCGTCGGTCCCAAAGAGGGCCCCGACCCGGTCGGAGGTCGTCACGCGCCCCCCGCCACCGCTTCCATGACCCGCAGGGCCCGGCGCGTCGCGCCCACGTCGTGGACCCTCAGAATCCGGACGCCCTGGATGGCCGCCATGCAGGCCACGGCCAAACTGCCCTCCAAACGGTCCTCGGGAGGAAGAGGATTATCCTCGGAGCCGAGGATCTTTCCGATGAAGGATTTGCGGGAGACGCCGAGCACCACGGGGCCCATTTTGACGAATGCCTCGATCCTCCGAAGGAGGGTCAGATTATGTTCGGTGGTTTTTCCGAAGCCGATTCCGGGATCATATAGCAAGCGGGCGGCGTCTCCGCCCGCTTGCATATATTTTCTTGTTCTTTCCCCGAAAAATTCTTTTACTTCTTCCGTTACGTCCTCGTAAAAAGGGTCGTTCTGCATCTCCTTCGGAGATGCTCCAGACATATGCATCAGCACCACCGCCTCGTACTCCAATGCGGCCTCCACCATTCCTTCCCCGCGCAGGGCGCGGACATCGTTGAGGATGGAAGCCCCCGCCTCCCGCGCCCGGCGGGCGACTCCAGCCTTGTCGGTATCCACGGAAATCGGGATCGAAAGCCGCCGGGAGAGTTCCTCCACCACGGGGAGCACCCGGCGCAGTTCCTCCTCTTCCGAGACAGGGTCCGATCCCGGCCGCGTGGATTGCCCGCCGATGTCGAGGATATCGGCCCCTTCCTCGGCCAGCCGCATGGCCGCCTCCAGGCAGGCCCTTTTTTCCGGGGTTCGGCTGGCGCCGTAGAAGGAATCCGGGGTGGCGTTGAGGACCCCCATCAGGAGGGGCGTTTTCCGGGGCGCCGCCAACCGCTCCGCCAACGGGCGGGCGTCAGGCGATGCCGGCTTGGAGGATGGCGTCGATGTCGTCACCGTTGAGGACTTCCCGGTCGAAGAGTTTGCTCGCCAAGTCGTCGAGAATCTTGCGGTTCTTGGTCAGGAGGTCCAACGCCTTGGTCCGGGCGTCCTCCACGATCCTTTTGACTTCCGCGTCGATGAGCTCGGCGGTGTGCTCGGAATAGCCGGCCTTCTGGCCGACGTCCCGCCCCATAAAAATCTCCTGGTCCGGCTTTTTCAGGCAGAGCGGTCCGATTTTTTCGCTCATCCCGTACTCCATGACCATCCGGGTGGCGTAGCTGGAGGCCTTGGAAAGATCGTCGGCGGCGCCGGTGGTGATTTCCTTGAAGACCAGTTCCTCGGCGCAGCGGCCGCCCAGAAGGACCGCCAGGCGGTTGAGGATGTCGGTCCGGGATATGAGATAGCGGTCTTCCGTCGGGAGCTGGAGAGTGTAGCCCAGCGCGTGCCCGCGGGAAACGATGGACACCTTGTGGACGGGATCGGTTTCCGGAATGAGCTTGGCCACCAAGGTGTGGCCGGATTCGTGGTAGGCCACGACCCGCTTTTCCTTCTCGGACATGAGCGAGGAGCGGCGCTGGGGACCCGCCATCACCCGCTCGATGGACTCCTCCAGATCGGCCAACTCCACGGCCTCCTTGCCTTTGCGCGCCGCCAGCAAGGCCCCCTCGTTGATGACGTTGGCCAGGTCGGCGCCCGAGAAGCCGGGGGTCCGGCGGGCGATGACGGCCATGTCCAGGTCGGGCGCCATTTTGACGATCTTGGAGTGCACGGCCAGGATGGCCTCGCGGCCCTTCAGATGGGGGATGGGGATGTTGATCTGCCGGTCGAAGCGCCCGGGGCGCAGCAGCGCGGGGTCGATGACGTCGGGCCGGTTGGTGGCCGCGATCAGGATGATCCCCTGGTTTTGCTCGAAGCCGTCGAGCTCGATGAGGAGCTGGTTGAGGGTCTGCTCGCGCTCGTCATGGCCGCCGCCGATGCCGGCGAAGCGGTGCCGGCCCACGGCGTCGAGCTCATCGACGAAGATCACGGCGGGGGCCGCCTTCTTGGCCTGGTCGAAGAGGTCCCGCACGCGCGAGGCGCCCACGCCCACGAACATCTCCACGAACTCGGAAGCCGAAGCGGCGAAAAAGGGAACTCCGGCTTCGCCCGCCACCGCGCGCGCCAACAGGGTCTTGCCGGTTCCGGGAGGCCCGAACAGGAGCACCCCGCGGGGCATCTTGCCGCCGAGCTTCTGGAACTTTTGGGGATTCTTCAGGAATTCCACGACTTCCTGGAGTTCCTCCTTGGATTCGTCGCAGCCGGCGACGTCGGCGAAAGTGGTTTTCTTCTTCTTTTCATCGACCTGCTTGGCGCGGCTGCGGCCGAAGGACAAGGCCTGCTTGCCCCCCACTTGGACCTGGCGGACGACCAGGAACCACCAGAGGAGGAAAAACAGGACCAGCCACCCGAGGTTGACGACCAGCCCGGTCACCCAGCTGCGGTCCGGCTCCCCCTGGAAATTCTGGACCTTGTAGGTTTCAAGATCCTCGACCAGCTTCATGTCGGGCAGGGGCAAAGTCCGGAACCGGTGGATTTGGCCGGCGTCGTCCTTGAATTCGCCGCGGATCAGGTCCGGCCGGACCTTGACCTGGGAGATCTTGCCGTCCCGGAGCTTGGATTTGAAGGTCGAATAGGCGATCTCGCCCTCGACGGGCGCCATGCGCAGGTTTTGGAACACGACGATCAAGAAGAAAAAAGCCAGAGCCCAAACGGCCAATTGGCGAAGATTCCGGTTTTCCATCAGTTTTTCATCACTCCGACGTAGGGAAGATTCCGCAGCTTCTCGTTGTAGTCCAAGCCGTAGCCCACCACGAATTCGTTGGCGATCTCGAATCCCACGTACTTGGCGTCGACGGCCGCCTTCCGGCAGGACGGCTTGCTCAAGAAGGAGCAAACCTCCAGGGACCGGGGATTTCGGGTGCGGAGGTTGTCGAGCAGGTAGTGCAGGGTCAGCCCCGTGTCCACGATGTCCTCGACGATCAAAAGGTCCTTGCCCTCCGCGCTCTCGCGCAAATCCAGCGTCATGCGGACGACCCCGGTGGAGCCGGTCCCCTGGTAGGAGGAGAGCCCCACGAAGTCGACCGAGCAGTCCAAACGGATGGCCCGCATCAGGTCCGCCAGAAAGACCATGCTCCCCTTCAGGATGCCGACGAGCATCAGGTCCCGGCCGGTATAATCGGCCGTGATCTTATCCCCCAGAGCCGCGATGCGGTCCCGGATGACGTCCTCCGGGAAAAGGACCCTCTGGATGTTGGGATGCGTCGGGACGGATCGGACTTGCATGAAAGCCCTTAAGGATATCTTTAATGGGACCCCGGAATCAAGGCCGGCCGGACGGCCCCGCCGGAGGGGGATACTCTTAAGGAAGGAGATTTTGCTATCATGACGACGCTCATGGCCGCCGACCCCCCCCCTTCGCAGATTTCGGTCCTCATCGTGGA
The DNA here is from genome assembly GCA_964358485.1 of uncultured Elusimicrobia bacterium. GTDB lineage: Bacteria > Elusimicrobiota > Elusimicrobia > UBA1565 > UBA9628 > CAYHPY01. The sequence continues at coordinate 5,799 of CAYHPY010000008.1, forward strand.
TCAGCACCCCGCGGACCGCGAGTTTCTCCTGAAAATCCTGCGCTCCGCCGAGGGCTGGACCTCCCGAATCGACTGCGCGTCCTCAGCGGAGGACGCCCTGCGCCTGCTGGGGGAGCGGTTCTACGACCTGATTTTCGTCGACTTCAACCTTCCCGGATCCAACGGCCTGGAGGCCCTGGAGAAGATCCGCCAACTGCACTCTAAATCCGCCGTGGTCATGATCACCTCGGAGGGCAACGAACTCCTCGCCGTCTCCGCGATGAAGAAGGGCGCGATGGACTACCTGACCCATGAGGAGCTGGGCAAGATGGACGTCCGCCAGCTTTTCCGCCGGCTCATCGAGGTCCGCAAGCTCGCCAACCAGAACATGGAGCTGCGGCAGATCAACGAGATGAAGAACGAGTTCATCGCCAACGTTTCGCATGAGCTCCGCACCCCGTTGACCGTAATCCTCGGCTTCGCCAAGAAAATCGAGCAGGGTCAGCTGGGGCCGGTGACCGAGGACCAGCGCAAGGCGCTCCTGTCGATCCTGGACCGCTCCGAGAACCTTCTCCAAACGCTCAACCACATCCTCAAGGTCGGACAAGCCTCGCGGGACGAAATAAAGGTTCCCTTGAGGCCCCTCAACCTCCAAGCCTGGGCCGCCGCCTTCGCCCAAAAACCGCATAAAGGTTTGGACCGAAAGCGCCAGCGGCTGGAGGCCTCGGTCCCCAAGGAAGCCGTTTGGGTTCTGGCCAGCCAGGAGCGCTTCGAGGAGGCGATGGACAACATCATGTCCAACGCCGTCAAGTTCGGGCCGCCGGAGAGCCGCATCCTCTTGACCGTCTCCCCATCGGCGCCGAACATGAAGGACCACGCCCTGCTCAGCGTGCAGGACGAGGGCCCGGGGATTCCCCCCGAGTTGCTGCCGCACATCTTCGAGCAATTCTTCGCTGCCGGACAAGGGCCGACCCGGGAATATCCCGGCCTCGGCCTGGGCCTGCCCCTGGCCAAGCAGATCCTGGAGACCCACGCCGGGACGGTCTGGGTGGAATCCAAGGGCGTGGGAATGGGCTGCACCGCCTTCGTCACCGTCCCCCGTTGCGCCCCGGACACCCCGGAGGTGCTCGTCGGCCAGCAGGTCGCCCCGATCCAGAAAAAACGGATCCTGATCGTCGAGGACAACCCCGATCTGGTGGAGATCCTGAGGCTGTTCATGTCCAGCATCAGCCCGAACCTGGAGATTTTCTCGGCCGCAAGCGGGTTCGAGGCCCTGCGCCACATCGGGGAGAAGACCCCCAACCTCATCATCCTCGACATCATGATGCCCGACATGAACGGCCTGGAGCTCATCGAGCGCCTCCGCCGCCTCCCGGATTTCACCCGCATCGCGGTCCTGGTCCTCACCGGCTATTCCGAGGCGGCCCAGATGGCCTTGAAGATCGGGGCCAAGGACGTGCTCATGAAGCCCTTCGAAAAGAACCTTTTCGTCAAAAAGGTCATGCGCCTGCTTGAAGAGTCCGCCCCGGTCCCCCGCGTTTGACGCCGCCCCGGAGTTTTTGTTATCCTAGGTGGTCGTTTTAAGCGCGATCCTCGAGGACCGGAGACAGATCCCCCATCTATAACAAAGGCGGCAGCGGCGGCGGCAAGGACCAGTTTCGCATCAACGCGCGGATCAATGCGGCTCAGGTCCGGTTGATCGACACCGACGGGACCCAGCTCGGAATCAAGAACTTGGCGGAGGCGATCGCCGCGGCGAAGGCGCGCGGCCTGGATCTCATCGAGATCGCGCCCATGGCCGTTCCGCCGGTTTGCAAGATTCTCGATTTTTCGAAGTTCCGTTACGAGCAGGAAAAGAAGGCCCGCGAGGCGCGCAAGCGCCAAAAGGCCGGCCTTCTAAAGGAAGTTCGGTTCAAGCCCCGGATCGGGGCGCATGACCTCGACCACAAGGTCGAGCAGATCAAGGAGTTCATCGAGGAGCACGACAAGGTGCGGCTGACCGTGATCTTTCGGGGCCGCGAGATGCAGCATCGGGATTTGGGAATGAAATTGCTCATGGACATCAAGGAGCGCCTGGCCGCCGTGGCCATGGTCGAGCAAGCCCCCATTCCGGACCGCAACCGCCTGGTCATGACCCTCGTACCGAAGCACTAGCCGTCCCGGGCCCAGGCCCGGATCCGCGCACCAGAGGAATCTTCAATGCCAAAACTGAAATCGCACAGCGGCGCCAAGAAGCGCTTCTTCAAGACCGCCGGAGGCAAGTGGCGCCACAAGCGCGCCGGCGCCCGGCACATCCTGACGCCTTCCTCGTCGTCTCTGAAGCGGTTCAAGCGCGGCAAGAACGAGCTGAACCTCACCGACTCCAAAACCATGGCGAAGTACCTGCCTTACGCCTGAGGAATAAACCATGAGAATCAAATCCGGCGTCACCACCCGCCGCCACAAGAAGAAGAAATTCAAGCTCGCCAAAGGAAACTACTCCGCCAAGCGCTCGCGCTGGCGGATGGTCAAACAGCAGGTTGAGATTTCCCTGGCCGACTCCTACATCGGGCGCAAGGACCGCAAGGGCGATTTCCGCTCCCTTTGGATCCAGCGCATCAACGCGGCCTGCCGGGAGCACGCCACCACCTATTCGGTCTTCATGAACGGCCTCAAGAAGGCGGGGGTCAACCTCAACCGGAAGATGATCTCCGAGATGGCGATTCGGGACGTCGGCTCCTTCAAGCAGCTCATCGAGCTTTCGCGCGGAACGCCCGCGGCCGCTTAACGGCGGCCATGGGAACGGGCGGGCCCGGCGCCGCTCGGCCGGCGGCATCACGATGATTCTGCGCGACTTTCTCAAGAATCCGAAAAACGAGATTCCCGGCTGGCTGTATTCGATGCTGGGGCTTCTCGACCCCGCCGCCGACCAAAGGCTCAAGCCGTATTACGACTTCATCATTCGGGAGTCCCACCGGATCGCCGGGGACATCGCCGAATTCGGCATTTTCCAGGGCTGCTCGCTGCTTTCGACGTCCCTGCTTCTCACCCGCCTGAAATCCCGCAAGACCGTCCTGGGCTTCGACTTCTTTTCGGGCTTTCCAAAGCCCCACGCCAACGACGACCACCGCATGTTCGACGCCCTCCACCGGCGGGGGGCGATCACCGACGAGCACTACCGGGCCGTGGGGCTCTTCCGGGAGGCGCGCAAGCACGCCTTCTACCGAAGCTGGGGCGAGAACCGCTTTCGAGACACCAGCCTCGCCGCCCTCAAAAAAAGGATTCGGACTTTCGGACTGACCAACATCCGCGTTTTTCCCGGGGCCTTCAAGGACGCCCTCCACCGGGTTCCCGCCGCGACCCGCTACGCCGCCTGCCTCCTCGACGGGGACCTCTACTGCTCCTACCGGGACGTCCTGGAGCATTGCTGGAGCAAGCTCCACCCCGGCGGCTTTATTTACATGGACGAGTATTACTCGCTCCGCTACCCGGGCCCCCGGATCGCGGTCGACGCGTTCTGCGCAAAGCGCGGGATTTCCCCCCAGCGGGCCATGGGCTACGACCGGCCGAGCGAATTCGAACGCTGGTTCCTCCGCAAGCCGTTCTAGCCGAGCGCCCCTGAAAATGCGATAATCCCGGGCCATGTCCAAGGACGCCTCCTCCTGGGAAAAATCCCTGGAAAATCTCCGCGGGGAGCTGGAAGGCCATGGGCCCCAGGCCGCCGCAACCCTCCCGGAGTTGGATAAAATCCGGGTTCATTATGTCGGCCGCAGCGGAACCCTGACCGAGCTCCTCAAGGCCCTCAAGGATCTTTCTATCGAGGACCGCCGCCGCCTGGGGCCCGAGGCCCAGGCGCTCAAAACGGACCTGGACGCGAAATTCGAAGCCCGGCGCCTGGAGTTGGAAGCCGCCTCCGACGAGGCCCGCATCCGGGAGTCCCTGGACCTCACCTTGCCCCCGGTTTTCCCCCAACGGGGCCGCCTGCACCCGCTCACCCTCGTCATGGATGAGATGACCCGGATTCTGGTCCAGATGGGTTTTTCCCTGGCGGAGGGGCCCCAGGTGGAGACCGAGTACTACAACTTCGAGGCGCTCAACATCCCCGCCCACCACCCGGCGCGGGACATGCAGGACACCTTCTATCTAGCGGGGCCTCTGCGGACCCCGCTGCTCATGCGCACGCACACTTCCCCGGTGCAGATCCGCTCCATGGAGAGCAACCGTCCGCCCCTGCGCCTGATCTGCCCGGGACGGGTGTTCCGCCACGATCAGGTCGACGCCAGCCACTCCCTGGTTTTCCACCAGGTCGAGGGCCTGGCCGTCGACAAGAACATCTCCTTCGCCGACCTGAAAGGCACTTTGCAAACCTTCATCCAGACCCTCCTGGGGCCCGCCACCAAGATGCGCCTGCGCCCTTCTTACTTCCCGTTCACCGAGCCCTCCACGGAAGTGGACGTGTCCTGCCTTTTCTGCAAAGGCTCGGGCTGCGGGGTTTGCAAGCGCTCCGGCTGGCTTGAGATGTTGGGGGCGGGCATGGTCCACCCCAACGTCCTCAAGGGCGTCGGTTACGACCCGAACCGCTGGTCGGGATTCGCCTTCGGCATCGGGGTGGAGCGCGTGGCCATGCTGCGATTGGGAGTCGGGGACATCCGCCACTTCTACGAGAACGACATGCGCTTCCTCGGCCAATTCGATGAAAATATCGTATAGCTGGCTCAAAGAGCACGTCGACCTCAAGGTCTCCGTCCAAGACCTTTCCACCCATCTTTTGGAGCTGGGCTTCGAGGTGGCCGACGTCGCGCGCGTGGGCCCGGCCTTCTCGGGGGTCGTGACCGCGCAGATCCTGGAGATCGACAAGCACCCGAACGCCGACCGCCTGTCCCTGTGCCGGGTGACCGACGGCGCGGAAACCTATTCCGTCGTCTGCGGAGCCAAGAACATCGCCGTCGGACAACGCGTGCCCCTCGCGCGGGTCGGCGCCCGCCTTCCGGGCGGACAGATCGAACGCTCCAAAATCCGCGGGGTCGAGTCCCACGGGATGATTTGCTCGACCGTCGAACTCGGCCTGGGCGCCGACGCCGCGGGAATTATGGTCATGGATTCGGCGGTGAAGTTGGGACAGGACGTGGCGGACCTCCTCGGAGGCGCCGACGAGGTCCTGGACGTCGAGATCACCCCCAACCGGCCCGATTGCCTCTCCCACCTGGGTCTGGCGAGGGAGTTGGCGGCCTATTTCCGGATTCCCCTCCGGTCCCGGGCCGCCGCCGCCCCGGCCCCGGCCGGCGCGCTCGTCGCGGAAATCCCCGTCCGCATCGAGGCGCCCCTGGCCTGTCCGCGCTACGCCGGGCGGACCTTCGAGGGTCTCAGCCTCGGCCCGAGCCCGGAGTGGCTCAAGCGCCGCCTGGAAGCCGTGGGACTGCGTCCCATCAACTCCTTGGTGGACATCACCAATTTCATTCTCATGGACCTGGGCCAGCCCCTGCACGCCTTCGATGCCGACAAGCTCGAGGGCGGCAAGATTCTGGTCCGGTTCGCGGCCGCGGGGGAGACGATCAAGGCCCTCGACGCGCGCGACTATGCCTTAACGCCGGAGTGCCTGGTCATCGCCGACGCCCGCCGGCCCGTCGCCGTGGCGGGAGTCATGGGCGGCGCCGAAACCGGAGTCACGGCGGCGACCACGCGCGCCTTCCTGGAAAGCGCCCACTTCGACCCGGCCACGATCCGCAAAACCTCCCAGTCCCTGCGCCTGCGCTCGGACTCCTCCTATCGGTTCGAGCGGGGAACCGACGTGGACGCCGTGACGACGGCCTCGGACGCGGCCGCGGCCCTAATTCGCGCCCATTGCGCGGCCCCGGGACCTTTCAAGGAATCCAAGCCCCAAGACCTCTACCCCACCATCTCCCCCGTCATGCCCATCCGGGTGACCGGAGAAAGGATCAACAAAATCCTGGGCTCGACCTTCGAGGACCGGGAGATCAAGGACGCCCTGGCGGCCATCGCCGCCCGCCAGTCGGTCTCGCCCGAAGGGGAGATTTCCTTTTCGCCCCCCTCCTACCGCCTCGACCTCTCCACCCCTTGGGACTTGGCGGAGGAGACCGCGCGCCTGCTGGGCTACCAGAACATTCCGGCTCACACGGGTTCGGCCCCCATCCGGGCCCTGCGCGACCTCCGCTCCCACGGCATCGCCGCTCGCGCCCGGGCCCGCCTGGCCGCGGCCGGGCTCTGCGAGGCCTACAACTACGATTTCATCTCCGAGAAACTCCTGGCCCAAGGACGGCTGTCCGCCGATTCGGCCGCGCGCCTGGCCAACCCGCTCTCCGAGGACTGGGCGATCCTTCGCCCGACCCTTCTGCCGGGTCTGCTCCAGAACGCCCAGCTCAACCTCAACCGCGGGGCGCCCTCGGTCCGCCTTTTCGAATTGGGCAAGGTCTACCGCCGGGAGGGCGCTGAAGTCGTCGAGGGAGCCCGGCTCGGCGGCCTGATCCTGGGAACCGACGGCCCCGTCCATTGGCGACGGAAGGCCGCCCCGGCCGATTTCTTCGACGCCAAGGGCATCGTGGCGGATCTGGCCCGGGGTCTGCTGGACCTCAAGTGGGAGCCCGCGGCCGGGAAATCGGACCCGGCCCTCCCCCTGTTCCACCCGCAGGCCTGCCTCCAGGTCTCGATCCCGGAGGGGCCGTTGGGGATCGTCGGGCTCATCGCGCCCCAAATCGCCCGGGCGTGGGACCTTCCCGCGGGAGGGGCGGCCGCTTTCGAACTGGACCTGGACCTGCTCGCGGGCCTGGACGCTTCGGAACTAACCTTTCGCCCGTTTTCCGTCCTGCCGTCCTCCTGGAGGGATTTGTCCTTCACCGTTCCCAAGGAGCTCGGTTTCGAAAAAGTCGCCCTGGCGACCGCCTCCTGCGCCATCGCCGAACTGGCCGCCTTGGACCTGGTCGACGTTTTCACCGGTCCCGGGGTGCCCGAGGGCCGAAAGAGCCTCACGGTGCGCCTGACCTTCGCGGACATGGACCGGACCCTGAAGGACTCCGAAGTGACCGCCGCCGTCGATAAAATCCTCGGCGCCCTGCGCTCCCAGGCCTCCGCGATCCTCAGGGGATGAGGCCCCGCGGCGAATGATCGCGCCACTTCAACTTCGCGCCCTGGAAGCCCAGGTCAAGGAAGCGGCCAAGAAGCTCACGACCATGGGGGAGGAGAATAACCGTCTCACCGCGGAGCTGGAGCGCCTTAAGGATGAGAACCGCCGCATCAAGGAGGAGCTCCGCCTCACCTCGTCCGCCCTCGGCCGCCAAAAACGGATCAAGGACCGCCTGGAAAAGATCTCCCGAAAACTCGAGGCCATCGCGTTGTGAACGAAAAGATCGACATTGAAGTCCGCAAGCGCAAGCTCACCGTGGAATTGGAGGGTTTCACCCCCCTGCAAGTCCACGAGTTCGCCCGCGACGTCGAAGAGCGGATGCTGGAGCTGGAAAAAAAGTGGAACGTGTTCGACACCCAGAAGCTGGGAATTCTGGTCGCCCTGGAGTTGGCGGCCGAGGTCGGCCGCCTCAAGGAAGCCCAGGACAACGACGCGCGGGTGGTGGAGCGCAAGCTCGAGGAAATGACGCTGGCCCTGCAATCGGCCTTGGCCGTCTCCAATAAATGACCGAGGAGCTCTTCTCTAGCGAGGTTCCCTCCTCCGAACAGCCCCTGGCCGCGCGCCTGGCCCCCTCCCGCCTGGACGATTTTTTCGGCCAAACCCATCTCCTGGGACCGGGAAAACTCCTGCGGCGCCTCCTGGAGGCGGGCAAGCTCTCCTCGGCCCTTTTCTTCGGACCGCCGGGCACGGGCAAGACGGCCCTGGCGCGTTTTGCCGCCGCCTCGGTCCAGGCCCGCTTCGTGGAGCTCAACGCCGTGGCGGCGGGGGTGGCCGACCTCAAGAAGGTCATCGAGCAGGCCAAATTCGACCGGGCTTCGCGCGGGGCCAAAACCCTGCTTTTGGTCGACGAGATCCATCATTTCAACCGCACCCAGCAGGACGTCCTCCTGCCGGCGGTGGAGCGGGGGCAGTTCATCCTCATCGGGATGACCACCGAAAACCCCTCTTTCTACGTCAACGCCGCCCTGCTGTCCCGTTTCACCACCTTCGAATTCAAACCCCTTTCCGAGGAGGACCTGCGCGCGGTCCTCAAGCGCGCGACGGCCGACCGCGAGCGCGGCTTGGGGACGCTCGGCGTGAGCCTCAAGGACGAAGCCGCCGCCCATTTGATCCGGATGTGCGGCGGGGACGCGCGCAAACTGCTCAACGCCCTCGAATTGGCCGCCCTCACCACGCCCCTCGGAAAGAACGGCCTGCGCGAGATCGGCTTGGCCGAGGCCGAGGAATCCATCCAGCGCAAATCCATCCGCTACGACAAGCGCTCCGACGACCACTACGACCACATCTCCGCCTTCATCAAGTCCATGCGCGGCTCGGACCCCGACGCCGCCCTCTACTGGATGGCCAAGATGCTGGAGGCGGGCGAGGACCCGCGCTTCGTGGCCCGCCGCATCCTCATCTGCGCCTCCGAGGACGTGGGCAACGCCGATTTCCGGGCCCTGGTCGTGGCCGAGGCGGCGTTCAAGGCCGCGGAGGTCCTGGGCATGCCCGAGGCCCGAATCCCCTTGGCCCAGGCCGCCGTCTACGTGGCCACGGCGCCCAAATCCAACGCCTCCTACCTGGCCGTTGACGAGGCCTTGAAAGAAGTTCGGGAAGGCCCGCCCCGGGAAGTCCCCAACCATCTTCGCGACGCCAGCCTCGATGCCGAAACCCGCGGCCACGGCAAGGGCTACCTCTACCCGCACGATTTCCCGGGCCATTGGACCGCCCAGGAGTACATGCCCCTGCCCAAGGTCTTCTACCGCCCCTCCGACCAGGGCCAGGAGACCGAGATCGCCAAGCGCCTCAAGAGCCGCGGTGGAAAGTAACCTCCTGGACGAAACCCCGGCCCGGCGGATTTATTCGATCACCGAGCTCAATACCCAGGTCCACGATCTGATCGAGGAAAGCTTCCCGGAAATATGGGTGGAAGGGGAAGTCTCCAATTGCCGGACCTACCCGTCCGGCCACACCTATTTGACCCTCAAGGACGCCGATTCCCAAATCCCGGCGGTCCTCTTCCGCGGCGCCGCGCAGGGCTTGAAATTCAAACCGGAAGACGGACTCAAGGTCCTGGCTCGGGCGCGGGTGTCCACTTACATCAAGCGCGGCGACATTCAGCTCATCCTCTCCTTCCTGGAGCCGCGCGAAAAAGGGGCGCTGCAACTGGCCTTGGAACAGCTCAAGAAGAAATTGGCCGCGGAAGGCCTGTTCGATCAGGAACGGAAAAAACCGTTGCCGAAATTCCCAAAACGGATCGGAGTCGTCACCTCCCCCCAGGGGGCGGCCATTCGGGACATCTTGACGGTTCTCAAGAGACGATGGAACGGATTGGAGATATTGATCCACGCGGTCAGGGTCCAGGGGGATGGGGCCGCGGAAGAGATCGCCGCGGCGATAAACAATTTCAACTCGGCCTATCCGGAAACGGATGTGCTCTTGGCGGGCCGAGGAGGGGGCTCCATCGAGGATCTCTGGGCCTTCAACGAGGAGCCGGTGGTCCGCGCCATCGCCGCCTCCACGATCCCGGTCATCTCCTGCGTCGGCCACGAAACCGATTTCACCTTGGCCGACCTGGCCGCCGATATCCGGGCCCCCACCCCCTCGGCGGCGGCCGAGCTGGCCGTCCCGGAAAAAGAAGCCGTGCTGGAGGAACTCGCCGCCGCTTGCGAGCGGATGGCCTCCCTCCTGATCGAGCGCCTTCGAACCCTGGAACAACGCCTGATTCGCGCCCGGACCCACCCGCTCCTGCAAAGCCCGCACCGCCTCTACGAGGCCCTCGTCCAGCGCGTGGACGAGTTGAGCATGCGTCTCAAAGAAGCCGCCCGCCGCCGCGTGGAGCGGGCCGAGGCCGATTTTCGGCTCTGGGCGGGGAAGCTCGATTCATTGAGCCCGTTGAAGGTTTTGGATCGGGGGTATTCGATTGCTGACCTGGAGCCGGACCATGTGATCCTTCGCTCCGCTTCCCAGGTCCGGCCTGGAAGCATTATTCGCCTTCGCCTTCACGAAGGCGAAGTCATCTGTGAGGCCAAAAAATGACGAAAACAAAAAAAGAAACGGATCCGTCCCCGGAGCCGTTTGAGGAATCGCTCGAAAAACTTGAAGAGCTGGTCCGGGAACTCGAATCAGGGAAGAAAGGTCTCGAGGAAAGCCTGGAGACCTTTGAAAAAGGAGTCGGTTTGGCTAAGCGCCTCACGCAGCAACTGGAGTCCGCCAAACATAAGGTCGAAATCCTCATGAAAGAAGGCGGTTCCGTCGTTAAAAAGCCTTTCCCCGATGACAATTGAGACCGTCGAGGTCTCCTTCCGGGTTCCCCCTCCCCTCAAAGGCGAGCGGGTGGACGCCTATCTGGTCTCCCGCCTGCGGGGATACTCCCGGAGCCGGGTCCAAAAATTGATCCAGGAGGGAAAAGTCCGGGTCCGGGGCCGCCAGGCCAAGCCCGCCGCGCGGGTGGACGGAGGCGACACCGTCGTCGTTCTTTATCCAAGGATCGCGGAGGCGCCCTGCGCCGTCGAGCGTCTGGAAGTCGTCTTCGAGGACGAGAGCCTGCTGGCCGTGTCCAAGCCGGCGGGCATGCTGAGCCATCCCACCCACAAGGTCATCCGCAACACCGCGACGGCGGTGCTCAAATCCCAACTTCCGGGACAGACCCTGCGCCTGGCGCATCGGCTGGACCGGGAGACCAGCGGGGTGCTTTTGTTCTCCAAGAGCGTGGAGGCGGCGAGAAGCGTTTTTGAACAATTCTTCGGTCGCAAGACCGAAAAAGAATATTTGGCCATAGTTCGAGGGAAAGCTTCGTTCAAGAAAAAATCTGTTTCCCTCCCTCTGGAACGGGAGGGAGGGATGATACGGGTCAAACAAACCTCATCGACCGGAACCGGCCAGACGGCGATCAGCGAGGTGGAAATACTTTCCGCCAGCGAAACGCTCTCTTTGGCCCGAATCCGGCCCCGCACCGGCCGCCTGCACCAGATTCGGGTTCATCTCGCCTCCCTCGGGCATCCGGTCCTCGGCGACAAGCTTTATTACGGGGACGGCCGGTACTACCTGAAAGCCGTCGACAAGACCCTGGCGCCCGCCGACTACGCCGCCCTGGGCGCGGAGCGCCAACTCCTGCACGCCTGGAAGCTCCGCCTGCGGCATCCCGTTCTCGGGACCTCGCTGGAGCTCACCGCCCCGATCCCCGCGGATTTCCGCGCCGTCGCCCAAGCGGCGGGCCTGGACCTGCCGGAGGGCGCGTGAGCCCGGCCCCCGAGATCCGGGTCGTGTTTTTCGACATCGGCAACGTCCTTCTCAGATTCGACATTCCCAAGATCATCCGGAAGATGGCCTGGGCCCTGGGCTCCAACCCCTTTAAAATCGCCCGCTACCTGGGCTCCTCCGAACTGGTCAGCGCCATCGAGAAGGGAGAGGTCTCCGGGCGCCAACTGCACCGCCGCTTCAAGGCCGAGCTGGGCTACAAGGAAGATTACGCCGCCTTCCGTCTATTCTGGTGCGACCATTTTACCCTGGACAGGGAGTGCTCGGAAATCCTGCGGACCGTGGCCAAAACCCGAAAGGTTTTTCTCCTCTCCAACACCAATCAACTCCATTACGAATTCATCAAGGAGAACTATCCCTTTCCCGGCCACGCGCACGGGGCCGTGCTCTCGTACAAGCTGGGCCTGCGCAAGCCCGAGCCCGCCATCTACCAAGCCGCGCTCAAGCGGGCGCGGGTCCGCCCGGAGCAAGCCTTCTTCGTGGACGACATCTCAGAGAATGTCGAGGCCGCGGCCCGGGCGGGAATCCATGCCTGGCGCTACGGCGGGGCGGCGGGGTTGAGGAAGGAGCTTCAGCGGATGGGCGTCCTCTAAGACACTTCCTTTTCGAGGAAGCGCCGCCAGTGCCCGGGCCAGTCCGGGCTGGACCACCCCAGCTCGCGGGTGAAGCGCTCCACCGCCTCACGGCGCTTGAGGTCCTCCCCCCAGGCCCGGTGGTCCTCCTTGAAGCGCCCAAGCTCGTCCAACAGCCCCCGCGCCCCGGTGTGCACGAGGCCGACCGCCTCCAAGGCCTCGAACAAGGGCCGCCGCCGGGGTTCCTCCCGGCTGTAGAGACGGGGCCATAGGACCATGGTGGGAATCCCCGCGGCCAGACACTCAAGGAAACCCGTGCCCGGCTGGTCCCAAAGGACGACCGCGCAAGAGTCCAGGATTTCGGGCGCCATTCCCTTGTCGGAGGTTTCCAGGGGGCGGTAGGCCGATGGGAACTCGCGGGCCAGGCGCTCCAAGCTCCGGGACAGCGACCACCGGGACCGTTCGTTGAAATTTTTATGGATGAGGTTGGCTCCCCGTTCTTGGCAAGTTTGGACCAGCTCCCCGAGTAACCGCGCGTATTCCCCGATCGAATCCGCGCGAAAAACCACCTGCCCGCTGGGGGCCGGGTCGAAACGGTAAATCCGGCTGCTCATGAATAGAAAATCGTGGGGCTTGCCGCGGGGGTCGCGCCGGCTTTCGGGCAGGACCCGGGCCCACCACGCGGCGCGGTCGCTCAGCCAGGGACTGGGCAGGGGGGTCACCCGCACGGCCCGGCAGGCCTCGTGATCCGGCATCTCGCTCCAGCCCCAGCTCAGGAACCGGTCCAAGTGGGGATATTCGTACTCCACCGCTCCCGCGTGGTCGTCGATGTAGCCGGAATAGCCGCCGTGCTGGATTCCGATCACTTCCTGTCCGTTAAGCTTGGCCCCCGCCATGAGCAAGGTGGCCTCCTCGTTGTTTCCCTCGGCGCAAAATAGGGGCCGAGGGACGAAGGGCCTCAACACGGCGCGGGCCTCACGGAGGTTTTCCCCGAGGCCTTCCAAATAGGCCGCCGGATACAATTCGGCCGCGAAGGCCGCCAGGTCCGAAACCAGCGCCTCGGCCGGGGCGGCGGCCGACAAACCGGCGGCGGCCAGGAAATTTCGGACTTCCCCGCCCCTCTCCAGGACGGCCTCGAGGACGATCTCCCGCCGCAATCGCGGATCGGCGGGAGGCCGCCGAATTTTCAAGGTCCGCTCCACGCTGTGCAGATGGCGGAAATAAAAGCCGTTGTTTTTGAGGGCGTCGGTGTGGTATGCCATCGAAAGGGCGGGGCAGGGCCGGATCCAGCCCGCCGCCAGAAACGCATCCCCGAGGGCCTGAAGGGTCCTTCGACGCACCTTGGTCGCCAATCCCACCCGCTGGAAGTTTCGGTTGGTGTAAGATTGAGGGGCGGGCACGGCGATCGAGGAAACCTCGCCGTCCTCGGCGACGCCCCACAGCCCCGCCAATCTCCGGACCAGTTCCTGGTTGAACTCAAAGGAGGAGGAACAGAGGATGGAAAACTCCAGAATGTCGCCGGGGCGGGGCGCCGCCGCGCAGCGCGGGACCCTGCAATCCCGCGGGGAAAGCCCCCGCAAAACCCGGTCCATGCGCAGGACCCGGTCCAGGTAGGCGTGGACCAACGGCACCAGGGCCTCCCGGGCGGGAAGACTCAGCGGCCCCTCCGGCAGGTCGAACCGGGCCGCGGTCCGGGAGGCGACGGCGCCGATCATCGTCCGATAGAGAGGGGAATACAGGGCGGAGAGACGCCCGACGTCCGGGAAACTGGGAACCACCGGGGGGCGCCGCTCATCGGGGAATAAAGCGAGAATGTCCTCCGAGTCCCACTGCGGCTCGGCGGCGGCGACCAAAGTGCGCAATGGCGGCGCTTAGTCCAGGAAGAGGAAGAAGTACTGGAGGAAGTCGGAGAGGTCCAGGTTCTCCAGCCGGATGGCGACGGGGGCGCGGTTCATGTAACCCTCCACGGCTCCGCTCACCTTGTCGTATTTCAAGGACACCGGGGCGCGGTTGGCGTAGCCGGTCACCGTTCCTTCCTGCAAGTTGAACTGCAGGGAGAGGGGCGCCTGGTTGGAGTGGCCGGTGAGGGTCCCGTCCTTCCAGTTGCCGACCAGGGAGACGGGGCTCAGGTTGGCGCCGCCCTCAACCGAAAAGGCCTCGGGGGTCCAGGTGAAGGTCAGGTTGACCGGGCTGCGGTTGGCCCCGCCGAAGATGCGTTTCTCATCGTGGTCGATGCGGACGTCCACGGGGCTGCGGTTCATGCCGCCGGTGATGGCCCAGGCGCGGCGGTCAAAGCGAATGTCGACGGGAGCGCGGTTCATGGCTCCGGTGACGGTCCCGAAAGCGGGCCGGCGGGCGGCGGCGATGGGAGCGGACGGAGCAACCTGAGTTCCGACGACAGCGGCGGGGGTGAAAGACTCCCCTGACAGGAGCTTCCATTGTCCCGCGGGGTCGCGGGTCCAATCCACGGACGGGGCGGCGAAAGTCGGAGTCGCGAGCGCGGCGAGCACGGCTACGGCCAGAACTTTCTTCATGAGCAAGCCTCCCTTCCCAGGAACCTCTATTATACCACGATTGGGCCCTTCCCAAGCCCCGGGAAGGTGTCAGGCTTTAAGTTATTTAGCGCTAAATGGGCAAGACTTCCTTCCGAGCCGCCTTGGCCAGGGAAACCTTGGACAATTCGGCGGCCACCATGGCGGCGAAAATCAGAGCCCCCCCGGCCGCCTTCTCCATGACGAAGATTTCGCCCCCCAGGGTCCAGGCGAAAATCGCCCCAAAAACGGGCTCCAAAGAGAATATCAGGGACACTTTCACGGGATCGGTCTTTTTTTGGGCCAGCATTTGGATGTAGAACCCGGACAAGGTCGGCACGACCGCCAGAAAGCCGATCACCCAGGCCGCGCTCCGGGTGGAGACTCCCAGGGGATAGCCCATCGCCGAAGAAAACAGGAGGCAGGCCAGCCCGGTCATCCAGAATTGGTGGAAGGCGATCAGGATCGGATCGGCGTCTTCCTTGACAAAGCGATCCGTGGCCAGCAAATGAGCGGCGTAGGCGACGGCGGAAAGTATAGTGAGGGCGTCCCCCCGGTTGAACTCCCTGGCCCCTCCGGTCAAAAGCCAGAGACCCGCCAGCGCCACAGCCACGGAAAACCACTGGGCGCGGGTCGGGGGGCGACGGAAGAAGATCAGCAGAAACAGCGGCACGAAGAAAATGAAGAGCCCGGTGATGAACCCCGAGCTGGAGGCGGAGGTGTAAGCCAACCCCGCGGTCTGGGAAACATAAAGCGCCGCCAGCAGGGCCGCCAGGACCGCCCCCTCCTTGAGCAGAATCCACGGCTTGCGGCGCAACGCCACCCAGGGGAGGAGCAGGGCGGCCGACAGGAGAAAACGATGGGCCACCAGCGCCACCGGATGAACGCCCGCCAGGGCGTCCTTGATCATGTAGAAGGTGGCGCCCCAAACGGCGGCGCAGTAAAGAAGCCCGGCCTCGGCCAGCCGGGGGCTCAAAGAGCCGCCGCGGGCAGGCGCTTCTGGTGGGCGCAGTAGACGAGGTTGACAAACATGATGGCCCGCGTGACCCGCCCGATCCGGTTGTCCGGGGCCGTGGCGTAGGAAGGACCGCCGAATCCGCCGGCGGGAAAATCGACGTTGCCCTGGTAGGAGATGTCCACGACCACCGCCCCCGGCTTGACCCAGGCGGGATTGAGGCGAAAGGCGGGGTCGGGCACGGCCGTGACCACGATGTCGGCGCGCCGGACGCATTCCTCCAGAACCGCGCGCGGGGTCTTGTCGTAGCACTTGACCACGGTGGCGCCCAGGTTCTCCAGCATCAACCCCAAGGGCTTTCCGACCCGCATGGAGTTGTTGACGATGGCGGCGAAGGCCCCCTCGACGCGGATCTCGGGGTAATGCTGGAGGGTCTTGATCACCGCCTTGGCCGTGGCGGGGACCACGCACTTGACCCCCAGGTCCTCGTCCAAAAAGCGCTTGTACTTGATCAGGTAGCCCAGATTCACGGAGTGCAGGCCTTCCACGTCCTTGCGCGGAGAAACCAGATCCATCACGTCCTCATCGTGAAATCGCGTGCCCAACGGATAGAAGACCATGACCCCGGTCACCCCCGGATCGGCGTTCAACTCGGCCAAAGTTCGGCGCAGTTCAGCCTCCGAGTGCGGCTCCTCTTTGCGCGCCGCCACGCCCAGGGCGGCGGCGTCCTTCAAGATCAGGTCCCGGTACTGGACCGAGGCGGCGTGGGCCTCCGGCCGGTAAAGCACGGTGGCCAGAACCGGCGGGGCCTCCAATTCCTTGATCAGACGCGCCGACAGATCCAGGAATTTTTGGGCGACGGCGCGGCAATCCAGGATGGCGGGCATGGGCGGCAGGGATTATACCGAGTTTGAGGGGGCGGCGTCAGGGGAGCGGGAACGCTTTCCACCAAAGCAGGGTGCCGGCGGCGATCCCCGCCAAAATCAGCCCGGGCGCCAACCCCTTCCTGCGCCGCGCCCACGCCGAGCCCGCCGCGCAGAGAAACGCGCCGCAGACAAAAATCCCGGAAGCCAACAACGGGGTCGTCTTATTGGCCGCGCTGGCGAAAGCCGCGGAGGATACAAGCAGGACGATCCCCGCGCTGAGGGCGGATTTTCCCGGGAACAGGCCTTCTTCCGGCTTTGATTCATCCATGGTCGATAAGCTCCAAGCGATTGCCGAACGGATCATCCACGAACACCCGCAGGCGGCCATCCAAAATATCGTCGGGCCCCGTGATCTGCCCGGCCGCGCGCATGCGCAGGATCATTCCCTGCAAATTCTTCACCAGGAGCCCCGGATGCGCCTTGCGCGCGGGGCGAAAGTCCTTCTCGATGCCCAGGTGGAGCTTGACCTTGTCGGTCTCGAACCAGACCCCCCCGTGGTCGGCGATCTCCGCGGGCTTTTTCTTCTCCGGGAGGCCCAAAAGCCCGTGGTAGAACGCGCGCGCCGCGTCTTCACGGCCCGCGGGCATGGCCAGCAGGACATGGTCCAGGCCGATGATGCTCACGGGGCGGGGGTCCTTGGGAGGTTCATGCCTGGGTAGTATAGGTGGTTTCCCGGGGATTTTCCAGGGGAAATCCCGGAACGACTGTGTTCAAACACGGTCGCCCAGTTTCCTATACTGCCCCATGGCCGTCCGCCGCCTTCGTCTGGACATGCTCCTCGTGGAGAAAGGCCTTTTTTCCACCCGCTCCAAGGCCCAGGCCGCGGTGATGGCGGGACAGGTCCTGGTGGACGGCGAGCCCCAGAGCAAGGCCGGCTCCCTCATAAAAGAAGACGCCGTCCTGGCTTTAGCCGCCCAGGCCTGCCCCTATGTCTCGCGCGGCGGACTCAAATTGGCCGCGGCCCTGGACGCCTTTCAGGTCAAGGTCGAAGGCGCGGTGTGCCTGGACGCGGGCGCCTCGACCGGCGGCTTCACGGATTGCCTGCTCCAACATGGCGCGGCCAAGGTCTACGCGGTGGATGTCGGCCACGGACAACTGGAAGCCAAGATCAGGAACGATCCCCGCGTGGTTTGGCGGGAAGGCTTTGACGCCCGGAAGCTGGAGGCTCGGCTCTTCACGCCCCGGCCGCGGCTGGGGGTGATCGATGTCTCCTTTATATCCGTGACCAGGGTCCTCCCGTCCGTGGTCGCCTGCCTGGAGGCCCCGTTTGAAATCCTGGCCCTGGTCAAACCTCAATTCGAGGTGGGCCCCAAGAAGGCTCCCAAGGGTGTCGTGCGGGAGGAGGCTTACCGGCTGGAGGCCGTGGATTTGGTCCGAAAGTCCCTGGCAACGCTCCCTGTCCGAGAGGAGGGGCTCTTGGCGTGTCCGATCCATGGGCCGAAAGGCAACGTGGAATATTTCCTGCATCTGGCCTCCCGGTAACGCGTCAAAGAAATCTCCACCCAAATTATGAAAAACCTTTCTCCGACCTATTCTATTTTTCGAAAAATGATGGCGCCATCATTTTTGTATAGTGGGGTGATGAAAAAGACGGACGTTCTCATCCCCCTGGAGGCTCCCCTGCTGGACGCCCGGGGATTCATCCAGCCGCTCCTGGAGCGGCAGATGAAAAGCGCCCTCTTGATCAGTTCCGTCAAAGGCGCGGTCCGGGCCAACCATTATCACAAGACGGACTGGCACTACTGCTACGTGCTCAAGGGGGCCATCGAGTATTACCATCGTCCCTTCGGCGCCAAGGGCAAACCGAAATTCCTGCTGGTGAAGGCCGGGCAGATGGTGTTCACGCCGCCGATGGTCGAGCACGCCATGAAGTTCTCCAGCGCGACCGATTTTCTCACCCTCTCCCGCAACGCCCGGGACCAAAAGGCGTACGAAAAAGATGTGATCCGGGTGAACCTGCTCCCATGACCGCCCCCAAGACCCTTTGCCGCGGCCGGGCCGATTGCCGCCTGTGCGGACGGATGGGACTGCAGCACGTGTTCTCGCTCCAGCCGACGCCGCCGGCCAACGCCTTCGTGACGGCCGATAAAAAGGATGAAAAGCAACAAACCTTTCCGCTGGATTTGTATTTCTGCGAGTCCTGCTATCACCTGCAATTACGGGACGTGGTGGACCCGGCGGTCTTGTTCGAGAACTATGTTTATGTCTCGGGGACCTCGCCGGTTTTTATAAAACATTTTGAAGAATACGCGGACGAAATAACAAAAAGATTCCAGCCCGCCGCCGGCGGGCTGGTCGTAGACATCGGCTCCAACGACGGAACCCTTCTGCGTTTTTTTCAAAAGAAAGGAAACAAAGTTCTGGGAATTGATCCCGCCAAAAAAATCGCCGCCGAGGCTAGCGCCTCGGGTGTAGAGACCTGGCCCGCGTTCTTCGACCCGGCCCTGGCCAAAAAGATCGTCGCCGAGCGCGGGCCGGCCGCGGTGGTGACGGCCAACAACGTGTTCGCCCACGCCGACGACTTGAAAGGCTTCGCCGAGGGCGTCCGGGAGCTTTTGGCCCCCGATGGGGTGTTCGTCTTCGAGGTGTCCTACCTGGCCGACGTGATCTCCAAGACTTTATTCGACACGATCTATCACGAGCACGTGGCCTACCATTCCCTCAAGCCCCTGCGCGGTTTCTTCGCCTCCCGGGGCCTGGAGTTGATCGCGGCGGTCCGCGTGGACAGCCACGGGGGCTCCCTGCGGGGGATGGTCCAACGGCGCGGGGGGCCGCGCAAGATCGAGGAATCGGTGGCGGCCCTGATCCGGGAAGAGGAGGCCATGGGCCTGGACAAGGCCGAGACCTTCCGCGAATTCGCCAAAAAGATCGGCGCCCTCAAGGAGCGGCTGGGCGACATCCTCAGAAAACTCAAGATGGAAGGCAAATCCCTGGTGGGCTTCGGAGCTCCGGCCAAGGCCACAACCCTTATGCACCACTTCGGGCTGGGACCGGATTTGATCGACTTCATCGTGGATGACAGCCCATGGAAACAGGGCCTGCTCAGCCCCGGGCTGCACATTCCCGTGGTCCCTTCCGCGGAGCTTTACAAGCGGGAGCCGGACGCCGTCCTGGTCCTGGCCTGGAATTTCGCGGACTCGATCATCGCCAAGCACAAG
The DNA here is from genome assembly GCA_964358485.1 of uncultured Elusimicrobia bacterium. Lineage (GTDB taxonomy): Bacteria > Elusimicrobiota > Elusimicrobia > UBA1565 > UBA9628 > CAYHPY01. Next base: position 25,276 of record CAYHPY010000008.1, read on the forward strand.
GCCTACGGCGACGCGGGCGGAAAATTCATCGTCCCCCTGCCGGAGATTCGGATTGTCTAAGCCCGCCGCCCCGTTCCTGCTGGAATCCGACGTGGCCGAGATCGTGGCGTCGGCCGGAGAGTCCGTCCGGGCCTTCGAAGGCAAAACCGTCCTCCTCGCCGGGGGCCGGGGCTTTTTGGGCCGCTATTTCTCGGCGGCCTTCGCCCACCTCAACGCCCGGGTCTTTAAAAAGCCCTGCAAGGTCCTGGTCCTGGACAACCTCATCACCGCCGGGAAGGCCGGCGCCCTCAAGGAGGCCGACCGGCACACGCGCTTTTTGCCGCACAACGTGATCAAGCCCTTCAAGAGCCGGGAGAAGGTGGACTTCGTCCTGCAGGCGGCCGGGATCGCCAGCCCGTATTATTACCGCGCCTATCCCCTGGAAACCCTGGAGGTGGCCATCGCCGGGACCAAGAACATGCTGGAGCTGGCCAAGGAGCACCGGGCGCGCCTGCTCTTCTTCAGCTCGAGCGAAATATACGGAGATCCCGATCCCCGCCACGTCCCGACGCCCGAATCCTACCGCGGCAACGTCTCCTGCCACGGCCCGCGCGCCTGCTACGACGAGTCCAAGCGCCTGGGAGAAACGCTCTGCTGCGTCTATCACGTAAAATTCGGGACCGCGGCCCTCATGGTCCGGCCCTTCAACGTCTACGGCCCAGGCATGCAGCAGGCCGACTACCGGGTCCTGCCGAATTTCGCCTCGCGCATCGTCACCCGGACGCCCGTCCAAGTCTACGGCTCCGGGCGCCAAACCCGGACCTTCTGCTACGTCTCCGACGCCATCGCGGGCTTTTTGCGCGCCCTGGTCCTGGGCGGGCCGGGGGAGGCCTACAACATCGGCAACCCCGTGCCGGAAATCTCCATGCTGGAGCTGGTGAAGCGCTCCGAGAAAGTCCTGGGGCGCAAGATCGCGCACAAGGTCACGGAGTACCCGGACTCCTACCCGGCCGACGAGCCCAACCGCCGCTGTCCCGACATCACCAAGGCGCGCCTCCAATTGGGCTACGAGCCCAAGGTGTCCCTTGAGGAGGGCCTGGGCCGTTTCTACCGTTGGGCCGAGGCCACCTACACGGCAAAATGAGCGACTTCCGCCTGGGCCTGATCGGCGCGGGCCCTTGGGGGCGGCGGTGCATCGCCACCATCTCGCGCCTGCCGGGGGTGGTTCTCGCCCGAGTGGCCAGCAAGAATCCCGAGACCGCCTCCCTGGTGGGCCCGGACTGCAAGCTTTCCCCGACCTGGGAATCGGTGGCCTTCGCCCGCGACCTGGACGGGATCATGATCGCCACCCCGGGCCCCACGCATGCGGCCATCACGCGGGCGGCCATCGCCGGGAACCTTCCCGCCTTCGTGGAGAAACCGCTCACCCAGGATCCATCCCAAGCCATGGAGATCCTGGACCTGGCCCGCCGCCGCCGCGGATTGGTCATGGTGGACCACATTTTTCTCTTTCACTCCGGCTACGAGGAAATAAAAAAACGCCTGCCCGCGCTGGGGCCGGTCCGCCGGATGATCAGCTCCGGGGGAAACCGCGGCCCCTTCCGCGCCGGGACCTCCCCGCTCTGGGACTACGGACCCCACGACGTGAGCGTGGCGCTGGACCTCATGGGCGACGCCTCCGTTTCCATACAGGCCGTCCGGGAAAAATCCGAAACCGTGCCCGCGGGGCTGGGCGAAAACTTCAAATTGGAAATGACCTTCGGTAGCGGCGCCCGGGCCGAGTCTCGGATCGGAAACCTGTTTCCCGCGCGCGAACGGCGTTTTGAATTCCACTTCAGCGGACGCGCCCTGGTTTTGGACGACGGCCCCAAAACCCTGGCCCTGCATCCCCTCGGCCCGGGCGGGCAATTGGGGCCCGGCGAAAACCTGCCGATCTCGCCCGAGCTTCCGCTGGACCGCGCAATCAAAGCCTTCGTCGCCGCGGTCCGCTCCGGAGAAAAGGATCTCTCCGGCCTCAAGCTCGGGGTGGACGTCGTGGCCCTCCTGTCGGAATGCGAACGGCAGCTCGGCCGCTAGATGCCCTCCCCCGTCGCCCTGGCGGCCGCCTGCGTCATTCCCTACGAAATCCTCATGATCTTCGGCATGACCGTCATCGGCTGCTTCTGGGCCGCGCCGGCGGCCACGCCCCGGCAAATCCCGGAACTGCCCTTCGCGATTTTCGGCCTAGCCCTTCCCTGCGGGGCGTGGCTGTTCTCGCTCTTTTATCCCCCCATTTCGGCCATCCTGCCCCTGTCCCTCGGCTGGCTCTTCTGGTTGGTCAGTTCCCGGGAGGCGCTCGGACGGGCGGGGGAAGCCGCGATGCTGGAGGCGGATCTCGCCGGGTCCTTGAGGCTGCTCGCGGACGACTCGGGGAACGCCGCGGCCTATTGCACCCTGGCCCAGATCAGCGAAAAGCGCGGCCAGCCGTCCCTGGCGTTGGAGCTTTACCGCCGCGCCCATAAAGCCGACCCTCGCGCCCTGCCCGCCCGCGAGCTGGAGGATCTTTCCATCCGCCTGGAGGCGGCGGCCCTGGTCCGATCCCGGAAAAAACCTTTTATCCCAAGGATCCCCCGGGTGGAGAATTTTCTTTTCCTGATCGGGCTGACCTACTTCTTCTGGGACGCCTCCTTCGCGGTCAACATTTGCAGCGTCATGCTCTTCATCCGTTGGCTCCGCGGCGACCCGCGGCCGGGGTTCTCCTGACTATTGTTTGCGGGGGGTTTGTCTGCTATAGTAAAAACACCGCTCCCCATGAACATCCTCATCATCCCCGACCCCACGGCCCCCAATGGAGAAGACGCCCTTTGCCGGGAAGTGTCCCGGCGGTCCTTGCCGCGCGGCCACCGGACCTCGGTGCAGGCCGTTCCGAACGGGCCGCTGGCCGCCGTCATCGAAGAGTTGTCCGCGGCTAGCTTCGCCTCCAAGGCCGACCTGGTCCTCCTCAACAGCCTTCAACCGGCTCCGCTCCTGGCCGCCCGCCAGGCGGGAAAAAAGCTGGCCATCCGGCTGATCGACGCCTACACGGGAGCCTCCGCCCAAGCGCTCGCCGAGATCAGCGGCCTCGCCTTCCAGGCCGACCTGCTCATCATCCCAAGCCGATTCCTTGAGGATCAGGTCCTAAGCTGGCCGCGCAACGGCGCGCACGGCCCGCCCAAGATCGCCGTCATTCCCTACGCCTACGACAAGATCCGGGCCCAGCAGATCACGGTCGTCACCATGCGCGCGTCGCGCCCCTCCGGTTTTCCGCTGGTCACCGCCGGAGTTCTCAACGAGGCCACCCGCCCCGGAATGGAAACCCTTTTGGCCTCGCTGACCCGCTTGCGCATGGACTGCCACTTGACCGTCATCGGAGAGGGCCCGGCCCTGCCCGCCCTGCGGGCGCGGGCCGAGCGCCTGGTCGTCTCCGACAAGGTCACCTTCGCCGGCGGCATGCCCCATGACAAAATCATGGAATTCCTCCGCGCCTCCAAGGCCTATGTCGATCCCTGCGGCCTGGACGGATTTCCCATGCTGGCGCTCCACGCCATGTCGGAGGGCTGCCCGGTCGTCGCCGTGAGGGCGGGCGCCCTTCCGGAACTGGTCAACGACGGGGAAAACGGGCTTTTGTTTCCGATGGGGGAAGCCATGGCGCTCTCGGAAGCCGTCGTGACCTTGTCCTCGGTCCGGGGGATGTCGCTTAAGCTCATCGCGGGCGGCATCGCGACGGTCGAGAGGCACTCCTGGGAGGCCACGGTCGCCTCCATCCTCACGGCCTTGGAATCGGTCGTCGGGGCGTCCCATACCAACGGAACCCCCGCCCCGCGCCCATGATCGCCGCTTTGGTGGCCGACCTCCACCCCCACTCCTTGTTCCCCCTGGATCGGGAACTCCTCGGCCGTCCGCTGGCGGCCTATCCCCTTCTCGGCCTGCAGTCCTCCCGCGAGGTCCGCAGGGTCTACGTCATGACCGACGATCCGAGCGTGAAAACCGTCACCTTGCAGTTTTCCCCCATTTTCCTGGACCCGCCGGAGGATCTGCCCTCGGAGCTCGGAAGCTTGATCCGCCACTGCCTGCCGATGATCCACAAGGATTTGGAGGGCGAGACCCCCATGGAATTTTTGGCCGTCCTTCTTCTCCGCGCCCCCTTCGCCACCGGTCCGATGGTCGATGAGGCCGTGGAACTCCTGCGCTCCCGCCCGGACGCCGAGGCCGCCCTCACGGTCTCCAGCCACCCCTCCCTTCATCCGCGCTGGGCGCGAAAAGAAACGCCGCGGGGATTGCTGGAACCCGCCGTCCCCTCCCCGCCCGCCGGGGAAATCTGGTATCCGGACGGAGGCTTGGCCCTCCTGCGCCGCGGCGTCCTGGACAAGCTCGGAACCGATTCCATGATCACCAAGGCCCTTCCCATTAAACAGCAGGGCGCCACCCCGGTGATCGACGAATGGCAGGTCCCCGCCGCGGCATACTGGCTCAGCCGCCACGGAGTCTCAGACCTATCGCAGTCGCTCCAGCCCCAGCCCAAACCTCTCCCGCAGTCCGCCCCCAAGGGCGACAGGCGGTAGCTCTGCCGCCCTGCCCCGCCTGCAAAGCGCCCGGGGTCAGGCTCGCTTCCTCCCCGCTTCAACACTTCGTGAGGAGCGTCTCCGGCTCCCGGCGTCGCTTTTGCCCCGCGTGCGGGAAAAAATGGGTGGACAAAATTCCCGCCCCGCAGCCGCTGTGGGTCATGGCCGCCATGGTGCTGTTGGTCGCGGCCGCGGCGGTGAACCTGATCCGCTCCATGGATTCCGAATACCGCGGCCCGCGAGCCCGGGCCAAATCCGCGCGAAGCGGCCGAGCGGCCGGAGCGGCCTCACCGGCTTCGGGCGCAATGGCGAAAGGGGCGGCAAATCCGGGATCGCCCTCGGGCTCCGCGCTCCCCGGCGCCCCCGGATTCCCAGCGGAGGAAACCCACGGCCTGGAAGAGGACCCGGGACTGGTGGAAATGGGCCCTTCGAGCGAAGGAGCCTCTCTTCTGGACCTGTTGGGAGATCTCATCCAGATGGCGCTGGACTCCCTAAAAGGGGCCTTCGGTTCGGGCCCCAGCGCCTCGGAGCTGGAACGGATGGACAAAAAGATGCTTTGGAAAAAATACGGCCATTATTTCGGCTCCAAGGATGAGGCCAAGAAGAGCTACGACGATTACCTCGACAAGAAAAAATCCGAAGAGGCCGGAGGGCGGTAGTTTTTGTAGAATCCCCGCAGGTGGAGACCCCCGAGCTTTCCGTCATCGTTCCCGTCTACAACGAGGCCGACTGCCTCCCGTCGTTCCACGCGGAGCTCAACTCCGCCCTCAAGGACCTCCGCTTAACCCATGAACTGATCTTCGTCGACGACGGCTCCACCGACCGGAGCCTGGAGGTCATCGCCGGCCTGCAGACGGCCGATCCCGCCGTGGCCGCCGTGGTTCTCAGCCGGAATTTCGGGCATCAAACCGCCCTGACCGCGGGCCTGGAACTGGCCCGGGGCCGCGCCGTGGTGACGCTGGACTCCGACCTCCAGCACCCCCCCAAACTCATCGGGCGCCTGGTGGAGGAATGGCGCAAGGGCGCCATGGTCGTCCACGCCGTGCGCGAGGAAACCGAGGGAACCTCCGCCCTCAAGGACCTGACCTCGGCCCTCTTCTACAGCCTCATCAACCGGCTCTCGGCCACCCCGGTCCGCCCCGGCGCCGCGGATTTCCGGCTATTGGACCGAAAGGCGGTGGACGCCCTCAACTCCATGAAGGAGCGGCACCGTTTTCTCCGGGGAATGATCGGCTGGCTGGGTTTTCCGGAGGCCGTGGTCCCCTTCAAGGCGGGGGCCCGCGCCGCGGGCAAGTCCAAGTACACCTGGCGCAAGATGCTCCGCCTGGCGGCCGACGGGATCGTGTCCTTCTCGACCAAGCCTCTGCGGGCGGCGCTTTGGCTGGGGCTGGCCGCGCTCGCCGTCAACGCCCTTTACGCCGGCTATGTCCTCTACATGTTTTTCTTCCACGACGGCGTGATCAAGGGCTGGGCCTCCATCGTCCTGCTGGCGATGTTCCTCGGAAGCGCCCAGCTCATTCTGGTGGGAATCGTGGGAGAGTACGTCGGCCGCATCTACGACGAGGTGAAAGCCCGCCCCCTGTACCTGGTGCGGGAACTCCGGCCCAACCGCCTCGGCGCGTCCCCCCCCCGGTGAGCTCCCGGGAATTCTTTTACGAGTCCTTCGCCGCCGAATGGGACTCCAAGATGAACCGGGACGAGCTCGGCAAGCGCCTACGCTTGGTTTTCGGCTCGCTCCTGGCGCCCGAAGAGGTCCGCGGCCGCCGGGTGCTGGACGCGGGGGCGGGGACCGGACATTTCAGCCGGGTGCTGGACCAATGGGGCGCGAAATTGGTTTCCCTGGACCTGGGGCCGGCGCTCCTGGGGGAAGTGAACAAAAAATGCCGGACCCGCCCGGTCTGCGGCAGCGTGCTGGACCTGCCCTTCGCCGACGGGAGCTTCGACACGGTCCTCTCGACCGAGGTCATCGAGCACACGCCCGACCCGCGCCGCGCCGTCGCGCAGTTGTGCCGCGTCGTCGCCCCGGGAGGGCTCCTGGTCCTGACCGTCCCCAACCGCCTCTGGCGCCCGGCGATCCTGGCCGCCACCGCCCTGAAGCTGAGGCCCTACTTGGGCCATGAGAATTGGGTCCGCTACCGGGACCTCGGCCGCTGGCTCCAGGAGGAAGGACTGGCCGTCGACCGCCAATGCGGGTTCAACCTCCTGCCCCACACCGTGTTCTGCCGCCCCCTCTTCGATTTTCTGGACGGCTGGTCGTCCCTGCATTCCTGCATGATCAACATCGCCGTCCGCGCCCGAAAAAAAGCGTGAGGGCCCCTTTTCTCCTGCTTTTCCTGGCCGAGCTCGCGGGCTTCGGGATTTGGGCGCACCGGCTGGGCTTCTACCACGACGATTGGGTCTTCCTGGAGAAATGCGTCCGCGGCGCGGGCTTTTGGGGCGCGGTCGGGGATTTCGCGGAAGGCGGCTACTGGAGCCGCCCGCTGGAAATCCTCCACTTCCCCCTGCTCCACGCCCTCGGAGGTTTGAAGCCCTTTCCCTACCACGCGGCGCTCCTGGCGCTGGACCTGGCGCAGGCGTCCTTGTTCTTCGTGCTCCTCAAACGCCTCCTGGACGCCCCCCGGCTGGCGCTCTTGGCGGCCTGCTTCTTCGTCCTTCATCCCAGCCGTTTCGCGACGCACGTCTGGATGGCGAGCTCGCCCCAGGCCCTGGCTTTGGCGCTGGTCATGGCGAGCATGGTCCTCTACCTGAAATGGATGGACTCCCGAAGCCTCCGCTGGCTTTTCCTCAGCCAGGCCCTATACCTTGGGGGGTTTCTATCGTATGAATCCGGGGCCTTTCTTCCCTTTATGCTCTTCGGCGGCTTGGCGGCCCGCTACCATCGCGCCGGGCTGGGTTGGAAGCGCTCCCTGCGCGACGCGGCCGCGGCCATGATTCCGTTCGGGCTGACCCTGGCCGCGGGACTGGCCTGGCAGATTTTCGGCGCGTCCGCGCTCCAAGGGGCCAACCCGAAAACCCTCGCGCCCTCGCTGACCCGCGGCCTGAAGGTGTTCGGCGCCGGGTTCGAATGCCTCACCAACCGCGCGCTCCATGTCTGCTGGAAGCTGGCGCCGACGGCGTGGCTGGAGGCTTCCTGGGGGCTTCGGCTGGCCTGGGGAGCCTGCACCGTCGTCATCGCCGGCTGGCTGGGCGGGCGTCCCGCCGCCGAGGGGGAAGGCGGGGCCGTCCGTCCCGCCCTGGCCGCGGCCGCAGCGGGATTTTTCGCGGCCTATCTTCCTTACGCCGTTTCCGCGGATTATTCCCCCCAAGTCTTCGGCCTCATGAGCCGCACCAACGCCGCGGGCGCCTTCGCCGGAGCGCTGGCCTTGGCCGCCGGGCTGGCGGCCTTCGCCGACCGGGTGCGGCTCCAACGCTCCGTCCTCCTTGTTCTGGTCGGGGCCTTTACCTGGGCCAACTGGGGGCAGGCGCGCCAATGGACCCGCTCCTGGGAAATCCAAAAAGACATCATGACCCGCCTGGCCCCCAAGGCCGACCGCCTCCCCCCGGGCTCCATGATTTTCCTCTGCGCCCCCCGGGAGACGGGCACGGCCCCGGTCTTCGACGCGCATTTCAGCGTCTCGGGGGCCCTGCGCCTGAGTTCGGGACGGCTGGACCTCTCGGGAGAGCCCGCCTGCGAGGTTCCGGCGGGACGGAGGGGGTGGGTGTACCGGTACCCTGAGGACGTTCTGGAAGCGGGGCGCTAAAGCCCGCGCGCGGGTGCCGCGCGGGTTGATATTTTAAAGTTTCGGGGTTACCCTTTGAGCAGGTGACCCGAATGCGTTTCTTGTTGGCGCTTTTCATATTTTTTCCGGCCTGTCCTCGAGTCTGCGTTGCGGAACAGGCTCCGCCCCAAAGCCAAGAGCCTCTCCCGAAGGCCGACCAGGCGCCCAGGCCCGACCTTCTGCGGGATGCCTTCCAGGCAACGTTCAATAAGGAACAACTCTCGCTATTCAAGACTCCGCCAACCCCCGAACAGCTTGCGCAACGGATGTCCCCGGAGCAACGTCAAGCGGCGCGCGCCGCTCTCGGCAGACTCGAACGGACCGCAAAGTCTCCCGAAGACCTCAAGGAGGTCGCCAAAGGTTATCTCCTCCTGGACGAGCGGTCGCCCAATGCCGGCGAGGGCGCCGCCCGAGTGGCGGCGCGATTACGGGAGCTTGAGCCCGAGAGCCCCGACGGATTCGCATTGGAGGCAAGCGGGCTCCACCAAATGGGCGACTACCCCGCCGCCGCGCAATCGGCTAAGGAAGCCCTGAAGCGCGACCCCAATGATGAAACCGCCAAAGCTGTCTTCATGCTTTCGGCCGGGAGGACACGGCGCGTCCCTGCCACCCTGCTCGGCGCCGCCGTGCCCGCGGGGCGCGTCCCCGATTCCGAGATCTCGGCCCAAGCCCAGGAACTGATGCGGCAGGCGGTTATCGCCCACCGCGAGGGCGACATGGACAAAACGATTCAGTTCGCCCAGGCCGCCATGCGCGCCGAACCGGCCTCTTCCGAGGTTCAGGATTTCTATCGAATGGTCGGGGCGGAACGGAGCAAGCATGAGGAAACCACGGAGTACCTGCGGCGGTCAAGAGAAGCCCTGGACGCGGGGCGTGGGGACGATGCCGTGATGTGGGCACAAAAAGCGGCGGACAGGTCTCAGCATCCGACGGTTTACAAGATTCTGGAGCTAACGAAGCAAAAAGCCGAGAATCCCGCGGCGTCCGCGCCGAGCCAAGTCTCCCGGTCCAGCAAGACACCCCCGAACGATGGATTTCCGTTTTGGCCTGTCGGAGCGGGCCTGGGTCTCTTGGGGATCGGATACGGCGTCTATCGGGGGACCAAGCAGGCTTATTCGTCCGAGGAGGGGCTGAACCCTAGCCCGGAGGTCTCCCCCGAGCAGGCGCGCGCCAACTATCTCAAGGTGGCTACAACCGCCGGCGCTCTGCTCCTCGCCCTCGCGGCCTGGGAATTCGGCCCGGGCGCGCTTACGGCCGCAAGAACGATGCTGGCGGCGGCCGGGCCTGCCGGCCCCGGCATGACCCCGGCGCTTGCGGGAGCCGGCGCGGGGAGCGGGGCTATCCCCATGGGGGAGGTGGTCGTTGGCGCAGCGAAGGCGGGCGTCCTCACAGGAGGCGCATATCTTGGAGCCAAGACTTTACCCCAAGCCCAAACTGAGCCTGACCTCCCTGCCTTGTCCTTTGCAAAAGGAACCGGCGATGAAAAAGAAAACAAGCATCCGCACGGCATCTACGAGGCCTCTCCGAAACACGGCTCCTCCGCGCGCGGCGGACCTGGCGGGAAAATCAGCAAATCACCTCAGAATCCCCAAGGAGTACTCGATGACTCCATCCAAATAAAGAAAACATCGCGGCGCAGAGTCGGCATCAACTACGAGACAGGTGAGTTCAACATCTTCAGTGAGACCGAAAGCAGGAAATGGCATGGCTTCGCCATGAACTGGGATGAGCTGAGCACCGAAGCCAGAAATGCTTTGATACAGGCGGGCAAGGTGACCCGAAGGGGACGTATTCTCAAGAAACCATGAAGAAGAAGGTTGGGGCGCACCCTCACGGCAAGTACGAGGAAATGCCGCCGATTTCTCGTGCCGCGGCCACGAAGGCGCTAAAGTCCAAAAACAAGAGCGGAATCATCCGCACCCTCCTTCGACTCGCGCTCACTGACCCAGAGTGGCGCTGGGTTCAGGAGCGCTGCCTGCCCTTTTTAGGCCACCAGGATCCATGGGTGCGCGGAGCGGCGGCAACATCCCTTGGGCACCTTGCAAGAATCCATCATTGCCTCGAACTCGATCAGGTCAAACCGCGCCTACAGCGCCTCGCGGATGATCCGGAAATGGGCGACAAGGCCAGGGATGCCCTCGATGACATACGCAATTTCATTCGTTAATATCTGCGGACGGCAATCGGCGACCCAGCAATCGTTCCATGACTTTCGACATCACTAAACAGAACCTCATCGAATATCTGCCAGATGAAGTGAGCCTGCAGAAGGCGCAGGAGTACATGGGCGCAACCGCCAGGAAGCACTGCGCTCGCCACATAGGTCAAGATTTGCCGCCTTCGTAAGCCAGCGCCTTTGCCATGAAATATCAGGCCCCCAAGCCGATCGAGCGCAAAGAGGCGGCCACCGCGTTCCAGAACGAGAACATCAAGGCGATATGCGATGCGCTCATTCGGATCGCCTTCCACGATTCCGATTGGCGCTGGGTCCAGACCCAATGCCTCATGTTCCTCAAGCACCCGCATGCGGACGTGCGCGGACTGGCGGCAACCTGCTTGGGACATTTGGCGCGCATTCACGGACAGCTTGATCTTGGGCTTGTGAAGCCGGCATTGCTAAAACTAACCAAAGACCCCGACATTGGCGGCCGCGCCGAGGACGCACTGGACGATATCCGCATGCACCTGGAAGGACACAAAAAGACGAAAAAACCTTGATTGAAGGGGCTTGCTTCAGCGGCCCTGCCGTTAAAGCCCGCGCGCCCGCAGGTCATGGACCTGGACCAGGCCCACCGACTTTCCGCCCCGGTCGACGACGGGCAGCACGCTGAAGGGGCGCTCCCGGTCTTCCATGATCCGCACCGCCTTCTCGGCGGGCTCATCGGCCCGCACCGAGGTCGGGCGGGCGTTCATGAGGCCCCGGATCGTGGATTTAAAAATGTCGTCCTTGCGCGTCAGCGCCGCGCGCAGGTCGTAATCCGTCACCAAGCCCACCAAACGGCCCTTGGCGTCCGTCACCGAAACCGCCCCCGCCTGGCCGCGGGTGATGGCCACCAGCAGGGCCCGGAAGGAGGCGGTGACGCCGACGACGGGGTTGTCCTCGCCGCCGCGCATGACGTCGGAGACCTTCAGGTTCAAGCGCTTGCCCAGGCGCCCGCCCGGGTGGTTGCGCGCGAAATGGTCCCGGCCGAAATTGCGCAATTTCATAAGAGCCACGGCCAGGGCGTCGCCCACGGCCAGCGCGGCGGTGGTACTGCAGGTGGGGGCCAGGTTGTGAGGGCAGGCTTCCTCTTCGATGGGCGTGACCAGGACCAGCCCGGCGGCTTTGGCCAGGGTCGATTTGGGGTTGGCGGTCACGGCGATCAGGCGCGCGCCGATGGCCCGGATGGAGGGAAGCAGGGCGGAAAGCTCGTCGGACTCCCCGGACTTGCCGATGGCCAGGATCAGGTCGCTTTTCTGGATGAAGCCCAGCGAGCCGTGCAGGGCGTCCCCGGGCTGGAGGTAGACCGCCGGGGTCCCGGTGGAGGAGAAGGTGGCCGCGATCTTCTGGGCCACCAGGCCGGACTTGCCGACTCCGGTCAAGATGACCTTGCCCTTGCACTCCAAAAGCCAGCGCACGGCGGCGGCGTAATCGGCGTTCACCGATTTTCGGACCCGCTCCAGAGCCCGGGCCTCCAGGCCCAGAACCCGGCGAATCTCGGCGGTCACGTTGACGGTGGATTTCATATCGGGAGCGGTGATTTTATAAAATTTACCCTCGTCAATTCCCCATGAAAAAGAAAGACCTCGGATCACGCCGCGGGACGCCGCTCGCCTTCATATCGGCCGACAAGGAACTCATCGAACTGGCCCGGGAAATCGGGGGCTTCGATCTATTGGGCGTCTTCGAGACCAACCCCCAGGAAGACCGACTCGGCCTGCCATTCTTGGGAAACGACGACGACATTCCCGCCCTGAGAAAAGAACACCGGGGAGCGCAGTTCGTCATCGGCATGGACCGCGGCGGGATCAAGGCCGCCCTGGTCAAGGAACTCGGCCCCAAGGCCCTGGCCACCTTGATCTCCCGGGACGCCTACATCTCCCCCTCGGCCAGGGTGGCGGACGGCTCCTGGATTCAGCGCGGAGTCAAGATCATGAGCTGCGCCCGGATCGGGACGGCTTGCAAGGTCAACGTCAACGCGCTGGTCCACCACAACTGCGTGGTAGGCGACTGCTGCGCCTTGGCCCCCGGCGCCATGCTCCTGGGAAGCGTCACGGTCGGAGACCGGGTCTTTATCGGGGCGGGGGCCATCATTCTGCCCAAGCTCACCATCGGCTCCGACGCCGTGATCGGGGCCGGGGCCGTGGTCACCAAGAGCGTGCCCCCGGGAGCGACGGTGGCGGGAGTCCCGGCGAGGCTTCTGGGCCGGAAAGTGGTATAATGAGGGGCATTCCTCCCTCGAGCAGCCGAAACCACCTTTGATGCCGAAAGCCAACGGGAAATCGCCCGCGAAGCGGGTCCTGTATTTCGCCGATCTCAACCACATCACCCCCGGCAAGCAGTGGACCATCATCCCCTTCCCCCTGAGCGTCGCCTCCATCGCGGCCTTCACCGAAAAAATGCTGCCCGGGGAGTTCGAGATCCGGATCTTCAAGGATCCTCACAAATTCCTCGACGCCATCAACCGGCAGGCCCCGGACCTGGTCGCCTTCTCCAATTACATCTGGAATCGCAATCTCCAGCTTGAATTCGCCAAGCACCTCAAGTCCCTGCACCCCGCCTGCGTCACGGTCATGGGGGGCCCCAATTACAATTTCTCCGAGCCGGACTGGATCGAGGGCTTCGCCCGCTCCTTCCCCCAGATCGACTTCCACATCGAAGGGGAAGGGGAAGTCCGCTTCTTCAACACGGCCGCCTGCCTGCTGGCCCACGGGTTCGACCTGGAGAAAACCAAGGCCGCCAATCCCGCCGGAGCGGCGTTCTTGAAAAACGACCGGCTCGTGATGAACCCGCTTCGGGTCCAAGCGGAGCTCTGGCACCGGCTCGACGGCTTGAATCTGGAAACCGGCGGGAACCGCCTTCGGGATTTGGGAGACATCCCCTCCCCCTACCTGACGGGGCTCCTGGACGATTTTTTGGCCGACCCCAATTTCTGCCCGATCATCGAAACCAACCGTGGCTGTCCCTACTCCTGCACCTTCTGCAACTGGGGCGACATGGGGAAATCGAAGTCCGCGATGTTCCCCCTGGACCGGATCATCGAGGAGATCAAGTTCATCGTCGAGAAAAACGTCAGCCGCACGCCGTACCTCTACATCGGCGACGCCAATTTCGGACTTTTCCCCAGGGACCTAGAGATCGCCAAGCTCCTGCGGGAGATGAAGGACACCAGGAAATATCCCCAAAACCTGTACCTTTACTTCGCCAAGAACTCCTCGGAGAAGGTGGTCCGGATCGCCGAGATCCTCAAGGACATGGTGCACATCTCCCTGTCCCGGCAATCCCAAAACGAGGAGGTCCTGCAGAACATCAAGCGGTCGAACATCTCCATCGACACCTTCAACAGCCTCGCGGCCCTGGCCAAATCCCTGGGAGTCGACAGCAAGGTGGAGCTCATCTACTCCCTGCCGGGGGAATCCAAGGAAAGCTTCTACGCGGGAGTGCGCCAGATCATGGCCCAGAACGTGGACGGCCTCCACATGTTTCCGGCCATGCTGCTGGACGGTTCGGAGATGGGCACCCGCGCCTCGCGGGAGCGCTACGGGATCAAAGGAGAATGGCGGCAGATCGACGGCTGCGCCGGGGTCTACGGCCCGGTCACGGCCATCGAATACGAGGAGATCGTGACTTCCACCGCCGTGATGAGCCGCGAGGATTACCTGGAGATCCGCCTCTTCCACTTCCTGCAGGCGCTCTTTCTGGACACAAAGATCTACAAGGACGTCGAAGTCCTGCTGGGCTCGCTGACCTGCTTTGACCTGATCCAGGACATCATTTCCAACCGCGATAAGGCCCCGGCGCCCTTCCGGCTACTCCTTGAGGACTTCCTGGCCCGCTCGGGGGGCGAATTCCTCCAAGAACGCCCATCTCGCTTTACCCCCGAGATGGTCGCCTCGGCGGCCGCCAAGTCCGTCAAGCTCAATCCGCTCTTCATCGCCAAACTGCTCCACGACCCCGAGGTCCGGCCCGCCTTCAACTCATTTCTAGGGGAACGGATCGCCGCGCTCGGCCGGGCGGGGCAGGCCGAAATTCGGGGGGTCCTGGCATTCATCAACGCGATGATTTACCCCTTCGACGGCTCCGAGACCCGGGAAGTCGAGATGGCCTTCGACGCCGTGGCTTTCGCCAAGCGCCCCCCCTTCGAGCGCGCCGGAGCGGCCGCCTACCTTTTGAATAAGCCCGCGGTTTTTCGATACCGCAAACCCTTCACCTACCACAACTTCATCGAGGCCATGGAAACTGGAATGCCGCACGCGGAGAAGGTCTACAACGTGGTCCTCCACCACACCCATGAGAAGCTGCGCCAGACACTCATCTGGCGACTGCAAGGCCCCGCCGCCCAAACCGCGGAGGGACGAGAGATCCGGATGGAGGGCGGCTGGCTCTACTGAGGATTCTGGTCACGGGCGGGACCTTCGACAAGGAATACGACGAGATCAAGGGAATCCTGTCCTTTCGCGAAACCCACGTCCCCGAGATGTTGACGCTGGGGCGGTCCATGGTCGCCGCGAAAGTCCAAACGATCATGATGAAGGACAGCCTCCACATGACCGCCGCCGACCGCCGCCGCATCCTCGCCGCCTGCCGCCGCGCGCCGGAGAAGCGCATCGTCATCACTCATGGCACGGACACCATGGCCGAAACCGCCGCCGTCTTGGGGCGCGGCCTCGCCAACAAGACCGTCGTGCTGACCGGAGCGATGCGCCCGTACCGTTTCGGGTCCTCGGACGGGTTGTTCAACCTGGGCTCGGCCATCTCATTTGCCCAGATCCTCCCCTCCGGGGTCTACATTTCCATGAACGGCCGCCTCTTCCCGTGGGATGACGTCCGCAAGGACCGCCGTCTGGGAATTTTCAGGCGGCGCGGAACTCAATGACCCGAAGGCCGCGGACCCCCAGTCCGCATTCCTGGAGGACGCTCTCCAAAAAAACCATCCTGGACCACGGCAAGTTTCTCGTCGTCGAAGATCACGCCATCGAACTGCCCGGCGGCCGGAAGATCAACAACTGGCCGTGGATCATCACGCCCGACTTCGTCAATGTCGTCGCCTTGACGAAGGCTGACCGCTTTCTTTGTTTCAGGCAGACCAAGTATGCCCTGAGCGGGCTGTCTCTTTCCATCGTGGGGGGATTCATCGAAAAGGGCGAGCATCCCCTGCCGGCCGCGCGGCGAGAGCTTCTCGAGGAAACCGGGCACGCGGCATCGAGCTGGGTCCGGCTCGGGAGCTATCGCGTCGACCCCAACCGGGGCGTGGCCATGGGCCACCTGTTTTTGGCGCGCGGCGCCCGGCGCGTGGCGGAACCGGCGTCGGACGATCTCGAGGAGCAGCGCCTGCTTCACCTGAACCGGCGGCAGCTCGAAGCCGCGCTCACCGGAGGAAGATTCAAGGTTCTTGCCTGGGCGGCGGCGGCGGCCCTGGCGCTGCGGTATTTGAGCCGTCAGAAGAGACGGTAGGGCGGCTTGTAGCGGAACTCGATGGTTCCCGAGCCTGGCTCGACATAGACTCCCCAGAACGTTCCATAGGCGGGAAAAATCGGACGCTGCCGGCCGTTGATCCGGCATTCCCAAAGCGGACTGTAGGAGTTTCCGACCACGAGAACCCCGGGGCCGTCGAGGCTGTACTCCAAGACCCACCGGTCGGGGCCGGTTTCCGCGGGCCGCAGCTCAGACCGCTGAAACCCCAGAGGCCCGATCGATCCGGCATGAACCGCCGAGACATGGACGGTCCGCTTGAGCATTGCGGCCTCGGCGGATGCGACGCTTGCCCAGAGCGCCTCCTCATCGGGGGCCACCTCCTTGCGGCCCGCGAAGAAAAAGCGGGGGAGACAAGTTCGATTTTCGTAGATGTAGAAATACCGCTTCCCAAGAAGATTCTCGGAGAGCCTGAGCCGGATTCTTTCCCATCTCCGCATCGAGTACCAAGGCCTTTGCGTGACCAGGGGAATCAGGGATGGGTCCAATAACGGATGCCTGGAAATAATGTACTTGGTGTTGGCCAGGGAAAGCAGGTTCAGCCGGAAGAACTTCGCGAAGGGGACTCCGTTGGGCATGCTCTCAACCTCATCCGTAAACAGATAGAGCCTCAGGCCCCAGCCCAGGAATCTCTCTCGGTACGTCTCATTGACTTTCATGAGCGGCTCGATAACTTTCCCCCAGAATCGCTGGTATGACTTGGGATAGATATTGACGTACCCATCGGTCGTTTCCAGGCCGTAGGCGTTGGCGTAGGCGGGATGCATCCCGTGGGTGAATGTCGCCACGCGGGCGAGGTCCGGCCCGACCCTCCGGGCCAGCTCCCGAAGGACCGGGCTGTTATAATTGGCTTGATAACCGCCCTGGAAATACCATTCCACCAGATGCTGGCCTTTTACTTTGACCGAGACGCCGACCATGAACAGAACGGCCGCCGCGAGCCAGTACGGCCGCCTCGGCAGGCAATCCAGGCCTTGGGCGGCCCACATGGCGATGAAAAACCACGTCAGGGCCGCGAACCTGCCGAAATTGAAGCCCTTCAAGAAGCCGAGCCTGTCTCCGGAGAGCGCCTTTAGCTCATCGACCAATCCCAGGCCCGCGCAGGCCACGGTCAGGCCCGCCAGGACGAGGATGGAGCGCCTTTTGAACTTGGTCGCCGCCAATCCGGCCAACCCCAGAAAAAAGGAAGACGGGAACCCGGAGAGATTGCCGGCCAGAGAGCCCAAACCGCGTCTCAGGACGCCCCCCCCGGAAAATGCCCCGACGGCCCATTCGCTTCGTTGGGATAAGGGCGCGTTGACCAGCATGGCCCAAATGGACGGCAAATGTCCCGCCGCGGCGCAGAGGGAAAAGACGCCGAACCTTCCCATTCCTCGGATGGTCGGCGCCCCTTTGACAAGCGCGACCCACGCCAGCGCCATGGGAAGGCAGAACACCGAAGTCCTCGCGAAGGAAGAAAACAGGGAATACGCGGCCCCCAGCCCCGCGGCGGCGATCCAGCCGCCGCGTTCCGGCAGGCGTCCCAGGCACCAGACCACCATGGGAAAAATTGAGAAGCCGCCTTGGTAGGAGAGCACGAAGTCGAGATACAGGGAGACCGACATGCCGGCATAGGTGGCCGCGGGAACCGAGAGCCCGAGGTCGTCCCGAGCGAGCCGGAAGGTGAAATAGCCGGCCAGGAAATAATGCGCGAAAGCGATCAGCGCGTAGGCGCACCAGCCCGGAAGCAGGACGAAAATCAGCTCGGACCAATGCCCGTAGGACAGATCCAGAGAAAGCCGGTCGACCCCGCAGGCCATGGCCGGCATCCAATACGAGACGCCGTCCCGGAGCAAGGATTGGGCGGACCATAGATACCAGGGGATGGCATGATCCCCCGAGTCGTGGATCTGGACGTAAGACGCGGGGCCCAGGGCGTAATATTCCAGGGACAGCCAGGCGGCCAAGAACACGAAGAAGAGAGGCTCATTGCGCGTCCAGGACTGGGCTCGGGCGCAGACCCTCGAGAAGATCGACCTCGGGGCGCCGTCCCCCGCGGCAGGCTTGGTCAACGCAGTTCCCCGCCCTCCACCACCATGATCGGACGGGGAGGGAGCTTGGAGCCCCAAAGGGCCCGCATTCCCCAGAAGAACCACTTGGCGTATTCGACGAGCCACGGGCCCAGCCGGAACGTGCTCTCCCCGCCATAGAGGCGGTCGATGGAGATGATCGGAACCTCCCCCATCTGCAGGCCCGCCAACTGCGTCTTGATCGCCAGCTCGAACGCCGCGGCCCAGCCGCGGGGCTCCGCCTCGAGCTGGAACCGCTCGAGCAGCGACCTTCGGAACATCTTGATGCCCGTAGTCGCGTCCGAAAGGACGGTGCCGCTCATGCGCTGAAACAAGGCGTTCGCCGACCGCGACAACAGGCCGCCGATCAAAGAACCTCCGAGGCGGCGGCCTCCCCGCGCGTACCGGGTGCAGCTGACGAGGTCGCAGCCCCGGTCCATGAGGTGGACCATGTCGTCGATCGCCATCACCGGGCCCACTTCGTCGGCGGCGAAGATGAGAACGTAGTCGCCCTCCGCCGCCTCCACCCCGGCCTTGATCGCGTTGCAGACGCCCACCCCGATCCGATTGCGCACCAGCCGCACGGGAGGGACCTTGCCCTGAAATTCCCCCGCCACGGCGATGCTGTCGTCGCCGTCCTCATCGTAGACGATCAGAATCTCCCGGGACGCATCGGTGGCGACCTGGAGAATCCGGAGCATGATCCGCAGATTGATGCCCTCGTTTCGGACGGGAATCAGGATGGACAGCTTGGGCTTATCGGCCATTGTCTGGGACCCCGCTCGGGGAAACCTCGCTTCCGCGAATGCGCGCTTTCATACCTCGACGATCCTCGCCTCCGGCAGGGGAACGATGAATCGCCCCAAGAATCCCTTGCTCCGGATCTTGGGCATCAGCTCGTCGGCGATGTGCCACGATAGGAGGAGGGCGAAATCCGGCTGCTCCTCCAGCAAGGCCTTTTCTTCCACGATCGGGATCATGGTCCCGGGCAGATACTTCCCGATCTTATGGGAACCCTCCACCTCGACGATCTTTTCCATGGTCCCGTCGTCGATGCCGGCCCAGTTGACCAGGGTCGTGGCGCGGGAGGGAGCGCTCACCCCAAACACGCGCTGGCCGCGGCCGCGGACGTCGCTGAGCAAAGCCTGCAGCTTGAGCTTGGCCAGGACGGCGCGGTCGCGAAACCGGTGGAGATTGTCCAGGCCCAGGACGACGGATTGCTCGGCCTCAAGGAGCTCCCGGACGCCGGGGTGGATCGACCGTCGGCCAGGGCGGGCCGCATAGACGCGGATGGAGCCGCCGTGGGTCGGGATGCGTTTGGCATGAAAGACCTCCAAGCCGTGCTGCTTTAGGAGATAGCTCAGGCTATGCAGGGAATAATACCGCAAATGCTCGTGATAAATCGTGTCGAATTGCAGGGTCTCGATGAGCGGGAGCAAGTAGTGGCTCTCGCTGATAAAGACGCCGTCTTCCCGCAGGAGGTCCTTGATTGAAGCCAGGAGCGTGTTGACCTGCTCGATGTGGGCGAAAACATTTGTGGCGGAGACGACCCGCGCCGGGCCATGCTCTTTCTTGATTCGATCGACGACCTCTTGGGAAAAATAGGCCTGGATGGTCGGCACTCCCCGCTCAACCGCGATTCGGCCGATGTCCTCCGGGGTCACCCCGAGAACCCTGCAGGCGTCCTTGAAATTCACCAGCAGGTTGCCGTCATTGGACCCCACGTCGACCATGAGATCCTCCCGGCGCAGGGCGAGCAGCGGCTTGGCCTCGGCGGCCAGCTCGGCGAAATTGTCGCGCAGGATCTTCGTGGTGCTGCTGGTGTAAGGGTACTCTTTGGGGAAGAGGATTTTCGCGTCCACGATCAGCCCGATCTGGACGAGATGGCACTTCGGGCAATAAAGAAGCTGGGCGGGGTAGCTGGGCTGCTCCCGCGGCTGTTCCCCGATTCGCCGCATCTGATTGACGGGAGGCATGTAGCCGAGGAACAAGACCGGCTGAAGGTCCTTTCCTCCGCAGACCTGGCACCGGTCGACCACGGCGCTGGAGCCGGTGTTGAAAGTGGAAGTTTGCTCGATCATGAAGGTTCCTCCGGAAACGCTCCGCCGCTCCGAGCCCGCGGATGGGCGTCATACCACGGGATCGTCTTGGCAAGACCCGCTTCCAGGCCGTGCCGCGGCGCGTACCCCAGCCCGCGGACCTTCCCGATGTCGGGACAGCGGCGGGTTGCGCTCCCGGGGGCCAGGGCGCCCGGCACGACCCGCACCCGGCGCCCGTAGAACCGCCCCACCGCCTCGGCCAATTCCCTGACCGTGACGGACTCCGTGGTCCCGATATTGTATATGCCCATGGGTTCGCCCCGTTCGAGCACGAGCATCAGCCCCTCGATGAAGTCCTCAATGAAAACGAAGGCGCGCGACTCCTCCCCGGAGCCCTGAATCGGGAATTCGATCGGCTCAATTCCGGGGCCGGCGCTCCCGGACAAACCCCGCATGCGCTGGACGAACTGGGGAATGACGTGCTCCCAACCCATATCGGGGCCATAGACATTGTGGGGACGAAAAATAAGCGTGCGCTCGAAATGCTTGCGCCCGTAATTGACGGCCATCAATTCGGAGAATATTTTTCCGCCGCCGTAGGAATACCGGGGGTTGAGCACATCGGGCACGACAAGGGGCACCTCCTCCGGGGTCGGGAGGACCGGAGGCGTCTGGTAGACCTCGGAGCTCGAGGCGAGGGCGAATTGCTTGACGCCGTGCCTGATGCACCCATCGAGGACATTGATCATCCCCTTGGCCGCCACCTCCAGAACGATCTCCGGCCGGCTGTAGAAGAACTCGGTGCCGTTGATGGAGGCGAGATGACACACCATGCCCATGCCCTCGACGGCTGAATCCACGGCGACCCGGTCCCGCACGTCGCCGGCGAACAACTCGATGCGGTCCGCCAGGTCGCCGAGGCTCAAGCGGGAGCCTCGGGAGTCATTGTCGAGCACGCGGACCCGGGCCCCCCGGGCCAACAATCCGCGGACGAGCGAGCGCCCGATGAAGCCGGTTCCCCCCGTGACGAGGACCCTCTTGCCGGAGAGGTCGTAGGCGATCGGCGCCCGCTCGATCATCGGCGATAATGCTCCGAGATGGCCTTGACGACGCGGAGGACGTCGTCGTCGCTCATCTGGAAGGCCGAGGGGAGCCACAGGCATCTTGGGAGAAGCCGGGTCGCATCGGGAAATCGGGCGTCCTCCGCCGCGTACGGCCGCTGGCGATGAATGGGGAACCAGAATTTTCGGCAATGGATCCCCTTCCCGCGAAGAAAGGCGTCCAGGAGGTCCCGGCCGTCGGCTTCGATGTCCGTCCACTGCGGGGTTTCCCCCCGTTCCAGGTCGAACGGGAACACGCGCACGCTCTTGAGAGCCGCGAGCCCCTCCCGGTAAAGGGAATAGATCCGCCGTTGACGCGCCAGCCGTCCCTCCAGCCTGCGCAATTGGACAAGTCCCACCGCCGCCTGCAGGTTCGTGAATTTGAGATTGAAGCCCCAATCCGGGTGAAGATCGTCCCCTCCCGTCCCGGGACCCGTCCGCCCCTGGTCCTTGATGGCGCGGAGCCGCTTGGCCGCATCATCGTCGTCGGTGACGACGATGCCGCCCTGCCCGGTGGAGAGGGTCTTATTGGGGGAAAACGAAAAACAACCGAAACGGCCTAGGGCGCCGAGGCTCCGGCCCCCGCACTTTCCCCCAAGGGCTTCGGCGGCGTCCTCAATCACCACCAGGCCGCGCTTTTCGGCCAAAGCCAGAATTTCGCGGATCGTGCCGCCGCGGCCGCTCACATGGACGGGGATGATCGCCTTGGTGCGGGGCGACAGCGCTTGCCGCACGGCCTCCGGATCAAGCGTGAGGGTCTCGGGTTGGATGTCGACCAGAATGGGTTCGGCGCCGGCCGCGCGCACCGCATTGGGCGTCGCGACGAAAGTGACGTCCGGCACGATGACTTCGTCGCCGGGACCCACGCCCGCGGCTTTCAGGGCGAGATAGAGGGCGGCCGTGCCGCTGGTGACGGCGACCGCATGCCGGCTGCCCACGAGATCGGCGATGGCCGCCTCGAATTCGCGGGTGGTTTCCCCATCGTTGACGTAGTTGCCGCGGACGATGGCCGCCGCGGCGAGCGCCTCATCCTCGCCGAACTCCGGCCGCCACCAGACAAGATCCCCGGAGGCGGCCGCTTCCGGCGTCAGGCGGCCCCCACGGAGGCCGCCGCGCGGCGCTTCCCGGAGAAGCGGCGCCGACTCCCGCGGCCGAGGCATCCCCAAAGGTCGATGACCCGCACCCGCTTGGGGACGGAAAGGTTCTTGTACGCCGAGTGGGGGACGCCGATGATGACGACCTCGGCGCGCCTCAGGATGTCTTCCTTGGCCAGGAATGTCCGGTCCCGGACGTACTCGTCGGAGCAGATCACCTCGGCGCCGCGCAGACGCAGGAGCTTTCGAAGCTTGTAGGCCAACGATTCCCGGATATCGTCGGAATCCGCCTTGAACGCCATGCCCAGGATGCCGACCGTTTTTCCGTTCAAAGCCCCTTCGGCCGCAAGCTTCTCGATGATGAAATCCGGCAGCCCCTCGTTGATCAGCACCGCCGTCTGCCCAAGCGGGAATTTATACTTGCCCATGCTGAACAACTGCATGGTATCCTTCATCAGGCAGGGGCCCGCGGCAAACCCGGGGCCCGGGATGGAGTTGAGCCGGTGATAGCCCTGCCGCATCTTCTCCAGCAGTCTTTTGTAGTCGACGCCCGCCGATTCCACCAGCATGTAAAGCTGGTTGGTGGCCGCGAATTGGATGTACCGGTAGGCGTTGCAAACGAGCTTCCCCAGCTCCGCCTCCCGGGGGGTCACCTCGATCACCGCGGGCGCGATCCTGGAGAAGAGATTTTTTGCCGTCCGCAAAGCCCGCGGGGACGTCGCGCTGACGAGCTGGGGGATGGCCTGAATTTCGACGACTCCCCTGCCCTGGACCACGCGCTCCGGACAAAATGCCACATCCACCTTTTTCCCGCGGGACTTAAGGTAGGCGTCGATGGACTCGACCATTCCGGGAGCCATGGTCGAGCGCAGGATGATGGTCTGCCGCCGGTCCAGGTGGGGCAGGAGCTCGTCCAGACACTTGGTCATGACGCTGAATCGGGGGTTGTGGAACTCGTCAATGGGGGTCCCGATGGTGAGAATCAGGATCGGGACGCCGCTGATCGCGGACAATTGGCTCGCGAAGCCCAGGGTCTTGCGCCGGAGGACCCGGGCGAGCATGGTTTTGCCCCCCTCCTCCAAGAACGGAAGCTTGCCGGCTTGAAGCGTCGCGACCGCTTCGCTGTTGATATCGTAGATCAGGGTGCGGACGGCGTTGTCGGCCAGGACCAGCGCGAGCGGTACGCCGACATGGCCGGCACCGCCGATGACGCAGACTTCGTATGCCGCAGACATGGGATTAGTCGCGTGGAGCAGGACGGGCACCCTCCTCGTCAACGACGCCCATAATATCACATTCGGCCGGGACCTTTCTCGTGGCCCGCTCGAGCCCCCCTTGGGGGAGAATCCTCATGGCCTCCCCATAAGGCAGAGTTCCACCGGGGCCTTGATCGCGGCCAAAGTCCGGAAGCCCAAATGACGGTAAAAACCCGTCGGGCCCGGGCCGCAGACCAGATGGATGCCGCAAACGCCGCGGACCGCCAAGCGGCGCGCGAATTCCTCGATCAAGAGCCTCCCCAGCCCGCCGCCCCGGTCCCCGTCGCGCAAATTGATATGGAGGTGCGCCGGATGGCTCTTAAGCGCCTCCAGCGCCGGACCCACCCCAAAACCAGGAGTCCGCTCGAGAAAGAAGGCCCGCCTCACGAAGCGCCCGGTGTCGAGCGTCCAGAGGTACCGGCCCGCCAGAACCCCCGCCAAAAGCGGAAGCCGGCAGAGGATCTGCCGCCGCGCAAGAAAGGACGCCGTGTCCGGGCAACCGGTCAGATACCCCACCACCCGCCCGCCCCTGCGGGCCACGAGGGTCCATTCGGGAAGCAGGCGCTGGTAGGGCCCGACCCAATATTCGGCGAAAAACGGGCGGCGGAATTCCTCGATGGGACGCCCGGCGTCGGCCGTCAAACCGCAAATTTCCCGGATCTGGCGCCAATCCTCGAAACCGCGAGGACAGCCCAGGAGTGGTTCGTCCATGGCGCGCTTGTTGTATTATAGGTCATTGCCGCCCCGTCCCCCCCCATGGCCCAGCACATCCTCGGAATCTCGGCCCTCTACCACGACTCCGCGGCCGCCCTGATCGCGGACGGCCGGATCGTCGCGGCCGCGCAGGAGGAGCGGTTCACGCGCGTCAAGCACGACCGCCGTTTCCCGGAGAACGCCGTCGCGTACTGCCTTCGGGAGGCTGGGATCGGGCCCAAGGACTTGGCCGCCGTCGTCTATTACGACAAACCCCTTTTGACCATGGACCGGGTCCTGGAAACCGCGCTCGCCTTCGCCCCGCGGGGCTTCGGGAATTTCCGGGCCGCCATGGCGGCGATGTTGGGGGAAAAATTGCGGGTCCCCGCCGCCGTCGAGGCGGCCCTGGGGCCGGATTTCCGAGGGGAGTTGTTGTTCTGCCTGCACCACCTCTCCCACGCGGCCTCGGCATATTTTCCCTCCCCTTTCGAGTCGGCGGCCGTCCTGACCGTCGACGGGGTCGGCGAATGGACCACCACCGCGCTCGGGACCGGACGGGGCAACGCCGTCTCCCTGAAGTCTGAAATCCGCTTCCCCCACTCCCTGGGCCTGCTTTACAGCGCCTTCACCCACTACCTCGGCTTCAAGGTCAATTCCGGGGAATACAAGGTCATGGGCCTGGCCCCCTTCGGCGTTCCCCGCTACCGCGATCGCATCCTGGGAAAGCTCATGGATCTGCGTGAGGACGGATCCTTCCACCTGGACATGCGCTATTTCGACTACTGCGCGGGCTGGACGATGACTTCGGAGGCGTTCCACGAGCTTTTCGAAGGGCCGCCCCGGAGGCCCGAGTCTCCGCTGGACCAACGCCATAAGGACCTGGCGGCCTCGATCCAACAAACGGCGGAGGAGGTCATGCTTCGCCTGGCCCGCCACGCCCGCCGGGAAACCGGCAAGGAAAACCTCTGCCTGGCGGGAGGGGTGGCCCTCAACTGCGTGGCCAACGGCCTCATCCTCCGCGAGCGCGTGTTCAAGGAAATCTTCATCCAGCCCGCCGCGGGCGACGCCGGCGGCGCCCTGGGGGCCGCCCTCTACGCCCACCATCATTACTTCGGGGCGCCCCGGACCCCCCGGCGGCCGGATTCCCTTTCCGGGAGCCGCCTCGGGCCCCGCTTCGGACGGGAGGAAATCCGCCGGGCCCTGGAATCGGCGGGGGCGGTCTTCCGGGAAATGGAGACGGCGCCCCTCCTCGAGGAACTCGCGCGCCTGCTGGAGGAGGGGAAGGTGGTGGGGCTCTTCGAAGGGCGCATGGAATTCGGCCCCCGGGCCTTGGGAGGGCGGAGCATTCTGGCCGATCCCCGCCGCGCCGAGATGCGGAGCGCGCTCAACCTCAAGATCAAATTCCGGGAGGGCTTCCGGCCGTTCGCCCCCGCGGTCCTGGAGGAGGAGGCCGAAAAACATTTCGACCTGGGGGTTCCCAGCCCCTACATGCTGGTGACCGCCCCGGTTCGGGAGGGGGCCGGTCCGCCCCTCCCGGCCGTGACGCACGAAGACAATAGCGCCCGGGTCCAGACGGTTTCACGGAAGGACGACCCGTTCTTCCACGCCCTGCTTTCCGCCTTCCAGGCCCGGACCGGGTGTCCCGCGTTGATCAACACCAGCCTCAACGTCCGGGGAGAGCCGATCGCCGGCTCGCCGGAGGACGCGCTCCGGGTCTTTCTCAACACCGAGATGGACGCGCTGGCGTTGCCGCCCTTCCTGCTCCTGAAATCGGGGCAGACGGCCCCCGCCGACCGGCAAGCCTATCTTCGAGGATTTTCCCCGGACTGAGATGCATCCGCCCCCGCCCACGCCCGGCCTCATCCGCCGATTCGGCCTTTGGCTCCTTCTTTTTTCCCTGCTCGCGGCCCGCAAAAACGCGGCCGCGGCCGCAATCGCGGCGCTGCTCGGCCTGGGCTCCTATTTTTTCCCGGAGTCCTTCGGCCGGACGTTTTACCTGGGATGGATGCGGGCCGTTTCCCCCCTGGGGACGGCCGTGTCCTGGGCGGCCGCCGCCCTCGTCTACTTCGGGGTGGCGTTTCCCTTGGGCGCCGTTCTGCGGCTCTTGGGCCGGGACCCCCTCGGCTTGAAGCGCCCCCCCGCGGGAAGCTGTTGGAGCCCCCTGCGCGAGGCCCAGGACAAATCCAGCCTGGAGAAACTCTACTGATGACCGAACCCAAACGCCCCTCCCTGCTCCGGCAAACCGCGGAATTTCTTTGGATCAACAAGAAGTGGTGGCTGGTCCCGATGGCTCTGGTTCTGGCCGCCCTGGCGGGCCTGATCTACCTCGGCGGGACCTCGGCCGCGCCGTTCATTTATACCCTGTTCTGATCCAGGTCCGTCATTTCAGGCGGCGCTGATCGGCCGTCCAATTTGGATCCCCCTTCCAAACCGCCAGGAGACGGCCCTTGGCCGAGTCCCAAAGCTCCAGGTTTTTGTTCCAACAACCGGCCAGCACGCGGCTTCCATCGGGGGAAACCGCCAGCGCCCGCACCGGGGAGCCCTGCCCTTTCCAGACTGAAGCTTTCCGCAGAGCCCTCAAGTCCCAAACCCAGATCGCGCCATCCTCGCTTCCGGAAAAGGCCATTCGTCCATCGGGAGACAACGCCAGGGCCAAGACCGCCTGGGTCGGACCCCGAAGGACGGCTTCAGCCGCGCAGTTTCCGGAATTCCAGACCCGGACCGCGCCGTCCTCGCCGCCTGAAAGGACCTTGGTCCCGTCCGCCGACCAGACCACGGCGCGCACGGCGGACCCCGGCCCGGCGCAGAGTCCCAAGCTTTTCCCGGACGAGGAGTCCCAGAGGCGGACGGTCCCGTCCAAGGACCCCGATGCGACCCGGCTCCCATCACGGGACCAAGCCAAGGAGGTCACATTATCGGAGTGCCCCATCCAGGCCCCGACGCCTTCGGTTTTCCCGGCATCCCAAACCCGGACGGCTTTGTCCCAGGCTCCCGACAGAACCCTTTGCCCGTCCGGGGAAAGGGCCACGGCTTCCACCGGCTCGGCCCCCGCCGTCCAGACCCGGAGTTCCCGCCTTCGAGGAAGATCCCAGAGCTTGACGGTCTTGTCCCAGCCGCCCGTGGCCAGGACTTTCCCGTCCCGGGAAAGCGCCATGGCGGAAACGATCTGCCGGTGCCCCTTCCAAGCGGCCAAGCTCCGACCCTTCGCCACGTCCCATTCGATGATCAAATCGTCCATTCCGGCGGAGAGCGCGCGAGCCCCTCCCGGAAGAAAAACGACGGAGGTCACCGCCTGAAGGTGCCCGCGCCACGGCAGAAGAGGCGTCGAGGGTCCGGGCTCGGAGGCCGCGGCAAGGAGGGCGGTCCAGAGGAGGAATCCGAGGGCGTCCACGGCCATATGTTATCATAGGTTGTTCGCTTTCACCTCGCCGCAAACTTCGTATAATCACCCCCATTCCCGTGCCGAAACCCCGCGCCCGAAATTCCTCTTCGTCCGCCCCGCCGTCCAAGACTATTTCCGCGGCCGTGCTCGGGCTGGGCCCGCAGGGCCGCCGGGTCCTGGGGGTTCTCGCCAAAATGAACGGGGTGGCCGTGGTCGCCGCCGTGGATCGAAGCCCGAAGGCCCTGGCCGCCGCCGCGGAACTCCCCGCCTGCGCGCGGCGGTTTTCGACCCCTGAGGATCTCTGGGAGAGCGGCGGCGCCGAGCTCGTTTGCGTCACTACCAATGGCCCCTCCCACGAGTCCCTCGCCCTGGCCGCGCTGCGCTCCGGAGCGAAATTCGTGATGGTGGAAAAGCCGATGGCCTGTTCCCCGGCCGAATGCGACCGCATGATCCGAGCGGCCAAATCCTCGGGCGCGCGCTTGGCCATCAATCAAAGCCGCCGGCACGATCCGATCTACCGCTGGCTGCGGGATAAAATCCGCTCCGGGGCCTGGGGCAAGCCGCGGGCACTTTGGATCCAGCGGCCGGGAATCGGCCTGGGGTGCCTGGCGACCCATTCCTTCGACCTGGCCCGGTTTCTGACCGACCGGGAGGTGGAAAGCGTCACGGCCTGGGTCGACGCCCCCCTCAAGGCCAATCCCCGGGGAAAGGATTTCATCGACCCCGGAGGACTTTCCGTGCTGGACATGGGCCCGGGCCTGCGCGCCGTGGTGTCCCAGATCGAGGACGGGGCCGGGCCGATGAGCGTTGAGCTTGACCTGACCGCCGCCCGCGTGAGAATCGACGACCGCGCCGGGACCGTGGAGATCCTTGAGCGCGACCTGTCCCCAATCCCGGGCCCGGACCGCCCGCCCACCTACCGCCTCGGGGAATTCCCCGAGACGCTGAGGCCGCGGGACAAGATCTCGGTCTGGATCGGAGGGCTTTTGACGGAACTTCTTTCCGATGGGCCGATGGAGTGCGACGCCCTCCACGGCCGGGCCGCCGTTGAAATCCTCACGGCGGCCCACCTCTCCTCCGAGCGGGGGCACGCCCCGGTCCCCCTCCCGCTCGCCGGAAAAGCCGAGCGGGAGAAGTGGCTCCCCGTCACGTGACGCGGCTCGCCCTGGTCGGTTACGGCCGGATCGCTCCCAAGCACCTCGAGGTGTTCCGGGCCCTCGGCTGCGAGTGGACCGGCGCGTGCAACCGGAGCGAATTCGGCCGGGCCGGGGCGAAAACCGCGGGGATACCGCGCGTTTACGCGGGCATCTCCGAGATGATGAGGGCGGAGAAGCCCGACGGCGTCGTCTGCTGCGCTAGCTTCGACCAGGCGGAGGGCGCGGCCCGCGAGCTAATTCCGTTCGGCGTGCCCATCCTCATGGAGAAGCCCCCGGGGACATCCCCCACGCAAACCCGGGAACTTTCCGATTTGGCGGCCCGCCACAAGACTCCGGTCCAGGCCGGATTCAACCGGCGGCACTATTCGGTCCTGCGCAAGGCCCTGGAGGAGGCGGGGGGGCGGGAGTCGCTGTCCTCGGTCACGGTCGACTGGTCCGAGGACCCGAAGCATCTTTTGACCCGTTTCTCCCGGGAACAGGTCGGCCTCATCGTTTTCGCCAACAGCCTTCACGGCATCGACACCCTGACCTGGCTGGCCGGGTCCGTTCCAGGGGCTTTCATCGTGGGCCGGAATCTCGGCGACCCTTTCCGGTGGGTCATGGCCTTTCAGGGCCTGTCGGAGCGGGGCGTCGCCGTCAGCTTCACGTCGAATTGGGACGCACCCGGGGGCTGGCGGCTTTCCTTTTGTTCTCCGGGAAAACGCTTCACCTTCGCCCCGCTGGAAACCTGCTCGATCCGGGAGCGAGGTTCGGCCGGGGAGCGCGCGATCGAGCCCGACGAGGACGATCGGCGTTTTAAAGCGGGGTTTCCCGGCCAGGCCCGGATGTTCTTAAAAACGGTCCACGACCACCGAGTCCCGGCGGGCTTTGACCTGGCGTCAGGATTGCCCGCGATGGATCTTGCGGACCGCCTGACGAAGGCCTGCCTCGGCGCTCAATAGCCGATCTTCTTCTGAATCTGGACGTCCGTGGTCGCCAGGATTTCGGCGATCTTTTCCCCGGCGTGTCCGTCGCCGTAGAGGACGCTGCTGCGGCGCCGGCCGATTTTTAATTGCTTTTTGACGGCGGCCAGAATGACATTCTCATCGCACTCCGCGCGGATGACGTTGTCCCCGGAAGGACGGTCGCTTTGACGGGTGCCGATGTCGACGACGGGAGTCCCGATGTAAGTTCCCTCCCGGATCCCGGAGCTGGAATTGCCGATGAGGCAGGCGGTGTTTTTCATCAAGTGGATGTAATCCTCCACGGGAATATTTTTGAAGAGGTGCAGCCAGGGATGCCGGTTGAATTCCCGGAACGCCCGTATGCCCGTGGAGACGTCCTCGGTGCCGGCATCGGGATTGGGCCAGAACATGACGGTGTTCATTTTGAGCCGGCTCAGGGCGCGCAAGGTCGTCTCGATCTGCCTGCGGCCTTCGCCGTATTCGGTGGTGACGGGATGCTGGGAGACCATGAGGAAGGGCTTGGCCAGATCAAAGGGAGGCCCGCCGACGCCCCCGTTGCGCGCGAACATGGTGGCCAAGCGCTCCCGAGAGTCCAATCGCAGCTCCTCGGCCACCAGGTCGATCCGGGGGCAGCCGGTGACGTGGACGTGGCGGGGGTCCTCCCCAAGGCGGATGATGCGCCGACGGGCGTCGGCGGTCGCCACCAGATGAACGTGCGCGAGCTTGGTGATGGCATGCCGGATGGATTCGTCGATGGTTCCGCTCACCTCCCCGCCCATGGTGTGGGCCAGCGTGATGTTCATGTAGACGGAGGCGACGGCGATGGACATGACCTCGTACCGGTCCCCCACGGCCACGACCATGTGGGGTTTCAGGTTTGAGAAGGCCATGGCCGCGTCGATGAGCCCCAGGCCCGCGCTCTTGGCCATCGTGGCCGGCGTTCCGCCCTCGATTTGGTTGTGGAAGCTCATATCGACGTGGAACCCGTCCTTCTGGATGAGGTCCGTAACGGCCCCGAAACGGCCGAGCAGGGCCGAGGCCCCGATCAAGGTCTGGAGCTTGACGTCGTCGCGCTTTTTCAGGGCGCGCATAACGCTCTTGATGCTGGAATAGTTGGCCCGGTTTCCGATGAAGACGGCGATTCGACGCATTAGCTTCTCCGAAACATTCCCCGGCGGATCAAGACCTCCGCGGGAATATTCTTAACGGCGGTTCGGCCGACCACGAGGCGCATATCTCGAGGAGGAATTCCGATTCCCGGTTTCTTAAGGGCGAGGTCGAGTCGACCGATGACGGCTCCCTTGGCGATGGCCCGGGAAGAAACCACGCTCTTTTCAAAGATGCGCTTCATGGGGGACAAGCGGCGGCACAACGCGTCCTTGTCGACCGGATGGGAAAGCATCCTGCCGACCGACCGAAGACCTTCGACGAGCGTCCGAAATTCCCCCGGCTCCAAGGAAAAGCGGGCATCCGGGCCGTAATCCGATTTGGACAGAGTGAAATGGCGCTCGATGAGATCGGCCCCCAACGCCGCGGCCGCCCAGGAGGCGTGAAGGCCCAAAGTGTGGTCGGAAAGCCCAACCGGACAGCCGTAACGCCGCCGGAGCAGGTCCAAAAGGTTCAGGCCGACGAACTCCTCGGGACATGGGTACATGGAGGTGCATTGCAATACGGCGAAGGGCGAACGCCCCCGGCGCAGAACGGCGACGGCTTCGTCCAATTCCCGGAGATTGCTCATTCCCGATGAGAGGATCACCGGAATTCCGGTCGCGGCCGCTTGAGCCAGAAGCGGGCCGTTGGTCACTTCCCCGGAGGGAATCTTGAAGGCGTCGACCCCGGCGGCGCGCAGCAGGTTGACCGCTCTCTCGGAGAACGGTGAGGAAATAAAGCGCACGCCCCGCGAGCGGGCCTCGGCCTTGAGCTCGGCGTGCTGGGCCCGGGTGAAGGCGGTGCGCTTGAAGAACTGGAAACGCGGCTCGGCCTTGAAGTAGGGCGGGGCCGGGGCGTCCATGAGCGTCTCGGCCTCCGCGATGTGGGTCTGGAATTTGACCGCGTCGGCGCCCGCGGCGGCGGCGGCGCGGATCAAGGCTTTGGCCTTGCGCAGGGAGCCATCGTGGTTCATCCCGATCTCGGCGATGACGAGGACCCCGCCCGGCCGTCCCAGTTTCAGCTTCAAGCCCGCCCCCCCGCCCCGGCGCGGACCCTCTCGGCGACCAGGCGCGCCAACGCGCTGAAGACCCGGGCGTGCGCGTCCCGGGTGGCCCCGCCGATGTGCGGCGTGACGATGACGTCCGGGTTGCGCGCCGCCTCGGCCACGAGCGGGTCCCGAGGCAGCCGTCCCCCCCGGTACTCGGAGACGGCCACGTCCAGACCCACCGCGGACAAACGCCCCTCTCGCAGGGCCCGCACCGCGGCCTTGCCGTCCACCAGCCCACCCCGCGAGGTATTGACCAGGATCGCCCCCCGCTTCATGCGGGCCAGGGACCGCCCGTCGATGAGCGGCGGCTCGCCGGGGAGCCATTTGGCGTGCACGGTGACCGCATCGGAGCGGCGCAGCAATTGGTCCCACGAGACGGCCCGCCCGTGGGCAGGGAGCACGGGCTCCCGGTCGAACACCAGCACCTCCATGCCGAAGGCGCGGGCGTAGCGCTCGACCATCCGGCCCAGGCGGCCGTAGCCGGCGATGCCCAAGGTCAGGCCGCTCAATTGACGCCCGCGGATGTCGGCGTTTTTCCAGGACCGCTCCCGCAGGACCCGATTTTGGGCGCGGGGCAGGCGCCGGGCGCAGGCCAGCAGCAGGAGCCAGGCGTGCTCGGCGGTGGAGGTGATCGTCTCCAAAAAATGACGGTCGTCGTTGAGCGAGACCACTTCGATGCCGAGGCGGCGGCAGGCCCCCAGGTCGAAGTGGTCCGTTCCCGTCGTGGGCGTGCCCAGGATTTTCAGCCGGGCGGCGCGGCCCAGGAGCCCCGAGTCCACCGGAACGCCCAAATGGGGGATGAGGATGTCGTACTTGGCGAGGTTTTTCCGCAGGAACGCTCCGTCGTATTTTTTAAAATCGCATCGGCCGAGCTTCCGAAACGCGGCGGCATCCGGGTAGTCCCCCAGCTCCCAGCCGGCCAGAACTCTCATCGGGAGGCGCCCCGAGAGGCCGCGAAATCCCGAAAAAAGGCCAGGTCGGCGGAATAAGGGGGATGGCGGAGGGCGGCCTCGGCGAGGAGGAAGTCGAGCTCCGTGTCCACATTGATGGAATTGGCCTCCGGCATCTCCAGGCCGAGGACGCGATTGCCCAGGATCGAATTCTTTCCCCGGAGCGTGGACATCCGCGAAAGGTAGATCGTGCCGTTGCGGATGTAGGCGGGCGGCTTGAGATCCTGGCGCCGGGAACCATCCGGTTCGGGAACGCAGAAATCCCGGAGCCAGGGCCCGTCCAGCTTCTTGATCCGGGCGGGATGATGGTCGGCCAGACGGCAGATTCCGACCACGGAATCGGCCTCGGGGTTGGCCTCGAGCAGTTCCAGGGCCCGACGCAAATGATCCGCCGCGCGGAAGGGCGCCGTGGGTTGAAGGATCATGACCGCCTCGAAAGCGGGAGTCCCCCGTCCCAAGAGCCAGTCCAGGGCATGCAGCACCGCGGGCAAGGTGGGGCTGTCGTCCTGGGCCAAGGCGGGGGGGCGCAAATAATCCGTTCCGGCCCCCAACTCCGCCAAGCCCGCCAAGTAGCTCCGCTCATCGGTCGAGACCAAGGTTTCGGGAAAAAGGCCGCTTCGAACGGCGCACCGGACCGTGTAATGGAGCAGGGGAACCCCCGCCACGGGGCGGATGTTCTTGTTCGGCACAGACTTCGAGCCGGACCGGGCGGGAACGAAGGCGAGAGTCCTCATCGACGGAGAGAAGCCGAATTATACCGAACCTAGAAGGCGACTTCAACCGAAGCCCCCTGGTTTGACCCTTCTCCCCGGGGAATGGTAAAATGTTCACTCCATGAACAAGGCCCGGACCCCGTCTAAAGATCCGGCCCCCCGGGCATGACTTCTCCCAGGCCGGGGGCCACCGTGGCCGACCCCCTGACCGTCGTTGTCCAAGCCGCGGGCGCCCCAGGGGCGGTTTTGCCCCTATTCCCCCGGGAGGACGCCACGGGAATCGCCCTGGGCCGGGAGGAATTTTTCCGCCTCAGCGGGCCCTTTTCCAGGCTTTACCAGGCCCTGATCGACGCCGTCTCCCCGGAACTCTCCCGGCGCTTCGGACTCAATGACCGCGCGGCCCAAGCGCTCGCCCGCAACGCCCTGGTTCCCCTGGCCAACCTCTATTTCGACCGGCTCATCCGCCTTCAAACCTTGCTCAGCCGCCATCCGGAC
Organism: uncultured Elusimicrobia bacterium; assembly: GCA_964358485.1. Classification (GTDB taxonomy): domain Bacteria; phylum Elusimicrobiota; class Elusimicrobia; order UBA1565; family UBA9628; genus CAYHPY01. The sequence goes on from CAYHPY010000008.1 coordinate 59,333, forward strand.
CGAAGAATCTCGGTGGCCCTGCCCGCATCGGACCCGGAGGCCCACCAAAGCTGTTCCATCCACGCCCAGGCGGCCAGTTCCGAGCCGCTCAACCAGTGGGCGCTCACTTGGGCCGCCCGCGCCCTGGAGCTCCCGTCGGCTCCCCCCCTCAAAGTCCCGCCCAAGGCCGGACCGGCCGGGTCCACCTTCGTCAACCACAATTTCACCGGACGCAGCCTGCTCGACCGCGGGATCGGACGGTTGGCCAAAACCGGGACGAAGCTCCTGGGGCGGGTTTCGGCGTCCTTCCGAGGCCGGGTTCCGACCCTTTTTTGGGGGTACAACCACGGCCCTCTGTCCGGAAAGGGTTTTTTTGGCCTGCGCGGCATGGCGGATCTCTGCGGCTCCAATCAGGCGCCCCGGACCGCCGTCGACCCGGACCTGCGCCGGGAATTGTTGGGAGACAATCTTCGCAAGGCAGGCCCCGCGGCCGCTCGCCTCCTGGAAGCGGCGGAAATGCCCGAATTGGCCGCGCGCCCCTCGGTTTTGGAGGCGTTCGGGGGATACCTAAGAGAAGGCTATCCCGCGCCTCTGCTGGAGGCGATCCCCGCCCGGCTGGGGGCTTTTGTCGACCGCCTCAAGCCCCTGCGCGAAAAGCCCCTTATCATCGAGAGCATGGGGGGCTATTACTCGACCTTCCTCATCACCGCGGCGAGGACCTTGGGAATGGAGGTCATCGGTTGCCAGCACGGCGGGGGCTACGGCTACCTCGACAACCAATGCTATTTCGAGGAGATGGAATTTCCTCTCTGCGACCGGTTCCTGACCTGGGGCTGGGACCGCTTTCCCGAAGGCGCCGGAAACCCGATGCCCACGGCCGTGCCCCTGCCCAGCCCCTGGCTGAGCCACCGCAAAAGGTTTTGGAAGGCCCCGGCCAAGGCCCTGGCCTCCGGGCGCAACGCCGCCACCCACGATCTGCTGTTCATGTCGGACAAGCTCCGCCCCTTCCTGCCGGCCCCGGTCGGATCGGAAGCCTGCCGGATCGACTGCGTCGCCGAAATTTCCTCCCAGCTCCAACGACTCGCGACCGCCTCGGCGGAAGGCGGGATTAGCATCCTCCACAAGCCCTTCGACGCCGAGACCCTCGGCCTCCTGAGCGGGACGGTCAGGCGGATGGAGAAAATCGGAGGTTCCCACTACCGCTGCCTGGATCGGCTCAACAAGGGGCTTTCCCCCGAGCTTCTCAAGAGTTGCCGGATGGTTCTCTGGGACAAGCCCGGAACGGGCTTCCTTGAGTGCCTCGCCGCCGGTATCCCCACCATGGTCTACTGGCTCCGGCTTTACAATAAAGAGGCGCCCTGGGCCGAGGAGCTCTTCGGGGAGCTGGAGGCCGCCGGGCTCGTTCATCGGGAGCCGGAGCCCCTGATCGCGGAAGCCGGGCGCTTCAAGGCCTCGCCGCGCGCCTGGATGGGCGATCCGCGCCGGATCGCGGCCGGCGCCCGGTTTTCCCGGGCCTTCGCCGGGCACGGCGACGATTGGCCCAAATCCTGGTCGAAGTTCCTCTCCTCCCTCTAATGGCCAAGAACCCCGCCCCCAAAGTCACCGTCTACATCCCCTGCCACAATTACGGACGCTACCTCAAGCGGGCGGTCGACAGCGTGTTCGCCCAGACCCTCAAGGACTGGGAGCTGATCATCATCGACGACGGCTCCACCGACGACACCGCCCGGGTGTTGGCCGGCTACCGCCATGACCCCCGCATCCGGATCATCAGCCAAAAGAAAAAAGGCTTGGCGGTCTCCAACAACATCGCCCTGCGGCTGGCCGGGGGCCGCTACGTCATGCGCCTGGACGCCGACGATTGGCTCGATGAAAACGCCCTGCTGGTCCTCTCCCATGTCCTGGACACCAAGCCCGAGATCGGCCTGGTCTATCCGGACTACACCTTGGTGGACGACGACGGGGAAATCCTGGAGATCGTCCGGCGCAAGAAGATCGGGGCGGAGGCGCGCCTGCTCGACCTTCCCGCCCACGGGGCCTGCACGATGATCCGCCGGGAATGCCTGCTGGAATTGGGAGGCTACACCGAGGCGTTCGCCTGCCAGGACGGCTACGACCTCTGGCTGAGGTTTCTCAAATCCTTCAAGCCCTACAACGTCAACGTTCCCCTGTTTTATTACCGCCAGCACCCCGGGAGCCTGACCACCGACCAACGGAAAATCCTGGACACCCGCGCCGCCATCAAGCGCCGCTTCGTCCGGGAGCACCGCAACGGACACATCCCCAAGGTCCTGGCGATCATCCCCGTCGCCCGCCGCGCCAAGGGCCTGCCGGACTCGGCCTTCTCCGAGCTCGGGGGCCGCCCCCTGCTTTCCTACACCCTGGAGGCCGCCGCCGAGGCCCTGGGCGCGGGGGCCCTGGAGCGCGCGGTCGTCTGCTCGGAGGACCCCGCGGCCCTGGAATTCACCAAGCGTTGGCCGCGGTTGGGGCGCCTGGCCCGCCCCGATTCGCTTTCCTCCTCCAGCATCCTCGACACCGTCCGGCTGGTCCTCAAGGAGCTGAAAAAAAACCAGGGGTACGCCCCCGACGCGGTCATGCTGCTCTACGTCAGCGCGCCCTTGCGCCGGAGCGTGCACATCTCGATGGCGGTCGACACGATGGAAATTTTCGGCGTGGATTCCGTGGTCTCCGTCACCGAGGAACTCGCCCACTGCTACCACCACGGCGCCGACGGGTTGACCCCGCTGCGCAAGGCCCGGGACCTCCAAATCGAAAAGCGCTCGATCTACAAGGAGAACGCCGCCATCCTTCTCGCCAAAACCCCGGCCCCGGGTGAAAAGGACTTCATCCGCGGCAAAATCGGCCACATCCTGATGCTTCCCGAGGAAAGCGTGCGGATCCGGACCCATTTCGAGTTCTGGCAGGCCGATAAAATCCTCTCGGAGTGGCGCCCGCGCTTCGCGCCCCCCGCCCCCGCCCGGGTCAAGGGCGCGGCCCGCGCATGAGCCGGACGATCGCCTTGCTCGTGGCCCGCCTGGGCTCCTCCCGCCTGCCCCGGAAAGCCCTTCTGCCCATGGCCGGGAAATCCATGCTCGAGCGCCTTCTGGAGCGGACGCGCCGGGCGCGACTGATCGACGAGGTCGCCGTGGCGACCACGACCCTGCCCGAGGACGCCGAGCTCTCGACGTTCGCCGAGTCCCGCGGCATCCGCTGCTTCCGGGGCTCTCCCGACAACGTCAGCCTCCGGATGGCGCAGGCCGCCGAGGCCCTCGGAGCGGACACCGTCGTGGAACTGCTCGGAGACAACCCCCTCATCCACGCGGACCTCATCGACGCGGTGCTGTCCCTGCGCCGCGAGCGGGACTCCGACTACGCGGCGAGCGTCAGCGCCGAATACAAGCACCTCCACGAGGCGCGCCGCTTTCCGGTGGGCGTTCGGGTCCAGGCCTACAAGGCCTCGGCCGCCAAGCGCTGGGCGGAGTTTCCGGAATATCTGACGCGCGACCTCGGGACCACCGCCTTCATGTTCATGAACTCCCGCCTCTTCCGGTGCGACTACCTCCAGGCCGAGGGACCCTGGGCGGCGGCCCACGCTCCCGACCAGAATTTCGCCGTCAACTACCGCCGCAATTTCGACCTGGTGGAGCGGATTTTCTCGGACCTCCTGCCGGGGGACGAGAATTTCGGCGTGCCCGCGGCCGTGGCGTGGGCCCGCGCGCATCCGGACTCCGCCGAGGGAATGGGAAACTCGTGAGCCGGAAAATCCCCCTGGTCTGCTCGGCCCCGCTTCACTTCCTCCCGGAGGTCAAAGCCGAGCTCCGCCGGGACTTTGCCCTGACCGAGGCCTTTCTGCGCCCCAAAGCCGAGCTCATCAAGGCCCTCCGCGGAGCCCGCGCGCTCATCACCGATCCGGGAGCCCCCTACCGCGTCGACCGCGCCGCGCTCGCGGGCGGCCCCGCCTTGGAAATCGTCGTCACGCCCTCCACCGGCTCCGACCACATCGACCGGGACTATTGCCGGGAGCGGAAAATCCGCGTCGTCTCCCTGCGGGGGCACGAACGCGTGATCCGGGAAATCCACGCCTCCGCGGAATTCAGCTTCGCCCTCCTTTTGGCCCTCATTCGAAGACTGCCCGCCGCCGCCCGGGCGGCCTCCCGCGGAATTTGGCGGGAGGCCGAGGACCGCTTCCGGGGAATCGAACTCTCCGGCCGGCGGGTCTCCCTGATCGGCTACGGGCGCATCGGCCGGAAGATGTCCCGTTACCTCAACGCCTTCGGGGCCCGGGTGACGGCCTACGACCCGAAGGTCCGGGTCACGGACCCCTGGGCGGCGCAGGCCCCTTCCCTGCGCGAGGCCCTGCGGTCGGCGGAGATCGTCAGCGTCCACGTCCACCTGGACCCCGACACCGAGGGGATGTTCGGCCCGCGGCAATTCTCCTGGATGCCCAAGGGCTGTTGGTTTCTCAACACCTCCCGGGGCGGGCTCGTGGACGAAGAGGCCCTCCTCGGGGCGCTTGGCTCGGGGCGCCTGGCCGGGGCCGCCGTCGACGTGATCCGCGGGGAGCAGGGCGACGGCCCCTCCCGCAGCCCGCTGGTGCGCCACAGCCGGAGCCATGACAACCTCATCGTCACCCCCCACATCGCGGGGCTGACCGTCGATTCCCAACGCAAGGCCGCGCGCTTCGCGGCGGCGCAACTTCGCTCCCACTTCGGGCTCGCGGCCCGGGAGGACTCATGAAACCATTGTTCGTCGCCGAAATCGGCATGAACGCCGACGGCAATTTCGAGCTCAACTACGAGCTCATCCGCCAGGCGGCCTGGGCGGGGGCCGACATCGCCAAGTTCCAGGTGGGCTGGCGCGGAGGCAAGGACGAGATCAATTTCATGGACGAAACGCGCCTGCGGACGCTCAAGCGCTGGTGCGAGGAATTCGGAGTGGAGTTCATGGCCTCCATCATCACCGAGGAGGCCTGGGAACTGGTCAAGAAGGTCGGCATGAACCGCTACAAGATCGCCTCGCGGACCGTCATTGACCGGCCCGCCCTGTGCCGGGACATCCTGGCCGCCGGCCGGGAGACCTTCGTCTCCCTCGGGATGTCCAAGGGAGCCGACTTCCCCTTCCCCGCCGAAAACGCCCGCTACCTCTGGTGCCTTTCCAAGTATCCGACCCGTCATGAGGACTTGCTGGAACTCCCGGCGAACTTCGACCGCTACTTCGGCTACAGCGACCACCTCATGGGCATCGAGGGCTGCCTGTTGGCCTTGGCGCGGGGCGCCCGGCTCATCGAAAAACATTTCACCCTCAATAAGGCCTCGACGGTGATCCGGGACCACGGGCTGAGCGCCACGCCCGAGGAATTCCGCCGCCTCACGGAGCTGGGCCGGGACCTCGCCCGATTGGCCGCCGTCCTGGCGGGCCCGAAAAAATGAACTCCGCCGTCAACGACTTGAT
>CAYHPY010000009.1:0-64749 GCA_964358485.1 uncultured Elusimicrobia bacterium
CCGCGCTCGGGACGGGGGCCGGCGCGGCGCGCGGGGCGGCGGCGGACGCCGGCGGGGCGCCCGCGCGGCGGAGTTTTTTTAATTCCGCGGCTTCGGCGATGGAAGCCAAGGTTTGGCCTTCCATTCCCCGGCTTTTTTCCTCCCCCAGGATCGGGGAGATCATGATGACCTCCAGATCCGTCGAATCCTCCCGATCCGTGGGGTAGAGGTAGGCGGCGTAGCTGGTCCCGGCCGATATTCCCATGATGGGGGCGTTGTCGATCATGTCGAAATAGACCGCGGCTTCCTCCTTGCTGATGCCGGCCCGCAAGGAGCCGGCCCCCGCCTGATTGATCTGGTCGGCCGTCTTCTGCCAAACCTCGGCCGCGGCGTCGTAGACGTCCTGGAAGGAGGCGGGGACGGCGCGCCGGGTCCCCTGGCCTTTCTTGGCGCGAACATATTGCTGATGGTTGAGCCCGCCGATCGTCGGCGTCATGCAGCCTGCCATCGCGAGGAAGAGGAGGGCCGGAAGGGTCATTGTCCGCATGGCCGATTATACCCATTTCCGGGCCTACCGGCGCTGTCTCGAATTGCTATCATTTCGCCATAAACCATGAATAACGAACAAGAACCCGGAGGTTCCGCCGGCGCCGCCCCGGAACCCGCCCCCGAACCCTCTCTGAGCCCCGAGGAGCGCGCCTCTTCGGCCGCCGCCCTGGCCAAGATCGCACGGCAGGCCTACACCGTCGATTCCGTCCTTTTGATCGATGGGGACAACGACCCCCACCTCCCGCCGGATTTCCCCATCACCGACCGGACCCTGGTCCGGGTCTTCCTGCGCCCGCTGGCGGCCATGCCGCGCCCGCTGGAGCGGCGCCTGGGACGACTTCCGATGTGCGTGAGCGTGGTTTCCCCCAAGGGAGGGGCCAATTCCGCGGATTTCGTGATGTCTTTGCACGCCGGGGTGCTTCACGCCACCTTGCCCCTGGCCATTCCCTTCACCTTGGTCTCCAACGACAAGAGCCTGGGGGCCATGGCCCAGGAGCTTCAGCGCATCGGCCGCCGGGCCGAGCTCTGGACGTCCCATCCGGACAACCGTCCGGAGCCCGAAGAGCCGTCGGCCGCGCCGTCGTCAAGCCGCGGTCGGGGACGCGGCGGCCGCGGTTCCAGCGGCGGCGGCGGACGCGGCCGGTCCGGCGGACGCGGCAGGACGAGTTCTCGGTCGGGCCGAAGCTCGGGAGGGCGGTCCTCCGCCCCCGCCCCGAGGCCGTCCGCGCCGGCTCCGGCGCCCAGCGTCGCTCCCGCGGCCGCGGAAACCGCGTCCCCGGCGGTTTCCTCGAAGAAGGCGTCCCGCAGCATGGCCGACGTCGCGGCCTCTTACGCCCTGCGCCTCAAGCGGGTGAAAAATCCCCCTTCGCGCCTGAAGGCCCTGCTCAACGACATCAAAAACCGCGCCATCGGCTCCTCGGCCAGCCCAGAGGAGATTCTTGAGGAGCTCAAGCGCGCGCACGGCATTGTCATCGATGAGCAGGGGCGCGTCCGCCACGGCTGACGCCCGTGAAGAAAATCCTGGCGGCCGCCATTCTGATCCCCGCTTTGGTCGCGGGTTTTTACGCCCTTCGCGCCCAGCACCGCTGGGCGAATGTCGTGAATGAATTTACGCGGACCGAGGTTCTGCTCGTTCCCATCGATCTTTCCACGCTGGAGACCCTGAAGGCGGCGGTGGAAAAGGACGGAGTGGCCGCCAATGTCGCCGGCATCGCGCCCCAATTCACCTACCTGACGGTCCGGATCGGCGAAAAGAACCTGACCGTCCGGCCCGCCTATACCGAAAAGCACGCCCCGGTGGGCACGCTGATGAGCGCCGATCCGTTGGGCTTTCTTCGTTCCGCCGCCGATGATCCCAAGGCCGAGGGCGTGGCCATCAATCCCAACGTCCCGGACGCCCCCTATACCGCGGTGCTTGACCGGGACGGGGTCCTGCGGATGATCAAGTCCCTCAAGCGGCGGGGCTTGGACAAGCCCGCGCCAACGGTCAAGGTTCAGTAGCGGCCGAGGGCGCGGAGTTGCTCCAGGGCCGGGCTTTCTCCGGTCCCGGTATCGGCGAAGGACGGCGCCGGCGGCGCGGCTGGTTTTTCCGAATCCGGCGGATTCCAAGAGGCGAAATCGGCCTTGAAGGCCGCCAGGACTCGGCGCCAATGCTCCCGGGCGGCTTCCAGCCGGGCGCGGCGCTCGGGACCTCGGGCCTCGCGGATCATCTCGTCGACGGGTCGAAGGTGGTCCGATTCCCCGGAATGTTTCCAGGTTTCCAGGATCCGCTTGCGCGCCGCCTCCCTCCGGGGGGCGGGAGCCGCGGACGCCTCCTCCCCCGCTTTCTGAAACAGGTTCGCCGCGTAGGCGTCGCGGACCTGCTCCACGAGACGGTCCACGCCGCCTTCTTCGAAGAGCAGGCGGTAGCGCAGTTCCATCTCGAACGGGGCGCCGGGGAAATTCGGGAGATTGCGCAGAGCGTGGTGGATTTCCATCTCCTTGAGAAAGGCCTCGCATTCCTGCTCCACCGAAGGGGACAATTCCCAGTCCAGTTTTTGGCGGGCGTGGGTGGCCTCGTGGGCGATGACCATGGCCAGAAAGACCGCCCCCTTCTCGACGGTGTCGAGCTCGGGGCCGCCCAAGCGCCGCAGGAGGATGACGGGGTTTCCGTTGGAGTCGGTCCCGAAGCCCCCGTGGGTGCCGCCGTTCATGCCGCTGAAATAGAGCGTCACCGGCCGCTCGGCGATGAAGCGGGCCAGGGGTTTTCCGGCCTCGATGGAGCTAAGCGCCTCCAGGGCGCGCATGCGGGTCAGGATTTCCAGGGCGCCGGGCCGGGCCACGGTCTCCGTGGTGGCGGGGCCGGCGGCGGCGGCCGCGGCCAATGCCGCGAGGGCCAGGAGCGACAATAACGGCAAACGGGGGCGCATCACCCCAGTGTAAGCCCGGGGGCGGGCGGACGGAAGGGTCTTTGGGCCCCGCAGGGATTGGGGCTTAGGACCCTTCGAGGGTGCGGCGAAACGCGCGGGCCTTGCGGTTGACGGCCGCGGCGAAAGCCCGGTAGCGCCGGGCTCCTTCCGGAGTCCGGAGCGTCCGCGAATCGTGTTCGATCCACGCCAGGGTCCGCTTGGTCCCGGCGATGTTGCGGCGCAAGGGCGTGATCTGGTCCGCTTCGTAGACTTCGCGCTGATCCGCGGAGTGTCCGATGGATTCCATGGACCGCAGGACTTCTTCCCGGCGAAGCAGTTCTTTCTCCTTTCGTTTGAGGGACCGGGAGTGCTTGGCGGCGTTATTCTCCAGTTGGGCGAGATAGGCCTTCAGGTTCGAGCCGATGAGCGGGATGTTTCCCTTGTACTCCTTGCCGAGCCATCGGACGAAATCCGGGAAGCTTTTCTTGAACTGCTCCAGGCCCTTGCCCTCGAAGCTGCGGGGGCGGATGGGAATGCCGAGCTCGGTCATGACCCGCCAATCGGTCAGGTAGGCGTCCAATTCCAACTCCAGGGCGTCCGAGGGAACGCCCTCGGATTTTTGGACGACGTGCAGAAGTTCGTGGACCAAGGTCGGGGCGACCTCGATGAGCGGGAGCTTGCGGTGGACCAGGCTCAGGGTGACGACCTCGGTGTCGAAGTCGTAGGTTCCCAGGTTTGTGATTCTCTGCACTACGACCGTGACGGGGCGGCCGCGCTTGACGGCCATCGCCTCGACTCGGGCCAGCACGCGCCGGGCGGCGGCCGACCTGGAGGCCTCCTCCAAAACCAGGGACACCCAGAGGGCGTCCCCGGGATCGGCCACGCTCAGGTAACGCGGGAGGACGGAGTCCGTGAGCGGGAGTCCAGGAACGGACTCCGGGGCGGCGTTCACCGGCAGGGGGCCTTTATTGCGATGATCGAAAACGCGGCCGGCGGCTTCCTTGGCTTGATCCTCGGGAGCGGGCGCGGCGTCCGGGGCGGGAAGGAATTCGGCGGCTTGCTCCAAGCCCTCCGAGGCCGGCCGGGGGGCCGGGGAATCCGGGGATTCGGTTCCGGGGGCGGGGTGAACTTGCCAGCCGGACGGGGTCGCGAGAATCGATTTGAGGCCCGGCAAGGCGACGGCCGGCGCCCTGCCCAATCCCGGGGAAAGCGCCGAAGCGGGAAGGGGCCTGGCCGCGAAAACCGACGCCGTGGGGCTGAGCTGGATTCGGACCGGAGCCACCCGAACCGTTTGCGACCAACCCGCCGCGACCGCCGCCGCCAAAAGCGCGTTTATCATGGCCGCACTTTACAAAAAGCGACGCCCGGGTCGATGGGCCGGAGGGCCTAGAAGTCAATGACAGGGGGCCCAGGCCGCAATGGGCCCTCCGACCCTCCCCGGGGCCTAGAAACCGGCGCATACTTAGGGTATGAATAAATTCCTCACGGTTGCGGCGGTTCTGGCGGCGGGGGCGGTTTCGGCCCAGGAAACCCCGGTGTCCAATAGGAGCAAGTCGGCGGTCCCCCCTCCCCCCGTGACTACTGAAAAGATCAAGGAAAATAAAGAAGAATCCGTGTTCCCCGTGGCCCTGAAACTTTCCGAGGACGCCGCCGATTTGGCTCTGCGCTACAGCTTCGGCTCCCGGAGCTTCCTCCAACTGACCCCCTTCGTCCACGCCGGGGCCTTGGCCCCCTTCGGCGGCACTTCCCATCCCTACTCCATTTTGGACCAGTCCCCCTATCTGATGGGCGGGGCCAAGCTGGAGCACAGCGGCAATTTCGAGGCCCTGGGAGTGGTGACCGGGGGCTACCTGAACATGCGCTCCCACAAGGGCATCGCCGACCCGGACGGCGGCGCCGCCTCCCCGGCCAGCTCCCTGCGCAAACAACAGGATTTCAGCCAGAAGTGGATGACCTCCAGCGCCTACGCGGATATGGGCAAGGTCTTCACGGTTTCTCAAAACGTCAAAACGGCCTTCTGGGTGGCGGCCGACGCCTTCGGCTATCAGGCGCTCGGGGCCGATTCCAAGTACGGCGCCGGCGACGGCCTCATCGAGGCCAATATCGGAAATCTTTGGATGTACAAAAAAGGACGCAACGAGTTCAGCCTGGTGGGCGACCTCCGTTTGGAAGGGGCGTCCAAGACCATGTACCGCAATGGGGATTACACGGTGTCTCCGGCCGGAACGGTGGGCGCCGAGTACGCCTATGATCTGGGTTCTTCCCGGATCAAAACCGGCGTCGAAACCTCCCTGCAGCCCGCCGACCTGGGGATCCGCCCCTACGTGGGCTGGTCCAACTCCAAGGTGGACACCACCTTGGCGGGAAATTTCCGGCAGAGCCGCAACGACTTTTACCCGGACGTCACGGGCCTTGCCGCCGACGTGAAATACCGGGTGGCCTCCGGCGTGCAGGTCGGCGTGCTGGCCAACTACTCCCGGGAGCAGTTCTCCATGGCCCCCGGGCCGGAGCAGTACTACAGCGCGATGGGCACGCTCACCATCGAGATCGACCGGCTCTTCAAATCCGAGTCCAGCTACCGCGCCCGCCGCGCCCCGGTCCAGAACTACCGGCCCTCGGATTCGACCGAGATGAACAACCGCCTCCCGGGAGACGCCTACGCGGCCACCTTCCGCCAGGCGCTCCAGTCCTCGGAGAATTTCGACCAGTTCGTCAAACGCCTGCCCATGAACGGCACCGACGACGTCCTCAAGGCGGTCTCGGCCTTCACCTCCTCCTTCGGCAACAACAACTACAACAACAACGAGGGCAGCCCCGAGAACGTGAACTCGATCGAGGAGCTCTACAAGCGGGGTCGCGCCAGCTACCTGACCGGCAAGGACGATCCCATCCTGGTCTGCATCGGCTCATCGCAGTTCGCGGCGGTTTTGGCCGAGGAGCTCGGCAAGAAGGCAGGGGTCCCCATCCAGGCCATGGCCACCACGGTCTCGGTCCCGGACAAGAAGGGCGTCTCCTCCGGCCACGCGGTGGCCGCCATCAAGACCAAGGAGTACGGCATCGTCTTCGTCGATTGGGGCCAACTGACCCCGACCCACACCTACGACACCCGCCAGGCCCTGCGGATCTATCAGGCTCTTCAGGGAGTTCCCGAGCTCATGCACGCGGTCACCGACGGCCGGGACGGGCGTCATGTGGGCTACCTGTTCAGCGAGGAGGGAAAGATCTACGTGCGCAACCTGACCTTCCACGCCGAGATGCCCGAGTCCACCCTGCCCCGCCTCTTCGAGGACGACCCCCGCGGCCACGACACCTCGATCGGCCGCTACCGCGACCTCACCCGCAAGAAATTCTAAAGTTGGTGCCTGGCATTCATATTCTTCAAATTCTCCGAGAAAGTGGAGAATATGAATGCCAGGCACCAACGATTGTTTAACAGCAGGACGAATTGGGGAGAAGCGTTTCGATCTCGGCCAGGTGGCGGGCCTTTTCGGAGGGTTCTAGAAAGCTGGCCTCGAAGGAGTTCTTGGCGAGTTGGCCCAACTCCCCGGCCGTCAGCTTGAGGACGGAGGCGGCCTGCTTGAAGTTCTCCCCCACATAGCCCCCGAAATAGGCGGGGTCGTCGGAGTTGATCGTGGCGCAGAGGCCGGCGGCCAGCATCTCCCCCAGGGTGTGCTGTTTGAGGGTCTTGAAAACCCTCAGCTTCACGTTTGAGAGCGGGCAGACCGTCAGCGGAATCCTTTCGGCGGCCAGCCGCCGGACCAGCTTGGGGTCCTCCAGCGACCTCACCCCGTGGTCGATCCGGGAGACTTGAAGCAGGTCCAGCGCCTCCCACACATAGGCGGGCGGCCCTTCCTCTCCGGCGTGGGCGACGGCCTTGAGGCCCTCCCCCCGCGCGCGCCGGAAGACCCGCGCGAACTTGCGGGGCGGATGCCTCTTCTCGGAGGAGTCCAGGCCTACCCCATGGAAGTCCTGCCGGAACGGCAAGGCTTCCCGAAAAGTTTTTTCCGCCGCCTCTTGGCTCAGATGCCGCAAAAAGCAAAGAATCAGCCGCGATGAAATCCCCAGTTCCTTGGCCGCCTTGAGGCAGGCTTTCTTCAAGCCCTTGACGACCACCCGAAAAGGGATTCCCCTTCGGGTATGAGTCTGCGGATCGAAGAAAATTTCCGCGTGGCGGACGTTGTCCTTGGCCGCGCGCTTGAAATAGGCCCAGGCGAGGTCGAAAAAATCCTCCTCTTCCCTGAGAACGCCCGCGCCCTCGTAATAGATGTCAAGAAAGGACTGTAGGTCCCGGAACTTGTAGGCGCGGCGGACGGCGGCCACGGAGGAGAATCGGAGCTTGATCTTGTTGCGGCGGGCCAGCGCGAACATGAGCTCCGGCTCGAGGGTGCCCTCGATGTGGAGGTGGAGCTCGGCCTTGGGCAGACGGGCGGCGAGGGAGAGGAGCTCCCCCGCCGCCGTCTTTTTCAAATCAGGAACCCTTGGCTTTGCTTGAGATCTCTTCGGAGGCGACCACCAGGATGTCCGAGAGCTCCTTCAAGGCCTTGGCCTCGCCGACGAGTTCCCGGGAGAGATAGACGGATTCGAACCCGAGCTTGGCCTCGGCTTTTTTGACCTCGGCGGCCAATTGGGCGGCAAAGGCCTCCAGGGCCTCGGTTTGCGAGCGCAGCACGAGGACCTGGTTGGCGAAGGCCTGGGCGGCGGAGCCGTTGCCGGCCTTCACTTTTGAGGAGGCCGCCGCGGCGCCCTGGGCCAGCTCATTGAAGTCCTTCGTCCGAGCCGCGACTTCCTCGGAGAAGGAGCGCAGGTGCTCGGGGATCTGCTTGGGACCGTACTCGGTCCCGGCCAAGTAGTCGGTCAGCAGGGCGATGTTGTTGACCCCGGTGTTGAGCTCGGCCATCTTCTTTTCGACTTGATTGCCGCGATGGGCCAGGAGGTAGAGGGCGCGGTTTGCGTCGGCGTTCGGGTCGGCCGCGGCGGCGAATTTCGCCTGGGGCATGGCGGCGTGGAAGCTTTTCCAGGCTCCGGAGAACGCGTCTTCGAAGGAGGCGGCGGCGGCGAATGACGGGACCAACAGCAGGGCTAGGGACAGCTTTCGCATGGACTCGGCGCTCCGTGCGGCTCCCCGAGCGGAGAGGGAGCTTCGCAAGCAGGCGTCGATTATACCATTTTACGCCGAGGATGGGCGATGGGGGGGTGGTGGATGAATTGAATGACGACGCCCTCGGGATCGCGGGTGTAGAGGGAGCGCGCGCCGTCGCGGTGGGTTTTTGGTTCCTTGATTAAAGGGACTCCGTGAGCCTTCAAATGCGCGGCCCAGGCGTCCACGTCCTCGGCCCGCTTGAGCATGATCCCGAAATGGTCGAGGGCGGAGGTCCCGGAAAGCGGCTCGTCGGTCCGGTGCAGGGCTAGGTTGTCCAGGTCCCGGATCAGGTAAACATTGTCGCGATCGGGCCGCCATTCCACCCGGTAGCCGAGAATTCCGGCGTAAAATTTCTCGGCGGTCTCCAAGTCCCGCACCTTGAGGGCGACGTGTCGGATTCCGAGGGTTTTCGGCGGGGCCTTCATCGGGGCAATATAGTAGAATTGCCGCCCGATGGCAACGATGAAATGCCCGAGATGCCTCACCGAGCAGGCCGATGGCGGGGGGGCGTGCGTCCGGTGCAAGATCGTTTTCTCCGAATACGGGCACCGGGAAGCCGAGGCTCTGGCCCCGGAGGCGCCGCCCTCCGCGGCCGGCACCGACCGGCGCAAGACCCTGGCCAATGCATTCACCTTCGTCGTCATCGGCGCGGCCGGGGCGTGGTTGTTCGTGCCGCCCGCCGGCAAGCCCCTGCCCAAAGGGGCCTTCGAGCATCCCCGCTGTTATTTCGCGATGGTCCCCATCCTGGGCTGGAAGGAGATGCTCGGCGGGATGGGCGTGGGAGCGTGCGGCACCGCGGAGACCATTTTGGGCAAGCCGAAGGTCATCGAAGCCTACAAATCCGAGGGGGCGGCCGGCGCGTCCGGAGAGCCGGCCACCCTGAGCGTCATCGTCGCGCCCCAAGAATTGCCCTCTCTGGGAAAGACGGTTCCGCCGACGCTTGTGGCCTCCTATCCGGTGGGCCTCGGGGATTACTACAATCTTCGGACCGCCGCCAGCGACATCATCGAAGTGGACCGGCTCAAATCGGCCCGCCTCGTGGCACAGGCCAAGCGCCTGGTCGGGGGCACGGAGCGGGATTTTTCCATTTTCATCGCTTTGGTGCCCGGCCGGGATCGGACCTACATCCTGCGGGGCGTGACCGAGGACTCCTCGGTCCTCTCCCGTTGGCAGATCGCGTTGGATTCCTTCCGCGTCACCCAGCGGCCCCTCAACTATTCCCACGGGATCAAACGGGTCATCGAGGGGCAGATCGAGGATAAGCTCATCGGCCTGGTGATTGCCGCCGCCGTGGTGTATTGGCGGCTGATGTTCAAAAGCTAGCGATATCCCGCCCCTCGCCGGAATTGGTATAATCGGGGCCCCATGGCCGTCCTGACACGCCTCCCCTATTGCCCCGACCTTTTCCGGTACGCTCGCCGTAAAACGCGAACGGTCATGGTCGGAAAGGTCCCAATCGGAGGCGACAACCCGATCCGCCTGCAGTCCATGACCACCACCGACACCTTGGACGTGGAGGCCACCGCCCAGCAGGCCTTGCGCATGGCCCAGGCCGGCTGCGAAATCATCCGCATCACGGCCCCCACCGTCGAGGATTCCCGGGCCTTGGGCAAGATCAAGTGCCGCCTGCTCCAGTTGGGAGTCGACGCTCCGATCGTGGCCGACATCCATTTTCAGCCCCTGGCGGCCATGGAGGCCGCGGAATGGGTGGAGAAGGTCCGCATCAATCCGGGCAATTTCGTGGACAACAAGCGCTTCGCGGTCAAGGAATACACCGACGCCGAGTACGCCGCGGAGCTCGAACGCATCGAGGAACGCTTCACCCCCCTGGTCGAAAAGCTCAAGCGCCTCAGGCGGGCCCTGCGCATCGGGACCAACCACGGCTCGCTTTCGGACCGTATCATGAACCGCTACGGGGATTCCCCCCTCGGGATGGTGGAAAGCGCTTTGGAGTTCACCGCCATATGCGAGAAGAACGGCTACCGCGACATCATCTTCTCCATGAAAGCCTCCAACCCCAAGGTCATGATCGAAGCCTATCGCCTGCTGGCCGCCCGGCTGGACGCCGACGGGCGGGATTACCCGTTCCACCTCGGCGTCACCGAGGCGGGCGACGGCGAGGACGGCCGGATCAAGTCGGCCATTGGAATCGGGAGTTTGCTGGAAGATGGGATTGGGGATACGATACGGGTCTCTCTGACGGAGGATCCCGAATTAGAAATTCCCGTCTGCGCCGCTTTGGCGGGGCCATTTAATTCCGTTCCCTCTATCGTTTCCCAGGTTGATTCCTTTACGGCAACAGATCCGGGAACGGATCCTTTTTCCTACGCCCGCAAAAAGACGCGGGCGTTATCAATCGGTCCGTTCCTGACCGGCGGCCCGCAATTGGTGCGCGTTTTCACCCGCGTCCCCCCCGATTGGTCGGCCAAGGACATTCTGGCCTGGCTGGAGGAGCGGCTCAAGGCCTCCCAAAGCCAGGACCCCGAGGTGCTTGAGTTCGTCTTGGACGGCCCCGCGGCGGTCGAGCGGCTGGCCTCCCTGCGGCGGGATTTGGCCGCGGAGACCTCCCGCCTGGCCTTCCTGGGGCGTTGCGAGGCCGGCCTCAAGGAGGCCCTAAGCGCCCTGCCCTCGGCGGACCTGATTTGCTGGACCACGCCGACCGCCTCGGAATTTCCCGCCTTCCTGGCGGCCGTCAAGGAGCGGGGCATCCCGACGCTCCTGGAGGCCCCAAGCGCCAAGGAGGCCCTGGCCCTCGACGCCCAATGCGCGGCGGCGGGGGTCCCGGCGCTCCTCTCGATCCGCGGAACCGGCACCGCGTCCTTGGTCCGCGAATACCGTCGGCTGGGGGCTGCTTCGACCCGCTCGCCCATCCACCTCCGCGCCCCCGGCAAACCCGCGGAACTCGAGCAAATCCTGGAGGCCTCGCGCCTGATCGGCGGCCTTCTGTGCGACGGAATCGGCGACAGCGCGCAGGTGGAAGGGGCCGACCCCCGCCGCAACCTGACCTTGGCCTACAATATCCTCCAGGGCGCGGGCGTTCGCATCACGAAAACCGAATTCGTCTCCTGCCCCTCCTGCGGGCGGACTCTTTTCAACCTGCAGACCACTACGGAGCGGATCAAGGCCAAGACCGGGCACCTCAAGGGCGTCAAGATCGCCATCATGGGCTGCATCGTCAACGGCCCGGGCGAAATGGCCGACGCCGATTTCGGCTATGTCGGCGGCGCCCCGGACCGCATCAACCTTTATGTCGGCAAGGAGTGCGTGGAGAAAGGAATCCCCGCCGACCAGGCCGACCAGGCGCTGATCGATCTCATCAAGAGCAACGGGAAGTGGGTTGATCCTTAAAATGAAGCCCCCGCGGAGCGGAGGCTTCATTTTAAGCTTCTTTCCGTTTTTTCCCGTAGTTCTTTTCCCGATATTTTTTTCCGGCTGCCTCGAATTCGACCCCGTCAGCACCGTCTGCTGGGAACCCGAAGGCCGCGCGGTGGCCTTTCTTTCCGGAGGCCGTCCCTGGACCTACACCCTGGGAACCGGGGAGCTTTCCCCCCTTCCCTCCGAGGGGCCGTTCGGTTCCCTGGCCTGCTCCCCGGACGGACGCTGGATCGCGGCGTCCAGCCACACCTATCTGTCGCTTTTCCGCCGGGAAGGCGGCGGCTATCAAAGCGAGCAGACTTTTGCCTTACCGGGCGGCGACGGCCTGATTTCTCCCACCCTTTCCTGGCACCCGTCCTCGCGCCGCCTTATGGCCGGATTGGCGGGAGCGGCCGCGCTTTCCACCTTCGAGGTGGATCTCGATTCGGGGACCATGACCCCGGCCGGGGCCGGGCTGGGGATTTTCGGCGGCGCCGATTGGCTGCTGTGGGGCAATAAGGTCTCCCTGGGCAAGTCCCGGGAATTGCTGGCCCTGGACCGGCAGGACGAAGAAGGCCGGCCCCTGCCGCTGAGCCGTCCGGCCCACGACTCCCTGGAGGACGGGGCCTTCGATCTTTTGTCCTCGCTCGGGGATTTCGCGGCCCTTCCGCTTTGCTGGAGCGGCCAAAACGGGGGCCGGACTTTTTCCGCCTGTTTGGCGGAAAACGGCTCCGTCGTTTGGAAATCGAAGGCCCTGCCCAAGGACGCGCGGATCTTCGCCAATCCGGCCCGGACGCTGTTTGCCGGAGTCGTCGACGATGGAAAAAACGATCTCCGCCTGGCCGTCTTCGACGGCCAGGGAAAAATCCGCGCCGATGGAGCGCGCCTGCTCAAGACCCTCGACGCCGAATTGGCGCGCGCGGGCCGGGACCGCAAGGATTCCTCCCGGTCGATCCACGCCTCCCGCGTGGCTTGGGACCCCGGGGGCAACTGGCTGGCCTGGGTGGTGGACGGGCGGTTGTTCCTTTGGAACTGGCGCAACGATATATTGGCGGTTCGAGGGCCTTGAAGAGCGCGCCAGCGCTCCTGCTCCTGTTCTGTTTCCAAGGTTGTTCCCCCGTTTACGTTCTGAAATCCGCCGCCGGACACGCATCGTTGTTATCACGACGGCAATCCATTGACGAACTCCTAAAGTCGCCGAAGACGCCGGAACGGTTGAAGGACAAGCTGAAGCTTGTCAATGAGATCAAAGCCTTCGCCTTCGAGCAAATGGCCCTGCGCCCAAGCCGCGATTATTCCACGGTCGCGAAAATCGACGGCCCCCATGTCAGCTATCTGGTGGCCGCCTGCCGGAAAACCGCGTTCGAGCCCTATCGCTGGACCTTCCCCTTCGCGGGCTCGTTTCCCTACCTGGGCTATTTCAAATACGCCGACGCCGCCGCCCACGCGCGGCGCCTGGAGAAAAAAGGCTGGGACGTCCATGTGGCCGGGGCCGCGGCCTACAACACCCCGCTTTGGTTTTCCGACCCGATCCCCGAGCCCGCCCTTCAGGACTCGGTCGGGGAGCTGGCCGTCCTGCTCATTCACGAATTGTCTCATGGAACGATTCATTACCGAAGCAAGATGGATTTCAACGAGGCTTTGGCCAGCTTCATCGGGGAGACCGGAGCGGCGCAATTCCTGGAGGGCCGGTACGGAACGCAGTCCTTGGAATTGGCGGAATTTCATTCCTTCCGGGAAAGGGATCGACTTTGGGTCGGTATCATGGCGGACCTCCGCCATGAACTCGATGCCGTTTACCGGAGTTCCGTTCCCGATGCCGTTAAGCTCCAAAAGCGGGAGGCGATCTTTCTGAAAGGACGGGAACGATTAAATGAAATCACCCCGTTGGGAAAGGAATTCGTGTTGAACAACGCCGTCCTCATGACCTACGGTCTTTACCATCGGGATTTCTCCCCCTTCCAGGCCGTCCATGATTCTTGCCTCAGGCAATGGCCTTGTACCATTAAGAAATTCCGGAAATTGAACCGGCGCAACCCGGAAGGGTCCCTTAAGGCCGCCGCTCTAAAGTCGGGGAATAGGCGCCCATGAAGCGCCTGGTCCACCAGGCGCCGGTCTTTCTCCCCTCGCTCCAGCCCGTGAAACGGTACTCGTAAAGGACGGAACGGATCGCGCGCGGGGTTTGGCCGGGGAACGGGTCGGCGGCGAGAAGTTTTTTGACGGGCTCGGACCCCGTGGCCAGGCGGCCCATCAGGTGCAGCAGCCAGGGATTTGATTGGTAGTCCCCGAGGGCCGCGAACCACATCTGCCAATCCAAGCGCGGCATGTGCGGGGCCATAAACCCCGGCCTGCGGCCGGGGTCCCCGATTTTCCATTTGAATTGATATTCCTTCCAGTTCTTTCCGTCCAAGGTTCCTTCGATGATGATTTCCGGCCGCGTCGTCGTCATGACGGCGAACAGGCCGTAGGAATTTACGGAGCGCAATGGACCCAGCCAATCTTGGAGCGAGGACAAGGGCCGCGGGGCTGTTTTTCGGGCAAACAGTTGCCATAGCTCCCCGGCCCCGGCAGCCATGAGCAGGGTGCACGCCGCGGCCCGAAGCCAACGCGTTTCGGGGAACCGTTCGGGAAGGCGGGGGGCGGCGTCCGGGCGGGCCTTGAGAAAGCGCGCGTCGTCGAGCAGGGGCAGGCACAGGATCAAGGTCAGCAGGTTGAAAAACCCGTAATTCCCGGTCAGCAGGATCAAGCCCTGGAGCAAGGCCTGCAGCCAAAACGCCGCCAAGCGGGGCCGACGAGGGAGGAAAAACAGGAAAGGAACCGCCAGTTCGATGAAAAACATCGCGCCGGCCGAGAAGCGGTGAAATCCCGCCGGAAGCTGGTGGGCGTACCAGGCGGTCCACGGGGGCAGAGGCTGGGTCTCGTAGTGGAAGGTCAGCGCGGTGAGATTCCTCCACACCGGGTCGCCGCTGAAAAGTTTGACCAAACCCGAGGCCAGCATCAAGCGGAACAACAGGATTCGCGACAGCATGAGAACGAAAATGGAAGGGATGGGATCATTTTCCGGGCGTCCCGAAAACGGGCGCCAGGGAGCCCAAAGCGCCGCTAAAAGGCCGACTTCCAAAAGCAGGCTGTCCCATTGAAAATTCATGAAGGGAACTATCGGAACGCAGAGGGAAAGATAGGCTCCCCAACAGAAAAAAAGCAGCGGCGCCTGAAAAATTCCAGCCGCGGCAAAAAGGCCGGCCGCGGCACCGGCCCAACACAGCCCGCTCATGGCGCCGTCCGAGGCGTTCAGCCAAAGGACCGTCGGGAACGCCCTCCAGGCCCCGTCCCCGAAGCGGGAGCCGATGGCCGCCAGCCGCGCCGCCGCCGGGGCGATGCCGTCCTGCCCCGCCAGCCCGAGGACCTGGACGCCCAGGGAGGCGAAGGCGAGCGCGAACACCAGCGCCGTGAGGCGCACGAAGAGGGACCGGATCAGGAAATACGAGGGAAGCGCGACCATTTCGCCCCAGGCCAGGACCGTGAGGCGCGAGAAAAGCATCCGGCGGCGGGCCATGAGGCGGTAGAACCAATCGCTCGCGGGACGGATGGCCGGCAGGTTTTCATAGGCCCACAGCCGCCACGCCTGTCCGGGAGCCGTTGCCAAGGCCCGGAAAACCGCCTCGGCGCCCGCCGTGACCCGCCCGGAAGGTTCGACCAGGAACACGGAGGCGGCCAGTTGCTCCAGGGTCAGTTTCGGGAGGTACATGGGCGCGCCGACTTCGGCGGGCAGGTAGTCCACCCGGTCGCCCGTGACATGCGACCACCGGGCCACCCACCGGCGGTAGAAGCGGCAGTCCCCATCGAAAATCAGCGTCGGTTTGCGCGGGGGAATCACCCCGCGACGATACAAAATCCGCCGCCGCCCTTGAAAACGGCCTTTCCCGGGGCTACACTCAGGGAGTCATCGGAGGTGGGTTCATGCATCACGAAGAAGGCGGGCCGGGCGGCGGAAAATCCCATTTTCATCCCTGCTGCCGGCAGGCGCACGGGGAAAATTCGCGGGAGGGCGGGGAGCCGGAGGATCACCTCGACCAAAGCGCGGCGGCCTGGGAGCGGGCGTTCTGGAAAGCTCTGCATGAAGTGAGGGTGGAGATGATGAAAGAGCGCATCCGCGCGGCCTGGGGCGAAGGGATGAAAGAAACCGCCGACGGCGTCCTGGCTGCGATGCACGCCGATTGGAAAAAGTTCCGGGAACTGGAGGCCGCGGAGGAGGCGAAGGCCGGACCCCGCGAGGCCCTGCGCGCCGTGCTGAAGGAAGGGCTCAAACGCGGGCCGCAATAAGGGCTAAAAGAAGTATTGGACCTGCAGAAACCCGAGGTTGGGAAGGCGCCCGAATTCGGTGATCCGGGCGCCCGAGTTGCGGTGAAAGCCCGCGCTTAGGTAGAGGTCGGGCAGGGCGTTCCATTGGATGGACGGCGCGGCGAAGCTGGAGAGATCGTTGAGGTTGGCGATGACGGAGAGTTCCAGTTTGAGCAGGGCGTGGGCGTCTTTGGAATAGGTGAGCCCGGCGTAATCCTTGGCGACGGCCGTGTCTTTGCCGTTGGCCAGGGCGGCGTAGTCGTACCGGTGGACATGGGCGCTGCCCAAGCCGTTGTGGTAATACTCGACGGCCATGACCGCCTCCCGCAGAAAGACCGCGGCCAGGGGCCAGTCGGCCGTGAAGTTGTAGTCGTAGCCCACCCCGAGCCGCCAAAACGGGGTCCGTGTCCCCGGTTCCTGGAGGGAAAACTCCCCCCGGAGCGTGCCGTCCTTGAGCTCCCCCGCGAAGTCTCCCCCCACGATCCAGGAGGTGGTCGAGCGGTCGGTCTTTCCCCCCATCACGGACACGTCGAAGCCGCGGGCGTTGGAGCGCAAGCGGCCCAACAGCGAGGTCCGCCGCCAATCCTCGTGAGGCGCCCAAGCCGCCTCGGTCTGGGTAAGCTCTCCCAGGCCCAGCCTTCCGTATAGCGCGTCCACGCCCCGGCGCTCCTCCCGTTCGACGGCGGTGGGCTGGTAGGGGTTGAGGACGTCGGTTGGATTCCAGATGCGGCCGGTGCCCCAAGCCACGCGCTGGCGCCCGAAGCGCAGGACGGCGCGTTCGCTTTCGAGGCCCGTCCAGCCGCGGTAGAGGCGGTGGCGCCAAATGGAGGTGGCGGAGGTCGAGATGGTTTGGTCCATCGTCAACCAATTTGTCGGCTCGGCCAATCCGAGCCGGCGATATTCTTTCGTTCGAAAAAAACTTCCGCTCAGCGATTCGTGATCGTATTCCGCCCGGGTTTTCCATTGGAAATCTCCCGCCGGGACGCTCGTCTCCAGTTCCAGCCGGGCTCGGGAGGTGTTTAGAAAGTAGGGGCGCCGGTCCAAGGTCGAGGCCGAGTATTGCCAGAGGTTTTTGAGATGGCCCGAGGCGGAGACGGCCGGTCCCGTTCCCCAAGCCGACCCCCCCCCGAAAAGGAGGAAGAGCAACGACAGAACGGGGCCGCTACGCGGCCGTCTCATCCACCAGCCTCCCATCGTGGATCCGGACGACGCGGGTGGCGCGGGAGAGAACCGCCGGATCGTGGCTGGAAAAAATGAAGGTCAGGCCCCGCTCGCGGTTGAGCCCCTGCATCAGGTCCAGGAGGGCGGCCCCGGTCTTGGAGTCGAGGTTGGCCGTGGGCTCGTCGGCCAGGATCACCATGGGCTTGTGGACGATGGAGCGGGCCACCGCCACCCTCTGCTGTTGACCTCCGGAAAGCAGGTCCGGCCGCCGGTGGGCCATGGATTCGAGCCCCACCCATTTGAGCACCTCCATGGCCCGCGCCCGGCGTTCGGCGGGCGCGAAGCCCTGCAGGACGAGGGGGTATTCTGCGTTTTCGACGGCCGTGAGCACGGGGATCAGGTTGTAGGCCTGGAAGACGAAGCCCAGGCTCCTCAGCCGGAATTCGGCCAGTTCCACCGGCCCCAGCGCGGAGACTTTGCGGCCCTCGTAGCGGATTTCCCCGTGCGTGGGGGTGTCCAAGGTGCCGATGATGTTGAGCAAGGTGGACTTGCCCGAGCCCGAGGGTCCGGCGATGGCGGTGAATTCTCCTGAGCGAAAGCTCAGGGTCAAATTCTGTACTGCCGTGACTTTGTTGGTTCCGTCGTAAATTTTCGATACGTTATGAACCTCGATCAGCGGCGGCTTGGGGGCGGGGTTAGACATGGCGCAAAGCCTCCGCGGGCCGCAACCGGCAGGCCCGGAGCGCGGGCGGGATCGCCGCCAGGATGCTCACGACCAGGACCGAGGTCCCGGCGAAGAGATGGCTCGGCCAGGCGTAGCGCAGGAAGAGGACGTTGGGAAAGGGCAGGAAGTAGGCGAAGGCGTCTCCCACCGGCAGGGGCAGGCCCACCCGGCCGAAATGGGCGATCAGCAGGCAACCCACCGTGAAGCCGAACAGGGTTCCCATGACCCCCAGGCACAGCGACTCCAGAAGGACCAATCGCAGGATCCACCCGGGCTTGGCGCCGATGGCCATGAGCACGCCGAATTCGCGCACCCGCTCGAAAAGGCTCATGAGCAAGGTGTTGAGAATGCCCAGGGCCACGATCAAGAAAACCACCAGCAGGACCATGTCGAGGAGGGCGTTTTGGAATTTCTGGATGGCCAGGATCTCGAAGTCGACCTGTTTCCAGCTCAGGACCTGGACTGGCTCGCGGGAGAGCGCCTCCGCCAGGCCCTGCTGGATCTCATCCACTTTTTCCATGTCCGCGACCCGGGCGACGACGTTGTTGACCTTCGCCCCGGTCCCCAGCAGTTCCTGGGCGCCCGCCAAGGGGACGTAGACGATCTGCCCGTCGAAAGAGGCGCTCCCGGTGTGGTAGATTCCGGTCAGCCGGAAGGCCTCGGCCCCCATGCTTCCGTCGTCGGCCTGGGCCATGACGACCACCTTCTCCCCCACCCGCAGGTCCAGGCGTTGGGCCATTTTGTCGCCCATGGAAATGCCGCGCGCGCCCGCGCCCACGAACTCCCCTTGGACGATGTGGCTGGCGATGGTGGTGATCTTCTTTTCTTTCTCCGTTTCGACGGCCACGATCAGGCTGCCCAGCGAGGTCGTCGGGGAGGCCACCAGGCCCGTGATCGTGATGCGCTTGGCGAACTCGAAGATTCCGGGCTGGCGCCGCATCGCTTCCTCCACCGGAACGGGATTCTCCACATAACGGTCGGGGAACTTGTAGTCCTTGATCGAGCGGTTCTGGACCTGGATGTGGCCGGTGATCGAGCCGGTGGCCTTGTCGACGAGTTGATGCTGGACGCTCTTGACCATGCTTTGCCCGAACATGATGGCGGCCAGGCCGAAGCCCATGGAGGCCATCGTGATCAGGCTCCGGCGGCGGTTGCGCCACACGTTGCGCCAAGCCAACATCAGGGCGCCGCTCATTTGGAAAGGGACTTCTGAAGGCGCGAGAGGCTGAAATAGGATTCTTTCAGGGGAATGTCGAACTCGAGTTCCTTGTAGTTGAGAATGGTCTTCTGCCCCGGTTTTCGGGCCGGCTGGCATTCGAGCCGGGTGGGCACCACGCGGCCGCCGACGCGCTTGACCTTGGAAAGGGTGATCGTCCGGATGAGTTCCCCCCGCTCGGAGTAGTCTTCTTCCTTGATCGGGACCACGTCGGGATCGGGCCCCGGGTAGACCGCGCACCAGAAAATCACCTTGCCCCAGACGACGGGGGCGTCGGGCCGGGGCAGGCCCTCGAGCTTGTAGACCGTCCGGCGGGTCTCTTTGAGCCCCAGGTCGGCGGCCTCTTGCGCGGTCAGGGTTTCCTCCTTGGTCTCCAGGACCTTGTGATCGTAATCCTTGACGATGGAGTCGGCCTTGACGATGTCCTCGTAGGTGAAATCCGAGCCCTGCCAGGAGGAGTGCATCATGGTGGGCGGAATCTTGATGACCCGTTCGACCCTCTGCATCCAGAGCCACATCTCGTTTTTGCGGCGCAAGGTGGCGTTGTCCTTGTCCTTGGGCGGGGCGTGGATGATGATGTGGGCGAATTGCCGGCCGTAGTTCCAGCCCTCCACCTCCACGGTCCGGGTCCAGGACGGGGTCACGATGGTCATTTCCAATCGCCCATGGCTGGAGTCGCCCCGCAGGGCCTTATTGGCGCGGTCCACGATCTCATGGATCGACAGGTCCGCCGCGGCGGCGGGCAGGGCCAGGAGGAGCAAAAGCGGGAACATGCCGCGATTGTAGCTGATTTGGTACGATTCGCGAATGGCCGATGAGCCCGACGTCATCGAAATTCTCCGGGACCTGATTCGCTTTGACACCACCAACCCGCCCGGAAACGAGAAGCCGGCGGCGGACTACCTCGCGCGGCTTTTGGCCAAAGACGGGATTTCCTCGGAACTGGTGGAGCCCGCCCCGGGCCGCGCCAGCGTGATCGCGCGCCTCAAGGGCGGCTCGGAGCCGCCCCTGCTTTTGTCGGCGCACTTGGACGTGGTCGCCGCCGCCGGGAAGTGGGAACGCCCCCCCTTCTCGGGCGACCTCCACCGCGGCTATGTCTGGGGGCGGGGAGCGGTGGACATGAAGCACATGGCCGCCATGAGCGCGGCGGTCCTGGTCGGCCTCAAGCGTTCCGGGGCCCCCCTGCGCCGGGACGTGATTTTCGCCGGGGTCGCCGATGAGGAAGCCGGGGGCGCGTTCGGCGCGGGTTGGATCGTGGAAAACCGCCCCGATCTTCTCAAGGCGGGCTATTGCATGACCGAGGTCGGGGGCATGGCCACCCCGATGCCCAAAGGGATCGTCGTGCCGGTGCAGGTCGCCGAGCGCGGCTTTCTTTGGTTTCGCCTGAAGGCCAAGGGGCCGGGCGGCCACGGAAGCACCCCGCGCTCCGCGAGCGCCGTGGCCACCCTGGCGGCGGCGGTGGACCGGCTTTCGAGCAAGCCTCTTCGTTACCATTTGACCCCATCCGCGCGCGCCTTCATCAAGACCGTCGCCGCGGCCAACGGCCCGGCGGCCTCGGCGGTGCTGGTCGGATTGCTGTCCTCCAAAACCGCTCCCCTTGCCTTGAAGATGCTTCCGGCGGAACGGCAAAACGTCTTCCGGGCCATGCTTTACGACACCGCCGTAGTGACCGTTCTGTCGGCGGGTTCCAAGGTGAACGTCGTTCCCGAGGAGGCCGTGGCGGAGGTTGACGGCCGCTATCTTCCCGGCGTCAGCCCGGACCCCGGCGTCAGCCGGGAAGAGTTCCTTTCCCAAATTCGTTCCGTTGTCGGCCCTTCCGTTGAGATTTTGCCGTTCACCGAAGGCCCCCCCACCGAAATGCCGGGCACCGGCCCCCTGATGGACTCCATCGTTCGCGTCCTGGGCCGCCGCCTTCCCGGGGCCAAGGTGACTCCTTATTTGATGCCGGGGATGACCGACGCCAAGCATTACGCCAAGCTGGGCATGACCGTCTACGGCTTCGCCCCTGTGTCCCTGAAACCCGACGAGCCTTTCGCCGCCCTCTACCACGCCCCCGATGAAAGAATCTCCGTGGAGGGAATGCGGACCGGCTACTCCTGGCTGAAAGAAGTCGTCGAGGACTTTTGCCTGGAGAAGGCGTGAAAGCCCTGGCTCGCCATCATCTCATCGAGTTCTTCGGTTGCGCCCCCCGCCGCGTCGGTTCGGGGAAAGCGGTCGAAGAGGCCTTGGACCTTTTTTGCCGGGAGGCCCGCTTGAACCGGGTCCGCAAGGCGCGCCATGCCTTCGTTCCCCACGGCCTGACGGTGGCGTTGATCCTTAAAGAAAGCCATCTGGTTCTCAGCACATGGCCGGAGCGCCGTTACGCGGTGATGAGCCTTCAGCTATGCGCCGAAGTTCCGGTTTTAAATAAATCCCTTTCGGCCTTGCGTCGCGGCCTCGGGGCCAAGCGCCTGCGCCGCCGCTTGTGGCGCTGCGGCTGAACATGGAAAGGAGTTGAAAATGAGCGAACGAACCGAGGTGGAAAAGCAGATCGAGGCGGCCTTCGACTACCGGGGCCACGTGACGATCACCTTCGTCAACGGAGAGACCTTGGTGGGATTCATCTTCAACCGGGCTTTCTCCACGCCCAAGCATCCCGTGGAACCTTTCATCGAAGTCTACCCCAAGGGCTCCGACGCGGCCAAGAAGTTTCTGATGTCCGAGGTCCGCTCCGTGGCCCTGACCGGAGAGGACGCCGCCGCCGGCAATTCCTACGAGGACTATCTCAAGAAAAAGAAAGGCGCGGCCTAGCGGTTGTCCGGGTAAAATTCGAACACCCCCCCCACCCCCCATCCCAAAGAGTTTTGCTGAAATTTTCAGTATAATTTACATCGTCCAGACGATGTAAATTCCGCTTATTTTTTAATAATTTATTGAAATGACGCCCCCTCCCCCCCCCGATTCCCCCGTTTCTAGCATGAAGGCCCTGGGAACTGGTAGACTCTGCCTGTGACCAAGCCCCTGGTGGCGCTTTTAATTTGCCGGGGGCGGAGAAAAAGAAGCCGCGGTCATCGTGGGGGCTAAGAGCGAAAAGGAGCCGACGGACCTAGATGACGGCGCCTGACAAAGATTCGAGGTGATAACATGAGCCAAGACGCACTGATGGCGGAATTGGAGAAGTTGAAGGCGGAGAACGCGTCGCTCAAGCAGGCGAGCTCCCGGGGCGTTTCGCTCAAGGTCAGCCAGAAGGGCGCCTTGTCCCTGTACGGCATGGGCCGCTTTCCCGTCACGCTCTATAAAGAGCAGTGGGTGAAAATCCTGGACATGGAGGGCGCCATCCGCGCCTTCATCAAGGACAACGACGCCCAGCTGAAAGCTAAGGAGTAGGCGGCGCCGGGCGGCCCTTGTAGTCCAGCAGGATCCGGTCCACCCGGTCCTCGCTCGGGGAAATTCCCCCGTAGGGATCGCGGAAGGTGGATTTTCCCCGGGTCTCGGATTTGACGACCTGGCCGAGCTCCGGCGAGAACCAGACGCGCTCGACGCCTTGGGTCTGGTGCCGGGAGCCGCCGTAGGGGCCGGACTCCCAGACGGTTGCGCCCTCCGCCGCGGTCTCGATGACGAAGCAGTCGAATTCCCCGGCCGGGACCCGGATTTTTTCCTTGGCGACGATTTTGTGCTTGCCCTCGATCTTGAGCCTGAGGGCCGAGGCGCCGGAAACGGCTCCGACCACCTCGGACATCCCGACGCCCTCGGTGGCGGTGGTCCACTTGCGGCCCACCTTCCATTTGCGGGGGTAGGCCAGGGCCGGGGGCGTGAAGATGGTCCGGTTCCGAGAGCCGAGCGTTCCGGTGGCCGTGGTCTGGATTCCCGCGAGCCGGGCCCCCTCGGTGGAGGTCGAATAATAGGTCCGCAGGCGGCTGGCCCCTTCCTCGCTTTCGAAATAGAAGGCGGGGGCGCCGTCGAACTCCTCCTTGGCGCCCGTCGTGGTCCGGCTTTTCGCGGGAATGGTTCCGCGGGTCACTTCATATTCCCACCAACCCCCCTCCGTGAAGGACAGGGGGGCGGTGTCGGTCCCGGCCGGAGCGCAATGCCCCGCGGGAGCCAGGGCCAGAAGCGGCAATAAGAAAAGTCCAAGGTTCACCCAAGAATTATACAATAGGAGGGCATGAACGAACGGTTTCTTTGCGTCCACGGACATTTCTACCAGCCCCCCCGGGAAAATCCCTGGACCGAGGCCATCGAGGCCCAGCTCTCCGCCCGTCCCGACCACGACTGGAACGCGCGCATCGCCCGGGAATGCTACATCCCCAACGGGGTCGCCCGAGTGATCGATGAGAAGCGGACCGTGGTGGACCTGGTCAATAATTACTCCTGGATGAGCTTCAATTTCGGCCCGACCTTGCTCTCCTGGTTCCAAACCCACTGCCCGGCCGCCTACGCCCGCCTTCTGGAGGCTGACCGCGAGAGCGCCAAGCGGCTGGACGGCCATGGCAACGCCGTCGCGCAGGCCTACAACCACATGATCATGCCGCTGGCCGACCCCCGGGACCGGCGCACGCAGATTCTCTGGGGCCTGGAGGACTTCCGCCGCCGCTTCGGGCGCGAGCCCGAGGCGATGTGGCTGCCCGAAACCGCGGTCAGCGACGAGGTCCTGGCGGACCTGGCGGCCCACGGCCTCAAGTACGCGATCCTGGCGCCGAACCAGGCCGAGAAGGTCCGCCCCCTGGCGGGCGGAGAGTGGAGCGACGTGAGCGGCGGAGGCATCGATACCTCGCGCCCCTACCGCTGGAAAGGCGCCGCCGGCGGGAGCATCGACCTTTTCTTCTACCACGGTGGAGTGTCCCATTCGGTCGCCTTCGAGCGTCTGATGGGCGACAGCGCGGTCGCGGCCCGGCGCCTCATGGAGGCCTATCCCGCCCAAGGCGGGGGCCTGGTCTCGGCGGCCACCGACGGGGAGTCCTACGGGCACCACCAAGCCTTCGGGGAGATGGGCCTGGCGCACCTTTTGAGATACGAGCTTCCCGCCCAGCGCGTGCGGGTCGTCAATTACGCGTGGTTTCTGGCCAAGCATCCTCCGGTTCAAGAGGTCCGGATCAAGCCGGGGCCCGACGGTCTCGGGACCGCCTGGAGCTGCGCCCACGGCGTGCGCCGCTGGAGCGACGACTGCGGCTGCGGAGCGGAAGGCCGCAGCCTCGCCTGGCGCCGGCCCCTGCGCGACGCCTTGGACTGGCTGCGGGACCGATTGGCGGAGGTCTTCGAGAGCGAGGCGGCCCGCCTGTTAAAAAACCCCTGGGCGGCGCGGGACGCCTACATCCGCGTGGTGCTGGACCGGAGCCCCGAAAGCGTGGAGCGCTTCCTGGCCGAGCAGGCCGCGGGCTCTCCGACTGGAGCGGAGGTCCGCCGGGTCCTGGAGCTTTTGGAGATGCAAAGATACGGCATGCTCATGTTCACGAGCTGCGGCTGGTTTTTCTCGGAGATTTCCGGCCTGGAGGGAACCCAAAATCTCAAATACGCCGCTCGGGCCGTGGAACTGGCGCGGCGGGCGTCGGGCCGGGATTTGGAGCCGGAATTCCTCAAAATGCTGGCGGCCGCGCCCAGCAATATTCCCGACTTCGGGACCGGGGCCGGGGTCTATGAAAAATTGGTCCGCCCCGCCGTTTTCGATGAGGAAAAAGCCGCCGCGCTTTACGCCATCCTCCAGCTTCAGGGCGAGCCCGCGCGAAAAATCTACCGCTGGACGGCCCAGTCCGAACGGGGCGTGCGCAACTCCGTCGCCGGGGTCCGCCTGGCGGCCGGGCGCGCGCGGTTTCGGGATTCGGCCACCGGGGAATCTTTTTCCCGGGTCTATCTGGCGCTGGCCCTGCCCGACGAATCGGTGAAGGCCTTCGTGGGGGACGGCTCCGCCCCGGAGGAGGCGCTCGAGGCCCTGATCCGTCGCGTGGAAACCTTCAGCGCCGGCGACCTCCTAGAGGGGGCCGACGCCCTGAGAGCCTCTCTTTTCGGGGAACGCGCCTACTCCCTCAAGGACCTATTTCACGATGACCGGGAGCGCCTGCTCAATTTGATCCTCGCCCGCCGCCTTCAGCAGCTGGAAGCGTCCTGCGAGGACGTCATCGAGGATTACCTTCCGCTGGCGGAACGCTACGCCGCGCTGGGGTTGGAAGTTCCCCCCTCCTTGAAGGACCAGATCGAGCTGGCCGTCGGGCATTGGCTGGCGCGGCGGGCCTCCGGAGCCGCGGAGTCGGCCGATGCCGCTCCGGTCGAGGAGATGCGCGCGCTGGCCCAGCGCGCGCGCCGGGCGGGGCTGGTCCTCAACCTTGAGTTTTCCGAGCCGGCCTGGAGCCGGCTGGCCTCGTCCCGCCTGGACGGGGTGGAAGGGCGTTGGAAGACCGAAAGCGTCCGGGATCTCAAGGCCGTCGTCTCGCTGGGTTTGGAGTTGGGGTACAAGGAGTGGCGCTACGCGGCGGAGAACCGGCTTTTCCAGCTTCTGCACCGCCGCCATCCCAGGAGTCCCGAGGAGCGGGCCCTGTGGGCCGAGGTCGCCGAAGCGGCGCGCCTGGTCGGCATCAGCCCGGCGCCCCGGGAAGCGGCCCCCGTTCCCCACTCCGGAGCCCCGGCGTGAGCGCCGCCTCCCGCCCCGTCTCCGAGATTCTCACCGGCTTCGACCTCCATCTCTTCGGCGAGGGAAACCACCTCGAGCTCTACCGCAAGCTGGGCGCGCAGGTTTGCGTCAAGGACGGGCGCCCCGGGGTCCATTTTTCCGTTTGGGCGCCCAACGCCGCCGCGGTCAGCGTGGTCGGGGACTTCAACTCCTGGAAACCCGCGGCCCAGCCCATGAAAAACCTCGGGGACTCCGGGGTGTGGGCGCTTTTCGTGGCCGGAGTCTCCCCCGGCGCGCGGTACAAGTACGAGATTTCTTTTAAGGCGGGCGGCTCGGCCCAAAAGGCGGACCCGTTCGCTTTTTTCGCGGAAGTTCCCCCGCTTTCGGCCTCGGTGGTCTGGGACACGGCCGCCTACGCCTGGGGCGACCGGGAGTGGCTGGACAAGCGCGCGGCGCGGGACCCCCTGAACGGCCCGGTCAACGTTTACGAGTGCCACCTGGGCTCCTGGCGCCGGGGCCCCGGCGGGCGGGAACTGACCTACGCCGAGCTGGCCGACGAGTTGATCCCCTACGCCGTCTCCATGGGCTACACCCATCTGGAGCTCATGCCGGTCATGGAGCATCCCTTCGGCGGGTCCTGGGGCTATCAACTCACCGGTTATTACGCCCCGACCTCCCGGTTTGGCACGCCGGATGATTTCATGCGCTTCGTGGACCGCTGCCATCAGGCGGGCCTCGGGGTGATCCTGGACTGGGTCCCCTCCCATTTCGCCACCGACGGCCACGGGCTGGGCCTGTTCGACGGGACCTGCCTCTACGAGCACGAGGATCCTCGGAAAGGTTTTCATCCGGACTGGGGCTCCCACATCTTCAACCACGGGCGCAACGAGGTGAAGGCCTTCCTTCTTTCCAACGCGATGTATTGGCTGAAGGTGTTCCACGTCGACGGCCTGCGCGTGGACGCCGTGGCCTCCATGCTGTATCTGGATTACTCCCGAAAGGAAGGGGAGTGGATTCCCAATGAGTTCGGCGGCCGGGAGAACCTGGACGCCGTGGAGTTCCTCAAGAAATTCAACACCTTGGTCCACCGCCACTTCCCCGGAGTTCTGACCATCGCCGAGGAATCCACGGCCTGGCCCATGGTTTCGCGCCCGGTGCATCTGGGCGGGCTGGGTTTTTCCCTCAAGTGGAACATGGGCTGGATGCACGACATGCTGGAATACATGACCAAGGAGGCCGTCCACCGCAAGTACCACCATTACGACGCCACCTTCAGCATGCTCTACGCCTACACCGAGAATTTCATGCTGGTCCTCTCCCACGACGAGGTCGTCCACGGTAAGCGGGCCCTCTTGGACAAGATGCCCGGGGACCTGTGGCAGAAGCTGGCCAATCTGCGCGTCTTCTACGGCTTCAAGCTGGGCCACCCCGGAAAAAAGCTCCTCTTCATGGGGGGCGAGTTCGGGCAATGGCGGGAGTGGAACCACGGGCAAAGCTTGGATTGGCACCTCTTGGACCAAGGGGACGAGCATCGCCGTCTTTGGGATTACGTCCGCGCGCTCAACCGCCTCTACGTTTCCGAGCCCGCGCTCTACGAGCGGGATTTCGAGCCCGGGGGCTTTGAGTGGATCGACTGCAACGATTCCGACAACTCGGTCTTCACCTTCCTGCGGGCGGACAAGCATTGGACCCAGGAGTTGATCTTCGCCTGCAATTTCACCCCGGTGCCCCGCGTGGACTACCGGATCGGCGTGCCCAAGGCGGGCCGCTACCGGGAGATCCTCAATTCCGATTCCGAGTATTTCGGGGGAAGCAATAAGGGCAACGCCGGGGGCCTGGAAGCCGAGGCCGTGCCGTGGCACGGGCGGCCTTTTTCCCTGCGGGTCACCGTCCCCCCGCTGGCGACCGTCGTTTTCAAGCGGGCTTGACCCTGGGCCCTTGGTTGGCCGGAGTTACCTTGCGTGCCGAGCCAAATGTCCTAGTTCCCGAAAACGGGCCAGAACATAAAGCATGTACTGATTCAAGGAAACGCCTTCCTCCGTGGCCAAGCTTAGGTACTCTTGATGTAGCTCCCGGGGCAATCTGAGGAGTATTCTGCCGCCGGCATTTCGCGTGGCAAGGGGTTTGGGAGCGATCCATTTCTTAGTTTTCGCCGTTTCCAGCCAAAGTTCAATGGCCGTGTCGAGTTCTTCAAGCGCGCGCTCCGGCGTCTTCCCAAAAGCCGAGCAACCGGGGAGCTCCGGAGCCGCCGCGATCCACGCTTTGTCTTCCGCGCTATAGAACACCTTTCGCTCATATAGGTCAATCATTTTCAACACCCCCGACGCGCAATTGGTTTCGGTCGGCACAATCGAGCAATTGGCGGACTTGGTAGGCTTTTGCCTTGCCGCGGTCATCTTGAAAGTTCATCATCTGTCGAATGGCATCGTTCGAATAAATCTTATGGGACCCTTTCTGGCGCTGGAAAACGAATCCGAAAGCCTCCGCCAATTTGCAAAGTTCCGCGAATCTCAGGCCCGTCGGGCTGCGGCGCGCCTTGTCGAGCAGCTTCTCCGGCCTCACAGTGATATTATATACGATATCATGTCAGCCGTCAATCCCCCGTATCCACTCACGTAAGATGTTGCCGAACCAGCGGATCCGGGGCACGAGCGCGCGCGGGGGCGTCATCGGCGTGAATATATCATAGTCCCTTGGACCCAGGGCGCGGTGGGTCCAAGGCTCCTGGAGAGTTTTCCCGCCCCGGGGTATCCTTGGGGAAATGGGCCGAACCTCCTCCACTCTCGCCGTGACGCTGACTTTTCTCCAGGCGGCCGCGCCCCTGTCCTTATCCGCCCAGGCGTTGGAATCCGTCTCGGTGGCCGCCGCCAAGGAATTCGAAAATCCCGTTGTTTCGCCGAATGTCGTCAACGCGAGCGGGGCGGTGGTCCGGGCCTCACCCGCCAAGCTTCCGGTCAAGGTGGCTTCGGGCCTGGGGGCGGCCGGGGCCCTGAAATCGGCCGGCCTGACCATTAAGCCCCCCACCGCCGCTCAGCTCGACGTGATCGGGCCCGGAGGGGTTCCGCGCGGCCGCGGCTTCGCGACTGGGATCGGCCCCGTGAGCCGCAACTCCAATCCCGGCTATTTCAAGGGCCTGCTTGGCGGCCTCTTGGGCCTGGTCCTGGCCCCCATCGCTTTCGCCGCGGAGGTCGTGCAGGCGGTGGCCTTCACCCCGGTTCGGATGGTCAATGGGCTGATCAACGGCGATCCCCTGGCGCTTTTGGAGCCGATCCGCACCGTTAAGAATCTCGCCCAGGACGCGATCATGACGGCCGGAGGGATGCTCAATTGCGCCACGGCGCCCGTTTGGAACGCGTTCCGCCCGGACCAGAGCACGGATTTTCAATACGCCAACAACCGCCTCATCTTCCAGGGCGGCCCGATCGGCGGCATCCACGAGTCCATGGGTTGGGCCGCCATGGCCCCGAGCTGGCACACCGTCTTCATGACCGGGGACAAAACCGGCTACTACGCGACCGAACACGAATTCGTCCACAATAAGCAGTGGCAGAAATCCTTCGCTTGGGAGCACGTCGGCGAGGACTATTACGGCTACAAGAAGTGGAACGACGCCGACGCCCACGAGTACCTGAACTGGTAGCTCAGGCCCGTCCCGCCACCGTAACGAACCCGTCAGGGTCCAGGGAGCCGAGGTCCCCGGTCACGAAGCAGCCGTCTTTGATGACCCGCGCCGTGGCCTGGGCGTCCTCCAGGTAGCCGATCATCAGATTGGGGCCTTTGACCAGGAGCAAGCCCGTCTCTCCCGGGGGCAGGTCCGCCCCGGTGGAGGGGTCCACCACCCGGAACACCACCCCCGGCAAGGGCTGTCCGATGGTCCCCAGCTTGGAGCCGGTTTGGCGGGCCGTGGGCCAGTCCACGTCGGGTATGTTCACCGCCGCGATCGGCGAGAGTTCGGTCGTGCCGTAGCCTTCCAAAGGCGGGAGGCCGAAGCGCTCCTGGAAGGCCTTGGCCAGTTCGTCCTTCAGGCGTTCTCCCCCCACGATGACGGTCTTGACGGTCCGAAAGGACCGGGCGTCGATCGCCCCGAGCCAGAGGCCGAGCTGGGAGGGGGTCCCGAGCAGAAAAGTCGCCCCGCCTTCTTCCGCCAGTTTTCCCAACGCGCGGGCGTCGGCGGGATCGGCCGAGCGCAGGACGGCCTGCCCGCAGATGGCGGGCAGCCAAAGCGTGGCGGTGAGCCCGAAGGCGTGATGCAGGGGCAGGGCGGCGGCGAGGCGGTCCTCCGGGGAAAGCTGGTAGATTTGGGCCACCCCCTCGATGTTGGAGAGGATGTTGGCGTGGCTGAGGACCACGCCCTTGGCCGGGCCGGTCGATCCGCTGGTGAAGAGGACCGCGGCGGGCCGCTCCAAGGGGACCGCCGCGGCGGGAATGAGCTTCTCCAGCAGGGAGGCCGGAATCAGGCGGAGCATGAGGCCGGCCGCGAAGCGCTCCAGGCGGGAGGGCCCGGCCAAATCCTCGAAGGCCAGCCACGGAGCGCCCGACACTCCGAGCTTTTGGAGGAGCTTTCGCTCGGCGACGATGCGCTCCGCGCCGGCCCGGCGCGCCCTCTCCTCCAACACGGCCGCCGGGCGGTCCGGGTTGAGCAGGACCGCGGTTTTCCCCGCCAAGGCCGTCCCGAGGCAGGCCAGCGCGCCGTCGGCCGACCCCGGCAGGGCCAGGGCCACGGAGTCGGCTCGCCCGCGGCGGCGCAGGGCGGCCGCGAAGAGCACGGCCCGGGTGAGGGCTTGTCCGAAAGTGAGGACGCGGCCGCTTGAGTCGCGCATGGCCAGGTCCCGCCAGCGCCGTTTGGCGGTGGCGGCGAATTCCAGGCCCAGAGAGAGGCGCTCCCGGATGCGCAGGCCGAAGGCCGTGGCGCCGAGGTCCAGAATCGCCTGGCGGACCTGGTGGGCCGTGGCCGTGGACGGCAGAGGTTCGCCGAAGCTCACGGTGATCGGGTAAGGGAGCCGCCGGGGGCGTTTGAGGAGGACTTGACCGCCCTCGAAGCTGAAGACCGAACCCCAGACCCGGTCCAAATGCACCGGGATCACGGGAACCGACATTCCCTTGACCATGCGTTCGAAGCCCTTTTTGAAACGGAGCATCTGCCCGTGCCGGCTGATGGAGCCCTCGGCGAAGATGCAGACCAGGTCCCCGGCGCCCAAAGACTCCCGGACTGCCTCGAAGGATTTAAGGACCGATTTCGGGGAATCCTTGTCGCTGATGGGGATGGCCCCCATGGCCTTGAAAAACCAGCTCAGCCCCGGCGCCTCGAAGTAGGAACGGTACATCAAAAAACGCACGGGCCGGGGGCAGGCCCCGGAAATGAGAAAGGCGTCGATGAAGGAGAGGTGGTTGGAGACCAGCAGGCCCGCCCCGCGGACGGGAAGACGGGCGGCGCCCTCGGGGCGGATCCGGTAGAAAATCCGCGTGACCAGCAGGAGCGTGAACCGCGCCAGGGCGGTGGGGTTCACGGCTTTTTGGCGTTTTGGAGGCGGTCGCGGATGCGGCCGAGAGCGTCGGGATCATAGCCCGGCGCGACGAAGTCCGGCTTGTGGGCGTAGTCCCAACCCCGGGCTTTCCCGAGATCGGGTTTTCCCGCGGCTTCCCAGGCCCCCCGCCAAAGGCGGGCCAACGCGGCGGCCGAGCCCGCGACCTGCTCGGTGATCATCGGGCGGAAGGCCGGGGCCGCGGCCTCGGCGGGCCGCCGCTGGGCGGCCGAGCCCCGCTGCCCGGCCGCGGAGGGCGAACTGCGGCGGGTAATGAAGGCGTCGTCGATGCTGCGCAGTTCGGGCAGGCGCGCGAAAGCGAATTTGCCCAGCTCCCGGCAAAGAAAAGCCGCGGGGCGGGCGCCCCCCTTCTGGAAAGCCCCCTCGATGTCGAGCTTGATCCAGCGCTCGGGGATTTTTCGGTGGACGTCGGCCTCGAAGTCGGGGGTTTCCACCTCCGGGATGTCGGTCTCGAAGAACGCGTGCACGCCCCCGTTGCCGGTGCCGTAGCCGTCGTAATCGGTGGCGTTGTGGTAGGGCATGGAGGCGTCCCCGATGAAATGCGCCAGCAGGCCGCTGTAGACGACGGCTTTTTGGGCGGCGGCTTTCTGCTCCGGGGAGCCGGGGGTGGAAGCCTTGACCGTCTTCCATTGCTCGACGGCCAGGTCATAGAGTTCCTGCGAACGCCAGATGGAGGTTCCGCTCTCGAACAGGTCGATGGGCTTGCGGTCGATCCGGTTGGGCTTTCCGTGGTATTTTTGAAGCGCCGCGGGATAGTCCAGGGGAATCGAGTCGAAATCGTCGGTCCACTGGTCCGCGTCGGCGAAATGGGTGGGCCCGTTTTGGGCCGAGGCTTCCGAGTCCAGGCTCCGCCAGGCCGTGTCGGGAATGTTGGACAGGTGCCCCAATTGGATGGCCTTGCGGCGGAAGAAGGACTCCAGGGACCGGTAGGCGTCGGCTTCCTCCGCGGAGAGCGCGGAGAGGTCGAGCCCGGCCAGGACGGTCAAGGCGGCGCTGCGCGCGGCGGAGTGGTGCCCGCGTTCCCCCCAGGATAGGGCTTGGCGCGGGATCGCCAGGGTGAGGAAAGCGGCGGCGAGGAATCGGGTTTTCATAGCTTTGGAAGCTCCGGAGACTTGATTTGGATGTTCTGCATCTCTTCGCGCAGGTAGTGGAGGATGGCCGGGGCCAGGATGATCCCGGGGACCCCCAGGATTCTCTCTCCGATCAGGATGCCCAGCAAAGTCTGCCACATGGGGGCGTTGATGGAGGAGCCGACGATCTTGCTGTTGAGAAAATACTCCAGCTTATGGACGAACACCAGGAAGGCCAGGGAGAAGGCCGCGTCCCGGGTCGAGATGGCGAGCGCGGTGCCCACGATCAAGGTGTTGGAGAGGATGTTGCCGATCAGAGGCAGGATTCCCAGGAGAAAGGTGGCGGGAACCAGAAAGTGGATGTATGGAAGTTCCATATATACGAGGAAGAGGGTGGTGACCCCGGTGTTGATCAAGGAGATGATCACTTGGGC
Source organism: uncultured Elusimicrobia bacterium (assembly GCA_964358485.1). Taxonomy (GTDB): domain Bacteria; phylum Elusimicrobiota; class Elusimicrobia; order UBA1565; family UBA9628; genus CAYHPY01. The sequence goes on from CAYHPY010000009.1 coordinate 32,479, forward strand.
GCCGAGAACTTTTTCGAAGCTGGTCAGGAAGGTCCGGATTCGGAGGTTGAACTCCCTGCGGATCGCGTCGTAGAGGTTGGTTTTGTATTCCTGGGGCTGTTCATTGAGGAAGAAAAGGACGGCCACGAAGATGCCGATGATCACATGGAACACGCTCTTGGTCAGCAGGCCTCCGGTGGTGGTGATCTGCACCACGTTTTCCCGCAGGGCGTCCATGGCGACCTGGCGGAGCTCGCTGAGATTGTCGAAGGGGAGATTGAGGCCGAATTGCTCCCCGAGCTCCACGATCCGGGGGACCGCGGTCATCGCGATCTTGGGGACGGTGGAGAGGGTCTGCCGGAGGAAATACCAGACCGCCCATGAGACGGCCGTGGCCGTGGCGATGAAAATGGTGACGCTTGCGGTGCGGGCGTAGAACCGGCGCACCCGGCCCGCCAGCAGGTGGTGGGTGAAGTGCAGGACCATGTAGGAGAACAAAGTGGCCAGAATGACCGGGCCCAGCTGCAGGGCCGCGGCGGCGACGATCACGCCCGCGAATAAGAGGAAGGAGAGGCTCCGGAAAGACATGAGGCCGAGAATAGCAATTTGGCGGCCGCTATTGACAGTCCCGATATTAACCGGTAATATGAAGCCAATGAGGCGTTGGCACTCCGTCGTGGTCGTCGTCGCGGGTCTCCCATCGCTTTTAAACGCTCAATCCGCCTCTTCCTTGATCAGCGTCGGGGCCTCCGACGACCATGTCAGCTTCCACCTCACCAGCGAGGCCTCCCAGGAGATCGTGTTCCAGGACGCGCCCGCCCGCCTGATCGTCGATTTCAAGAACACCCGCCTCGAGGCTCCCGCGAAGGTCATTGAGGTCGAGGGCCGAAACCTCAGCCGCATCCGCCTGGGCAAGGTGACGGACGGCCCGGCTCCCATGGCCCGCGTCATTCTCGAAATGCCGGCGGAAGCCCCCTACCGGGCCGAGTGGGTCGGGGGGACCATGATTCTTTGGCTCGGCCAGGCCGCAATGGACACTCCCGCTCCCCCTGCGCCCCTGCCCCCTCCTTCTTTGGCTCAGAAGCCCGAGGTCAAGGCGTCGGTCCCGGCCAAGCCGAAGACCGTCGCCAAAGCGACGGCGGTCGCCGCCAGCCCCGCCTCGGTCCCATCGGTGGCGCCGACTCCGGTCCCAAAGTCCCCGGCGGCTCCCGCGCCGTCCCCGAAGGCTCCCGTTGCCCCGGCGCCGGCCCCGAATGCTCCCGTTGCCCTGGCTCCGGCCCCGAAGGCCCCGGCGGCCCCCGCTCCGGCCCCGAAGGCCCCGGCGGCTCCCGCTCCGGCCCCGAAGTCTCCGGCGGCGCCCGCGCCCGCTCCCCTAGCCCCCGTGGCCCCCGCGGCCGCGCCCAAGGTTCCGACCCCCCCTTCCGTGACGGTCTTGTCTCCGAAAGCTCCGGCGGTCAAGGTTTCGTCGGCGAAGTTCTGGGTCCAGCTCGGCTCCTTCGGAGAAGAAGCGCGCGCCGAGGCCATGAAGGAGAAAATCGGGAAAGCGGACTCCCCTATTTTGGTGGCGCACACCCCCGTCGACGGAAAAACGTTTTACCAGGTTCGGGCGGGTCCCTTCGAGACCCAGGCTTTCGCCGACGCGGCCGCCAAGAAACTTTCCGACGCCGGTTGGAAAGGGATCGTTCTCAAGCGCTGATTCCCCCCTCACAGGAGATCATTTGAAGAATTTCAATCCCGGAAGCATGGTGGACACCAAAAGGCCGTACGACTTCGCCAACATCTCGTTTCTGTTCCTGACCCCGATCGTCGGATTCGGGGTGGGCTCCTGGTACATCCTCAATTACGGGATCACCTGGCTCGAGATCCTGAACTGCTTCATCATGTACATGCTGACCGGAATCGGCATCACCGCGGGGTACCACCGCTACTACGCCCACCGCACCTACGATTGCGCGGGCTTTCTGAAGGCCTACTACCTCCTCTTCGGCGCCGCGGCCGCCCAGAATTCCGTCCTGAATTGGTCCTCCGATCATCGCTACCACCACCGCTTCGTCGACACCGACGCCGATCCCTACAACGTCAAGCGGGGCGGCCTTTGGGCGCATGTGGGCTGGATTTTCTACAAGAACACGGAAAATGACGAGGTCCGCTACAAGAACGTCCCCGACCTCCTGAAAGACCGCTGGATTCTCTGGCAGCACCGCTGGTACATCGCCATCCTGGCGGTCGTCTCCTTCGGCTTGCCCGCCGCCGTCGGTCTGCTCGAGGGGCGCCCCTGGGGCGGCCTGCTGTGGGGCGGGTTCATCCGGGTGGTCCTGGTTCATCACACCACCTTCTTCATCAACTCCTTGGCCCACCTTTACGGAAGCCAGACCTATAGCCTGGACAACACGGCGCGGGACAGCTGGTGGCTGGGGCCGCTCAGCTTCGGGGAGGGCTACCACAGCTTCCACCACAAGTTCCAATTCGACTACCGCAACGGCGTCCGCTGGTATCATTTCGACATCGCCAAATGGATGATCCACGCCTTCAGCAAGTTCGGCTGGACCTGGCGGCTGAGCCGCGCCCCGGACCCCATGATCCTGAAGGCCCGGCTTGCCGTGGAGACCCGTCAGCTGGCCATCCGTTTGGCGGCCGCCGGGGCCTCCCAGAAGCTGTGGGACCGGATTCAGGCGCGCTTGGAGTCGGGCAGCGCCCGCCTGGAGTCCGCCATGGCCCAATACCAGGCCGCCAAGCTGGAGTACCGGCGGCGGCACGACGAATGGTCGGCGGACGCGCGCCGGCAATTCGCCGCCAAGGTCCTGGAGTACCGCTACGATTTCGAGGAAGCCCGCGGCCGTTGGACCGACCTGGTCCGCTCGATGAACCGCATGGCCCAGCCCGCCAAGGGCCTGCTGACCTTCACCGCGGTCGTCGACATCCTCAAGATGCGGCTGTTCTAGTCCCCACCCTGCCCTGACGGCAATTGGGCCCTAGGGCCCAGGTTTCGTCCGCCAAAAGACTGTTCCTTTCTGGCCCAGAGGCCCCTGGGGAGCCAACCCCCTCCCGGTTAAACTAATATCGGTCGCCCCTTTTCCCCGCCCTTTTGGGTCGGGGATAATTTGATTTCGGAGATTGATCATGGAACATGAAAACGCACGGGCATTGACTCGCCGTCTGCGGGCCCTCTTGAGATTGGCCGGGGCGATGGCGATGAGTCTTGCGGTCGGTGTGCTTCCCTCCATCGCCCGCGCGGCCCAAAGCAGCCGAAGCAAGTTTGATTCGTCCAGTTTCCTGCCCGCCTCCCCGGTCCGAGGCGCTTTCCGGGCCGATAACGACAAAGACAAGGACAAGGAGGATGGCGGCCGCAAGGAGCGGGAAGAACAGGACCGAAAGAATCGGGACGAACAGGAACGGAAGAATCGGGAAGAACAAGACCGGCGGCAAAAAGAGGAGGCGGAAAACCGTCGGCGCCAGGAAGAGGAATCTCGCAAGCGCCAGGAAGAAGAGAACCGCAAGCGGCAGGAAGAGGAGTCTCGCAAGCGGCAGGAAGAAGAGGGCCGCAAGCGTCAGGAAGAAGAGAACCGCAAGCGGCAGGAAGAAGAGTCCGCTCGGCAACGCCTGGAAGAAAGGCGTCGTCAGCAGGAAGAGCAGGAAGCCAAACGCAAACGGGACGAAGAAGAGGGCCGCAAGCGGCAGGATGAAGAGAACCGCAAGCGGCAGGATGAAGAAGGCCGTAAGCGGCAGGATGAAGAGAACCGCAAGCGCCAGGATGAAGAAGGCCGCAAGCGCCAGGACGAAGAGAAGCGCAAGCGGGATGAAGAAGAGGGCCGCAAGCGGCAGGATGAAGAAGGCCGCAAGCGCCAGGACGAGGAAAAGCGCAAGCGGGACGAAGAAGAAGGGCGCAAGCGGCAGGATGAAGAGAACCGCAAGCGGCAAGACGAAGAAGGCCGCAAGCGCCAGGACGAGGAAAAGCGCAAGCGGGACGAGGAAGAGGGCCGCAAGCGCCAGGACGAAGAGAAGCGCAAGCGGGACGAGGAAGAGGGCCGCAAGCGGCAGGATGAAGAAGGCCGCAAGCGCCAAGAAGAGCGTCGGCGGCTTGAGGAAGAGGCGCGCCGCCGCCAGGAAGAAGAAAACCGCCGCCGCCATGATGAGGAACGCCGCCGCCCGGATCCCGAGGAGCGCCGCCGGCAGGATGAGCGCCGTCGCCAGGAAGAAGAGGGCCGCCGCCGCCAAGAAGAGGAGAATCGTCGTCGGCAGGATGAGGAAAATCGCCGCCGCCAGGAAGAAGAGCGCCGGCGCAACGATCCCGAGGAGCGCCGCCGCCAGGAAGAAGAAGGCCGGCGCCGTCAGGAAGAGGAGACTCGCCGCCGTCAAGAACAGGAGCGGCAGCGTCAGGAAACGGAGCGCCGCCACCAAGAAGACGAGCGCCAGCGCCGGGAGCGTCCCACGGACACCCCGCGTCCTCCCGTCTTCCACCCCCGGCCCGAGCGGGGCGGGAACGGCCGTTCCCACATGCCCCGGCCCGAGCCGATCCAGGACGGCGGGCGCATCGTCCGGGACCGCTATCAGCCCCGGCATCCCGATTACCGTTGGGACGGCAAGCCCCGGACCCACAAGCCCTGGAAAGGGCATCCCGACCACCGGACGATCATCGACAACGTCACCGTCATCAACGAGATCAACCGCTACTCCGAAACCGAGCGTATGCCCAACAATTACTTCTGGCACGAATACGGCGACGGTTACTGGTGCCATTACTACGACGATTGGGGCTACCATTGGGTGGGCTTCTATTGGGGCGATTCCTATTATTGGACCCGGTACTACGATGGGCGCTGGTGGTACTTTGACGGCGTCTCGGATCGGTGGTGCTACTGGCACGACGGCTACTGGTGGTATCAGGATCCCTCACGCGTCGAGGTGGTCTACGTCTACGTGGGCGACGGCTACTACCGCTACGGCGGGCAAACCGGACGCGTGATCCTGGACCCCGAGCGTCCGGGCCGCAAGCTCTTCGTGGATACCGACGGCAACCGCATGGTCGAGCTCTTCGGAGACAACGGCCGGGCGGTGCTCTTCGACCTCAATGAGCGCGACCCGAACGGGGATCCTAAATTCCTGGCTTTCCTGGGCGCGGGCGCGGTGGACGTGCGCTTCTCGGAGCCCGGCGCCTGCGACACGGGCTGCTGCCTGAAAATGGTGGTGGTCTATCAGGACGGGACCTTGAAGCTCTTCGACGCCTACGGCGAGTTGATCAAGACCCGGACCGCTCCTTACGCCGACGCCTTGAGCAACACCGAGGTGGGTTGGGGCGACGCCTCCGCGTCTTCCGGCTTTGAAAAAAGCCGGGCCAAAAAGATGATCCAGGTCCTGGACAACGCCCAGGGCGACTGGGACAAATTATTCGAGGCCGCCCAATGAAGCGGCGCGTGGGAGACAAGAACATGAAAAGAACCATTCTCGGTTTGGCGGCCGCGCTTCAGCTTGTGGGTTCCGGGGCCCTGTGGGCCGCCGCGAACGCTCCCCTGAAGGCCTTGTCCGACATCTCGGCGGGCGGCAGCGCCGTCCAAGGGAAATACTTCGACGGGGGCGCTCCGGGCGCGCCCGGCGCCGACGCGGTGGTCCCCGGCGGGTCCCATGGGCTCCAAGGCCCGCAAGACCCCGCCCTGGACGCGGCTCGCGAACGGGAGATTCAGCGGCTCCTGAAGGAACCGGTCCCGGCCCCGCGGCTCTGCAAGGAAAAGGGCGTCGAGTGCTGCGGCGCTCATCAGCCCGACGGCCGTCGGACCGGCGGTTATTCGAGCTGGAAAATCAGCTTCACGGGTTGGAACATCTTCGGCGCGGTCGTGGGCGCGCTGGTCGGAGCCGCGGTGGGCTTCCTGGTGGCGGGGCCGGTCGGCGCGGTGCTTGGAGGCCTCGCGGGCGGGGCAGTCGGTGGATATGTCGGTGGGATCTTCCGATAGGGGGACGTCTGGGGGTGGTCGCCGAAAATTTCGTTGGCGAAAGTGAAATTATTATTTATCTATCTTTTTAAAAGATATTTTCTATTCTCCACGACCAGGACCGCCTAGAAGGGCGGTTTCCACCGTTCCAAGGGCTCGGTGGAGGTCCAAGAGGGCGCGCTGACGGGCGTAGCGCGCCTTCGTCCTTTCCGCCTCGGCCGAACGAAGGGTCGAGGCCGAATCCAACAAGTTTAGGTAGGGGTCCATGCCGGCTTCGTGCCGCTTGGCGGTCCGGTCGTAGGCGGTCCGGGCGGCCTCCACCCGAGCCTCGTCGGCTTCCAGGACGGATAGGGCGGCCTCCGCGGCGTCGAAAGCCAGGGAAGCGCTCAAGGCGGCCTCGTCCGAGGTTTGTTGCAGGCGGCCTTTCGCCGCGGCGGTCTTGGCCCGGGCGCCCTGAGAGGCCGCCAAGGATTCCCCCCCGCCGAACAAATTCCAACGGGCTTGCAGATACCCGTAGGACTCCCGCCTGACTTGGTGAAGGGTCTCGGGGGTCTGGATCGAGCCACGCTGGGCGGCGCCCGCGACCAAGGCGGGCGCCCAGCGGCCGTCGGCCGCGGCTTGCGCGCGCCGTGAAGCCTCCAGGGTTTGGAAGGCCGCCCGAGTCCGGGGATTGGCGAGGCGGGCGGCCTCCGCCAGGGATTTGCGGTCCCCGCCCGGGACGGGAAGGGGGAAGGGCGGAGAGAGACCGTCCTCCAGGTTCAAGCCGGTGAGCATTTCCAGCCTGTGGCGGGTTTCGGCCAGGAAACGGCCGGCCTCAATGAGGTCGGCGGAGGCTTTCTTGGCTTCGGCTTCGGCCCGGCGCAAATCGGCGTCGGAGAGAACCCCCGCGTCGGCTCGTTTTCTCGCGGCCTCCCAATGGCCCTGCCGCCGGGAATTTTCCGCCTCGGCGTACTGCAGGGCTTCCCGGCGTTCCTGCCAATCGAAGCTCAGCCAAGCCGCCCGGTAAAGAACCTCCTCACGGGCCGCCTTGGTTTGGCTTTCGGCCGCGCGGTGGAGGGCGGCGGCTTCCCGGTAGCCGCCCAGCAGGGAGCCGCCCTGGAACAAAGTTTGCTCGGCCTTCACCTCGACTCCGGCTTCCCGGCCCGGACGCAGAATGCCCACCGGAAAGGCCGGGCGGGCGTCCGCCCAGGAGGTGAGCCCGGCGGTGGTGTCGATCCTCGGGAGCATGGGCGCGGCGGAGCGTTTCGCCTGCCACGAGGAGGTCCGTTCCTCGGCGTGCGCGATGTCAAGCTCGGGCGCGCGGGTCACCGCCGCTTGAAAAAGGGGCGTCGGAGGCACCGGTCCCGCCAGCGCCCCGGCGGCGAGCAGGAGCAGTAAATTGTTCATTTCCCGTTCCCCTTGATCCTAACTTCCGCCGACAACCCCGGACGCAATCCCTCTTCCGTTTGCAGTTCTATCAATACTTCTAAAACTTTCCCATCCAGCCGTTCCTTCGGATCATCGGACCTGAGCCGTCGGCGCCCTAGAATCCCGCTCATGGAGACCACCTTCCCGGGCACTTCCCTTCCCGGATAGGCGTCCGGCAGGACGACGGCGGAATTTCCGGCCGCGATCCGCTCGATGTCGAGCTCGTCGATCTCCGCCCGCACCCGCAAGGTCCGGATGTCGCCGATGACAAACAGAGGGCTTTCCCCACGGGCCTCGATGCTTTCCCCGGGTTCCAAATAAGTCTTGAGGATTTTTCCGGAGAACGGGGCCTTCATGTTCCGCTCCGCGAGCGCGGCCGCGGCCTTGTCCCTCCGCGCGCGGGCCAGGCGGAAGGCCCCTTCCGCGTCGTCGGATTCCTGGTCGGAGGCCACCTTTTGGGCATGAAGGATTTTTATCCGTTTGTGCCGGGCCTCGGTTTGAAAGACTTCCGCCTCGGCTTCCAGCAGGGCCGCTTTTTCGGCGTCGTGGTCCAGAAGCAGGACCAGCTCCCCTTCCTTGGCCCACTCGCCTTCGGTTTTGAGCCACTTGAGGATTCTCCCCCCTCCCTTGGCGCGGATGGAGGCTTCCTTAAGCGCCTCGATCTTGCCGGTGGCCGAGATCTCCCCGGCCGAGCCCCGCGCGGCCGGCGCGGGATGGGGAGCCGGCCGGGATTTGGCCGACCAGGTGAGGGCCCCCGAGCCGACCAGGACAAAAATCGCCAACGCCCAAATTTTTCCATTTAAGCTCATACCGCGCCTCCGGTCCTGCTTTGTTCGGTGAGTCGTCCATCTTCCATCGTGTACAGCCGGTCCATGAATTCCGCCAGCCTGGGGTCGTGGGTGACGACCACCACGGCCGCCCCGGACTCCTTGGCCCGGCGGACCAGAAGCTCGATGACCGACCGCCCGTTCTTGGCGTCCAGGGCTCCGGTCGGTTCGTCGGCCAGGACATAAGAGGGATTGCCGGCCAGGGCCCGGGCGATGGAAACCCGTTGTTTTTGGCCGCCGCTCAAATCCTCGGGAAGAAATTCCATGCGGTCGGAAAGGCCGACGGCTTCCAGGGATTTTTCCGCCTCCGCGCGGGCGGCGTCCGGCTCAAGCCCCCGCAGGCGCAGGGCCGCCTGCACGTTCTCCGAGGCCGTCAGGGCCGGGAATAAATTGAAGTGTTGGAACACGTAGCCGATCTTGGCGCGGCGCACCCGCGCGGTTTCGGCCGAAGTGAGGGAGGAGAAGGCCCGGCCCTCGACGAGAACGTCTCCCCGGGTGGGCGCCAGCATTCCCCCCAACATGGTGAGCAAGGTGGTTTTCCCGGAGCCCGACGGGCCCATGAGCGCCACCACTTCCCCGGGGGCGGCGGTCATGTCCGCCCCGCGGACCGCTTCCACCTTTAGATTGCCCTGGGTGTAGACTTTCCAGACCCCGCGGGCTTCGATGGCGGTTTTCATGCGCGAAACACCATGGCGGGATCCAAGGCCAAGGCCTTGCGGACGCTGATGATGGAGGCGCCCAGGCACATCGCCACGTCCAGGGCGAAGACCGCGGGATACATCAGGGGCGGCAGAACGATGGTCAGGCCCATGCTGTCGAGCCAGCGGGCGCCGAACCACACGGCGCCCAGGGAGACCACGAAACCCAGGACGGCGCTGACGCCGGCCTGCGTCCAGAGGATGACCCGCAATTCCGCGTCGGTGGCGCCCAGGGCCTTCAACGTGGCGTATTCCCGCAAATGCTCCATGGTGGCCGCGTAAATGGTCTGTCCGACGATGGCCAGGCCCACGCCCAGGGCCAGCATGGTCATCGCCATGAAGCCGAAGCCCATGCCGGTTTGGATGGTCCAATACCGCCGGGTTCGCCGACTGTAATCGTTCTTTGTTAAAACATCAACATACGGAAGTCTTTCTTGGAGCCGTTGTTTTAGCTCTTCGGCCGTCACGCCCGCTTCCGCCTTGGCAAGGACGAAGACCGTATTTCTTTCCCCGAGATAAGATGCAAGCTTTTGCGCCGTTTGATAAGACACGAACACGAAGGGCGCCGTCGTCATGGACCGAATCCCCCGGGTGAGCCCCACGATCTTGACCTCGCGTTCCATGATCTCGACCCGGTCCCCGACTCCATTGACTCCGAGCCTTTCCAGGGAGGACTCGTCCACGATCATCCGCTCGCCTCCTTGAACATCTGAAGGTTCGCCGGAAACCAAGTTCCAAGGCTCTCCCCAACCCGCTTCCGGGGAGGGGTGGTAGCCGATAAGCTCCACCTGTTCGGTTCCGCCGCCGGGGCGGCGGAGAAATGCCCAAGCGAAGATCAGGGATTTGGCCTGGGCCACGCCCGGGGTGGAGCGCACCTTGGTCAGATATCGCTCGGGGAAGGGTCTGGACCAGTCGAAATTTGGGGAATTTTTGCTCACCACCCAGACATCGGCGTCGGAGCGGTCGATCATGCAGGAGGCGTTGTGCATGAATCCCAGGTACATCCCCCCCTGCATGAAGATGAGCATGATGGCCACCGCCACCCCTCCGGCGGTGATGGCGAAGCGCACGCGGTCGTGGAGCAGGATGCGGATGGCTACGAAGCGCAGGTCGGCCGATTTCTGGACTGACATATCAGTCTAGTCTCCGGTCAAAAAAAATCATCCCAGCCATCCCTTGGTTCGAATGCCCGACTCCAGCAAATCCAGCCATTGATCCACGATCCGGTCCAAATCCGGTTTTTCCTCGGGAATGATGTAGTGCAGCACGACGCTCAAGACGATCCCCGAAAAGATCACGCTCAGGAAATGCGGGTCCACCCCTTTCTTGATGAAGCCCACCTTCTGGAACTTGGTGATGTGGTTCTGCCAATGCGAAAAGCAGGTGTAGAGCATGGCGTTGACCTTGCTCTCGAAATCCGGCTCGATGGCGTTGGCCTCCCGGAACACCACCTTGGCCAGGTCCTTGTTTTGCGCGAAGAGCTGGAACCACTCCATGAGGGATTCCCGGATGCGGGCCCGGACCATCAGGGGATTGGTGTAGGAGCGGGCCAGCTCCTTGTCCACCACGCCTTGGAACAGTTCGAAGTACCGGTCCATCACCGCGTGAAAAACCGCCAGCTTGGAGTCGAAGTAAAGGTAGAAAGTCCCCCGCGCCACCCCGGCCGCCTCGATGATGTCGGTGATGGCCGCCGACCGGTATCCTTTTTGGGCGAATACCTTGATCGCCGCGTCCACGAGCTGGCTGCGCCGCTCCTCTTTGTCTAAAACCGTTCTGGACATGACTAGACTGACACGTCAGTCTAGCAGACCATCGCCCCAAAGTCAATGGTGCCGGTGGTTGACATGCTTGCTTTGCTTGCCTTGGCTAGGACGGCGGGCGGGAATTTGAAGAATATGAATGCCAGGCACCGCGGGACCGCTGGAGTGCTTATTGGGAAAGGCGAACTCCGTGAACTTCGAAGCCCATGGCTTGGGCGGCGGTCCCCAATTGGAGGTCGTGGGTCAGAAAAGCCAGGTCGCTCTTTCGCTCCGCGCGGTAGAGCAAGGCGCTCGCCAAATGGATCGCGTCCAGGGTGGCGAGGATGGTTGGAAAGGGCTCCGCGGCCCGATCTAAAATTTCACGGTCCAGGGAAATGACGCTGATGAGCTCGAATATTTCCAGGAGCGCCTTTCGCTTTTCCGAGACTTCGCCGTCCTGAATGTCCCCTTGAAGGCGAAGCCGGTCCAGGGCGCGAAGCGATTCGATCAGGGCAAGTTCGCTGGTCGCGCCCTTTCCCCAACGATTCCAGTCTTTGACCGGATCCTTTTCGTCGAGCAATTTCCTAAGAATGACCGAGGAATCCAGGTAGGCGTTCACCGGCGCTCCCGTTCCTCTCGCAGGAGTTTGGTGCTATCCGTCTTTTTTTTGAGCGGCCTGAATTTCATTTTATCGATGTCGCCCAACGGCTTGGCCGCTTCGCGGATGGTCAGCCCTCTGCGCGTTTCCCCCGCGGAGACGACTCTCGCCACGGGCGTTTTGCGGTCGAAAATCAAAAGCTCCCCCCCGCTCCGGACTTGCCCGAGGTAGTAGCTCAATTTCGCCTTGAGCGTGGCGATCTTAACCTCTATCATGACCATATTGTAGTCATAAATAGTCATATTGTCAAGACGCGGAAAGTGCCGGAGTAACCCCTCTGTTGCACCATGTAACCAGGCTGTGAATTTACAGCCGGGGGTCCCGGGGCTATACTGAACCAAATCAAATTTTCCGTGTCCTACCCTGGAGGCGATGAAATGATTACCGATGCCGCCCGTCCCGCTCCCGTCCCTCTGGGGGACTACGAAAACCGTGCCATCCTGGACGCCGCGCGAAGCCTCCCCCCTCCCCGGGCCTCGGACATCATCATTTTGGCCCCGGTTCCAGACTTCTGCCTAAGGTGCCCGAACTGCCAATTCCTGGACGACCGCATCCGCCCGGAGTGCCATGTTTGCGGAGTCATCTTCGCCAAATGGTCCAAGCGGACGGCGCCGGTCCCTGAGCCGGAAAGCGGGTTCTGGGGCTGGGTGGATGTAATCCTGGATTTGGTTTTGGGGAACCCCCGCAAATTGGCGGTTTTCGCGGCGGCGATGGCCGTGTTGTGGGTGGCCGACGGGCCCCGTCGCCTGCATGCGCCCGTGGCTCCGATCGCTCCGGGAGCGTGGAAGCCCGCGGGTCCATTGTCGTATCGAATCGGCTACCTCAAACCGGAAGGAATGATGGGGACTCTGCCCATTTACCACGAAGGCGACCGGGTGGGCTATATTTTGGAGGTCAAAAACGTCGGCCCGGGGCCGATCTCGGGCCTCCGAATCAAGTCGATCCAGGAAGTTCCCGGGCGGGGAGCCAAACCGGCCCAAACCTTGTCGGACATCCGCCTCTTCGGCGCGCCCCAACTCCAGGTCGGGGAAGCCGCGCAATTCCACGGGGTTTTCACCGTGGCGGGGTTCAATACGACGGGAAGCCACACCGAATTCACCCATCTGACCTTCGACCAACGGGGGTCCACGGGAGAGCTCTTCACCTTCTCTGACATTCCCAACGCGGGAGTCATCGATCCCTAAGCGCGAGAAAGTTAAGAAAGTGGATACCTGGCACCAATAAAAAAACCGGGCGGCCGTTGGGCCGCCCGGTTTTTTCTTGAGTCTTTAGTCGAACTTGATGTCGGCCGGCTTGATGTCCTCGAGCTTCTTGGACATCCGGTCCCAGCGACCGCCACGGTCATGATCCGGGCGCTCGCGGCACCAGACGTTGCGTGAGTCGATCAGGTAGTTCTGCCCTTCCTGCCGGGAATTGAAGGAACCGACGGCATGGGAGGTGGCGGCGTCCGCGAAAGCCACGCTCCAGTCCTCGTTTCCTTTCTGCCAGCTGTCTTCGGTCTCCCAGCGGCCGTTGAAGCCGCAGGAACCACCGGTGCCCCAGGACTTGCTGACGGCGCCGTAGAGCTGGATGTTGCGCCTGCTGCTGAAGTCCATGGGTTGTCCAACGTCCTTTCCAAGGACGGTGAAGTTCCAGTTGTCCGCGTTGGGCACCTTGCCGGAGAAGGTCGCGGTGCGGCCGTCTTGCTCGAGCTTCACCGTGAACTTTCGGCCGCTGGAGGCGCCGAACTCGACCTTGAGGGGGCCGGCGAAGAATTCTACGGTCTTGCCGTCCTGCGAGGCGATGCGAACGGGGGCGGATCCGGCCAGGGTCAACTGTCCGGTGCGGGTTTCTTCGCCGCAGGCCGCCAGGAAAATGGCGCTTGCGACGGTGAGGAACATGGTCCTTCTGTTCATGGTCTCGGCTCCTTGCTGCAGGGATCCCCTGATATCAATCAAACCAGGAAGCCGGGTGGGGTCGGCTTCCTGGTTTCATCCGATTTGAGGTCGGATCGTGGATACCCCGGGGCCAATCCCCCGGGTTACAGGTTCCTTATTATCGCACCGAAAGGCCTGTCGGCTCAAGGGTCGGAGGGCCTAGAGATAATTAGGTCTAAAGGCCTAGGCGCCTGGGCGCGCGGAACGGGGCCCCTTGGCGGGGATCGGGAAGAATCCGATGCGGATGCCGAAAGCCGCCAGGATGAGTTCCAAGGTGCCGAGCTCCGGGTTGCCGGCCGGGGAGAGAGTCTTGTACAGGCTGGTGCGGCTCAATTTGGTATTCTCCGCGAGCTTTCCGATGCCGCCCTGGGCCTGGACGACGTTTCGGATGGCCTTGAGAAGGTATCGGATTTCCCCATCCGCGGAGACGGAATTGAGGTAGGCCGCCGCTTCACCGGGGTTTTTCAATTTGCCGAGCAAATAGTCTTTGTGAGGAATGGTTCCGATCATCTTAGCCTCCCGTTCGGGGGAAGGGTTGCTAATCAAGTGTATCCTATAGACGACATGCTGTCAAGGGGCGAGGTTTCTTCCCCCTACTAAACTACGACGTAAGCCGCCCGGGCGGCATGCCGAGGGACGGGGTGCCCGTCCTCTTTAAGTCCGTCCAGGTGGAAGGAAATGGCATCCCGGATGTTTTTTTCCACTTTTTCCCGGGTGGGGCCGGTGGCGATGCAGCCGGGGAGGTCCGGACAAAAGGCCGAAAAGTTCCGGCCCGCTTTTTCGATGACCACGAGGAATTTGTTCATTTTAATCCCGCCTGCTTTAGAATGCTGTTTAGCGTCCCTGGCGACAGATCGTCGCCTGGATGGCCGGCGATCGTTACGCGGCCGGGCTTGTTTGGATGATGGAATTGCCGGTGACTCCCTCTCGTCTCGACGAGATACCAACCGTCCTTTGTGATCAGCCGTAGAACGTCCCGCAACTTCATTTTTAGTATAGCCCCTGCGGGTCGCATTCGTCAATCCCGCAATATTAATACGAGTGAGCGAGGGCTTTTGTTCCATATCAATTTTAAAATTCGACGATTTATCGACGGGCGGATTTAATCGTCCGTGGGGGCGGGGGTCCCGGTCAATCCGGTTCCTTGACCTTTCCATGTGTCGCTGATGGATAGACGCCAAGCGGGAACGAAATCTTTCAGGCGGAAAGAAAGGTAAGAAAGTGGATACCTGGCACCGCTAGGGTTGGGCTTGGCAGAGCTTCACGGCCTCGGGGTACTGGACATTGTCTTGCCGGGCGGAGCGGTAGCAAGCCACGGGGTCCACGGCCGATACGCTGCCTTTGCAGAGGACGATGGCTTCCAGGAAGGCCACATTGGCCTCGCGGGCGTTCTGGTAGCAGCGGGCCGGGGCGTCGGGGGAGACGGAGCCTTCGCAAAGGGTGAGGGCCTCGATGTACGGGACATTGCGCTCGCGGGCCAGGCCGTAGCAGAGGGCGGGCGCCTCGGAGGAGGGGCTGCGCTTGCAGAGCGTGACCGCCTCTTTATATTGCACCAGCAGGGCGCGGGCCTTGGAGTAGCAGGCGGCGGGGCCGTCCGGGGAAGGTTGGCTGCGGCAGGCCGAGATGGCTTCGAAATAGCCCATGCCGCGGCGCCGGGCGTCGGAGTAACAACGGGCCGGGGCGTCGGAGGCGGGGGTTTCCCGGCAGAGGATGGCGGCGTCGCGGGCCTCGACTCCGTTTTCGCAGGCGCGGCGTTCACAGGCGCTTTTGCGATTGGCAAATCCCGCCTTGGATTGGGAGACGATGGAGGTGATGGCGGAGGCGGGGAGTTCGGGGAGGGGCTGGGGGGCGGCTACGGAAACGGAGGCAAGGAAGGGAAGGATGAGGAAAGATGATTTCATGGGTACGACATTATAAACGGACTTTCCGAAAAGAATAAGGGTCCAAACGCCCAATGGAACTGGGTCTTTTAACGGAACCGGTCATGGGTCCAACGGCCTAACTAGGTTTCCTCGCGGAAAAGTATTATTCGCTAATGATAAGATTATCCCTCTACGGCATGATAATATTGTTCTCCCCCTTCGGGGTCGAATCCGCCGGCGCCCAGACCTTCTCCGGGCGTCCGGTCCGCTCCTCCCCCGCCGCCGGAGTCCCCGCGCAAATTTCTCCCGCCCAGATCGCGGCGGGCTACGCGGCCGCCAAGGCGCGGCATCAAACGGCGCTTTCGCTCATCACCTCCATCCCCTCGGCCCAGCGCACCTTCGCCAACACCGTCCGCGCTTTTGAATCGGCCGAGGCGGCGTTCTCCGAGGAATCCACCCCCCTTCTGTTTCTGGCCTATGTCTCCCCCGATGAGGCCGTGCGCGCGGCCGCCGTCGAGGTCGAGAAGCAAGCCGAAATGGATTCCATCGAGGTCTGGTCCCGCCCCGAGCTTTACCAGGCGATGAAGGATTTCTCCGCGCGCGGCGAGGCCTTGGAGGGCGAGGATCAACGCCTCCTGGATTTCACGCTTCGGGGATTTAAGGAACAGGGCCTGCACCTTCAGGAGGAAAAGAAGGTTGAATTGCGCCGGGTCCAGGAGCGGCTGTCGGAGCTGGAGATTCAATTCGCCTCGAATATCCGCGAGCACAAGGATTCCCTGGAGGTCTCCGCGGATGATCTGGACGGGCTCCCGGCCGATTACGCCGAGGGGCTGGAAAAGACTCCGGAAGGGAAATATCTGGTGACGCTGGATTATCCGAGCTATCTGCCGTTCATGCAGTACGCCAAGAACGGCGAGCTTCGACGGCAGCTGCATCTGAAATATCAGAACAGAGCTACGGAACGGAACGTTCCGATCTTGGAAGAGGCTTTGAGCCTGCGGCACAAGGCCGCGGGCTTGTTGGATTATCCAAGCTACGCCCATCGGGCTTTGGACAACAATCGGATGGCCAAGGAACCGGGGAAGGTAAAGGCATTTCTGGAGCGCTTGCGCGCTCTTGTTACCGAGCGCGGCCGCGCCGAGATCGCGGACCTGCTGGCGGTCAAAAAGCAGTCCGATCCCGGGGCCTCCCGAATCGAGCCCTGGGAACTCTCCTATTATTCCAACATTCTCCGCCGCGCCCGCTACGACCTGGACCCCGAAGAGGTCAAGCAGTATTTCCCGGTCGAGCGCGTGGTCGAGGGGACCCTGGCGATCTATCAGGAGTTGCTGGGGCTTCGCTTCGAAGAGGAGAAAGGCGCGGAGGTCTGGCACCCGGAAGTCAAAAAATACCGGATTTTCGACAAGGAATCGGGCCGCTCGATCGGAACCTTCTTTCTGGACCTCTTTCCCCGGCCGGGCAAGCACAACCACTTCGCCGCCTTCGGCCTGATCCAGGGGCGGGTCCTGGACGACGGCTCCTACCGGGAGCCGCTCTCGGCCATGGTCGCCAATTTCTCCAAGCCCACGCCCGGAAAGCCCTCCCTGCTCAAGCACGGCGACGTGGAGACCTTCTTCCACGAGTTCGGCCACATCATGCACCAGACCTTGACCACGGCCCGGCACGCCACCCTTTCGGGCTCCCGGGTGGCCCGGGATTTCGTGGAGGCCCCCTCCCAGATGATGGAGAACTTCGTCTGGACCAAGGAGGTCCTGGACCGGCTCTCCGGGCATTACCAGGACCCTTCCCGGAAACTTCCCCCCGAGCTCCTGGAGAAGATGCTGGCGTCCAAGCGCTACAACCAGGCGCTTCATTACCTGGGCCAGATCGCCTACGCCTCCATCGACCTCGCCCTGCACAGCGGCCTCCCCGGGGACACGACCGCGCTTTTCCTGCGCATGATGGAGGAGATCGGCCTGATTCCCGCCGCTCCCGGGGCGCATCCACAGGCCGGCTTCGGGCACCTGCTGGGCGGCTATGGGGCGGGCTATTACGGCTACCTGTGGTCGGAAGTCTTCGCGGCCGACGTCTTCTCGCGGTTTCGCAAGGAAGGGCTTCTCAGCCCCGAGGTGGGCATGGCCTACCGCCGGGCGATCCTGGAGCGGGGCGGCTCCCGGCCGGAGATCGACTCTCTCCGGGAATTTTTAGGGCGTGAGCCCAACGAGGACGAATTCCTGGAGGAGCTCAGCCCGCCCGAGGGCCGGAAAGGGGCGGGGACACCACGCTAGTGGTGCCCCCCTTGATGGACTAGAATGATGCCCCGGCTCTCAGACGAAGAGAGCCATGAAGGCGTTGAGCCGGCGATAGACGTTCATCAGCAGGCCGTGGTATTCGGTCGGCTGAGGATAGACCTCGACGGGCTCGGGCAGGTCGGCCGCGCAGATCGGAACGGTGAAGAAGAAAGAGGAGCCGATTCCCTTCCAGCTCTCGGCCCAGATCCGGCCCCCGTGGAGCTGGATCATCGAGCGGGCCAGGGTCAGGCCCAGGCCGGTTCCGTCGCACTGCTTGCCGTTCTCGGCGGACTGGACGAAGGACTCGAAAATCTTTTCCAGGTCCTTCTCCGGGATCCCGCAGCCGGTGTCCTTGACCTTGAAGATCAAAGTGCCCGCGTGCTGGCCGGTTCCTTCCTTAACCGAGATGCTGACGATGCCCCGGGCCGGGGTGAACTTCAAAGCGTTGGAGACCAGGTTGGTCAGGACCTGGATGATGCGGTCGGCGTCGGCCATGACGCGGGGCAGGGGGCCCGGGTCTTCCTTGACCAGGCGGATCCCCTTGGTGATGGCCCAGGCCTGAAAGCTCTCGGTGACTTCGGAGACCATGTCCCGGCAATCGGTCGCGACCAGCTTCAGATTCATCTTGCCGGAGATGACCTTGGTGTAGTCCATGATGTCGTTGACCAAGGTCTGCAGGCGAGAGGTGTTTTTAACGGCCAGGGCCAACATCTGCTTTTCATCGGGGGCCAGCCGGTCGCCGGTCTGCTCCTGCAGGATCTCAAGGCCCAGGCGGATGGCGGTGACGGGGGCGCGGAGCTCGTGGGTGAGGTAGGAGGCCATCATGGGCTCGGCCGCCTGTTTGGGTTTTTGGTTGCGGATCACGAGGTCCTCGAACACCGGCTTCTGCGTCGAGATTGTGTCGTTCATGGTTTTACCCTTGCCCACAGTCTAACACCCACCCATTACAGGGGCATTACAGCGATGTTACGAGGTTGTTACGAACCCACCCCCCCCTCCCCCCTTCTCCGTCGGAGAATGCAGAATTCGTGGAACAAAACAGGCCCCTCGCTCGTAATAATGGGTGGAGGGTAGAATGCTGGAGAAACTGATCTCGGAGCACGCGGAGCAGGCCTACGGCTACGCCTGCCGTCTGACCGGGGATACCCAGGAGGCAAAAGAGCTGGTGCAAGAAGCGTTTTTTAGGGTGATGCGCAATTTTGAGGATTTTGACCGGTCCCAACCGTTTTCCAACTGGCTTATGACGATTTTAAGGCACATTCACATGGACGCCCAGCGGAGTTTTGAGCGCCGGAACATAATTTCTCTTGATATTCCTTTGGAATCCGAAGAAGGGACCCATGGGGACAGCCTCCAGGACGGCCAGGATGACGTTTTGGAGCGCATGACCCGGGAGGATGCGGCGGAGAAGGTCAGGCGGGTCTTGGACCGCCTGCCGAACGAATACCGGGGGGTTTTGCACCTCTGCGACGTTCAAGGATTGGGCTACGAGGAGATCGCCAAGGTCATGGAGTGCTCGGTGGGGACCGTGAAATCGCGGCTGTCCCGGGCGAGGGTGGAACTGCGCAAGCAGGTGCAGGCGGAATATCCCGATTTGGTGGAGGCTTGAAAGGCATGAAAACTCACGAAACGCCGGGTTGGGAGGAACAGCTTTCGGCCTACGCCGACTCCGAGCTTTCCCTCCCGGAGCGGGCCCGCGTCGCGGCCCATTTGGCGGGATGCCGTTCCTGCCGGGGGCGGGTAAAGGGATTGACGGCTCTCAAGGGGGCGGTGAGCCGGGCGCCGGCGCCCGCGCTTCCCGAGGATCTTCGCCAGGCCTTGTTGGGCGAGGCGCGAAGGTTGGATAGCCGGGAACGGGCAAAACCCGCTTCCTTGCGGGAGCTTTGGCGCGCTTGGAGGATGGTCTTGGTTCCGGCCGGAGCATCCATGGCTTTAGGCGGGGCGTTGATTCTTCTTCAGCCGGAGCCGCGCGGGCCCGAGGAAGAGGCCGTTTCGGTGGACGCGCTTTTGTCGGAGCATCGGCGTTACGAGGAAGCCCGGCCGGTCGGCCCCGCCGAGGGGCTTTTGGCGGAGCCGGAGGAAAAGGCGGACGACGAATTCGAATCGGGAGAGGAGGGATTGTGATTTCGCTTGGGATTTTGATGATGGCCGTCGCCGCTTCGGCCGAGTCCGTTCCGTCGCCGGAGGAATTGTTCCGCCGCGTCGTGGAGGCGCCCGCGGCCGTGTTTGCCGGCCGGGTCCGGACCGAGGGAGCCGACGGCCGCGCGCGGCTTCAAACGATCAAATACGCGCCCGGGGGACGGCTGCGCCGGGAGATCCTGGGCGAGGACGGTCGCCCCGTCCGGTTGACGGTGTCCGACGGCAAGCGGGAGTGGACCCAGGATTTGAAGAGCGGACGCCATTGGAGCGGGCCGCCCGCCGAGCCTTGGCAGAGGCGTCTTGGGCCCGATGAGACGGAGCGCGTTTCCTCGGCCTATGAAATGACTTCCTCCACCGGAGAGGCCGTGGCCGGGCGGGAGACTTGGCGCTTGGACCTGCATCCCAGGACCGGCGCCCGCCCCGGGCGCCGCCTCTGGGTGGACCGCGTCCACGGCCTGGTGCTCAAAAGCCGGAGCGTCCGGCCGGACGGGGAAAAATCCCTCGAAACCGGATTCGACGCGATCGTTTTTCCGGAAAAACCGGAGGCGGCGTGGTTCAAATTCGCTCCCCCCGCCGGGGAACCGTCGTACGCTCGGGCTCAGGCCGATGAGAGCGCCTTGGCGGATGCGCGGCGCGCGGGCCTTGACCCTAAGCTGCCGGCGTGGCTGCCGTCCGGGTTCGTGTTTGAGGGGCTCAAGGTTCTGGATTACCGGAAAGGCAAGCGGCTGATCCACTTTCGGTTCAGCGATGGGGCCAGCGTGGTCTCCCTGTTCCAGTGCCCCCCGCGCAGCCGTCTGGATTTCGGAAAGCGCCCGAAGGAGAAAGTGCGCGTGGCCGGTAGCCAAGGATATTTGTCCTGGACCGAGGAGGGAAACCTTTTGGGCTGGGGGACCCCGGGAGCCCGGATGGTCCTGGTCGGCCCGCTGGGTTTCGACGTTCTCAAGCGCGTGGCGGAGTCCATCCGGTGAACGCGGCCGAAGCGGCCCCGGCCGAGCGTCCTCGGGAGAGGCTGGCCCGTTTGGGGCCGGAGGCGCTCAAGGATCAGGAATTGGTGGCGTTGATCCTTCGCACGGGTTATCCGGGGCGGGGAGCGATGGACTTGGCGGCGTCTCTCATCAACGACCACCCGCGGGGTTTGGGCAGGGTTCCCTACGGGGTCCTGCGCCGGGTCAAAGGCGTGGGCGCCAGCCGGGGCGCGGCGATGGTCGCGGCCTTCGAGCTGGCGCGCCGGGAAGGGGCCGTGGACCCGCGGCCGGTTCTGGACAGTCCCGCGCGGGTGCTGGAGCACGTTCCCAAAGCGGTGCTCGAGGCGCGCAAGGAGCACTTCCTGGCCTTCTACCTCAACGGCCGGAGCCAGTTGATCGGCTCCGAAACGATCTCCATCGGGACCTTGTCGGCCAGCCTCGTCCACCCCCGGGAGGTGTTCCAGCCGGCCATTTCCCATTCGGCGGCGGCGCTGGTGGTGGCGCACAACCATCCCTCCGGCGACTGCTCCCCCTCCCCGGAGGACCGGGAGGCCACCCGGCGCCTGGCGCGCTGCGGGGAACTGCTCGGAATCCCCCTCCTGGACCATGTCGTCGTCTCCGCCCGCGGCTTCTTCAGCTTCAAAGAAAGAGGTATGCTTTGAGTCGTGGGTAACAAGACTCTCGGGGCCCTGGGCGCGATCCTGATTCTCACGGGCGCCGCCGGCTGCGACTTCGTGCGGTGGAAGGCCGCCGAGTATTACGCCAAGGCCCGGCGTTTTCCGGAGGCCATTCGGGCTTACGAGGACGTCGCCCGGCGCAGCCTGGACCGCCCCCGCGCCTGCCGGGCGCATGTGAGGGCGGGCGACATCTACGCCAAAGAATTATCGCGCTGCGAGGAAGCCCGCCGTCATTACGAGTCCGCGGTGCGCGGCTTCGAGGAGCAGGCCGCCTGCGTGGAGCAGGCCAAGGCGGGGCTGTTGAGCTGTCCGGACTATTTCCCCACCGACGCGGGCCGGACCTGGGTGTACGGCGACTCCGCCAGTAAGGGTAAAAACATGCGCCTGGAGTGGGAGCTTCGGCTTTCCAAGGACGGAAAACGCGAGATCGTCGGGGGTCTTTTCGCCGGCAACAAAAAGATTTCCGACCAAAACGCGAAATACGCCAAGGAAGGTTGGGCGGTCTGGGAAGAGACGGCCGGCGGCAAAACGGTCATCCTCCGCTATCCCTACCAGACCGGCCAAAGTTGGGAGGGGCGCTCCGGCGGCCACCCGGTCGAGTTCTCGGTCGAGGACGACGCCGCCCGGGTGGAAACGGCCGCCGGGGTCTTCACCGGCTGCCTCAAGGTCAAGGAGCGCGACCGCCGGTTTCCCGGGACTTGGAAGATCACCTACTACGCTCCGGGGGTGGGCCGCATCAAGACCAGCATCGGGGGGCCGGGGTTCGAGAATCCCAATACGGAACTGCTGAGTTGGAAAAAATGATTCCGGGGCCCCCCGTTTGGTAAAATAGCGAGGGCCGCCCCAAGGGGCGGCCGGTCATGAAGCTTCCCCGCCCCCTCTCGCACTCCTCGATCACGCTCTACACGGAGTGCCCTCAGAAATACAAATTCAAGTACGTCGACAAGATCCCGGAGAAGCCCCGCCACTTTTTCTCCTTCGGCTCCAGCGTCCACCTCGCGCTGGAATTTTTCTACGGGGCCAAGGAGCCGCCCGCCCCTTCCCTGCTTGAGCTCCTGCGGCATTACAAGGAAATCTGGATCAGCGCGGGGTACAAGGACGCGGGCCAGGAGGCCGAGTATTTCCAGGACGGCAAGGACATCCTCACGGCCTTTCATAAGAAGCATTCGGACACCTACGAGGTCCCGTTCTCCGTCGAATACCATTTCAACCTCCTGGTCGGCTCCGTGCCGGTGACGGGAAAGATCGACCGCGTGGACAAGCTCCCGGACGGGCGCCTGGCCATCCTCGACTACAAAACCGGAAAATCCATCCCGTCGGCCCGGATCGCCGAGGACGCCCAGCTGACCATGTACCAGCTCGCCTGCGAGCAAACGCTCGGCGCCAAGGTGGGCCGGCTGACTCTTTATCACCTTCCCACCCTCAAGGAGCACGTGACCGAGCGCCATGACGCCGGCCTGGTGGAGAACCTTTCCAAAAAGATCGTTCACACCGCCGCCTCCATCGAGGGGGAGCGCTTCCCGCCCCTGCCGGAAGAGCGCAAATGCATGTGGTGCGATTACAAGCCCCTCTGCCCGGTGTTCAAATCCCAATTCCCGACGGCCCCCCTCCCCGCAGCGGCCGGACCGGCGGGGGCGGACGCGGAATTGGCGGAGCTCGTGGACCGTTACGGCGACCTGCTTTCCGACGCCGAGAAGTTGAAGGCCGAAGCCGCGGCCCTCAAGGGGAAAATCCTGGCCCTCCTCCTGGAGAAGGGGTTCATCCGGGTCTTCGGCAAACGCTATGAGCTGACCCGGACCTCTCTCGAAAAATGGGACTTCACCGACCGCAAGCGGGTGGTGGAAATCATCCGGCGCGCGGGGCTTTACGAAAAAATTCTGGCGCCGTCCTCTCCCTTGGTCGCCCAGTTGATGGACGACCTCAAGGCCCCCCCGGACATCCGCAAGGAACTCTCGGCCCTGGCCCGCAAAGTCGAGGAGGTCGAGCTCACGCTCAAGCCTCTGCCGGAGGAGTCGTGAGCAAGGAAATCGTCCTGGCGCTCGATCAGGGCAGTTCGAGTTCCCGGGTTCTGGCGGTCGAATCCTCGGGGCGGGTGCTGGCGCGCGTTCAAAAACCCCTCAAGGCGTATTACCCCAAGCCGGGTTGGGTGGAGCACGACGCCGAGGAAATTTTCCGCACCCAAACCCGGGCGCTCGACGAGGTCCTCCGGGCCCTCCCCCGCTCGGCGAACATCCTCGGCGCGGGGTTGGCCGCCCAACGCTCGACCGTGGTGCTTTGGGACCGGGAGACCGGCAAGTCCCCCTGCCGCGTTCCCAGTTGGCAGGACGGCCGCGCCGTTTCGGTCGTGGCGCCCCTGCAGGGACGCCAAGCCGAGGCGCACGAAAAAACCGGCCTTTATCTCACTCCGTATTACTCGGCCCCGAAAATCCGCTGGTTGTTGGACCACGAGCCCCAGGCGCGGAAACTCTTGGATCAGGGCCGGCTCATGATCGGCCCGGTCTCCAGCTATTTGATTTGGCGGCTGACCGGCGGCAAGGTCTTCGCCGTCGACCCTTCGATGGCCCAACGGATGATGCTGTTCAACCTCCGGACCTTCGATTGGGATCCGGACCTTCTGGAGCTGTTCAATATCCCGCGTTCCTGCCTCCCGGAAATCCGCCCCTCGGCGGGGACCTGGGGCTCGTTCGAGCGCCTCGGCCGGAAAATCGACCTCCGGGCCTGTCTGGGGGACCAGCAATCGGCCACCTTGGGGCTGGGCGGGGTCTGCGAAGGCTCCTCAGTGGCCAACTACGGGACCGGGGCCTTCCTCCTTCTCAACACCGGTCCCCGTCAGCACCGCATCCCGGGGCTGTTGACCTCGGTGGGCTGGTCCCGCGAGGGCGCGCCCCCCGTTTTCCTGGAGGAGGGCACCGTCCACGCGGCGGGGACTTCCTTCGATTGGCTTCGGGATAACCTCGGCCTTCTCAAAAAAAATTCCGACATCGATCGGCTGTGCCGGGCCTCCAAGCGGCGGGTTTGGGCCCTTCCCGCCATCGGCGGGCTGGGGGCGCCGCGTTGGGACTATCAAACGCGGACGGCGTTCTTCGGGCTGGATTCCCAGACGCGCCCGGAGGACCTGGTGCGCGGCGTGGCGGAGGGCTTGGCGTTTTTCATCTCCGACATCGCGGGGGCGATGCGCGGCGGCGGCCTGCAATTGCGCGAGGTGCGGGCCTCGGGCGGGCTGTCGCGAATTTCCTACTTGATCCAGTTCCAAGCGGATTTGCTGGGCCTGCCGATCACCCGCTGCCGCGAGGCGGAGGTCACCGCCCTGGGCGCGGCCTCTTTGGCCGTGGAGGCCGCCGGGGCCTCTTGGGCCGGGAAACTGCGAGGGACCGCCGAGGACCGCAAATTCGAACCGCTCCTGCCGGGCGCCGAGGCCGAAGCCTTGCGCCAAAACTGGAAGGCCTTCGTGGAAGCGCAGGTGGCGCTTAGTCGGCTCGTCCGAAACTGAGGGTCCGCGTCAAGCCCAGACGGATGCCCCAGTCCGGCGAACGCGCGGTCGCCCCGCGGGTGACGGCGCCGAAGTAGCGCCAGGGCCCCGCCCCCGGCTCCCAGGCGGCACCCCAGCGCATCATCGTGTAGCCGGGAAGGTAGCCCTTGCCGGTGGCCCCCTGGAGTTCGTTCATGACCTGCCAATCGGGGCTCAGGCGCAGCGCCGCGGCGACGCCGAAGGTCAGCACGTCGTTTTGAAGGCTGTACTGGGTGGGGTCGCCCAAAATCCCCAGGCCGAGGTTTCCGTCCAGCCGCCAGCGCCCGAGGGTCTTGGTTCCCAGCCCTTGAAAATGGAAGTCGACCTCGTCGGTGCCCAGGTCGCTTTGGTCGGAGGCGTTGGGCATCTTGACGCCCCAGCGCAGGCTCATGGCCGGACGGTTTTCCCGATCCTTGGCCGCGGCCCACTTGGTCCAGATGGTGAAGTCGCCGATCTCGGAGCGATCCCCCCCGGCGTCCGGGTAAGCCCAGACTTGGACCGGGCCGCTGAGCTTGAATTCGACCGTCTCGGCCAAGCCGTAGCGAATCCCCAGGACCGGGCCGGTGATGAGCATCCCCTCGGGGGAGTGGTAGCGCACATGGGGAGTCTGCTCGGCGTCCAAATAGGTTTCCAGGGTGAGGTCCCCCTTTTTGGAGGCCTCGGCGCTTTCGGTCGTCATCGGCAGGACTGAAGTCGCGCCGGCCCAGGCGGCGAAAAGCAAGAGCCCGGCGGAAATCATGGCTCGACGGGCGCCGGCGCGAGCTGTTGGAATTTGTAGAGCGTGGCGTAGACCCCGTTTTTGGCCAGCAGTTCGGCGTGGGGGCCGCTCTCGGCCACCTCGCCTTGATGCAGGACCAGCACCCGTCCGGCGTTTTTGAGGGTGGACAGGCGGTGGGCGATGGTGATCACGGTGCGGCCGCGCGCCAGGGAGTCGAGGGCGCCCTGCACGCTGCGCTCGCTGCCGGTGTCGAGGTTCGAGGTGGCCTCATCGAGGATGAGGATCGACGGGTCCTTGAGCACGGCGCGGGCGATGGCGATCCGCTGGCGCTGGCCGCCGGATAGGCGCAGGGCGCGGTCGCCGAGCGGGGTCTGCAGGCCGTTGGGAAGCTCGTCGATGAAGGAAGCGGCGTCGGCCACCTCCAAGGCGGCGCGGATCTGGGCTTCGGTGGCGCCGGGGCGGCTCAAGGCCACGTTGCCGGAGACGGTATCGTTGAAGAGCACGGTCTCCTGGGTGACCAGTCCCACATGCCCGCGCCAGGAAGAGATGGAGTATTCCCGGAGGTCCTTGCCGTCCACCAAGATCTCGCCTTCCAGCGGATCGAAGAGCCGGAGCAGAAGGTGGACCAGGGTGGTTTTTCCGGAGCCGCTCGGGCCAGCCACGCCCAGGATCTCCCCGGCCCCGATGCGCAGGTTCACGCCGCGCAGGGCCCAAGCCTCGCGCTCCGGATATCGGAACGAGACGTTTCGAAATTCGATTCCCTTTTGCAGGCGCGAGAACACCGCCGGGGCCGCCGACTCCCGGACGGTGGGCTTCTCGTCCAAAATGGAGAAGATTCGTTCGGAGGCGGATAGGGCCATCTGCAGGGTGGAATTGAGCTGGGAGAGGTTCTTGATCGGGGCGTAGGCCGCGAAGAAGGAACCCAGGAAGGTGAAGAAGGCGCCGGGGGTCATCCGTTCCTTGATGATCGCCCAGCCGGCCTGGTAGACGATGCAGGCGAGAATCAGGCTTCCCAGGAACTCCATCAAGGGGCCGGAGATCGCGGTGGCGCGGAAATAGCGCATCATCTGCTCGAAGAAGAGGGCGTTCTCCTTGTCGAATTTCTCGATGGCGCCCTGCTCGTAGTTGAAAGCTTTGACCACCAGCATGCCCTGGAGGCTTTCCTGGAAGCGGTGGTAGATCTCGCCCATGATCTCCTGGCTGCGCTTGCTGGCGCCCCGGAGCTTGCGCCCGAGCACCGCCAGCACTCCCCCCGCCACCGGGATGGCGATGATCGCGATGAGGGCGAACTTCCAGTAGAGATAGAACATCACGAAGAGCAGGACGATCACGGTGAGGGTGTCGCGCACCAGGTAGAGCGGGACGAAGTGGAGCCCCGACTGAAGGTTGGACAGGTCGTTGGTCAGGCGGGAGAGGATTTCGCCGGATTTGCGCTTCCAGAAAAAATCCATGGAGAGGGCGTGCATGTGGCGGAAGAGGTCCTCCCGCAGCTTTTGTGTGATCCGCTGGCCCAGCCAGCTCATGAGGTAGCTCTGGGTGTAGGTCAGGATCATCTTGAGGAAGAAGACCAGGGGGATGACCGCCACCAAGGTCTTGAGCATCTGGGGGTCGCGGCTGATGAAAACGTAGTCGACGGCGGGTTTTAGGATCCAAACGGAGAGGCCGTTGAGGATCGCGACGAAAAACATCACCACGCAGGCCTGGATGAAGCGGCCCCGATGGGGCGCCAGGTAGGGGCGCAGACGCTCGACGCCGTTCATCGTTCCATAGCCGAGGCGATCCGCGCCAATCCTTTTTTGATGTTGGCCACCGAATTGGCGTAGGAGAAGCGAAGGTACCCCTCGCCGTGGGCTCCGAACGAGGTCCCCGGAAGGCAGGCCACCCCGGCCTTGTCCAAAAGCAGGTCGGCCAGCTCCTTGGACTTCATTCCGGTTCCCCGAATGTTCGGAAAAGCGTAGAAGGCCGCCTCCGGCATGCGGCAGGAAAATCCGGGGATTTTATTGAGCCCCGCGACGATCGTTTTCCGACGGCGGTCGAATTCCCGGACCATGCGGCGGACCGGCTCCTGAGGCCCCTCCAGGGCGGCGATCAGGGCCTGTTGGGCGAAGGAGGCCGTGCAGGAATGACTGTTGGTGGCCAGCCGCGACATGGCGGCGATCAGGGGGCGGGGCGCGGCGCCAAATCCCAGCCGCCAGCCGGTCATCGCGTAGGTTTTCGAGAGGCCGTCCAGGACGATGACCCGGTCCTTGAGGCCGGGAAATTGAGACAAGGAATGGACCTTGCCGCCGTAGGTCACCCGGGAATAAATCTCATCGGAGAGGACCATGACTTCAGGGTAGCGCTTGACAAGCCGGGCGATTGCCGAAAGCTGCCGTTCTCCCAGGACTCCACCGGTCGGATTGGCGGGAGAGTTGAGGATGAGCAGGCGGGTGCGCCGGCTGAAAAGGCCTTCGAGTTCCTTGACGTCCAGCGAGAAGCCGTTTTCCTCCCGGACCGGGATGGGCACGGCCTTGCCGCCGACGAAATTGATGAGGGACTCGTAGATGGGAAAGCCGGGGTTGGGGTAGATGACCTCGTCTCCGGGATCGACCAGGGCCATGACGGCGAAGGTCATGATCGGCTTGGCCCCCGGGGTGATGATGATTTCCTCGGGGTCCCAACGCACCCCTCGGGTCCGGCTGAGATACCGCGCCACCGCCGCCCGGGCCTCGGGCAGGCCGGCGGCGGGGCCGTAATGGGTCCACCCCTCGTCGAGGGCCCGTTTGGCCCGGGCGCGGATGTGGGCGGGGGTGTCGAAATCGGGCTCTCCGATCTCCAGGTGAACGATGTCCCGGCCCTTGGCCTCCAGGGCCTTGGCGCGGGCCAGGACCTCGAAGGCGGTCTCGGTTCCGAGGCGGGACATCCAGCGGGCCAGGCGCATCAGAGGATTGTCCCGAATTGGGGGCGGGCGGTCAAGGACGCCTCAGTAGGCGGTCCAAGCGCTTCCTTTGCTGTCGGTGTGGGTGCAGTCGATCCAGAGGGCCCCGAAATTGGAGTTGGCGGAGACGTTGTTGTAGCCCCAGCCGTTGGTGTCGGCACGAACCGCGCCTTCGGCGACCGCCGCGGTTTTGGCGTGGTAATTGGGGACTCTAATTTCCGGAAATGTTTTTATATACCTGGCGGAGACGGTCAGCACCCCCAAGGAGCTCGGAAACTGGCCGTCGAGATCGGCGTAATAGATGGAGAGCGCGGACCGCATGGCCCCCAGGTTTCCGTAGACGTTGCCTTCGTTGGATTTTCTCAGGAGGTCGGCGTATTTGACCATGGCGATGCTCGAAAGGATGCCGATGATCACCACCACGATCATCAACTCGGCGAGGGTAAAGCCGGAGCGGGCCGCTTTCGATTTCATGGGGTTTTCTCTTCCGCGGCCCGATTGACTCCCTCGAGCGGGGAATGGTATCTTACAAAAACCGCTCCCTGGAGGGAATAACGATGACGACGACGGCCGCTCCCTTGGTTCATCCCGACGTTCAGAAATTCCTGTCCGCCGCGCCCAAAAATCTCCTGATCGGCGGCCGATGGGAACCCGCCTCCTCGGGCAAAACTTTCGAGACTCTCAATCCCGCCGACGGCACCTCCCTGGCCCAAGTGGCCGAGGGCGGAGCGCAGGACATCGACCGGGCCGTCGCGGCCGCCCGCAAGGCCCTGACGGGACCCTGGTCCAAGCTGTCCCCGGCGGAACGCGAGAAAGTCCTGCACCGCCTGGCCGACCTGGTGGAAAAACACGGCGAAGAACTGGCCCAGCTCGAGACTTTGGACAACGGCAAGACCATCCGGGAGGCCAAGGGCGGTGACCTGCCGCTGGCCATCGGCCTTCTGCGCTACTTCGCCGGTTGGCCCACCAAGATCACGGGGGAAACGGTCCCGGTCAGCGTCCCGTATTATCCGGGCGCCAAGTTCTTCCATTACACGGTGCGGGAACCCGTCGGCGTCGTTGGGGCCATCATCCCCTGGAATTTCCCCCTGCTCATGGCGGTGGAGCGCATCGCGCCGGTCCTGGCCTGCGGCAATACTCTGGTTCTCAAACCCGCCGAGCAAACCCCTCTGTCGGCCCTGCGTCTGGGCGAGCTTATTCTTGAGGCCGGCATCCCCGAGGGCGTGGTCAACGTGGTGCCCGGCTTCGGGCCCACCGCCGGGGCGGCCCTGGCCTCCCATCCGGGAGTGGACAAGATCACCTTCACGGGCTCGACCGAGGTCGGCCGGGAGATCGTCAAGGCTTCCGCCGGAAACCTCAAGCGCCTGTCCCTGGAATTGGGCGGCAAGTCCCCCAATATCGTCTTCGCCGACGCCGACCTGGAAGCCGCGGCCAAGGGGATGTTCATGGGCATCTTCTACAACCAGGGCCAGTGCTGTTCGGCCGGCTCCCGGGTCTTCGTGGAAAAATCCAAATTCGACGGCCTCGTGGACGCGCTGGTCCAACGGGCCAAGACGGTCCGCCAGGGCCCCGGCATCGACCCCAAGACCCAGATGGGGCCGCTGGTCTCGGCCGAGCAGCAGAAGCGGGTACTGGGCTATGTCGAAGCGGGGCGCAAGGAAGGCGCGCGCCTGCTCTGCGGCGGAGAGAAGGGGGCCGGGACGGGGTACTTCGTTCAGCCCACGGTCTTCACCGACGTCAAGGACGAGATGCGGATTTCCCGCGAGGAGATCTTCGGCCCCGTGCTGACGGTCTCCCCATTCGAATCGATGGACGAGGTGGTGGGACGCGCCAACGGCACCGACTACGGCCTGGTGGCCGGGGTTTGGACCAAGGACGTCAAGAAGGCCCACCAGATGGCCCAGGCCCTGAAGGCGGGCACCGTCTGGATCAACTGCTACCATTTCGTCGACGCGGCGGCCCCCTGGGGCGGCGTCAAGCAGAGCGGGTACGGAAGGGAGAAGGGGCAGTACGCTTTGGAAAATTACACGCAACTGAAATCGGTTTGGGTTGATCTCAATGACCGCTGAACAAGCGGCCGCCGCTCAGGCGGCCGCGGAGATCATTGTCGTTAAAGAAAGTTCCGTTGCCATTATTTCGTTAAATCGCCCCAAAGCGATGAACGCCCTGAACCACTCGTTAATGAGAAGTCTTTCGGCCGCCTTGGACGAGTTGGAAAGAGATAACGAAACCCGTGCGATTGTAATCACTGGCGGGCCGAAAGTATTTGCCGCCGGGGCCGACATCAAGGAGATGGAAAACGCCACCGTCGCCGAGATGACCGTGGACGACTATCTGTCCCATTGGGACCGGGTCGCGCGCTTTCCCAAGCCCGTGATCGCGGCGGTGGGCGGGGCGGCGTTGGGCGGAGGCTGCGAATTGGCCCTGGCCTGCGACCTGATCGTGGCCGGGGAGCACGCCTCGTTCGGCCAGCCGGAGATTCTCATCGGGGTGATTCCCGGCGCGGGCGGCACCCAGCGCCTGACCCGGATTCTGGGAAAGCAGAGGGCCATGGAACTGATTTTGACCGGCCGGAGGCTCAATGCCCGCGAGGCCCTGGCCTGGGGCCTGGTCAACCGGGTGGCTCCCGCCGAATCCTTTTTGGACGAGGCCAAGGCCCTCGCCAAGGAAATCGCGGCCAAAGCGCCGCTGGCGGCGCGCCTGGCCAAATCCGCCGTCTTGCGGGCGCAGGACGGCGATCTGGCCGGCGGCGTGGATTACGAGCGGCGCCTGTTCTGGTCGCTGTTCGCCACCGAAGATCAGAAGGAAGGCATGAAGGCTTTCTCGGAGAAAAGGGCTCCCCTTTTCAAAGGCAAATGAGCGAAACCGCGGCGGCGCAAACCGAGGAACAGCTTCTCATCGTCGAGGCGGGCGGGGTCATGACTTTGACCCTCAACCGCCCGAAGGTCCTCAATTCCCTGACTTTGGGAATGCTCAAGGGCCTCATGGACGCCCTCAAATCCGCCGAAAAGCGGCCCGAGATTCGCTGCGTCGTCATCACCGCGACGGGCCGGGCCTTCTGCGCCGGGGCCGACCTCGGGGATTTGCGCAAGCGCCAGACGGAAGCTCCCTTTTCCCTCGGCGAGGAGCTTCAGGGCCATTTCAATCCGCTCATCCAGCAGATCCGCCGCATGGAAAAACCGGTTCTGGGCGCGGTCAACGGCCTGGCCGCGGGCGCCGGGGCCAGCTTGATCCTGGCCTGCGACATCAAGGTCGCCGCCGAGGAGGCCTCCTTCATCTGCGCCTTCGTCCGGGTGGGCCTGGTGCCCGATTCCGGGATGACCTGGATGCTGCCGCGGACCCTGGGCCTCTCCAAGGCGCTGGAGCACGCCTGGACCGCCCAGCCCATCACGGCCCAGCAGGCGTTGGAGGCGGGGCTGGTCAATCACGTCGTGCCGCCCTACCGGTTGGAGGCGACCACGCTGGCCTTGGCCGCCAAGCTCGTGGAGGCCCCGCCCCGGGCGGTGGCGCTCACCAAGCGGGTGATGAACCGGTCCTGGGAGAACTCCTTGGACGCCCAGCTTGAGTATGAGGCTCAGTTGCAGGAAGTTTTGGGTAAAACGAAGGACCACGCCGAAGGGGTGGCGGCTTTTCTGGAAAAAAGGGCGCCTAAGTTTACGGGGGAATAACGGCATGAAATTGACGGAACGGCAGAAAGAAGAACGGCTTCGGGAAAAGATCGAAAAGAAAATTAAAATCGACTCCGCCGATGAAATGACGGACGAATACCGCCACCACCTCACCCATTTGATGATGATGCAGGCCGACTCGGAGCTGGCCGGGGCCTTCGGCTACGTGCCCTGGATCGCCAAGTCCCCCAATATCCAGGAGACCCTGCAGGTGGCCCAGATCGTCAAGGACGAGGTCCGCCACGCGCGGGTCATGTACCGCCTCCTGGAAAGCCTGGGCGTCGACGTCCAGGGCTACTACGACAGCCACAATTTCAACCTCCGGGTCGACAAAGCCGACATCGGCACCGAACGCGTGGCCGACGACAAGCGGGTCAACATCTTCTACTACCCGATCGA
>CAYHPY010000010.1:0-60595 GCA_964358485.1 uncultured Elusimicrobia bacterium
GCGCAGATCGAAGGCCCTGCCCGCCAAGGCCTTTGAAAAGTCCGGGAACTTGGACCCTGACCAGCCTTGACTTCCGCAACCGGACCGATTACCCTACTCCCATGCCCGCCGCTCGTGCGCTCCTCCTGCTCCTGGCCGCCCTTCCCGCCGCCGCGCAGGACCCGCCCGAACTGGACAAGGCCTGCCGCAACGAGACCCGCCTTTTGTGTTCCGGGAACGCGGGCGCCGCGCTCAAGGTTTGCCTGGCCAAGTTCCGCCGCTCCCTGCTTCCCCCGTGCCGGGCGGCCCTGGAAGGCAAACCCTACGCCCCCCCCGAACCCGCTCCGGCCGAGACGAAGGCTCCTCCCGCCCCGCCGGCGGCCACCGCCGCGGTTTCCTCCCCGGCGGTGTCCGCCCTCCCCATCGAGGAGCGCCGCAAGAAGGCCCTGGGGAACTTCATGAACGTCGATCTTCCCCGCTCGGACGGCGCGGCCTCCGTCTGGCTGGGCGGCTGCGACACTCCCAAATGCCTCACCGTTTTCCTGGCCCCCTGGTGCGGCTACTGCCGCGCGGCGACCCCCGCCATCAAAGACTTGCGGACCTATCTCGCGGGCCGGGGGGTCGGAACCCGAATCATCATCGGCAAAGACAAGCCGCAGGCCCTCAAGGAATACGCGGACGAATTCGGCCCCGAGACCCTCCTGGACGTCGATGGGGACTTCCGGTTCAGCGGGGGCGTGCCCCACTTCTTCGTCAGCCGAGACGGCGGGGAGATTCTTCTGGGCCGGGCCGGCCTGCACTCCGACGCGTCCCCGGAAAAGGCGGCGGCCCGCTTCAAACTTCCCTGAGCCCGGCCGTCAGTCCGGAATCTTGATCTTGGAAGGGTCGAAATCCGCCCGGGGCTGGCTGGGGTCCATGCGCTCCAGGGCCTCGCGCAGGATGCGGCCCACCGCGTAGTTGCGGTACCATTTCTTGTCGGCCGGAATGATGTGCCAGGGCGCCCAGGGGGTGCTGGTGCGGGCCAGGATCTTTCCGTAGGCCCGCTGGAACCCGTCCCAATGCTTGCGGGCCTCCAAATCGGCCGGGGAGAACTTCCAGCGTTTCTCGGGATCGTCGAGCCGGTCCTGCAGGCGCTGCTTCTGCTCGTCCTTGGAGATGTGGAGGAAGAACTTCAGGATCACCACCCCTTGGTCGGCCAGCTTCTTCTCGAAGGCGTTGATTTCCTCGTAGCGGCCCGCCACTTCGCTCAGGGGCATGGTCTTGTACACGGTGGGCACCAGGATGTCCTCGTAGTGGGAGCGGTTGAACACCCCGATGATCCCCTTACCCGGCAGGGCCTTCTTGATCCGCCATAGGTAATGGTGTTTCGCCTCTTGATCCGTCGGCTTTTTAAAGCCCGTGATCTTGAAACCCTGGGGATTGAGCGGCCCCAGCACCCAGCGGATGGTGCCGTCTTTGCCGCCGGTATCCATGGCCTGCAGCACGATGAGGACCGAACGCTTCCCCTCGGCGTAAAGTTTCTGTTGAAGCTCGTCGAGGCGCTTTTGGTCGCCTTCCAGCTTTTCGGCCGCTTTTTCCTTGCGGTGCTTCATGCCGGGCGTGCGCCGGGAATCCAACTCCGAGAGATCCACCGCGCCCTTCGGGTCCGGCGCCACGCGGAACTTTTCGGCGAAATCCTCCGGCTGGAACGGGCTTTCGCTTCCGGGCGAGGCGGCCTCCACGACCCCGGCCTTGACCGCGTCCCGGTCATAGAAAGTCTTGAGCGCCGCGGCGTCCTGGCCTTTGTCCGAGGGGCGGGCCTCCTCGGCCAATTGATTTAGGGCCGGAAGGACCCCGGCGGGGCCTTTTTCAGGGTTCGGGGCGGCCTCGGCGGGCGAAAGCCGCTTGGACCCGCCGGGGGCGAAAAATGACGGAAGCGAGGCTCCCCCCGGGGCCAGCCCGGGCAGGGGGCTCAAGGACGGCCACCCTCCGGCCGCCGACCAGGCCGGCGCCGCCCGCAAGGACGGCGCGGCCCCGGCGCGGGAAGGCGCCGCCCCAAGACGGCCCACGCGCGCCACCCCCCCGTGGGCGGGGACGCACGAGACCGCGGCCATGAGGACCGCTAAAAAGGCGATGTCGATTGACCTCGCCTAGGGGGTAGCCCCTCTCGCCCCACGCCGCATGGGCCAACCGGCTCTTTTCGGGGAGGGTCGAAATCCGCCTCGGCCTGGGCCCTTCGGCCTCGGCCCGGGGTCAGGGCCGAAATACCCCGCGCAGAAATTCCAGGCTTTCCGCGTCGATGTGAAAAGCCGGGAAAGTCTTATCGGAACCCAGGACGATTTCGTAGCCCCAGATATTGACCAACTCCGCGACGCGCCTAAGGCAGAGCTTGTCTCCCCGCCGGCTTTTAAACACCTCCGCCTCCCAGATGAGCCGCGTGAACGGATCCACCCCGGGGCCGTGATTGCCTCCGTGATCGGCGACCGCGTGGCGGACGACGGCACGAAGCCATTGCGCCTGGCCCGGGGTTTTCCAATCCCGCAGGGCCTTTTCCACCAACGCCCGGACCGCAACGGCCAAATCCGCGATCAATTCATCCAGCACCGGCCCCTCGACCACTCCCGATTGGGATAGGTTCAGGGCCAGCCGGTCGTCGCGGAGCAAGGCGTAGACCTGGGCCGGGGCCTCCAGCTCCCGCTCGATGACCGCCGCGCAAACGCCGAGGATGTACAACCCGATCAGGCTCGTTTTGGCGTTGGGAAGGGCGGGGTAAAGCACGCGCATCCCATCCTTGCCCCCCACCAAGGGCGCCCTTTTTTCGAATGACGGGAAATTATCGATCACGCGGCCGCCGATGGTCAGCTTGGCTCCGTGAAAACCCGCCGACTGGGCCAGCCGGTCCAGGACCCGCGTCGGGAGCTCCGAATTGAACTTCCCCCAGGATACGCGGAGAATGGTCTCGGTCCCGCCCGTTTTGGCCGTCGAGATTTCCCCGGCGGACAGTCGATGCCGCCCCTCCCCTCGGCCTGATTCAATCAGAATACCGTGCGGGTTCAGGCGGAGGGCCGCCAGCAGGCCATAGGCCAAATGGCGCCCCCGCCCGCCGTCTTCGTCGCCGATCAAAGACGCCAGGGGATCCTGGACTTGCGCGGCTTCCAAGGGATTGCCGCTAAATCGCATCTCCAATTCGCCTCCCCGCGACCTGACGGATATCATTTT
This sequence comes from uncultured Elusimicrobia bacterium, assembly GCA_964358485.1. Classification (GTDB taxonomy): domain Bacteria; phylum Elusimicrobiota; class Elusimicrobia; order UBA1565; family UBA9628; genus CAYHPY01. The sequence continues at coordinate 3,178 of CAYHPY010000010.1, forward strand.
GGCCTTGCCCGCCACCGCGCATCGCAACCACGGCAGAAGGAAATCCTCCGGCGCCGCCAACTGGAAGCGTTGGAGGGTCTCCAATGCCTTTTCGGTATCGATCCGGAAAGAGCCGGCCCCGATCAGGAGGCCTTCCTTGGGAACCCGTCCCTTCGGCGACCGGGGAACCGAGGGGCCCGCGTTCTCAACCGGTATTTCGCATCGGAAGGTCAGCTTCACCCGGGGCGCGGGGGGAGGCGAAACTCGGTTCAGAAATCCCACCCATAAATTCCTGATGCGTTCGAACATTCGGTTACGCCGGACCGAGTCCCTTCAGGAACTCCGCCGCGCCGGCCGGCCGGGATTTTTCATCGGGGTTCAAGCAGGCGGCGATCAGGCGGCGCAGATTTTCGGGAACCGCCGCGGGCAGTTCCCGGAAAAACCCCGTCGTGATTTGGCCGAGGTGGTCGGGTCCCGGGAAAGGAAGTTCCCCGGTCAACAGCTCATAGGCCGTCACGCCGAGGGCGAACAGGTCCGAGCGCGGAGAGCAGAGGCCCTGGTACTGCTCCGGCGCCATGTACCCAGGCGTCCCGCACACCAGGTCCGCGCCGGAATCGTCGAAGGACGCCACGCCGTGCCCCGCGATGCCGAAATCCATGACCTTGACCGCGCCCCGCCGGTCGCGCATGATGTTGAGGGGCTTCAAGTCCCGGTGGATGATGTTCATGGCGTGGGCCGCCTCCAACGCCTCGGCCGCCCCGCGCAGGACCTGCGCGCATTCTTCCGGGGGAAACGGCCCCCGGGCGTTGAGGATTTGCCACAGGGTCTCCCCCACGATGAACTCGAAGACCAAAAACACGTCGAGCCCCGTCACCGCGATCTCGTGGATGGCCACGATACCGGGGTGCGAAAGGGTGGCGACCATCCGCGCTTCTTCCAAAAAGCGGCGGCGGGAGGCCTCGTCGCCGCTGATTTCCCGGCGCATGCGCTTGACGGCGACTTCCCGGGACAGCGAGCGGTCGAGGGCCTTGTAGACCACGCCCATGCCGCCGATGCCCAGCGTGGCCCCGAGCTCGAACTTGCCCGCGATCAAACCTCCCGCCCCCGGCTCCATCGGGAGCGGCGCGCTCCGTCCCGCCGCCTCAAGATTGACCAGACGCCGGGCGGTGTCCTTGAAGCGGCCGAAGCGGCCGATCAAATCGAGATAGATGCCCTTGGCCCGCTCCACGCTTCCCTTGCGCTCGCAAAAAATTGCGAACAAATAGGTCAATTCACCCGCCTCCCGGGGAGCGAGTTGGGGCGAAAGGCCGATTTTTTGAAAACAGCCCTCGGCGGCGGCAAAATCGTCCATGCGCTGGCAGAGCCGGAAGGCGCAGGCGAACTCGGCCTTGCCCCAGGGAGCCCCGCCCTCCTTAGAAAGAGAGGCCAGGCCCGCCTCCTCCTCCCCGGCGTCCATCAAAGCCTCCGCCAGGGGAATGCGATGATCGGCCGGAATCGCCGCTTTTTCCAGCAGCGAGAGTTTTCCAAGGGACTTGAGAGCCGAGACGAGCAACGGGTAGTCCCCCGGAGCCAAGCTCCCCTTTTCTTCGAAAGCCGCCAGGGCGGCCTCGGCGGGGCTCAAGGGGGGCGGCCCTTTCGGCTGAAAAAGTCCGGCCAGGAGGCTGATCAGCGCCAGAATCGCCACGCCCGCGCCCGCCTTGGCCTGGGGAGGCAAAGCCTGGACGCGCTCCCAATTCCAACCCGCGGTTGCGGCCGGGGCGGAAACAGGCGCCGAAGGCACGGCCGGGGCTTGCGCTGCGGCGTCCTTGGTCGCCTTGCGATCGGCCAATTCCTGCAAAGCGGCTCCCTTATATTGGAAGGCCCGAGTCTCCGAGGGCGCCAGGGCGGCCGCCCGGTCGTAATCGGAGACGGCCCCCTCCAAGTCCCCCTTTTCATGGCGGACGACGCCGCGGGCCAGCCACGCCTGGGCGTCATCGACCTTCAGGGCGACGGCCCGGTCAAGATCGGCCAGAGCGGAATCCCAGCGCTTGAGCTTCTGGCAGGCCACGCCGCGGTTGTAGTGGAAGTCGAAATTACCCGGATCCAGCTCAACGGCGGCGCCGTAGTCGGAGACCGCCCGCTCCAGGTCCCCTTTCGCGGAGTAAGCTACGCCCCGGTTATAGTGCAGGACCGCCTTTTCCTTGGGGGCGCCGCCCGCGGGCCAGCGGTCGAGGGCCTGGGAATAGGACGCGATGACCGCGTCCTGAGGGTGCTCCTGCGCGGCCGCGAAACCCGTCAACAGCGTCAACAGGACGAGCGTCCGCGTCACTAGAATCTCGGCAGAACCCGGCTCACCCGGCCTTCCACCAGGAACAAGGCGGTGCCGTCGGCGGGCGAACCCTGGGCGTACACCCCCGCGGCTTGCACGGCCTGGGCAAGATAGGAGAAGTACTGGCGCAAATCCGCCGGGGATCCGCGCAGGGCCAAAGTTTGGTGCATCTCCAGCCCGCCCGAGGCCTGGATGCGCTCGTCGTAAAAACGGCGCAGGCGCTCCCCCTGGTCCGGAAGAAACGGATTGGACCGCGGAAAAGTGAAGACCTTGCGCTTGGCGGGGGACTCGAAGCTCCCGTCGCGATTCTTAAGCGCGAGCCCGGCCTTCCGGAGCGCCTCCAGGGCGCGGCGCACCGAACCGGGGGCGGCTTCCAACAGCTTTCCCAGGGCGGCCGGCTGCCAGGCGCCGTGATCCAAGGCAAAGACCTGGTAGCACCAGAAATGCAGGCTGTCCTTGGTCACGACGCGCAGTTGGGCCTGGCTCAAGGGAAAACGCCGGCCCTCCAGGTCGTGCTCGACCGCCTTCCTTAAGACCGATCGTTCCGAGCCGAATTCAGGACCGCGCGGGGCCAAGGATTTCAAAACCAGCTCCAGAAGCCCCGGGCTGGCGAGCAGAGCGCCCAGGTAGGCCGTGAAAAATTCCCGGGCCTTGTCCTCATAGGCCCAGACGCGCAAGGCCGCCGAGATTTTTTCCACCAGAGCGGGCTGGGCGGCGGAGCGGCCGCGCTCCACGTTGACGAATTGCTCGTAAGTGCAGCCGAAATAGGGCCGGCCTCCCCAGGAGCGGTAGAAGTGGCGCGCGGAGGGATACCCCCCTTCCTCGCGCAGGCGGACGAGCAGGCGGGAGAAGGCCTCCCAAACCCCGGGGGAGCGGCGGCGGGCCGAAGCCATCGGGGGAGTATACGGGTATTGCGTCCCGATTTCAGCCCGGGCCGGGGGGGTCAAAAAAACTCACGAAAATGGGACCTCAACCCCCTTGACGGGCATTCTTGGTTTTGGGACCATTGGACCCAGGCTGGGACTAGGCCTTTTGGTCCCAAGCGATCCCGGAGGCAACACCGTGAAAAAACGCGTAATCCTCGCCCTGTCGGCCGCAACGCTCATCCTCGCCGTGCTGGCCCTGCGTCCCGCCCCCAAAACTCTCTGCGAGGGCTTCCTGCCCCCGAACAACATGAAGATTCCGATCGGCGACGTCCGCGCCCTTGGAATCAAAGAGGACGTCTTCAACCGCGTTATGGACAAGGCCGCCGCGGTCTACGCCCCCATCATCGCGTCCCGGGGCGGCACGCTCAAGGTCAACCGCCTTTGGAGCAACCCCACGGTCAACGCCTCCGCCGAACAACGGGGCTCCACCTGGATCATCAACATGTACGGGGGATTGGCCCGCCACGCCGCGGTCACCGAGGAAGGCTTCGCCTTGGTCGTCTGCCACGAATTGGGCCACCACCTGGGCGGTTATCCGCGCTACTCCGACGACCCCTGGGCCAGCAACGAGGGCCAGTCGGACTATTTCGCGGTCGCCAAGTGCCTGCGCAAGGCCTACCCCCTCGCCAAGACCCCTGCGGGGGTGGACCCGGTCGCGGCCAAGCGCTGCGAGTCGGCATTCCCCGCCGGAGCGGAGCGCAATTCCTGCCTGAGCAACGCGCTGGGCGGCATGTCCGTGGCCAAGCTCTTCCAGGATCTGATGGGCGCTTCCGTCCCGCCCAAGTTCGACACCCCGGACACCTCCGAGGTCGCGCAGACCAACGACAGCCATCCGGACACGCAGTGCCGACTGGACACCTACTTCCAGGGAGCCTTGTGCGCCAAGAGCCAGAACGAGGACTTCTCCACGACCGACGGGGTCAAAGGGGCCTGCACGGCCTCCCAGGGCTTCAAAGAAGGGTTCCGGCCGCGGTGCTGGTATAAGCCCGCCGACGGGGAAGCCGCTCCCGCCGCTCTGGCCCGGCGCTCGGAGGCCATGCCCGAGGAAAAAGCCATGAGTGAGAAGCTCGAGGCCCTGCGGGGCGCCCTGTCCGGCGGCCGCTGAGCCGGGAGCCCGTTTCTTAGTTCGCGGCGGCCGGGGGAGTCTGGTCCCCCCGGCCGCCGCGGCGTTTTAGCGGCCCGGCCGATCCCCAAGGAGGGAATGCTAAAATCCGGAAATGCGCCCGCTCATCCTTCTCCTCTTGGCCGGGTCGGCGGCCCCCGTCGCCGCCGCGGATATCCAACGGAAGTATTTCTACGAGGACATCCACGCCCCGTTCTTCGTCAAGGACGAGCGCGCCGGCCTTTACCGCCCCCAGCGGGCCGGCGCTTCGGCCGAACCGTTCCCGATCCGGAAGGCTCCGGGCACCCTGCGGGTCTTCGTCCTGGGCGGCTCCATCGCGGGCCGCTACATGGAAGGGCGCAATTCCTTGGGGCCGATCCTCCGGGAGCTCCTCCCGGGCCGTCCGATCGAGGCCGTCAACTGCGGGATGGCCGGCTACGACAGCCACCGGGAGGCGCTGGTCCTCGAGGAAGTCCTCGACTACGAGCCCGACCTCCTGGTCTTGCTGAGCGGCCATAACGAAACCGACCAAGCCCCCCCGCCGCTATGGCTCGTGCACGCCCAGGATCGGGCGTCCCGCCTCAAGCTCTTCCAGGATTTTCTCCATCGCTCGACGGCGTCGGCGCGCCCCCCGGAGGACCTTTCGGACCGGACCGAGTCCGTCGACGCGCGCTTTGAGGAGAACCTCCGCCGCATGGCCCGGCGCTGCGCGGACCGGGGAATTCCCTTGGTCCTGGCCGGCCCCCCCCTCAACCGCCGGGAGGCGCCGACGCGCCTGCCCCTGCCCTTGGCGCGGCGGGAAGTGATCGACGGGTGGCTTCTCGGCCTCAAGGGCGAGCACGTCCGGGCCGCCGAATCCCTGACCTCGGGCCTGGAGCGCCTGCCCAGAAATGATCCGGAGCAGGGGCGTCCGTGGGCCCTGTTCCTTCTGGCGCGGTCCCTGGAGCGGCAGGGGCGGCTGGAGGAGGCGGCGCGGCGCTACCAGGAGGCCTTGGACGCCGACCGCGTGCCGGCGGGACGCTGCCTGTCGGGGTGTCAGGCCGCGATCCGGAAAATCGCCCTCGAGGAGGGCGCGACGTGGATCGATCTCGACGGGGAATTCCAACGGGCGGCCGCGCCCTGGGCGCCCGGTTTCGAGATGTTCAACGATACCGTCCACTGGACCCGCGCCCATGACCTGCTGGCCTCCTTGGCCATCATCGAGGGAATGCGCCGGCTCGGCCGCTTCCAGACCCTGGGCTGGGACGCGCGGCGCCTGGAGACCCTTTGGCCCCGGGCGCGCCGGCCGGGCGCCGCGGTGGACGACGAAGAGGCCCTGGCGACGGTTCGATACGCGCGGCGGGAGATTGAGATTTCGATGCGGGGCCTCTCCGGGCGGGCCATGGTGTATCTCGAATCCCTGCTGGAGGCCCGGCCTCTCTGGTTCCGGGACCCGGCCGCGTTGGCCAAGCGGGCCGGCACGGGCAGCGCGAAGAAAGGCGCGGCCTGGGGCATGGCCCCCCTCTCCGAGGATCCCGCGCCGCTGCTCCTGCACGCGGCGGGCGCCCGCCTAATGAGGGGAGAGGCCTCGGCCGCCCTGCGGGACGCCGAAAGGGCTCTGGCCCTGAGGCCCGGACTGCCGCGGGCCCAACTCTTGAGGGGGATCGCCCTTTGGTATCAGGACCGCCGGGACGCCGCCTTGGAACCGATCGCGGCCGAGGGCGCGGGGACGCCGGGGATCGAAGAGGAGAAACGGGCCCTCGCGGATGCCATCCAAGCCCTGCATTGACGCGTCGCTCTAGTAGCCCGACCAGGACGAGCCCTTGGTGTCCGTGTGGGTGCAGCCCAGCCAGAATTCGCCCCGGCGCCGGGCAGGGCCCATCATGGGCGGCGTGTCCGTTTCCCAGTAGACCCACAGGATCCCGCCGACCTGTCCGTCATAATTGGCGGGAGCACCCAAGCCCAGCCGGCAATTACTGTCGGTGCCCGACAAAAGACCGACGCAGACCCGATTGTCCTCCGCGTGGTAAGAAGGGGATTTCGCCTTGGGGATGGCGGCGATGTACTTGGCGTTGACCGTAAGGGAGGCCAGATCGTCATTCGGAAAATTCCCCTCGGTGTCGGCGTAATAGATCGACAAAACCGAGCGCAGATTTCCCAAATTGCCCTTGGTCGTCCCTTCCTGGGACTTTCGGAGCAAGTCGGCGAACTTCGGAATGGCGATGGCCGCCAAGATCCCGATAATGGCGACCACGATCATCAACTCGATGAGCGTGAATCCTAAAACACCCGGCGACCGGTCCCGTGTGCCCATGAACATGCCCCCTTCTTGCCGTTATTAAGGTATTTATGGGGAAAGATGTCGGATCGGCAATCCCAACACGCTCATTGGACCTGGTCTTAGGAGTGTAGACGGATTTCCCGTCGCTTTCAATGTGATTTTCGGCACACTTGAAATCCGATGAAGCTCGGTTATACTATGGGAACCACTATGTTTTCGATCTCCGTCTTTGCCCTGTTGCTTCTCCCCAACCTCTGGGCGGGAGTATCTCAGGATTTGGACATCCTCAGGGGCACGGCGATGTCCTATTTAGGCTGCGTCCGCGGACAGTCTCACAATTCATGCGTCCACCATCTATCCCAGATTCAGAGCAATTACGATCGAGCCCTACTGCGCCTTAAAGAGGAGCTTGAGGACGCGAGAGGCGAAAAAATTCCTCAGGCGCTTACAAACGTCGAGAAGTTCCAAAACGGTCTTAATGGTCTTTACCGAGAACTCTCCGAACAACAACTCCGGGAGAAAGCCGTGAGCGGCACAGAATCTTTCGGCGCAATCGTGGGCTCCCTTCGAAACCGAACCGACCACTATCGCCAAACCATGGAGGCCTTGGTCCGGGAAAAAACCGCCCAAGCCTCCAAAAAGGCCGAGTTCCCCCCGCCCACAGCCAAGGAGAAAAAGGAGATAGCCCGGGCCCGCGCGGAGGAGCGGGAGGATGCCCTGGAGGAAACGGGGGCCGCGGAACCCCAGGACTACCAACAGGCCGGCCGAGATTACGTCGAAGGCGGCAGCCCCGCGGACGCCGAGCGCGTCCTGACCAAGGCCGTCGACCTCAAAAAAGACGATCCGGAGTCCCTCTCCCTGCGGTCCCTGGCCCGCAGTCAATCCGGAAACATGCAGGGCGCCCTCGAAGACGCCGAGGCGGCCCTAAAAATCGAGCCCGACAACAAGCTGGCCGGGGAAGTGGCCGCCTTCACCAAGGCGAGCATGAGAAATCAACCTTTCAAGGAAGTCCGCAAACCGTCCTTGGGGGCCGGCTGGGAGTCGGCGGGCGGCGCCGTGCGCCCCGGCGCCCCGTCTCCCCCCCGGACGGGAGGCGGCGATGCCGCCTCGCCTCAGGAAAGCGGTCCCGACAACGGCGCCCGAGAGGGGGAGCCCTCCCCCGCCGCATGGGGAGAGCGCCCGGCCAGCCCCTCCTCGGCCGGGACGGGACGCCCCGGCAGGCGCCAGGACCCGTTGGAACTGGCCCGCCGCAAGCTGGATATCGGGGATTTCCACGGAGCCTTGCTGGATGCGACCCGCGCGGCCGACGCCCGCCCCTCCGAGTCCGGCCCCTGGGTTCTGCGCGCGCGCATCTCCAACCGCCTCAAGAACCCGGCGGGAGCCCTGGCCGACGCGGACCGGGCTCTGGCTCTTTCCCCCGCCGACGCGGGCGCCCTGCGCGAGCGCGCTTACGCCCTCTACGAGCTCGGGCGCCACGAGGAGGCCTTCACGGCCGCAGATCGAGCGGTGGGCCTGGAACCCGGCAACGCCACGGGCTACCTCTACCGGGCGATGATCGAGGAAAAACTCAACCGCAAGCAAGAGGCTTTGGCCGACTATGAAAAGGCGGCCGAACTCGATCCGTCCCTGCGGCCCCTGGCCGAAGAGGCGGCCAAGCGGATGGGGCTTGCCCTCAAGCGCGCGGCCCCGGGGCCCGCCGCCCGCCAGGCGCTCTGGGCGGTCCGCCTTCTCGCCGCGCCGGTCGCCGCCGGACTGATCCTGATCGGTTTGGGAGCCCTCTGGAGGAGAGTGACCGCGGGCCCGCGTCCCGCCTCCGAGGGTCCCGCGGCGGCGGCTCCGGGGACGCTCTCCCCCGGGGTGATTCTGGGAGAAAATTTCCGCGTGGAACGGGAGCTGGGGCGGGGCGGGATGGGCGTCGTTTACGAGGCGACGGACCTGGCGCTCAAGAGGCGGGTGGCCCTCAAGCAGGTCCGGGGTCAGGGAACGGGGCACGAGGGAGTTCTCAACGAGGCGCGGATGGTCGCCCAACTCAAGCATCCGAATTTGGTCCCCATTTTTTCGATCATCCAAGAGAACGGGCTTTATCTGGTCTTCGAGCTGGTGGAGGGAGAGACCCTGGACGGCATTTTAAACCGGCGCGGGCCCCTGGGCGTGGAGGAAATCCGCCGCGTTCTGGCGGGTGTCGGCGCCGCCGTGGATTACGCCCATTCCCGGCGCATCATCCACCGCGATCTCAAGCCGGCCAACGTGCTCATGACCAAGACCGGGGAAGTCATGGTGACCGATTTCGGGATCGCCCACGAAGCCAGCGGAAACGCGAAAGCCACCTCGGTCGAGGTTTGGGGCACGCCCCTCTACATGGCTCCCGAGCAATTGCTGGGCCGCGTCTCCCCGGCGACGGACCTCTACGCCCTCGGGGTCATGGCCTACGAGTTGATGACGGGCAAACTCCCGTTCGCCTCCGGGGATCTTTCCGCTAAAACCAGCGGGCGCTTTGAGCCGGCGTCCTCGGTCAAATCGGAGCTTCCGGCAGGGTTGGACGGGTTTTTCAAGCGGGTCCTCGCGCCCCGGCCCGAAGACCGCCCCGCCGACGCCATGCAACTGCTGGCCGAATTCGACGCCGCCGCGGGAAAAGGCTAGAAAAAGCCTTCCCGCCGCCCGCCTGGTCCAGGCCGAGCGGCGGGAAGGAATTCATTCAACGAGAGCCGCGTCCGCCGCCCCGGTGCCCGCCGCCGGCGAAACCGCCGCGATTGCCGATCCCTTGGCCGCTGTTTCCCCCGCCGCGATGATGGCCCATATTGCCGCGCGGTCCTCCCTGCGATCCGCCCCGCCCTCCAGCCCGCTCCCCGGAGCCGGAACCGCCTCCCTGCTCGCGCCGCCCGCCGCAACCTTCGCGGCGCTCACCGCGCTCCTGCATGCGCTCGCCCTTTTCCTCCAAGCGCCGGCCCCAGGCCTGGAGTCTCTCTCCCCTATTTTCAAGACGCTCTCCCCTCTCCCCCAGGCGCTCTCCTCTCTGCTCCCCACGCTCCCCCGATTGCCCCATGCGCTCGCCGCCGTTGAGGTGCCGGTCGCCGGGCCCGTCCCGGTGTTCCCCGCGAGCCCGGCGCGGAGGAAAGTTCCGTCCCTCGGATTCTCCGCCCTCCGGTCGGCGGGGCCGCCCTTGTTCCTCCGATTCTCCGCCCCCGCCCGGGTGGCGCCGCTCGCGCCGCTCTCCCGTGTTCTCACGGGGGTCCTTGTCGTGCCCATAGGCGTTTCCCCCTCCCGGAACGGCGGGGGTGGCGCCGTCGCCGGGCTCGCCCGGGTCGGCGGGAATGGTCTCGGAACCGGTCTCGTGGTTGCGCCTGGCCTGCGCGTCCCGGGCGCCCAGGAGACAACCCGCCGCCAGGACCGCCGCCAGACTCCACCAGCGTGTCACGCGATCGATCTTCATATCCACAGCCTCCTTTCCGAGTTTGTCCGATCTTGGGGAGGGTAAGCTTCCCCCTCAACCCCTCGCATATGGAGACTCCCGGCCCCGATTTAGGTTTAGTGGGTCCGGCCTAGAAATTGACGCTTGTTCCCAGGGAGAAATAATCCAGCTTGGGAGCGCCCGCCTGAATATATCGCTCCCAGGAGGTTTTCAGGGTGAACCGGCCCGCTTCCACGGCGCCCCCGAGCCCGAGGCCGTCGGAGGGAGGGTCCCCCAGCCGGAAGGTCGTTCGAGCCCAGGAAACATGGGGACGAACCCCGGGGAAAGTCCTCCAGGTCAATTTCAGGTCCCAGCCCAGATCGGGAAAGCCCTGCACGATCCCCTCCAAACCCGACAGCTCCAGGGCCTGGATCACCCGCGCGTCCCCGAGATCGAGGGTCTTGTCGTAATGGCTTTTGGTCAAGCCGCCGCTCAGCCAGGCATGCCGGAACTTCACGGTCCCGAAGACGCCGAAATCGGTTTGCCCGATGGAAAAAGTCTCCACCCGGGGCGGTCCGGGCGGACGCCGGCCGCTGACCCGCGGGCCCGCCGCCGAGAACTCGTCGGAATGCATGGTGCGGGTGAGCGCGACGCCGAGCTCCGCGCCCGTCAGACCCCAGCCGAAAGTCTCGTCTTGCGGGACCAGGAAGTAGGACAAATCCCCGCCGAACGAACTGCGCTGGTACCCGTCGACCTTCGGCTGATGGTTGCCCTCAAGCCCCCAGCCCAGCAGGCGCGCGTCGGAACCGAGGCGCGCCCCAATGCCGCGACGGGTGCCGCTGGAGTAATCCGACCGGTATTGGGAATACGAAGGCGAGAGATATAGTTCCTCGGAGAGGTCCACCGTGGCGTGGACCTTCGTGCTCCGGTAATTCCCCGAGCCGAAGGTCTGGTCCGCACCGACGGTGACGCCCGCCGACGCCGGCAGGCAGAGCCCGAAAACGGCGAAAAAACCGGCGCGCAATGGCGAAATTCCCATAAGATGTGGACTCTCGAACCTCATTTTGGTTTACTCGAAAAACTTCTTGTTCCCATGATAGTTTTTTTGACACTAAACCAAAGCGGACTTTCCGCGTCTAAACTTCAGGCGGGATATTGAGCGAAACCGACACCGAAGCCGAGCTCGTGGCGCGGGCGTCCCAAGGCGACGCGGAGGCCTTCGGGACCTTGGTCGGCCATTATCAACGCCTGCTGACGGGCGTGGCGTTCGGCATCGTCGGCGATTCGGCCAAGACGGAGGATCTGGTGCAGGAGGCGTTTCTCTCGGCGTGGAAAGCCCTTCCCGGGTACCGGGGAGAAGCCAGTTTCAAGAACTGGCTCTGCCGCATTTTGGTCAACAAGACCTACTCCTCCTTAAGGTGGGGCCGCCTGCGCCAATGGCTCAGCCTGGACCAGCACACGGAAACCCCCTGGGCCGAACTCCTGGAAGACACCAGCCCCGACGCCAATCCCGAAAGCATCCAACTCCGGGAAGAACGCTCGGCCGCGGTGCGGGCGGCGGTGGCCGGCCTGCCCCTTCAGCAGAGGACCGCGGTCGCCCTGCGCTCCAACGGCTTGGACGTGGCGGAAGTGGCGCGGACCATGGGCGTGGCCGAGGGAACGGTCAAGGCGCATCTGCACCAGGCGCGGGCCCGCCTTTCGTCGGCCATGGGGGAAGCATGAACCAGGACACCGACGACCGGTTCTGGTCCGCCCTCGGTGAAGCCGCCCGCCCCCGACTGGGCGAGGCTCAATGGACGGCCCAACGCGTCCGCGTTATGGCCCGCCTGACCCCCGCGTCCTCCACGCGCCCGCGGGCTTGGGCGGCCGCCGGAGCGTTGGCCTGCCTTGCGGCGGCGTGGCTGATCATTCCTCGCGGCAACACTCCGCCGACCGTGGCCCCGGTCCAGGCGCCGGTCGTCTCGCCTGTGGTTGAGCCGGTCCTCGAGCCTCCCCCGATCGCCAAATGGGACCCGCGCGTCACCATGGTCGAAGGGACCGTGACGATTTTCTCGCGCGGCGCCGACGAGGGCGTCCCGGCCGAGGAAGGCATGCCCCTGGAGGAAGGCGACAACGTGCGGACCGGCGCCGACGGCCGCGCCGAGCTGGCGCTCTCCTCGGACTCCGTGATCGCGCTGGGCCCCGCCTCCATCATCACCCTTTCGGACCTGGAGCCCAAGCAGACTTTGCTCAATTTGGACCTCGGGACCTTGGTGGCCAAGCTCCGTTGGAAGGCGACCCCGGGCCGCCGCATGGACGTCATGACCCCGACCGCGGTGGCGGCCGTGCGCGGCACCGAGTTCGGCGTCACGGTCCAGGAGGGAGGCGAAACCTCCGTCGGAGTGTTCGACGAGGGCCGGGTCGCGGTCCGAACCACGGCTGATTCGGCCGTCGAGGAAACCATGCTCGAGCCCCGCCAAGAGGTCCGCGTCCCCATGGGGCCGAACACCGACATCGAAACGCGCGGGGGCCGCAATTACCTGCGCGTGGGAGAACTGGCCCAACTCAAACCCTTCCAGGAACAGATCGAACGAATCCGGGAGCGGCCGGAGGAACTGTCCCGCTCCTGGCAGGAAATGGACCGCCCGCGGCGCGAGGAAGTCCGCTCGCGCATGGTGGAGCAGCACCGCGAGCGCATGCAAGCCCTTCCTCCCGAGGAGCGGCAAGCCATGACGCAGCGCCTGCGCCGGCCCGAAAACGGCCAAGAGGGCGGCCCGCGCCGACAGCCCGGCGGGGTCGAGGGAGGAGGTCGTCCCCAACGACCCGGCGGGGTTGAGGGCGAAGGCCGTCCCCAGCGCCCCGGCGGAGTTCAGGGTGAAGGCCGCCCCCAGCGTCCCGGCGGGGTCGAGGCCGAAGGCCGTCCCCAACGCCCCGGCGGGGTCGAAGGCGAAGGCCGTCCCCAGCGCCCCGGCGGCGTCGAAGGCGAGGGCCGTCCCCAACGCCCCGGCGGGGTCGAAGGCGAAGGCCGTCCCCAACGCCCCGGCGGGGTCGAAGGCGAAGGCCGTCCCCAACGCCCCGGCGGGGTCGAAGGTGAAGGCCGTCCCGAGCCCCGACGCTCCGAGGATGGGTCCCCACGAGAGCAAGAAGGCACGCAACCGCGGCGACACATCCAAGAGGGTCGAGAGCCCAACCAAAGGCAAGGCCCCGGCGGCGAACGGGGAGAGCGCCGCGAACGCCGGGAAGGCGGCATGCGCCCCCCCGGCGGCCCGGGGCGGGAACAGGGCGGCCAAGGCCGCCAACAAGGTGGCCAACAGCGCGGACGCGGCGGACCGGGACGGGAACGCAGGCATTAAGCCGGCAGGCCCCCCCACCCTGAGAGTTTCGCTGAAATTTTCAGTATAATTAACATCGTCCAGACGATGCTAATTATTCTTATTTTACAATCATTTATTGATATGACGCCCCTCCCCCCCGCAATCCCCTATAGTTTCGCGCGGATCGGGCCCCGATGAACATCGCCCTGTTGGGCCTGGCCATTTCCTGCCTCTCGGTCCCCGCTTTACTGGTCCGCTTGGCCCGCGCCCCCAATGAAGCGATCGGCTTTTGGCGGCTGACGACGGTCGTGATTTTGCTGGCGCCCCTGGCTTGGGGCCGCCGCGGAAGCTGGGCCGCCCTGCCGGCCTTCGACCGGAAATCCACCTTCGGCGCAGGGCTCCTTTTCTTCATACACCTTTGGACTTTCGTCTACTCCGCCCAACACACCACCATCGCCCACTGCATGATCGCTTTCTCCACCCATCCCTTGTGGACCGGCTTGGGCGCCCGGCTCTTTTTCGGCGAGGCGATCACCGGACGCCTGCTCCGGGCTTACGCCTTGGCCGCGCTGGGGGTTTGGGCCCTGTTCTCCGGCTCACACACGGGCGGAGGGGCCGGCCTGTTGGGAGACGCCGCCGGACTGCTCTCCGCCCTTTCCTTCTCCGGCTATGTCCTGGCGGGAAAAGGGGCCCGTCGCAAGCTAGACAACTCCGTCTTCGCCTTTCTTTGCAGCTTGGTGATGGCCGCATGCTTTCTGGCGGTCGGCGCGGCGCGGGGAATTCCCATGACGGGCTATCCCGGGGTGTTCTGGGCGGCCGTCGCGGGCCTGGCCGTGATCACTTCGCTGGGCGGGCACGCGCTGTTCACCCATCTTCTGGCCGTGATGGACGTCAACCTCCTGAGCTGCGCCAAGCTGCTGGAGATTCCCCTGAGCGCGCTGGGCGCGTGGCTGATTTTCGGGGAAGAGCTGTCGGGGCGGACTCTGGCGTCCTTCGCCCTGGTGTCCGCCGCCGTGCTGGTGCTGATGATTCCCTCTCCCGGCGCGCCGCGCGCCGACCCGGCGGAATTGGAGGAGTAGCCGGCTCGGGGGCCGACTCCCCGAAGCGGAGTCTCCCAGCACTTCCGGGGAAGTAGTTTTAAAATTCCCACATGCCCAAAGGGAGGAATACAAGATGTTGTAGGATTTCGGCATGAATCTCAGAACCAGCGCGATAAAACTCCTGGCGCTACTGACGCTCGCCTCGACCTCGACGGCGGGGGCGCCCCTCTCCCGCGATGAGGTCCCAACCCCGCTTCTCCCTTGGGTACGATGGGCGCTCTCCGGGCACGAGGAAAGTCTTTGCCCCTTCTTTCAAGGAAACCCCGAAAAAAAGAACTGCGTCTGGCCCGGGGTCCTTACCCTTGAGCTCGGCGCCAAGGGCGGGCGCTTCAGCCAAGAAATCAAGGTCTTGGCCGATTCCTGGGCGGCCTTGCCTGGGGAGGCCGGCCGCTGGCCGCAGGAGGCGAGAACCGACGGGGCGCCGGTCGCCGTGATCCTTCGGGACGGCTTTCCCTCGGTGCGCTTGAAAGCCGGGACGCGGAGGCTATCTGGTTCTTTTCAGTGGGACTCCTTGCCGGAAATGATCCGAATCGCCCCGGAAACCGGACTTTTAACCTTGACCGTGTTGGGAAAGCCGGTCCCCTTCCCGGTTCGCGACGAACAGGGGAGGCTCTGGCTCCAGAAGGCCACGGGGCCGGAACGCGAAGAGAACCACATGGATGTGGCGGTCCACCGGCAGGTCTTGGACGAGGTTCCCCTTCTACTCCTGACGCAAATCAAGCTCCGCGTGTCCGGGAAGAATCGGGAAATGGTTTTGGGCAAAGCGCTCCCGCCGGGATTTGTTCCCATGTCCTTGGAGGGACCGTTGCCGGCCAAGATCGAGCGGGACGGCCGCCTGCGCGTCCAGGTGCGCGCCGGAACCTGGACCATCCAGCTTGGCGCCCGCCACGAGGGCCCGGCGTCGGCGTTGAAATTAGGAGAGCCCGGGGGACCCTGGGACGCCGAGGAGGTCTGGGTCTTCGCGGCGAAAAACAATTTCCGGGTCGTTACCGTGGAGGGGCCGCCTTCCATCGATCCCCAACAAACCGAGCTTCCAAGCCAGTGGAAAACACTTCCGGCCTACCTGATGAAGCCCGGAGCCGTCCTGAGCCTCGTGGAGAGACGGCGCGGAGACGCCGACCCAAAGCCTGATTCCATCGTCATCAACCGCAACCTTTGGCTCGACTTCAATGGACGGGGCCTTACCGCCCAAGACGCGATTACCGGGACCCTGAACCGAAGTTGGCGATTGGAAATGGGCCCGGAGACCCGCCTGGGCCGGGTCGCGATCGGAGGGCAGGATCAATTCCTTACCGCGCTGGCCACGGGTGGTCCGGCCGGTGTCGAGGTCCGACAGGGGGCGGTCGATCTTTCGGCCGACAGCAGGATCGAGAAGCGCGGTTGGAGCGTGCCGGCCGTGGGCTGGCGCCACGACTTCGAAAGCGCCGCCGGGCGGCTCAACCTCCCCCCGGGCTGGCGCCTCATTCATGCCCGCGGGGTGGACTCGGCTTCTCCCACTTGGCTCAAAACCTGGACCTTGCTTGATATTTTCCTGGTCGTCATCCTGGGATTTGCCGTGGGCAGGCTCTGGGGCCGAGACTGGGGGCTTGTGGCCTTGGCGACGGGCGTCCTCTGCTGGCATGAGCCCGGGGCTTTGCGCTGGGTCTGGCTGTGGACTTTGGGGGCGGAAGCGCTGTGGCGGGTGCTTCCCGAGAGCGGCTTTCGGCTGACGATCCGCGCCCTGCGCTACGCGGCTTGGACCTGCGTGGCCCTGTGGGGCGTGCCGTTCCTGGTTTCCCAGGTCCGGGTAGGGTTCTATCCCCAACTCGAACAAACCGGCCGGGCGTTCGTGGGGAGCCCCTCCGCCCGACCCGACTCCGAATTAGGCTCCCCCAAGGGACCTCTACAAGAAGGCTTGCGGGGACTTGGAGCGGTCTCCGGGGGGGGCGGGGGGAAATTCAATTTCGATAAAGGGACCATGGCCCAGGCAATGGAAGAGGGTGAGAACGAAGAAGGAGACGAGTATGAGGACGGAGACGAGGATCAAAAGAATGACAATATAGCGCAACAAGCTCCGATGGGGCGTGCGCTCAAGGCACGCCCTGCTGCCCCGTCTCCCAGGCAATTGGGCTACCTTCACAAGGGCCGGGGAGCGCGGTCATCAGCCGCCGCCGGCAGGTCCCGGGAGTCCTATGCCGAAAACAAACAACTGCTGGAACTCGACCCGAAAGCCGCGGTGAATACCGGCCCCGGCATTCCGACTTGGTCCTGGAAGACGGTAAGCCTGAACTGGCGAGGACCGGTGGGTAAAGACGAGCGGCTGGAGCTCTGGCTCATCGGACCGTTTGGAAATCTCATCCTGGCGCTAGGGCGGGCCGCGCTGACGGCGCTTCTGGCCTTGCTGGTATTCAATCTTCCGGTCGGAGACTGGCTTTCCAAAGCGCGCGCCGGGGCAAGTTCTTGGCGCGGGCTGTTGCCGGCGCTTTTCTTCGTCATGCTTCTTCCCTCCGCCCCGGCCCGAGCCCAATCCCTGCCAACCCGGGAACTCCTGGAAGAGCTTCGCCAACGAATGCTGGAACGGCCGGAATGCGCGCCGTCCTGCGCCGAATTTCCCCGTCTACGCCTGGAGGCGTCCCCCTCTTCCTTGGTAGGACGGCTCGAAGTCCATGCCTTGGCCCAAACGGCGGTCCCCCTCCCCGGAGGGGGCAAGCAGTGGTCCCCCGCGCGGGTCCTCCTCGACGGGACCCCGGCCGGGGTCCGGCGCTCGGAGGACGGGTCCCTTTGGCTTTCCGTCGGACCGGGAACCCGCCAGGTCACTTTCCAGGGGCCCTTGCCGGAATCGGACTCCGTCTCGATTCCCCTTCCCATGAGGCCCCGCCGCGTCGAGGCGTCCGTGAGCGGCTGGACTTTGCACGGCCTCCAAGACGACGGCGCGCCCGAAGCTAACCTTCAGCTTTCACGCAGCCGCGGGAGAGCGGGGCCGGCCGGCCTCGAACAAGGGAGCCTTCCCCTTTTCCTCGAGGTCCGGCGCACCTTGCGCCTGGGTCTTTCTTGGGAAGTCGAGACCGTGGTGGAGCGCCGGACACCGCTTGGGTCGCCGGTCGTCCTTTCGGTTCCCTTACTGGAGGGAGAGTCGGTCATGTCCGCGGGTCTCAGGGTCGCCGGCGGCAAGGTCCAGCTCAGCATGGGTCCCCAAGAGGAATCGGCGGTGTGGACCTCAGTCATGGCGCCGACGGACCGCATCACCCTCAAGGCCCCGGCGGCGGCGTCCTGGACCGAGGTGTGGCGGTTGGAAGCCGGCCCAGTTTGGCACGCGGAGGCGGGAGGGATCTCGCCGATCCACCAGGAACCCGGCCCGGGACCGCGCGCACGGGAGTGGCGGCCCTGGCCGGGAGAGACCGTCGAACTCTCCCTGACGCGGCCGGAAGGGGTCCCAGGGCAGACATTGACTTTGGACCTGGCCCACCTCGCGTTTACTCCCGGTCTGCGCGCGACCGACGCAAATTTGACCTTGCGCTTGCGGTCGAGCCGCGGTGGGGAGCACGGTGTGACCCTACCCGAAGGGGCGGAGCTCCAATCCGTGCGCATTGACGGAGCGCCGCTTCCACTGCGCCTGGAAGGCCGGGTCTTGAACCTTCCGGTCCAACCGGGTAACCGCGAAGCGTCCATCGTCTGGAGGCAGCCCCAGGGGGCCCGGCTTTTCCTACGCACCCCGGAGGTGAATGCGGGGGCCGAAACGGTCAACGCGTCGGTCTCGGTCGCGATGCCGGCGGAGCGCTGGACTTTGCTCGTCGGGGGACCCCGGCTGGGGCCCGCGGTCCTTTTCTGGAGCCTGCTGGCGGTCTTCGGCCTCGTGGCCGCGGGCCTGGGCCGCATCCCTTGGACCCCGCTCGGCCCGCGGGAGTGGTTCTTCCTTTTCCTCGGTTTGACTCAGGTGCCGGTTTGGTCCTCGGGCCTGGTCGCGGGCTGGTTGGTGGCGCTTGGCCTTCGCGGCGAGCGCCCGCCCAAAGAGGACCGCGAGTTCGATGTCGTCCAGGTCGCCTTGGCCTTTCTGACAATCGCCGCCCTCATGTGCCTGTTCCAGTCCATCAAGCGCGGGCTCCTGGGCTTGCCCGACATGCAAATAACCGGCAACGGGTCGACCTCCCAACTCCTTGGGTGGTATCAGGACCGAAGCCCCGCAAGACTCCCCCGCGCCTGGGTGGTCTCGGTCCCCCTGATGGCGTACCGGCTAGTCATGTTGGCCTGGGCGCTCTGGCTCGCGCATGCTTTGCTTAATTGGCTCAAATGGGGCTGGAAGTGCTACTCGGTCGGGGGACTCTGGCGGCCCCTGCGCTGGCGGGGGCCCAAGCCTTCGGACCAGGCTCCATCTCCTTCAAAGGGCCGAGAATCTCCTTAAATCCTTTTCCTCCAGTCCGGCGCGCCGCGCGCCGACCCGGCGGAATTGGAGGAATGACTTGACGGTCGGCGGTTCGAAAATTTAACCTTCCATCCATGCTCTTTCTGGGACTGATCTTTTTTATCGTGTTCTGGGGACTTTGGTTCGGGCCGATCCGCCGGGCCTTTCTAAAAAGCCGGATAGCCCTCAATCAAGCGCGGCGCGCGCCGGGAGAACTTGTGTGCCCCGAGTGCGGGGGCGTCCTGGCGCGGGAACCGGATTCCGGCATCGAGCATTGCCGTTGCGCGGGCTGCTCCAGCCGCTGGCTCGAGCGCGCCGCGCTGAAATCGGCGGTCGCCCGCAAGAACAAGCCGATGCGGGAATGGTTTCCGGAGGAAAACCGCAAAGCCCTCTCTTGCCCGAAGTGCGCGGGATCCATGCCGGGAGGGGTGTTTCGGGGCGAGGATTTCCCCGTCTATCAATGCTCGCCGTGCGCCGCCTTCTGGCTGAGCCGGGTCGAATGGATTTCCCTGGGGTTGCGGGTCTTGAACTGATGAATAGCCCGGGGTCGCCGCAAGTCTACGCGCTGTTTCTCGCCACCTTCATCGCGCCGGGCACGGGGCAGGCCTACAAGGGCCGCTGGAGGCGCGCCGGAGTCCTGCTGGCAGGCGCTTTCGCCTGGCTGATCCTCGCCCCTATCGTCTGGATAAAAATCCTTCCATTCCTGGGACTGGAAATTCCCCGCGTCTCCGTGGGCGGGCCTCCTTGGCAACTCATGGCGCCGAGCTATTTTTATTATCTGCTCGCCTTGGGAGCCGCCGCTGACGCCCTCCGGCTGCCGGCCCCGGAACCCGCGCCCGGCTCTTTTCTCAAGGCGGCGGCTTTCTTTATTTTCGGGTCGTTCTTGATCTTCGTCGGTCCTACTTTGCTCGTGTTCAGCCTGCAGGCCCTCTCGCGCCCCTAGGCCGGGATTGCTATGATGGCGTGACGCCCCACGGAGGAATCCCATGAACCTTCTTTTGATTTTGGCCGCCGCTCTCTCCATGAACGCCTCGGCCGCGGACCTGTCGGGCACCGTGCTCGAAAGCAAGGACGCCGGCGGCTACACCTATCTTCTTCTCAAGACCGCCTCCGGCGAGAAAAAATGGGCCGCGGTTCCCAAGACCAAGCTCAAAAAGGGCGACTCCGCGGTCGTCACCAATTCCAACGACATGTACGATTTCGAGAGCAAGACCCTCAAGCGCAAATTCGACGTCATCACCTTCGGAACGCTGGGCAACGCCAAGGCGCCGCCCGCCGACCCGCACGCGGGCCTGGGCAAAGGCGGTCCGGCCTCCGCGTCCGGGCCCATCAAGGTGGCCAAGGCCGGGAGCCCGGAGGGCCGAACCGTCGGCGAGGTCTACGCCCAGAAGGCGGCGGTCAAAGGAAAGGAAGTGGTCGTCGCGGGGAAAATCGTCAAGTACAACCCGGGCATTCTGGACCGCAATTGGGCCCACTTGCGCGACGGAACCGGGGATTCCAAGGACGGGAGCGACGACTTGACCGTCCTGCTCAAGGACGAGGCCAAGCTGGGCCAAGTCGTCACGGTCCGGGGCAAGGTCGTGCTCGACAAGGACTTGGGCGGAATGTACAAATTCGCCGTGGTTCTCGAGGACGCCGTCCTCGTCAAGTAGACGCCCGGCCGGACTTCAGCCCTTCTTGGACGCCTTGGCCTTCTTAAGACCCTTCTTGACGGCCTCCTGAATTCGCGAAGGGACGCCCTCCCCTTTTTCCGCGTCGCGGGGCGCATCGAGCTTCTCGGCGGGGAAATCCTTGGGCTTGCGCTTGTCCCCGCCGGCGAAGCTCACTTGGAAAGCAGTTCCAGACCTTTCTGCAGGACCGGGTCGGCCACCGCGGCGCCGTCGGCGGGCGCCCCCTGGACTTCCCGGAAGAGCTGTTTCATGATGTCGCGTTCTTGCTCCTGCGTCAAAACGATCAGATGGTCCGGCACCACGCCCCCGGTGTCCTTGACCTTCTCGCGGGTCTTGGGATCGTGCTGGGCGTCGATGCTCCGGTCGCGGGGCGTGTACCAGCGGCCGATGGTGAGCTTGAGCGCCCGCCCCTGCTTGTCCGGCATGACGGACTGCATGGTTCCCTTACCGTAGGAGCGGCTGCCCACGACCATCGGGCCCAAAGCGTCCTGGACGGCGCCCGCCAGAATCTCGCTGGCGGAGGCCGAGCCGCCGTTGACCAGGATCACCAGCGGCATGCCCAGGAACTTTCCGTTTCCTTTGACTTCGTTGGTATACATCACCTGGCCCTTGTTCTTGAAGCGGACGATGGTCTCCTTGTCCTTCATGAACTCCGAGAGGATCGAGGACACGGAGTCCACCGTGCCCCCGGGATTGCCGCGGACGTCGATGATCATCTTCGCGGCGCCGGCGTCCCGGAGCTTTCCGATGGCGGCGATGAGTTCCTTGTCGCAGTCGGGGCTAAATTGCCCGAGGTAGATGTAGCCCACGCCCGGGGCCGCCATTTTAGAGTAAATGTTCTTGGTGGTCACCTGGCCGCGGATGATCGATATGGGAGGAAGGGCCGCGCCGGGGCGCTCCACCGTGATGGCCACGGGCGTGCCCGCCTTGCCCAAGGTTTTCTTGATGACGGCCTCGGACCCGCTTACTGGCGTTCCATCGACCGCGACGATCTTGTCGCCGGCCAAGAGCCCGGCTTTTTCCGCCGGCCCGCCTGGAATGACGATGTCGATGGACCCGTCCTCCCGCAAAATGACCCCGATGCCGACGAAGGAATTGTTCATCCCATCCTGAAAGCGCTTGAACTCGTCCTTGCTCCAATACACCGAAAAGGGATCGAGCATATTGCCGGCGGCCCCCTTAACCATGGCAGTGACCGTCTCGTCCCAATTCTTGGTCTTGGCGAATTCGGCCTTGGCCGTCGCGCCCAGATCTTCGATCGCCTTGTCCCAGACGGCGGCCGGGATGTCGTCGACGTAGTTGGCGTCGATGATCACGAGGTTGGACACCAGGCGCATCACATCCTCTTCCTTTAAGGTGATTTTTTTGGGGCTGGTCCGCGGAGGCAAAGTGGCCAACTCCGCCTGCACCATCTTCCGGAGCAGTTTGTCGACATGGGCGTCGGTCAGGTGGGGCGGCAGGCCCTTGTTTGGGTCCTTATACAGCGGGTTGGGGACCTGCTTGTAATCGGTTCGAAACAGCACCCCCGCCCCGGGGCCCGCGGCGGGGACCTCGACGGGTTCGGCGTGAAGCCAGCCCAGGGAGCTTTGGGCCGAGGCCAGTTGGGGGACCAGGAGGAAAACGAGGGAAAGCCGGGTGGAGAGGTTCATCCTATAAGGGTAGGTAATCGGAAGACTGCTGACATGGGGCTACGGACCCGTTTTAACATGGGCCTTTCGGCCCGATTTTCACCGGCGGCGGATGGCGCGGTCGGCGAACCAGCCGCCCACGGGCAAGGCCAGGGCGACCCCGGCGTGCAGGAGGAATTTCCCCAGCACTCCCAGGCCCGTCAGGAGCCCCGCGGCGCCCGGGATGAAGGGCAGGGCGGCCAACAGCAGGGCCGCGGCGACGACTCCCAGCAGAACCCCGGCGTAGCCCCCGGCGGTTTTCTCGATGGGGGCGTTGAAGGCCGTTTTCAATTCCTCGGGCTTGGTCGCCGACGCCAACTTGCGCTGGATGAAGAACAGGGCCGCGCCCACGGGCACCAGGGCGGCCGCCAGCCACGGGAAGGGGTTGAAGGCGGCCAGGTCGCCGAAGAGGGGCTTGAGGATCAGCATCAGCACGATCGAGAGCGCCGTCATCGCCGAGCCGGAGAAGGCCAAAGCCTTCTGGACCTTGGCGGGGTCGGCCGGAAGCTTTTCCTGGAAGTAGGAATTAAGCTTGATGGAGGCCGCCACTTGAAAAAAGCCGAAGGGGATGAGGGCCGCGGCCAGCACGGTGCCGGGCACCCAATTGACGCCCATGAACATCAGCGCGCTGAAGGGCAAAGTCAGGTTGAACGCCATCACCCCGAGCAGGGCCATGGCGGGCACGCCCCACAGGGTCCAGCGCAGCATCGAGCTCCGCTCGCCCTGGGCCAATTCCTCGGGGGTCTTTTGCGCCTCTTTCTTTTTGCCGATCCGCTCCAGGATGAGGAAGGTGGCCGCCAGGAGCAGGCCGCCGAGGCTGAACATCCCGACCAGGTTGCCCTGAACCTCGGACATTCCCGCCGAGCCGGCGATGAGCTTGCCGTAACCGGGGGTGATGAGCCGATAGATGAGGACGTTCATGATGTCGAAGATGACCGCCCCCATCAGGGAGTACTTCAAAAACGGGGTCTTGAAGACGAAGTCCTTGCCTTCCTCCATGTTCCCGAAAAGCTGCTTGAAGGCGTTCTTGACCTTCTGCCAGGCGCCGACCTTCGGGGCGCCCGGGACCGGGGCCTCGGCCTTCACCGGGGCGGGGGCGGCCTTGGCGATCGCGGCTTCGACCCGCTGGGCCGCCTTCCAAGGAATGACCTTGAGCATCATGAACAGCATCAACCCAAGGAGGATCGTGGCGGGATAGAGGGCCGTGATCCAGCCGGCGCCCAAGGTGACCACGAGCGCCCCCAGAATCATCGGGGCGGGCACGGCCACGATCTCGGCCAGAAGCTGCCACCAAGTGCGGAATTTCTGCTGGCTGACGCCCTGCTCGGCCAGGATGAACTTGCGCAAAGTGCCTTCCGCGGTCACGGCGACTCCGGTGACGATTCCATTGAGCGCGTAAAAGACGAACATCAGGGGCAGGGGCATCATCCCCGTGCCGAGGAGGAAGACCATCGCTCCCAAGGAGATCGCCCGCAGGGCGTGCGCCCCGTAAAAGGTCTTGGTCAGCCCGAACTTCTCGCTGAAGAAATGGGCCAACTGCTGGCCGACCATGCTGCCGATGCTCGCGAAAATGGTGACCTGCGCCAGGATCGAGAAGTCGCCGAAGGCGTTCTCGGTGAGCTGGGCCATCGACGCGCCCTGGGCCTCGAGGCCGAGCTGCATGACGAGCATGCCGCCGATGAGGGCGGCGACCGTCGCTCCCAGTCCAAGCCAGCCTTTGCCGGATTTCTTCCCTTCCTCGGGTTTTCCCGACGGGGGAGCCGGGGGTTCGGCCGGGCCGTTCTGGGTCTCGGCGGAGGTCGCGGAAGGCGGAGCTTGAGAGGGGCTGGCGCCCAGGCGAGCCTGAGGGTCGACATCCGCCTTGGCGTCCTGCGCGGCCACGGTCTGAGCGGGGGTCGCGTCCTGGGGCAGGCTCTGGAGGGAGCGCCCGGTGAACAAGGCCTTGAGGCCCGCGAAGCGGGAGCCGATGCGCCGAGATAAGCTCGCGCGGGCCGGAGCCGCGACGCCCGAAGCCTCGGAGGCGGCCTCGGCCGCGGGCAGGGCGATTTCCGGAACGATGATCGGGGTTTCCGCGAGCGACCCGGGAACGGCGGGGGCGGCCGAGGGCGCGGGCGCCTCATCGGAGGAGCCCGGGAGATACGGCGCGGCGGCGTCGAGGCTCTCCAGGACGGAAACGGAGTCCGTCCCGAGAAAATCGGGGGAAGCGGAGAGACTGGGGGCGGCCGAGAGGCCGGAAACCTTGATGTTGGGAGAGGCAATCCCGGGCAAGGAGGAGGCCCGGAAAGCGGAAGGGCCGGAGTAAAGC
This sequence comes from uncultured Elusimicrobia bacterium, assembly GCA_964358485.1. Classification (GTDB taxonomy): domain Bacteria; phylum Elusimicrobiota; class Elusimicrobia; order UBA1565; family UBA9628; genus CAYHPY01. Next base: position 27,554 of record CAYHPY010000010.1, read on the forward strand.
CCGCCGGAGCTGGTCCGAGTCCCCGCGCGCAAGGCCCCGCCCGCGGCGGAGCCCCCGCCGAGGCCGGTGTTGATCTTGACGGGAACGATTTTCGCGGCCTGGGCGTAGAGGTCGGGGCCGGGAGCCACGACGATGAGACTGCCCGCGATCAGCGAGGCGAGAAAGCGAACGGCGGGCTTGGGGGCGGCCACGCACCCATTATAAGGAAAGCCGCGCGAAACCATGCGGGTCCTTCGGGCCAAAATGAAAGAAACAATGGACCTAGACGCTCTGGGACCAAGGAACCAGACTCAAGAACGGCCGTCGGAAACGGCCCGCCAACTCAGCAGGGAACCGGCCACTACCAGGCCGCAGCCGGCCCACAGGCCCGTCCCGGGCCGCACCCCGAGATACAGGCAGGAGAATATCGTCGAAAGAAGAGGCGTGAAATAAGAAGCCGCGGCCACCAAGGCCACGTCCCCCTTGCGCATGGACGCTTCCCAGCATTCATACCCGGCCGCCGTCGCCAATCCCAGGGCCAGGGCTTCCCCCGCCGCGGCCGGGGTCCAGGATCCGAAAAAAGAGCCGCCCCCTCCGGGCCCAAGGCCCAAGACGGCCAAACCCAAGAGCGCCGCTCCCGTCGTCATCATGAAAGAGCCCACGGCGCTCTCCGAACGCCCCCCCATCCAACGGGCGGTCAGATTGGAGTACAGCGCCCAGAGCACGGCGCCGAACGCCGCCAGCAGATGAACCCCGGGACGCCGCGCCGCGCCCGCGAGCATCTCCGAAATCGAAACTCCCGCCCCGTCGCTCATGGCCAGAAGTACCCCGCCCAAGGCCAACAGGGAGCCGGGGATGATCAGGGGACCGGCGGTTTTTCCCAAAAGCGCGAGGGAAAACAAAATCGTCAGCGACGGCCAAAGATAATTGGCCAAGCCCACGCCCAGGACCTCCGCCCGGTCCGCGGACAGCCCGATGGCCAGGTAGAACGAGAGCAGGTAAAGCACGAACAGGCTCCCGCAGCCGAAAATGTAACGCGCGGGGAGCCCCCCGCTCCCCCTCCCGCCTTGCCGCAGGCGGCAGAGCGCTCCCGCCGCCAGGTAAACCCCGGCGCCCCCGGCCAGCGGCCCCACCCGCTCCGACAAGCTCCGGGCCAGGCCGACGGTCACGCTCCACAGGACGATGGCCGCCAGGCCGAGGATGGTGGCCCTGTTCTTATCCGAGGAATCAATCAAGAGGCTAAGTCTAACAAGAAGAACGGCCGGGACGCGACGCCCGGAACGCCCCGGCTTGCCTTGCCGGGCCCGGGAGTGTCAAGATGTTCCCATGAGCGAACCCGCCGTGGACTCGAAGGCGCGGCCCCTGCATCACAAGATTTTCGCGGGCCTGCTCCTGGGCGCCGGCCTGGGCCTCTTGGGCAAGGCGATCTTGGGCGAGAGCCCCGCCCTGGCCTGGACGGCGGCCAACGTCGCCAACCCGCTGGGCCAGGTTTTTCTGAGGCTCGTCTTCATGGCCGTGGTCCCGCTCGTGGTGTCGGCCCTGGCCTTGGGCGTGGCGGAGATCGGCGAGATCGGCCGGGTGGGCCGGGTCGGGGTGAGGACGCTTCTTTTGACCCTGGTCTTCTCCTCCATCGCGGTCCTCATCGGCGTGGGCGCGGCCAACCTCTTCAAGCCGGGCGTGGGCCTGCCCGCCGAAGCGCGCGAGAAGCTCATGGCCTCGGTCCAAAGCCAGACCGTCAAAACCAGCCTCGACAACGCCGCCAAAAAAAAGACCCTCGTGCAAACCCTGATCGGGGTGATTCCAAAAAATCCGCTGGCCGAGGCCGTGGACGCCTTCGAGGGCGGGCTCATCCCGCTGATGTTTTTCGCCCTGATGGTGGGGCTCTCGATGTCGCTGATCGGGCCCGAAAAGGCGGCGCCTTTGAAGGCCCTGCTGGAATCGGTGCTGGCGGTGATGCTGAGGATCATCGAGATGGCCATGACCTTGGCCCCCTACGGGGTGGCCGGGCTGATGTTCTCGGTGTCGGCCACGGCCGGGGTCGACGCGCTCCGGATGCTGGCGGGCTATTTCCTATTGGTGATCACGGCCCTCGTCCTTCACCTGGCCGTGGTCTACTCCGCCGCCATTTACCTCGTCGCCCGGCGCTCCCCCCTGGAATTTTTCAAGGGAATCACCGAGGTGATGATGACGGCCTTCGCCACGAGCTCGAGCAACGCCACCTTGCCCCTGTCGCTCCAGGTGGCGCGCGAGAAGCTCAAACTTCCCCGGGACATCGGAAATTTCGTGCTGACCATCGGCGCGACGGCCAACCAGAACGGGACCGCCCTATACGAGGGCATCACCGTCCTGTTTTTGGCCCAGTTCTTCGGCGTGGACCTGACCTTGGGCCAGCAATTCACCGTGGTCGTCATGTCGGTGGTGGCCGGAGTGGGAACCGCCGGAGTGCCGGGCGGCTCCCTGCCGCTGATCGCGGTGGTCCTTCAGTCGGTGGGCGTGCCGGGCGAAGGCATCGGCATCATCCTGGGAGTCGACCGCATCCTCGACATGAGCCGGACGGTGCTCAACGTCACGGGGGACTTGACCATCGCCGCTTGCGTGTCGGCGATGGAGGAGACTAGTCCCCCGACCAGGGGTTAAAGCCGCCCCCGCGCATGGGGGCCTCGTCGCAGAGCTTTCGGAATAAATCCAACTGTTGGGGCGTGGCGCCCCGCCGCTCCAGGCCGTCGTAGCCCATGGCGTAATTCAGATTGTACTCGGTCGAGGACCAGGGCCGGCCCTTGTAGGACGCCACCCCTTGGGCGGAGGCCCGGATGGAGTCGTCGGAGACCGTGCCCAACGCCACGGCCGAGGCCACCGCGTCCTCCAATCCCAAGGAGGCGGAGAGCTCCCGGTTGTTCACGGGCTCGGGGTCCAGCGCCGATAGGCGGAAGGCCCCGCCGCCCAGGTCCTTGGAGACGCGCAGTCCGCGGCGACGGAAGAAATCCGCCATGTCGTCCTGGCTCGTCCCGTCTTTGAAGGTCAGCACCACCTGCCGCGTCCAGGACGACTCGTCCTTGAGCGGCGTCGCGTAAAACACCGCGGGCTTGCGCCCGATGCGGGCGGCCGCGCCGGACTTGGAAAGCCGCTCGGCGCCCACGCGCCAACTGCCGTCCTTGACCTCGAGAACCCGCAAGCCGAACTCGTTGAGCGTCGCGGCGATTTCGTCCTCGCCCGCGCCGCTCTTGAAGATCAACCTCAATTGATCGGCCTCCGAAATTTCTTGGGCGGAAGGGGTGGCGTAGAGGACCGGCCCTTCCTTGGCCAGCTTCTTGGCGACGGTCTCGGCCCGGTTCTTGCCCGTGACCGCGACCATGTAGAATCCGTCCCAGCTCTTGGAAAGCAGACGCAGGCCCAACTTCTCGAGCACCGCGGCGACCCCGGCCTCCGGGGCGGACTTCTTGAAGCGCAGGCGGATCTGCCGCTCCTTGGGCGGCTCGGGCGCGGGCAGGCGGCGCAGTTCGGGGTCCAGATTCTTGCGCGCCACCACGGCCCGGAAGGCGCCCACGAAGCGCTCGCCCCGGTTCCATTCCACGACGAACTCCACCTTGCCGATTTTCGGAAGGTCCCGGGAAGACTTCACCGAGACCGTGGGCGCCGCACCCGCCGCCAAGTCCAAGCCCATGGCCTTGAGCTGGCGGGTCCAGCCGGCTTTGCGGCGGGAAAGGGTTTCGTTCAGGAAAGCACGGTCCTCGGCGGAGATTTCCGGGGCGTAGGAGATCCCCCCAAGGAGAGGGGACGACCGGCGGGCCTTCTTGGGCGCCGCTCCCGGCCATTGCGGAGCGTCGGAGGAGCCCGGGAGAACGGGACGAACCTCTCCCGACAAAGCGCCGCTGAGGCGCGCGCCCGCGTCCCAGGAGGCCTCGGTGCCGACGGAGGGCTTGGACAGGGCCTCCAACTCGGGCTCAATCGTCTCCGCCAACCCGGAAAGGCGCTCGGCGGGAGTTTCGGCGGCGCCCGGGGCTTCCAGCGAAGGAGCCGCGGCGGGCGCAAGCCGCGGAGCTTGGTGAGAACCGGGAAGGGAGGCGCCTAGGACGGGGGCGGCGAGAATGCCGGGGCGGACCTGGCCCAATCGCGCGGACCCGAAGAAGCCCGCGGGCACGGTCAGGACCGGTCCGGAGCGGGCCCCGGCCTTGACCGAAACGGCCGCCTCCGATGGGGAGCCCAAAAGCGCGAAAGTCAAAATCAGGAGAAAAATGTTCATGGCAGGATAAACCTCCGGAAAGGCCGGAAAGATTATACCGCCGTCGGGGGAACGCGCTCTGGGCCGGAAGGGAAGGCGCCGGGCGGAAAACGGCCTACCCCGCCCTGGGTCCCGCGGACGCGATTTGCAATATTGGTATACTCCCTGCCGGAAATGGACACCGGTCTAGACGCCAATCCCCTGATCCGCCGGGCCTGGCTCCCGTTTTTGCTGATCGCGCTCTGGATCAACCTGGAAAGCGTCGTCTTCGGCCCCTTTTCCTACGTGCCCGTCTCGGAATTCGGCGAGACCATCTTCCCGTTGAGCATGCTGGTTTCCTCCGACGCCCTGGGCCCGGGGATCCATTATTGGCTTCCCTCGATCGCCTGCGGCGTGGACCGCCTGGCCAACACGATCACCCATCCGCATCCACTGACCCTGCTGACCCGTTTTTTCCCCGGCTGGATCGCCCTTCAGCTTTACCTGCTGATTTATTACTTCACCCCCGGGTACTTCACCTACAGGCTCTGCGTGGACAACCTCAAGATGTCCCAGCGGGCGGGAATCTTCGCCGGGGCCGCGATGGCGTGCTCCAGCGGCCTCACGGGAGGGCTCGGGAACGTGACCCTTCCCATGCTGCTCTGGAGCCTGGACAAGCTTCTGGACGCCGGCTGGGTCCGAGGCCTGCTCGGCGCGGCCCTCGCCGGATTTCTTTACTCCCTCGGGGCCTCGGCGGTCGTTTCCATGCCGTTCTGCTATCTCTGGGGGCTGGGCTGGTTCTGGCTGGTCCGGGGCCGATTCTCCGTCCGCTTTCTGGTCCTGTATTCCGTCATGATCGCGTGCTCGATCCCCGTGCACCTCCAGGAACTGTGGGCCATGCTCCTCCAAGCGCCGTTGTCGCACCGCAATCAATGGACCCCCCTGATGGACTGCGGCGTCTTCGGCTGGGCCAAGCCGCTGGGCACGGCGATCAGCCTGTTGTTCGAGAACTTCACCCCCGTCACGGCCTTCGCCTTTCTCGGACTGGCCGTGTCCCGCTTCAAGCCGGGGCGTTTCGGCCGGGTATGGGCGATGCTGGCGCTCACCGTGGCGGCCGCCGGGCTGGCGCCGTGGATCAAGGGCTGCATGGGAGAAAGCGCGGGGGTCCTCAAGGGAGTCCACCTCCACCGTTTTCACCTCATCTACCCGTTGGCGGCCGCGTTGTGCGGCGGAGTCGGAATCGAGCTCCTCGGCGCGCGGAAATGGCCTTTTCCGACGGCCATGGCCCTGATCCTGGCCCCCTTGATTTACGTGAAATCAAAGTCCATCCCGGACTATCTCCTTTACGGGGGCTACACCGCTCTTTTCAAGAGCCCCCTGATCGCGGAACTCGCTCAAAAGAAAGACCCCTCCGACCCGTTCCGGGTGACGACCTTCACCCACCGGCTTCTGCCCGGCTTCGCGCACGCCTACGGCCTCGAAACGGTGGACGGCTACATCAACCTTTATCCCCGAAGCTACATGAAGTTCTGGTCCAAGGTCATCGAGCCGGTCATGACGCGGGAAACCTGGCTGAAGGATTATTTCGGCGGCTGGGGCAGCCAAATTTACCTCTACCTCCGCTCCGTTTATGAATGGCCCGACGGGGTGCTTTTCGCCGACCATTACCGCCTCCCCCTTCTTTCCCTGGCCAACGCCAAGTTCGTCATTTCCAGGCATCCCCTCGAAGACCCGAATTTCAAACTCCTCACGCCCCAGCGGCCGTGGTACAAAATCCATCCGAAGACGCTGATCAAAATGCGGCTCTCCGAGGAGTTCACCGGAAAAACCTACCTATTCATCTACGAGAACAGGTCCGTTCTGCCGCGGGCCTTTCTTGTCCCGGCCGTCCGAACCTACCCGAGCGCCGATGAGCTTTGGTCCGGCATGGCCAAGGCCTCGGTGGAGGATTTCAAAAAGGCGGTTTTCGTGGAGGCTTCCGCCTGGCCGGGCAAACCCCTTGCGGCGGGCTTTCGCAAGGGACGAATCGAGCGGGCCCTGCACGGAGCCGACCGGGTTTCCCTGTCGGTGGACATGGACGGTCCCGGGATTATGGTCGTCTCGAACAATCACAACCCGTACTGGAAATGCCGCGTGGACGGCGCGGAGCGCCCCATATTCCCGGCCTACGGGACGTTTTGGGGCGTGGCTCTGCGCAAGGGCGACAAGGCCGTGGAATTCTCCTACGAACCGCCCTACCGCCTTTTTTGACCGGCGGCGCTAGCCTTCGATCGTCAGCGTTTCGATCTTGTCGCCCTGGGCGATGGCGTTGACGATCTCGATGTCGGCGGTGCGGCCGAACACCGTGTGGACGCCGTCCAGGTGAGGGGTGGCCACATGCGTGATGAAGAACTGGCTGCCGCCGGTGTCCTTGCCGGCGTGGGCCATGGAGAGGGTCCCCGGGGTGTGCTTCTGCTTGTTGATCTCGCACTTGATCTTGTAGCCCGGCCCGCCGGTCCCGGTCCCCAACGGACAGCCTCCCTGGATCATGAAATTCTTGATGACCCGGTGAAAGCTCAGGCCGTTGTAATACCCCTTCTTGGCGAGCGTGACGAAATTTTTGACCGTATTGGGGGCGTCGGCGTCGAAAAGGTCCAGATGGATGGTCCCTTTGTTGGTCTTCATGGTCGCGGTGGACATGGTTCTCTCCTTTTTCCCGTCGCCTCCGAGTTTACATTGATCGGCGGGGGGGTGTCAAAGCCCGGCGGGGCGGGGAGCGCGCCGGGGCTTTTGTTACAATAGCCGCCCGCATGGCCACCGACTCTCCCACCCAACCCCGCGTCCTGCGCGCCCTCGGACGCTTCGACCTCATCCTGCTCAACATCGTGGCCGTCGTCAACATCAACGGGGTCCCGCCGACCGCGGTGTACGGCCAGGCCGCGGTCCTGCTTTGGGTCTTGGCTTTCCTGGTGTTCTTCGTCCCCGAGGCCGTGGCGGTCCTGGAATTCAGCCGCCGCTACCCGGGGGAAGGCGGCGTCTACCTGTGGACTCGCAAAAGCTTCGGCGACGGGCACGGATTCCTCTCGGGCTGGTGCTACTGGACCAATAACCTGTTCTATGTCCCGGTGATGCTCCTGTATCTGGCGGGCATCGCGGCCTACGCCGGAGGGCCGGATTCGGCGGGGCTGGTGGACTCCAAGCTTTTCGTCGGTTCGGTGGCCTTCGGGTGGCTGGCCTTCATGGCGGCCTTGAACATCCGGGGCCTGGGCGTCGGCAAATGGGTGCAGAACATCGGCGGACTCAGCGCGGCGCTCAGCGTAGTCCTGGTTTTGGCGGCCGCCGCCCTCGGCTGGTGGAAGGGCACCCTCCAACATCCCCCCCTGCTGGCCTCCGCCGGTTGGGAGATGGCCGCCAGCTTCGCGGTCATGTGCAACGCCTTCATCGGCATCGAGCTGGCCTGCGCCATGGGCGACGAAATCCGCGACCCCGCCAAGGACGTCAAGCCCGCCATCTTCATCGCGGGTGCCGTGTCCCTGGCCTCCTACGCCTTGGTCACCTGGGGCATCCTGGCACTGGTCCCCCTGGAGAAGATCGGGGTCATCCAAGGGATCATGCAGGCCCTCTCCGTTGGTGCCCAGGACGCGGGCGCGGGCTGGATCGTGGCTCCCATCGCCGTGGTCATGGCCCTGGCCATCGGGGGCTCGTCGAGCGCCTGGTTCTCGGGCTCGGCGCGCATTCCCTTCGTGGCCGGGATCGACTCCGCCCTGCCCGCCGCCCTGGGCAAGGTTCACCCCAAGTGGCATTCCCCTTATATCGCCCTCATCGTCTGCGCGGTCCTGGGGGCGTTTTTCACGGCGGTGTCCTTGACCGGTTCGAGCGTGGCCGAGGCCTACCAGATCCTGCTCAAGGCCTCGGTCGTCCTTCAGATGATTCCGTTCATCTATGTCTTTCTGGCCCTGGCGCGCCTGCCCGACGTTTCCACAGCCAAACGCTTGGCGGGGGTCATCGGCTTTCTGACGGTTTCCTCCGTGGTCGTCCTCGCCTTCATCCCGACCGCCGATGTGGGCAATGCGGCGGTCTTCGAAACCAAGATGGCGGCGGGCGTGCTCGGACCGATTTTGACGGGCTGGCTGTTCTACCGCCGGGGCCAAGCCCGCGCGGCGGCGGCCCGATGAGCACAACCGTCGACCGTTCCCGGCTCAAGGCCCTGATGGCCCGGGAGACCGCCTCCTTCGTCCGGACTCATCCGAAATCCGCGGCCCTTTTCCGCAAGGCCCGCCGCTCCATGCCGGGCGGGGTGCCGATGAACTGGATGTCCAAATGGCCGGGGGGATTTCCCTTGTTCGTCTCCCGGGCCCAGGGCGCGCGCTTCACCGACGCCGACGGCCACGCCTATGTGGACCTCTGCCTGGGCGACACCGGCGCCATGACCGGCCACGCCCCGCCCGCCGCCGTCCAAGCCATCCGCTCCCGCCTGGACCGGGGACTCACCGCCATGCTCCCCACCGAGGACGCCCTGGCGGTGAGCGCCGAACTCAAGCGCCGGGTGGGGCTTCCGTACTGGCAATTCGCCCTCACCGCCACCGACGCCAACCGATTCTCCCTGCGCCTGGCGCGGCTGGTCACCGGCCGCCCCAAAATCCTGGTCTTCAACTATTGCTACCACGGAACCGTGGACGAGGCCTTTATCACCCTGAAAGACGGCAAGCCCGCCCGCCGGCGCGGCAATATCGGCCCGCCCGTGGACCCGGCCCTGACCACGAAGGTCGTCGAATTCAACGATCTGCCCGCCCTAAAGGCCGCCCTGGCACCGGGAGACGTGGCCGCCGTCCTGGCCGAGCCCGCCTTGACCAATGTCGGCATCGTGGCCCCGGCGCCGGGCTTTCACCGGGCCCTGCGGGCGTTGACGAGAAAGGCCGGGACGCTTCTGATTCTAGACGAGACCCACACCATCTGCGCCGGCCCCGGCGGCTGTACCCGGGAGTGGAAGCTCTCCCCGGATTTCTGGGTGCTGGGCAAGCCCATCGGCTCCGGCATTCCCGCCGCCGCTTACGGGTTCACCGCGGAGGTGGCGCGCCGGGCGCAGGAGCTCATTCGGGTCGAGGATTGCGATGTGGGCGGCATCGGCGGAACCTTGGCCGCCAACGCCCTGTCCATGGCCGCCATGCGCGTGACCCTGGAGAAAATTCTGACCCCGGCGGCCTTCCGCCGCATGGACGCGACGGCCGCGCGCTTTACTTCCGGCGTGTCGGAGGCCATCCAGGAGGCCGGGGTGGGCTGGCATGTCACCCGGTTGGGCTGCCGGGCGGAGTATCTCTTCCACGAGACCCCTCCACGCAACGGAGGGGAGGCGGCCGCGGCGGCCGATTTCGAGCTGGAGCGCTTCATGCACCTGTACTCCCTCAACCGCGGGGTCCTGCTCACGCCCTTTCACAACATGGCCCTGATGAGCCCCGCCACGACGAACGCGGACGTGGACCGGCATACTTCGATTTTTCGCTCGGCCTTGGTCGAACTTCTGGCTTAGATTTATTTCGTTTTGGCTTTGTCCAAGGAGTTCTGAGCGGCGTTTCCCGGAGTGACGCGCCCCTAGGGCATTAACCAACTCTCCGGCGCGGTGCCATGCATGTAGGACTCGGTCCGGACCGAATTCCTGCAGGCCCCTTGTTCCTGTCCCGCCGGTTTCGCCAGAGCGCCACCCGAACGGATCCGCCTACAGCCGAAACTTCTTATAAGCCTCCGCCAAAGACCCCTCCATCGCCTCCAGGAAACGGTCCAGCTCCGGGTAGGAAATGGTCAAGGCCGGCTCCACGCGCAGGCAGCGCGCGTTGATATAAGTCCCGCTGATGAGGATCTGCCGCGCGAAGAGGCTCTTGGCCACGGCGTAGCCGATCTCGTGGTCGGCGAACTCCATCCCCAGCATCAACCCCCGCCCCCGGGCCAGCTTCAGGGCCTTGGGCCGCTTGCGCGCCAAGGCGTTGAGGTGCTTGAGCAGGTAGCGGCCTTTCTCCCCCGCCTGCCGGGGCAGGTCTTCCTCAAGGATGACCGCGACGGTCGCGATGGCTCCGGCGCAGCACACCGGGTTGCCGCCGAAGGTGGTGGTGTGCAAAAACGGATTCTCAATATAGCGCTCCCAAACCCGCTTGGTGCCCACGCACGCCCCGATGGGCACGACGCCGCCGCCCAGGCCCTTGCCCAGGGCCATGAGGTCCGGCGCCACCCCGTCGTGCTCGCAGGCGAACATCTTGCCGGTGCGGCCCATGCCGGACTGGACCTCGTCGAAGACCAGGACCGCGCCGTACTTGTCGCAAAGCTCGCGCGCCGCGGCCAGATAACCCGGGGGCGCCACATTGATGCCGCCATCGCCCTGAATGGGCTCCAGGACCACGGCGGCCACCCGGTCGCCCGAGAAGTCGCAGGTTTCCATCAGGGTCTTCAAGGCGTCCTTGTCTCCGAACGGGACATGCGACCAGTTGAGGAGCGGCAGGAAAGGCTCTCGGAAGACCGCCTTGGAGGTTCCACCCAAGGAACCCAGGCTCTTGCCGTGAAAGCCCCCCACCGCGCCGATGAAGTGTTTGCGACCGGTGGCCAGCATCGCCATTTTGAGACAGCCCTCGACGGATTCGGTCCCGGAATTGGTGAAGAAGGAGAAGCGCAGGTCCCCCGGGGTGATCATGGCCAGGAGATTGGCCAGATAAGTCCGAAAGGGATCGATAAGCTCCTGGGAGTGGATGCCTTGGCGTCCGAGCTGGTCCATGACGGCCTTAAGCACCTTGGGGTGGCGGTGGCCGGTGACATAGACCCCGAAGCCGCCCAACATGTCCAAAAATTCCTTGCCGTTGATGTCTTTAAAGGAGGACCCGCCGTCCGACCATTCGACCGCCGTGTAGTCGGTGCTGACGGATTTGCGGTATTTTAGGAAGCCCTCATTGACGTGGTCGATCCAGTACTTGATGGATTCCCGGGTGACGCGCTTGCGCTCCTCGGGATTGAGGGTCTTCTTGCCGATCAGGTCCAGAACATACGCCGACTGCCGGGCCGCCTTCTTCAAATCTTGTCGCATGGCGGGAGTATATCGTTTTAGAGACGGAGGACAACAATGGCGTTCCCGGTGATTGCCGAAAGGCCGCGAGGAACGCCAAAGAGATCGTAGACCCTCTCCAAGTGAAACGGTGAGGCGGCGATCAACCTCCGAAACTCCCCCCGGTCGTAACTCCGAAGGTCGTACTCGTCCGAAATGGTTTCGTTCCCCCCATTTTTTTCCACGGAAGTGAAGGAGATGATCCGCTCCCTCCTCCGTTTCCGGTCGGGCGCCACGGAAAACATCACATGCCGCGCCCTCATGCCCCGGCGGGCCGACTCAAAGACTTCCTCGTCATCGAGGGCGCGGGAGTAATCCGCCAGATCCATGCCGATCACATAAAGCCCCCTCGGGCGCAGGGAGGCGGCGGTGCCCCGCAGGTGCGCCAAGGCGTCCGCTTCGGTCAACAGATGCCGGAAGGTGCTTTGCAGGCAGAAGGCCAGATCATAAGCGGCCGGACGCCGGAAAGTCCTCAGGTCGGCCGCTGCCAAGTCCGCGCCCGGCAGGCGCCGCCGCGCGTAGGCCAGCATTTTCCCGTTGGAATCGTAGCCCGCCGTTTTCCAGCCCCGCCGGAAGAGGACCCGCAGGTAACGCCCCGTGCCGCAGGCCGGTTCCAGACAGCGCTTTCCCCCGTTGCCGTGGCGGGCGTGGAGCTTTTCCAGGAGGTCGACCTCGGCCTCGGTGCCGTCCCAATGGACCAGGTCGTAGAGTTCCGGCCGGGCGTAGAGCCCGGGCGGAGGGTCAGGCTTCGGGGTAGGCTTCGGATTCCGGCTTGACATCGAACACCGGCTGGCGCTTGGGCGCCTTGGGCGCCGTGCCGCGCTCGAACATTTGCGCGAAGGCGGCCGCGAAGCGCGCGATCAAAGCGGCGTCGTTGTAGAAGCTGGCGTTTTCAAAGCTCAAGGTCTCGGCCCGGGAGGAGTAGTTGAAGGAGCCGCTCTCCAGCATCTGACCGTCGAAGATCGCGAACTTGTTGTGCATCTTCTGATAGCGCGGGTCGCGGGTGCGGTCCGGCCCGGTGAGGATGCGCAGGTCGAAGCCGTGCCAGGCGAACCAGTTGTCGAGCTTGGAGGTGCCGGATTGGCTCTTGTCCATCACGATGCGGACGGCGATGCCGCGCTCCTTGGCCTTCAGAAGGGCCTCGGCGATCGGCTGGGAGAAAAAGCTGAACATGGCGATCTCGATGGTGGCCTTGGAGGCCTGGATGGCCCGGACCAAGGCGGCCTCGATGCCGGCGTTGGGAGAGAACATCTGCATGGGGAATTTTTCCCCATGAAGGGCGATCGGCGTCCCCTGGCTCCGGGGCATTTCCGAAGGCTCGGCCTTTTCCCGCCCGGAGGATTCCGCCACCGCTTCGGCCTTGGGCATGGCCGAGTCGGTCCGGCTCAGGATTTTCTTGAGCAGTTTCAAATCCATCTTCTCGCCCAAGGAGCGCATGTATTGGAAATACTCCAAGGCGCCGGAGACCCGCTTCTTCTCCACGGTGAAAGTGACGTTCTCGTAATGGTCGGCTTCGGATTGATGGGTGTAGTTGTAGGAACCCAACTGCAGGAGGCCGTCATCCACGATCACAAACTTGTTGTGCATGATCCCGCCCAGGCGGCCCTTGAGCAGGAGGACGTTGTAGCCCTTGGCCCGGAGCAGTTCCACGACCATGGCCTTGGGCATGCGCGGGGTGATGCCGTCGTCCTCGTAGCCCGTGGTGTAGACGTGGCTGCGGTCGAGCAAAACCTCGATCTTCACGCCCCGCTTCTTGGCCCGCTGGAGGGCGTCCCAGAACCCCTGCTGATTGAACTCGTACATGGCCACGCGCAGGGTCTTCTTGGCGGAATCGATGGCCTTGACGAGCTCGGCCTCGACCGGCTCGTTGGGCCGGAAGGCGCTGGACGGGAAATCCAGGCCGTTGAAGGCCACGCGCTCGGCCGCGGGCAGGGGCGCGTGGCTCGGCTCGCCCGGAAGCGGCGGGCCCCGGGGCGCGAACACGTTGTCGCGCATTTGCTGATCGGTGGGCAGGGCCCCGTCCGGATAGGCGGGCGCCTCCTGGGCGGCGTAGAACATGTGCTCGAAGGTTTTCTCGAAGGCGCCGACGTCGGTCTTGTCGTTGAGGAAATTCGCGTTCTCGAAATTATTGACCCCGGCGTTCTTGGTGGCGTTGCCCGAGCCGGTCTCGACCAGCTTCCCGTCGAAAATGAAGTACTTGTTGTGCATCTTCTCGGCGAGGGGATAATCGCTTTCCTCCCCGTTGGGCCCGCCCAGCAGGCGCACCTGCGCCCCGCGGCGCGCCAAAAAGCCCAGGAAGAGCTGGACATGATCGTAGGCGGCCTGGCTCTTGTCGGCCACCACCCGCACCTTCACCCCGCGGGTGAGGGCGCGCTCCAGGGCGTCGGCGATCTTGCGCGATTCCATGACGAAAGCGGCGGCGTCCACGGAGACCTTGGAAGCGTCGATGGCGGCGGCGATGGAATCCTCGAAGCCCTCGGTGGGGGTGAAAACCCAGGCGGGGAGCTTGATCCCGTTGTAGGAGATTCTTTTCTTGGAATCGGAGGGCGGCGCCGCAACCTCCAGCGGCCACTCCTTGGACGCGGATTCCTCCACCCCGACGCTGATGGCCTTCAAGTGCTTCCAGGCGGCCTGATACGCCTTGACCCGGTCGACATCGGTGGTAAACAGCACGTTTTCGTAATGGTTCTTCTCCGAGGTGTAGGTCCAGTTGTAGGAGCCGAACTCGGCCATCTTCCCGTCGAAAACCGCGAACTTGTGATGGTTGATGCCGTACTTGGTCGGCCGCCCGATGACGGTAACGTCCACCTTGTTGCGGATCAGCGCCCAAATCTGTTCGCTGCGGTAGCGTTTGTAGTCGGCGTCCGGCTCATTGCGGGGATTGACCGCGGAGTCGCACAGCAGGACCGAGACCTTGACCCCGCGCTTCTTGGCGGCGAGCAGGGCCTTGAGAATGGCCCGCGACGTGAACTCATAGAGGACGATCTGCACCGACTTCATCGAGCTGTCGATCGCGCTGATCAGGAGAGGCTCGACGGGCTCGTTGGGGCGGAAGGCCACCGAGGGGAAATTCTTGCCGTTGAAGCCGACCCTCCGGGATTTGGTCGGGCCGCCGCCGTCATCGCCGGGCTGGTCGGGCTCCGGGGTCTTGACCTTGGCGGAGGGATGATACGCCCCCTCGGTGAAGGCGGAAACATCCTCGGGCACCGCGGCCATGACGCCGAGCTTGGCCTCGAAGGAGCGGCCCGCGTGTTCGCTCAGCCCCCCGAGGTCGCCCTCCTCGAGATTGGGAGTCGGAAGCTCAGTTTGCAGGCCTTCGAGAGCGGTTTTCGGCGCCTGGTGATCGCCGGGTTCCCCGGGAGCGTCGGTCCCGGGGGCGGCGGGAAGAACCTGTCCGGCCGACATCGGAGACAACACGGACGGGGTCGGCAGGCTCTCGGCGCCCGGGGCCCAAACGCCTGCGGGAGAGGGAGCGCCGATGACGGAGGGTCCGGACAAGAAGGGAGCGGAAAGGCGTGGAGCGCCGTTGGTCAGGCGCGGGGCGGAGGAACCGGCCGCGCCCAGGGAACCGGAGACCGGGGTCAGCGGCGTGGAAAGGCGAACCTTGACGGGGGCCGCGGATTGGGCGAAAACGGGACCCGGCCCGGCGACAATGAGGGCCAATAAAAGCCGCAACATTCGGCGCATTGATGAGAGTATAGCCCGCCGCTCCTTTATAGACAGGTGGCATAGGGCCCAAAATCCGAAAACAAATGGCCCGGCCCTTTTGGCCCGAAAGGCCCAGACCGCGCAGGGCACCCCGCCGGGAGGATTATGGGTCCTTGGTCCGTCGCGGAAAAAGGCCCCCCTTGCTTTAATGACACCATGCGGTCCTATCTGCTGCTCGCCCTCCTCGCGTCCCCGGCCTGGGCGGTGGAGGTCGCCAGGATTCCGCGGACCGGCGGCCGGGCCTCCCCGGCCCTGCTGATCGCGCCCCTCTCGTCACGGACTTCGGGAAGGACGAGTTCCCCTCTCGGAAGTCTCACTCTCGGCTCGTCCTTGCCCGACTTCCGGGCTCCCGCAGTTCGCGCGCCGGGAACGGACCTGGGCGCTTTCTCCAAAGACCCCCTGCTCCCCGCCGCCTTCGCCGCGGCCGCCCACGCGACCGCGTTGACCCCATCGGTTCCATCCGGCGAGGAGGCCCCTGGGATGGCCGTGGCCAACCCGACTGCCAGGCCGCTGGAAGAGCGCCTCGCTCCAATTGCGGCGCAAGTGGAGGCCGACCTCGGAAACCTCTCCCGCCAGTCCCCGGAAAACGCCAAGGCCGTCGCCGACGGCCACATGCGCCTGGTCCTGGGCGAGCCGGGCGCGGACCTTCCGTCCTTCGTCGAAAACCCTGCCTCTCCTCTAGGGAACCTGACCCCGGCGCCCCTGGAAGCCGAGAAAAAAGCCGGCGTCGGCCGCATGATCCGCGGAACCATGGCCCTCAAGGTCGGGATGGAAGCGATGACCACCGGCATCCCTTTCGTGGCCCTGGCCACCTTGGGCGGGACCACCGGCGTCGCTTTGCTGGTCGTCGGCGCCTACGGCCTGGCCCAGGCCCTCTCCGGCTCCTGGGCCGGCTCCTTGACCAACCGTTTTCCCGCCCAACGCGTGCTGGCCTTCGCGGTCGCAAGCCTGGCGGCCTCCATCGGCGCCCTGGCCGCCTTGAGCGCCCTGAACTTGGCGGCTCCCTGGGTCCTGTACGCCCTCTATTCCGTGACGGGGGCCGCCGTCGGCGTGGCCGAGACTTCCCGGCGCCTGATCCCCCCGCTGATCCTGGGGCAGGACCAGGAAACCCTGCGCCGCTATAACGGCCGACTGCACCGATTTTACGAGGTCGCCGGCGTCTTTGGTTCCGCCCTGGCCGGGCTCGTCATCTGGAAACTCGGAGCCTCGGTGGCCTTGTGGATCACCCCGCCGCTGGCGGCGCTGGCGGCGTTCTACTTCTGGCGGGTGCGCCACGATTTCACGCGGGCCGCTCCCGCCGTCCGCGCCGGCGGCGGCCTGCGCGCGTACTGGGAGGACTTGAAGACGGGATATCGCGTCGTCATCAAGGATCCGCGCACCCGTTGGCTGGCCGTGGCCATGGTCCTTCCGCAGATCGTCCACCGCGTCTTCGAGAACCTCATTTTGCCGATCTACGCCAAGCAGGTCCTCCATCACGAGGCGCTCTCGGCGGCCCTGCTGACTTCCTCAAATCTCGGGGAGTTGATCGGCGCGACGATTCTGCTCAAATATTCCGCGCGCTTCAAGGGGCCGTCGGCCTGGGTCAAGTGGGCCGCCTACGGACTCCTGGCCGTCTGGGCCTTGTCTATCGTCTCGGCCCTCGGCCTGGGACCGGCGGCCGCGCTGGCCATCCTGATTCCGGCGATCGTCATCTCCAGCATGACCTGGGCCTCCAGCCACTTGAGCCTGGAAACCGACGTGCAGGAGCGCATGAAGACCTCCGACCAGCCCCGGGCGATGAGCCTCCTCTACGGCCTCTTCGTCATCGGCGCGGCCGTGGTCGCGACCCTATTGGGGCAGGTCTTCGACCATGTCAGCTTGGGGGCGGGCGTGGCCGCCGTCAACGCCGTCCTCGTGCTCCTGGCCGGATTGGTCTGGCTGGCGTCCCGCCGGTTGGCCTGACGGCCGTCCCATCCTGTCGGCTTCCCGCTTTCCAGGTTCACGGAGTTTTGGGGTTGGGTATTTTCCATGAACCTGTCCGAGTATTTTTCCTCGAACTAAGGCCCGCAGCTATCCGTTCCTGGAATGGATACTTAATGCCTGACACCACTGAGAGAAAGTGCCATGTCGCGCCCCAACCTTGACAGGCCCCGGACCCAGGGTTACACTAACCGGGAATGCGAGCCCTCCTGATCCTGTTGCTCTTTTCTTCCCCCTCCCGGGCCCAAGACGCCGACGACCGGCCGGCCGTTTATTGCTCCGGGGAAAAAGAAATATCCGAGGCGTGCGGGGACCTCCCCAATTGCGGACCGCAAGATCAGGCGGGGACCAAATACGAGAAGCATTGCGCTCATGTCCGGACCTGCCATGGCGGCCATGGCGCCCTCAAACAGACTTGCGTGGAGATTGCGGTCAATCAGGGCCGGGTGGACGTGGCCAAGGCGGAGGTCTCCGCCAAGCTCCCGCCCTATGTGGACAAGTTCCTGGGACGCGACGGCACCGAGCCCACGGAAAAAGCGTTTGAAAAAGCCGCCCAGGAATTGACCTCGGCGGAGGTCGAGGAATCGGCGGCGATCGAGAAACTCGAGTCCACCTACGAGGCTCATTTCCAAACGGCGGACAACCTGGCCGAGACCCTGGATGAGGTCGAGAAAAGCTATCCCACGGACGGGCCCGACCCCGGCGGCCGAGCGAACCCGCGCGGTCCCCGGGGAAGCTCGACCACCTCCGAAAAAATAAAAAAGGAATCCGCCGGCGAGAAGGAGAAAGCGGCCAAGAAGGTCGCCGGGGCCAAGGCCGCCCAGGCCAAGAGCGCGGAATCCTCCAAGGCCTATAAGACCGCTCTCGGGGGCAAAGGGGACGCCAAGGAAGCCGCGGCCGCCAAAGGCTTCTTGGACCAAGCGCTCAAGACCAACCCCAACGACGTCATGGCGCGGCGCCTGCGGGCCCTCGACAGCTTCCGCAACGGCGATTGCGCGGGCGCGGCCTCGGACGCCCAAGCGCTCCTGAGCGCCAATCCCGACGACCAAAAGGCGGCCGGAATCTACAATCTCTGCCGGGGAAAGACAGCCGCGGGTTCCCCCGCGATATTGGCATCGGCGAAAATGAGGTTTGGGAGTGCGCCGGGAACCGACGGAGGAATGGCCGGGCCCACGCAAGGCGGATTTCCCGCCGGCGGC
Organism: uncultured Elusimicrobia bacterium; assembly: GCA_964358485.1. Taxonomy (GTDB): domain Bacteria; phylum Elusimicrobiota; class Elusimicrobia; order UBA1565; family UBA9628; genus CAYHPY01. The sequence goes on from CAYHPY010000010.1 coordinate 45,657, forward strand.
GGGCCCTCGCTTGGGGCCTCGGGAACCGGACCGCCGGGAGACCCCTCCCCCTTCCTGGCCCAAGCATTTTCTTCTTTAAAAACAGGAAATTTCCAGGCCGCGCTGGCCGCGGCGGGGTGGGCGCTGGACCTCGACGGGCGAAACCCGGCCGGCTGGGCCGTCCGGGCCATGGCCAACAACGGCCTACGCGACTATAAGGCCGCCATCCGGGACGCCGACGAGGGGCTCAAGCTCTCGCCGGGGGACGCGCGCATGCTCAAGCTCAAGGCCTTCGCCCAGAACCGGACCAAGGATTACGCCGGCGCCTTGGCCACCGCCGACCTGGCCATCCAGGCCGACCCGACCAACGCCGACGGCTATGTCCATCGGGCCTTCGCGCAAGGCGGCCTGGGAGACCGAAAGGGGATGCTGGCCTCCCTGCGCATGGCCGCCAATTTCGACCCCCGCTATCACGCTCTTCTCGAAGAAGCTCTAAGGATGCAAGGCGGAGACCACCTCGAAATTCTATTCGGCGGAGACGACAAACCCGCGGCGGCCCCCTTGCCGCCGGTCCAGAAGTCCCCCTTTCGGGGGCGGCCTTCGGGGACGCGGCTCTGGCTGGCGGCCGGAGGCGCGGGCCTGGTTATGGTGGTGGTCTGCGTGCTTCTCATGCGGCGATTGTCACAGGCCGATGAAGAGGAGCCCGAGGCCTAGCGCCGGAAAATCAGGAACAAAATCCCGGCCAGGGATTTCTCCCCGCCATTTCCACGCACTCCGGCTGGCTGATGATCTTGAGTCCCCGAGCCCAGACGAGATGGCCCTTGGAAAGGTCGTTACCCACCCCCGTCAGGCGCTCCAGCAGGGTCAACCGGGGTAGCCGGGCCATGAATTCCGCCCGCAACTGAGCGTACTCGGACTGGACGTTGCTCCCCAGGCGAACCACGATCCGGCCGTCTACGCGGGTCGCGTGAAGAAACGGAAACTTGCCCAACAGTTCCTGGAAGTCCAGGCCCACGACGAGCTCGACCGGCTCCCGGCGGAGGATCGGCCCGTTGATCGTTGTCCCAATGACATAAGCCCCCAGCAGGGTCTGGACCCGAACCAACTCGTCGTCGGCCTTCAATAGGCGGTCCACCAATTCGGGATTGGGGGCGGTTTCGCCGACGGCGACTGCCCGGGGGACGGCGGCCTGGACCCGAGGACCCGGCTCCGGGAGATAGGCGTCGAAAGCTCCGGCACGGACGGTGGACGGCACGAGCAAAGTCGCGGCGAGAATCATGGTTTTCATGGAACCTCCGTTGAATTTCAGCATGCCGTCAACGAACATCGTTTTTCCAGACCAGATAAAAGCCGCCGGCATCGCCCGGCCGCGCGCCCGCCCGCCGGTGAACCGACCAATATCCCGACATGACCTTGTCCTTGGCGAGCGAGGCCACCCGGTAGGCGCCCGGGAATGGCGCGACGATGTCCGGCAGGGCGTGGTAGGTGGTCACCCGCTCGGGGAGCGCGGCCAGGACTTTTTTGAGCTCGGCCCGGGTCAGGCGCTTGGCGGGCGCCGTAATGCCGGTGCGGTAGCCGACCCGTTCGCCCTCGACGGCGATGTCCCACACCATGTTCGCCAAGTAGGAATAGCGGCGGAGCCCACGGGCGTTTTGAAGAATCTCGTGGGCGTTTGCCACGACTCCCCGGGGTCCGAGCGGCGTCGCCGCGATCCGGACCGTGACGACATTCGTCCGGCCCGAGGCGCCTTCCGACTTAAAGGAAACCGAGACGCCCTCAAATCCCATGGCGGCGAATAAGGAGCGAAGTTGGTTTTTTTGCCGGATAAGGCCTCCATCGGAGGCCTGCGACGGAGCCGACGAATCCCCCCCGGACACGACCGGGGCAATAGACCCGCCCGCTTCTCCGAACAGCCGCCCCAAGGCGGCCTCGGCGGCGGGACCCTCGGAAGCCCCCGGCGCGGCCAGTTCCGTCCCGGCGCGATCCAGAAGGGCGGCGGCGGGCACGAAGCCGTTTCGGTCGGCCATGACATGCGCGGGGGCGTAGACTAGGCCGCCGGGGCCGACCGCGGAGGGAGCGGCCTCGACCACGGACGGCGCCTTGGCCACGGCGGGCTTTTCAGCGCCGCCCGGTAGCGGACGGATCGAAAGCGGCCCGCCAAGCGGGGATTTCAGGCTCAAGGAAACCGGAGCCGCGGCCGGGCGCGGCGAAGCGAAGATCGACGCGCGGACTAACCGGGGCGCGGCCCCCCGAGTTTGCGCGGCGGCAGCGAGCGGTCCCGCCAACGCCGCCGAACAGATCAAGAGTCCGGAAAGTTTAATTTTCATGCTCCTCCCGCGGGCCGTTCGCCCGCAACCCGGTCAGGATATCACGAAATGAAATTTCGCGCATGAGGCGTTGGTCCCCGAATTCGGGACGGTCGGCTCAGGAAACGGCGGTCAATCGAACGCGATTTTTTTGCAATCCAATTTCATGCGCCCTTGGACCGAGGGAGCGGGGGCTCGGACCTATCTATTGTCCCTTTGTTCCTTCAAAGTGCCCAAGTAGACGGGAGGACCGAAGGCGGCGACAAGCGCCCTCCATTGGACGGCGAGGTGGCCGTTGCCGTACACCACGAGGACGCGTTTATGACGGAGCAGGAGCTTGGACAGGACCTCCGCCAGGAAACGGTTTCGGCCCATGTCGACGGCGTGCCCCAGCCTTTGCCAATGGCCCCCTTTCGGGTTCGGGCCGGAGAGGAACTCCGCTTCATCGGATGGATCGAACGATTCGCCCTTCTTTTCCCGGTACAACCGGAGAAAGCCCGCGAAGTCAAAGGGAGGAGCGTTCGGAGCCTCGGGCACCCAGGTGGAAATTTCCGAAAACACCTGGGCCGCCTTTTCCGCTTTCCATTGACCCACGCGCATGAAATACCCGACCATGCTCAAATACTCAAGGCTGATGAATTCATCCCGGGAATAACCCGACGCGAGCGCGGTAGCCAGTTTCTCTTCCTCCGTGGGTTCTCCCCCGTAGACCGGCAATCCCCGCGCGAGGCCGAGCGCGGCCGCCTGGTCGGCCTCGCTTCGGGGGCCTCCCTCGCGTTCGATTTCAACGGCACGAGTCCGAGGGGCGGGACCATCCGCGAAGGCGTGGCCTTCCCTGACGACGGCGTTCGCGGGAAATCTCTTAAAACACCGCTCGATCAGGGCAAAAGTCGGCCCGGGAGCGGTTTCATGAGCCGCCGCGACGAAAAATATCTCGTATTGCCCCCGGGAAAAGCGCGCAACGAGAGGCTCGCGGGTGATGACCTTGCGAGTGATCGCCTTGGGCACCTCGGCGAGAGGAACGATCAACCCGGGATCGAGGTTGATGGGGGAACCCCCTCCCTGCCCCCCGAGCGCGGCGGTCGAGGTGAAAAACAGCGCCGCCGCAAGCAGCACTCGCCCGAACCGGTCGTCTTCGCGTTTCATTTCATGCCGGAGCGCTAAACCGCAGAGCGAGGCTGCTCAGGGCTTGACTTTAGCTCCCTTCTTGGGCGGCCAATGCGGGACCTCGTGGCCCCGCCCTTGCATGCAGTTTCGATAAGCGCGCTTGAATTGGGCCCGGGCGGTGAAGCCCTCCCAGACCCCGAGCAGGGCCCCGACCGAGGCTCCGATCCAGGCGCCTCCGCTCGGGCTTTCGTCGCCCGCCCAGGCCGTGAACGCTCCCACGCCGGCCCCGTAGCCTCCCCCGAACAATCCGATGTCGAGGCCCTGAAGCCAGGCGCTACCGCCCCCTGATTTGTAGGCAAGTGCCCGGCATTCCTCAAAGTCGCGGCCGACCCATTGCGCGACCGAAGTCCCGGACTCTCCCAGGCGCGGCCGCCATGACGCGCAAGCCGCGCTCGAGAAGGCGAGAAGAACGGCCAGGCCCGCGGCCCTCAATCGATCACCCGGTAGCCGCGGGCTTTCATGCAGGCGATATAGCCCTCCTGGTACCGCTTGTACGAAACTCCCGCCGAGACGGAGGATCCGCCGAAAAATCCCAGGATCGCTCCCATCTTGGCCCCCTTTCCGGCATTGCCGGAGAAAGAGCCCACGACCGCGCCGATCCCGGCGCCCGTCGCCGCCCCCGAGAGGCCGCTGGCGAGAGCGTTGGTTCCGGCCCCGGAGAGATAGGTTCTTCCTTGGGTCCGGCAGGCGTCCTGGTCCGCCTCTTCCTGCTCGGGATGGGCGCTCACCCGGGGGTCGATGGTCGGCCGCCAACGACCGCGGCCGGAGAAACAGCCGGAAAAACCCAGCGCCAACGCTATCACGATGCCCCGCCTCATGGCCGGATTTTACTTCATTCGGTGGCCAGAAGCCCAATTAAACAAGCAATTTTCAATAAAATGTTTCCAATTGGGGCATTTTTCTAAAGAATTTGAAGAATGTGAATGCCAGGCACCGGAATGTTAAGAAAGTGGATACCTGGCACCGGGAGCCTTGACAGCCTAACACCCCCCTGTTATACTTGCGCGCGCGCTCGTACGCGCGTATTAGGAAGCGCCCGCCGAGGCGCGACCTGCCCGACAACTTGCGAACTTCGCTTCAACGACTTTGCCTCGGCGCCGCGTCCGCGCTTTTTCTTTGCGCGATCGCGCGGCTTCCCGCGTCCGCCCAGTTCACCGCCCCCTACGACCCGGACTTCGCCCCCAAGGAACAGGCCGCCCCCCGTTTGAGCCGCCCGGAACCCGCGGCCCCGAAGGAAGAGGAGGAAATCCTGGAACCCGGGGAGCCGCTCGTGGTCCCGGCCGCGGGCTCGTTTCTCCTCATCGAGCGTCCGGACCGCAAGGTCATTTTCGAGCGGCCCGCCGCCCCCCAAGAAACGCCGGAGCCCCAACCCTTCGAGGATTTCATCAAGACCTTCCAGCCGCTTCAATACAGCGCCGACCGGTACAACAAGGCCCGCGAGAACTCCGAGCTCGGCCTGACCCCGGCAGAGGGACGCCCCGAGGAATACGCCGCCCCGACCTCGGTCGCGGTCTCCACCGCCGAGGCCTACCGCCCGCCGCCGCCCGAGGTGGAGCTCCCGGCCTACGGCACCAGCCTCTCGATCACCGGCCGCAAGGTCATCGGGATGGAATTCTCCGAGAAGCGCTTCACCAACGAGCAGAAGACCACCAACCGCCCGGCCACCACCAGCTTCTTCGACATCCAGCAGCAGCTGCAGCTGCGCATGCAGGGGAAGGTGGGCCCCAAGATCACCGTCAACGTCGACTACGACGATACCAAGGAGAACAAGCAGGACATCTCGGTGGTCTACACCGGGGATCCCAACGAGGTCGTCCAAAGCGTTTCCTTCGGGGACATCGACCTTTCCCTGCCCTCGACCGAATTCGTTTCCTACAACAAGCAGCTCTTCGGCATCCGGGGCGACTTCAAGTACAAGCGCGCCAAGGCCACCTTCATCGGCAGCCGCACCAAGGGCGTGACCAAGGTCCGCCAGTTCTTCGGCAACACCCAGTTCGTGGCCGTCGACATCCTGGACACCTCCTACATCCGCCGCCAATACTTCGACCTGACCTTCGGCAACGCCTCCCGCCTTCCGATCCGGGAAGGCACCGAGCGGGTTTTCCTGGCCCAACAGATTCCGGGCCAGCGCAACCTCAACGACGTGGACCTCACGGTCGACGACCTCGCCGTGCGGACCTCGTCCTTCACCGGAATCTTCACCCCGCAAAGCCCCGGCCAGGACTACACCATCGATTACGTCAAGGGAATCCTGACTTTCCGCAATCCCCTGTCCCCTCAAGCCGTGGTGGCGGTCGATTTCATCGACACCAGCGGCAACAGCGTCACCATCCAATCCACGATCTCCTTCACCGGGGGCTCGGGACTCTTCAAGCTGGTCAAGACTCCGTCGGACCTTCCGATCGCCGTCTCCAGCGAGACCGGGCACAACCGGGAACTCAAGACCTTTTACTCGATCGGACAGACCCAGATCATCCGGGACGACGGCCGGGGGAACTTCATCTTCAAGGTCCTCGACAAAAACCGCAGGGACGTGGGCGCCGAGCTCAACCCCGTCCAAAAATACCCGGACAGCATTTTCGTCGACTTCGAGAACGGCGTCTTCAACCTGACCAACGCCTTCTCGGTCTCCAACACCTCCCCCACCACCCCGGATTCGGAGATCTATCCCGCGGCCAGCGACAACCGCAACGCCATCTCCAAGCGCCTGTTCCGCGTCGAATACAACTACCGCTTCAAGACCTTCTTCCTGGAGCCCAACCTCGTCGCCCTCAGCGAGATCGTGCTCCTCGACGGGGTCAAAATGGTCCGCAACGTGGACTACTTCATCGACTACGAGGCGGGATTTATCACCTTCTTCAACGAGGACCGGATCCGCGCCGACTCGCGGATCTCCATCGGCTACGAGGTCGCCCCCTTCCTGGGCATCTCCAACGAATCCCTTTTGGGAACGCGCTTCTCCTACGACATCAACGACCATGTCTCCATGGGCACCACCTTGCTCTACCAGGCCGGCATCAAGTCCCCCACCGTCCCGACGGTCACCGAGCTCTCCAAGAGCCTGCTGGTCTACGAGTTCGACACCCAGGTCAGGAGCCTGAGGCTGGCCTCCTGGCTGACGGCGTCCATGAGCGCCGAATTCGCCCAAAGCCGCCAGAACCCGAACCTCAACGATTTCGCCCTGGTCGACAACATGGAGGGGGTCAAGCAGGAGGACTCCGCCTCCACGCTGGCCACCGCCTGGAAGGTCTCCTCCAACCCCGGCAACAAGCCCACCGACCCGACCATGATCGGCATCTTCTCCGAGGACGTGAAGGTTTTGGAGATCAATCCCCGGGCCGACGCCGCCTCCGGAGAAACCCAGAAGGTCCTGGGCCTGCAGTACAACTTCTCAAGCGCCGCCTCCACCGAGGCCTCGATCGTCTTCCCCTTCTCGGTCAGCGGCGAGGACTTCTCGCAGAAGACCCTGCTGGAAGTCGTGATGCTGGGAGACGATTCCAACAACGAGCTCAACTTCCACCTCGGCGGAGTCAACGAGGACTCCGATGCCGACGGGGTCCTTGACACCGAGGACGTCAACGGCGACGGCATCCTCCAAGCCAGCGAGGACATCGGCTACCTCTACAATCCCGCCGGCAAGCCCTCCGAGCGCTATGGCGCCGCCAATGGAGCGATCGACTCCGAGGACCTCAACAAAAACTCGCGCCTGGACTCCTTCGATTTGAGCGGAGACGACTTCGGCTACGTCGGCTCCGTGGCCCTGGGCCACGACAAGCTCTTCAACGCGACGGATTCCTCCACGCACACCTTCGTCAACTTCGGAGCCCCCAAGTGGCGAACTTTCCAAATTCCGCTGGACATCTCCACGGCCACGGCCAGCCGCTGGACCGCCGTCAAGCAGATTCGCATCTCGGTCCGCAAACGGACCGCGGGGATCATCGGCCCGAGCGCCATCAAGTTCGCCCGGATCGCCGCGGTGGGCAATTCCTGGCAGCGGGGAGCGGCCGGAGACCCCTCCAGCGGGCTCGGGCAGACCGCGGCCGGCGAGAAGCTGGTGGTCACCCCCGTCAACTCCGTCGACAACCCGGATTACGTTCCGATCTTCAACGCGGGCGGCCAGGCCAGCGAGGTCTTCAACGATCTTTACGGGAACCTCAACACCCTCCAGCGCCAGTCGGGCTCCAAGAATCTCTCCGAGCAGGCGCTCCAGCTCGAGTTCGTGGACCTGGCCACGGGGGCGGTCGTGACGACCAAGCGGCTGTTCACCCGGGCGGTGGACATGTCCCAGCATAAACATTTCAACTTTTTAATTCACGGAAACGCCGATGGAAACAACGTGAACGTTTCCGGGAATAAAACTTTCTTTTTACGGCTTGGAAGCGACCTAAACTTCTTCGAGGTTCAGGTTCCTTTGACTTTTATAGGCTGGAAAAAGATCGTCATCACCCAGGCCGACACCAACAAGGACTCCGTGGCCGACACCTGGCAGGCCGACACCCCCGGGACGGTGGTCGTGTCCAGCGGGGCGCCCCTTCTCCAACAGGTGGGCCAGGTCGCCGCCGGCATACGGTCCAGCGGGGCGCCGTTCGGCCAGACCCGCCGGGGGCGGCTCTACCTCAACGAGATCTACCTCTCCGATCCGATCACCCGCGTCGGAACGGCCAAGAAGCTCCAGCTCGACTTCGAGGTTCCCGGCTGGGCGACCTTCGGCGCCAAGCACCGTTCCGTGGACCGCAACTTCCAGACCCCGACCTCGGTGGTCTCCAACCAGGACAACCGCCAGGATTCGGCCTATCTCAACCTCTCGCGCCTGTCTTTCTTTCCCATGACCTTCAGCGTGGCCCGAAGCGTGACCGAGACGCCCAGCACGGTCCGCACCGGGGACCTTTCCAACCTCGTGACCTTGCTCCAGCAGGGAAAAGTCACGAACTGGAACGGCTCGGCTTCGGGCAATTTCACCCTCGGCGCCCTTCCCCGCCTGAGCCTTTCGCACACCCGCAACCGGACCGAATACGAACTGCTCACCCGCCTCGACGACCGCCGCGGCTATTCCGGAAACCTCAATTACGGGGTCCCCCTCAACTGGCGCGTTCTCCCCAAGACCATCGATTCCAATTTCAGCTACACCCGCCACGTCGTGGCCTTCGAAAACCCCCAGGTCCGGCGCCTGCCGGGCAACGCCAACACCGACGAGGCCACCACCGTGACCGGAGGCCGGCTGACCTTCACCCCCTGGGAAGGCGCGGGGTTCAACCCGACCTACTCCCTGACCCGGGTCCGGGAGACCCGCTCCGAGCTCCTGGGCGACACCGAGCGGGTCTTGAGCCACCCGAAATCCCTCAACCAGAACACCGGTTTCTCCTCGAACTTCCGGGTCCTGAGCTGGTTCAATCCCCAGTTGAACTATTCCATCGACACCATCGAGAACCACATTCTCAACGTTTCGACTTTCATCGTGCGCAACTCCACCTACGTCTTCGACGTCGGCCAACTCAAGACCGTCAACCGCAACTCCAACGGCTCCGTCAGCCTTCCTATCTCCATCGCGGAGATTTTTCCGAACTCCCGCCTGTTCCGGTCGATGAACGTCGCCTCCGGCTACCAGATCCAGGACGGGGACGTCTGGAATAACGTGGAAAAAAACCTGCGCTCCCAATTCAGCCTCTGGGTCCGAAGCTCCATCCGGCCCAAGAGCGTGGTCGCCCAACGAGCCACCCAGACCCTGCGGGACACCTACAACTCCACCCAGCGCTGGTCCCCGCTGGAAGCTTACGAGATTCCCGGACGCTGGGCGGCCTTCCGGACTTTGTCGCTCTCCAACAACTACGTCCAGACCAAGACCCGCACCGACGTGACGGGGACCATCTCCAAGACGATCGCGATCACCTTCCCGGACGCCGTGGCCAGCATCGGCCAACTGGAGAAGCTCACCTCCACCGGCCGCTGGCTCTCCAACGCCCAGATGAACTTCAAGTATTCCGCCCATCGGACCGAGGTCATTAAGACCAGCCTGGATGAGGACGAGGCCTTCGGGACCGACCTGCGCACCATCATCATGAAGAAACTCGACACATTGGTCAGCTACAATTTCCGCGTTTCCGAAAGGAAGGACTTGGTCATCGAACAGGTCACCGAACGGACCAGCCACGAGGACTCCACCGTCCAGATGACCTTCGACGTGCAAAAGTTCCGCTTCACCCCCAAGGTGGACTACAACAACGACATCAAGCGCCTGGGCACCGGGGTCAAGACCCAGGACCTGACCGTCATCACCCCGAGCCTCCTGGTCCGCGCCGATTTGAATCTGCCCAAAGGCCTGCGCCTGCCGGGAGCCGCGCGCACCTTGCTCTTCACCAACCGGATCATCTGGACGACCACTTTGGCCTTGGCCAACAAGATCTCCCCGGTGACCATCGCCGACAACTCGCGCCTGTTCACCTTCAACACGAGCGGCGACTACGAGATCGCCAAAAACCTCCGCATGACCTTGAACGGCGCCATGTCCCGCCTGTGGCATAAATATCTCAAGGAAGAGGAGTTTCTCTCATACCAATTCGGGACCACGCTGACTTTCCAGTTTTAATATGATGAGGGCGTGATGGCCGGCGATTCCTGGATTTTGCCCGCGGCGTGCCTGGGCCTGGCGGTTCTTGTCGGGGCGGTGCTCCTGTGGGCCCGCGGCGGCCGCCGCGGCCAAGACCCCAAAAGCACCTCCCGGCCCCCGACTTTCCCGCCGGGGCCCACGGCCCCCAAACGCGCCCCGCGTCCCCCTGCCCCGCCGCCTCCCACGCCCCCCCGCCCAGGTCCGGCCCTGTCCTCTTCCATGATCCCGCGAGCCGACGACAATTTCGCCCCGGGCTATAAGATCAAGCGCCTCATCGCCACGGGCGGCATGGGGAGCGTCTACGAGGCCGAGGATCTGACTTTGCACCGGAAGGTGGCCATCAAGCGCCTGCGCTCGGAACTTCGCGGGGAGGAGGGCGAAAAAGACCGCTTCCTGAAAGAGGCCCGCATCGTCGCCGGGCTCCGGCACCCGAACATCATCGAGATTCACACCGTGGTGGACGGGGGAGAAGACCTCTACCTCGTCTTCGAATACGTCGACGGGCGGACCCTGGACGACGTGATCCGCGCCAAAGGCGGGCTGGAGATCCAGGTGTGCCGGAAAATCCTCCGGCAAATCGCCTCGGCTCTGGCCTTCGCCCATGAGCGCAAGGTCCTGCACCGGGACCTCAAACCCGCCAACGTCATGCTCTCTCACGCGGGGGTCATCAAGGTCATGGACTTCGGCATCGCCCGCCAAGCGCAGGAAACCCTGTCGCGCCTGAGCCCCGCCCAAGCCTACGGGACCCTGTCCTACATGTCCCCCGAACAGCATCTCGGGGAGGAAAAACGGCCCGCCGACATCTACGCGGTGGGCATCACCCTTTACGAAATGCTCTCCGGGATGCTTCCCTTCGCCGGGCCCGATTCCCTGCTCCTTAAGGAACGGCTGGAGTACCGCCCCATCAGCCAATTGGTCCCCGCCCTGGGGACCGCCGCCGACGCCTTCTTCAACCGGGCCATCGCCCCCAAGCCCGCGGAACGCTTCCAGACCGTCACGGAGCTTTTGGCCGCTTTCGAGGAGGCCTTCCCGCGCCAAGGGGAAAAACAAGAATAACCCCGTTCCCGGAGGGGCGCAAAGAAATGAAAATAGCGGTTACGGGAGCGTTCGGGTACTCCGGCCGATACATCGCCAAGCGCCTGCTTGAGGCGGGGCACGAAGTGGTCACTCTGACCGACTCCCCGGGCCGGGAGAACCCCTTTGGAGACACAATTCAGGTCTTCCCGTTCCATTTTAGCGAACCTGGCCGCCTCAAGGAGTCCCTGCGCGGCGTCGACGCGCTCATCAACACTTACTGGGTACGGTTTGACCACCGGCTTTTCACCCACGGCGCCGCGGTGGAGAACACGAAGATCATGTTTCGGGCCGCCAAGGAGGCGGGCGTTCGCCGCATTGTCCATATCGGCATCACGAACCCGGACATCAACTCCAATTTGCCATATTTCCGCGGAAAGGCCGAACTCGAATCGTCTCTCACCTCGCTCGGTTTGTCTTACTGCATCCTGCGCCCGACCGTCCTCTTCGGAAAAGAGGATGTCCTCATCAACAACATCGCTTGGTCGCTTCGGCGCTTCCCGGTTTTCGGGGTTTTCGGCTCGGGGGACTACAAGCTGCAGCCGATCTATGTCGAAGATTTGGCCGCTGCGGCCGTCGAGCATGCCCTCGGCGCCCAAGATGAGATCATCAATGCCATCGGGCCGGAGACCTTTACCTATCGAGAACTCGTGGACATGGTCCGGCGGGGGTTGGGCTTGAAGCGGCTGATCATCGGGGTGCCCCCCGGCATCGGCTTTTGGTCCTGTCGGCTGGTCGGGATGCTCGTTGGGGACGTCGTGGTGACGCGGGAGGAAATCCAGGGCTTGATGGAGGGCCGGCTCCATGTGGACGCTCCGCCGCTGGGCACGACAAAGCTGAGCGAATGGATTCATCTGCACAGGGACAAGATTGGCATCCGTTACACGAGCGAAATGGCCCGCCGCATCGACCGCGCGTCGTCATATCGGTCAAATTGAATGCTAACATCGGGCGCAGGCGAACGCGGTCATGGTCTTCGGCGGCGAGCAGGCCGCCGGTCCAATCCGGAACGCGCCTCGGCCGGTGCCGGCGCCGAATTCAAAAAACTGGTCCAGGATCAATTCCCATGAGAGCGCATCTGATTTTCTACGTCAACGACCAAAAGGCGAGTTCGCTGTTCTATGCGCGCGTGCTGGACCTTCAACCGCGGCTGGACGTTCCCGGAATGACCGAATTTGAGCTGTGCGCCGGAGCCGTGCTTGGACTCATGCCCGCCAAGGGCATCAAACGCCTGCTCGGCGAGCGCCTCCCCGATCCCGAACGCGGCGCGGGCATTCCCCGCGCGGAGCTTTACCTGCTCACGCAAGATCCGGACGCCTGCCACCGGCGGGCTCTGGCCAACGGCGCGCGGGAACTGAGCCCCCTTTGCCCGCGGGATTGGGGGCATGAGGCCGCCTATAGCCTTGATTCGGACGGACACGTGCTCGCTTTCGCGCGGGAGGGAAAATGACGGCGCGCTCGCCTTCGCTCGACGACCTGCTCGGCCCCGATGAGCCCCACGCCTCTTTTCATGACGCCGCCCTGCTTTCCTTGCGCGTCGACTACGGGGCCCAGGAGCTTACGGCGGAATTCAACCTGTGCGTCGGCGATCCCGATGCCTCAGGGAGTGAAGAATCCGAACGCCATCGCCGAGGGCGGCTTCGAATCGCCGGGCTGGCGTTCTGGGTCATGGAAGCCCCGGACCCGTCAGCCGAAGCTGATTTTCAACCTCCCTGGCTGACCAGCGACGGCCCGCTGGATCAATGCGAGACCGAAACCGCGAAATCACTCATCGGCCGCATCCCCGACGAGGGCGTGGCCTGGTTTCTCTTCTTCAACAATCTGAATGCCTTTGCCTATGCCGGAGGCAATACCGCGTCGTTCCAATGGCTGTGAAATTCCATTCGTCCCGGACGTTGACGCCCCGAGCCAAGCCGGTTATACTGAGCCGATGCTCAAGCTGACGGCGCCCCCCTCCACCGCCTTCCTTTGGCAGGGCCCCCCCCCGCGCTGGCTCCTCAAAGAGGGCGCCCGGGGCCAGCCCGCCATCCCCCTTTCCCCCACCCCGTTTCAGATCGGCCGGTCCCTGGACTGCGACCTGACCCTCCCCCATTCCGAGCCGCTGGCGCGCGACACCAGCCGTTGGCATTGCCACGTCACCGAGCGAGGGGGGCGCTACTACCTTCACGACGGCAGCCTCAATCCGGTCCCGGAAACCGGCCAGCCCAAGCCCAGCATCACGGGGACCTTCCTCAACGGGAAAAAAGTGAGCGGGGCCCAGCAGTTGAAGGTCGGCGACACGATCGCGGTCGGCCCTTGGAAATTCAATCTCGAGGGGCACAAGGCCGAGGCCGTGGACATCGACCGGCTTCTGGAGAAGATCAAGGATGACTCCACCCAGACCATCGTGCAAGGAGATCCGGGCCTGGCCGAGGGCTTCGGCCAGCTCCAGGAACTCTTCACCTTGCTCAACCAGACCCAGGAGGCCGAGGAGTCCCTGACCGCCGTGCTCTCCTTCGCCCTGGAAAAAATCAAGGCCGCCGAGGTGGCCGCCTTGATCGTCTACGGTCCCGACGGCGTTCCGACCGCCCGCCTGGCTTGGCAGCGAAGAACCGGCCGGGTGTTCGACCTTCGCTTCAGCTCCGGCCTGCTGAGAAACCTCCCCGCCGACCGGGCCTTTCTCCTGAAAACCCGGATTTCCGGCGACATCACCCAAAGCCAGGTCGAGCACAACATCAGCTCCGCCCTTCTGGTGCCCCTGTTGGGAAGCAAGGGCCGCCAAGGAATGCTGTACTTGGACAACCGCCACACCGGGCTCTCGTTCCATGAAAAGGACCTGTACCTGGCCAACGCCTTGGCCAATGTCGCCTCCCTTCATCTGGCGCTGGAACGACAGGCTTTCCTGGCCCGGGTCGAGGACAACATGAAGCAGTACTTCGGCCCCGACGTGGTGCGTTTGATCGTGGAGGAGTCCGCCCACGGACGGCCGGTGGCCCTGGGCGTGCGCGAATGCACCGCGACCGTCCTCTTCGTGGACATGCAGGACTTCAGCGCCTTCTGCCGCCAAAGGACCCCGCAAGAAATCAGCGAACTCCTCAATCCCTTCTTCGAGCTGGCGGCCTCCTCGATCCAGCGGCACGGAGGCCATGTCGACAAGTTCATCGGCGACTGCGTGATGGGGGTTTTCGGCGCCCAACCCCTTCAGCCCAGCACCCAAACCCCAAACCACACTTTGCAGGCGTTCCGGGCCGCGCGGGAACTGCTCTCCGAGTGGAACAAGCGCTCCATGAGCCGGTGGGGGCAACCCATCCCGCTTCGGGCCGGCATCAACACCGGAAAGGTCGTCATCGGAAACATCGGCTCTCCGGACCGGATGGAATACAGCGTCCTGGGAGACACGGTCAACCTGGCCTCCCGCCTGGAAGCCCAAGCTTTGCCCGGAGGCATCGCCCTCTCGGATTCCGCCCGCGCGGCCCTGGGGACCGAAGTCGAGTGCCGCGACGGCGGCCAAGTCGAGATCAAAGGCCTCGGCCAAGTGCGGGTTTGGCGGGCCGACGCCTCGTAACACCCCGGATATCGACTTCCGCGCCCCGGGAGGCTATCCTGGGGGGATGACGACCATCGACGCCTCCCGGCAGTTGATCTGCCTGGGTCCCCGCTTGGAAGCCGAGGTCCGGCTGGCCCGGCGTCTTTTGGAGCACAAGGAACGGCTCCTCGGAACGGTCCGACGGGATTACGCCTGCCTGGTCGCCGAATTGGAGGATTTTTTCGACGGCCAATACTGGCCGAAGGTGGGACGCTACCTGAGCCTGGCCGACCGTCTCTGGGAC
>CAYHPY010000011.1:0-59543 GCA_964358485.1 uncultured Elusimicrobia bacterium
AGCTCGCCTCGGACATCGCGGGCCTGTCCGAGGAGACGACGACCGGCGTGCACCGCCTCATCCAGCGCGCCGCGGCCGGCACGCTGCTGACGCCGGCGATCAACATCAACGACTCGTGCACGAAGTCGAAATTCGACAACCTGTACGGCTGCCGCGAGTCCCTTCTCGACGGCATCAAACGCGCCACCGACGTGATGGTCGCGGGCAAGATCGCGGTGGTGGCCGGCTACGGCGACGTGGGCAAGGGCTGCGCGCAGTCGCTGCGCGGCCAGGGCGCGCGCGTGCTGATCACCGAGATCGACCCGATCAACGCCCTGCAGGCCTGCATGGAAGGCTATCAGGTGGTCACCATGGACGAGGCCGCCTCCCAGGGCGACCTCTTCATCACCGCCACCGGCTGCCGCGACATCATCCTGCGCAAGCACATGGACGCGATGAAGAACCAGGCCATCGTCTGCAACATCGGCCACTTCGACCTGGAGATCGACATCGCCTCCCTCAACAACGATCGCAAGCTCAAGAAGTCCAGCGTCAAGCCCCAGGTGGACCAGTACACTTGGCCCAACGGGAAGGTCCTCACGATGCTGGCGGAAGGCCGCCTGGTCAACCTGGGCTGCGCCTCCGGGCACCCGAGCTTCGTCATGAGCGCGTCCTTCACCAACCAGGTCATGGCGCAGATCGAGCTCTGGACCAACAAGGGCAAGGGCAAGTACAAGAATCAGGTCTACGTCCTGCCCAAGAGCCTCGACGAGAAAGTGGCCCGCCTGCACCTGGCCAAGCTCGGCGCCAAGCTCACCAAGCTCACCAAGGAACAGGCCGAGTATCTCGGGATCAACCCCGAGGGGCCGTACAAAGCCGATAATTACCGCTATTGAGCGGACGGAATAGTGAAAAACCCCTCCGGGGAACCGGAGGGGTTTTTCTTTTGTTCCGTTCCCGTAATTGTTTCATTAAGTTATAATCCGCCCAAGATGTCATCCTCCCCCTCGGCGGGAACCGGTCTTTCGGACCTTCAGGCGAGGCTCGATACCGCCTTGGAAAAAGGGGAAGACCGGGGCGTAGCCGTCGTCGACGCTTTGCTCCACGCCGGAGCGCGCTCCGGGGCCAGCGACCTGCATCTGGAACCCCTGGCCGACCGGGTTCGGGTCCGCTTGCGGGTGGACGGGACCTTGGTCACGGCCGCCCGTCTTCCCCAGGCTTCCTGGGAGTTGATCGTCGCGCGTCTCAAGGTCCAAGCCAAGCTCGTGACCTACCGGCGGCGGGTTCCCCAGGATGGGAGCCTGCGCCTGGAGATCGATGGGCGGGAGGTGGAGCTCCGGCTTTCCTTCATCCCCAGTCTCCACGGCGAGAAAGCGGCGATCCGCTTTTTGAGCCCGTCGCGGGCGGCGCGAGGCTTAAGCGAGCTGGGTCTTTCCCCGGCCGGCGTGGAGGCTTTCCGTTCGGTGTTGGCCAAGTCCTCCGGGACCTTCCTGGTGACGGGACCCGCCGGCGGCGGCAAGACCACCACCCTTTACGCCGCGCTCGCGCACATCCAACAAGACCGCCCGGACGGGCTCAACATCATGACCTTGGAAGACCCCGTGGAGCGGGACCTGGATGGCGTCACTCAAACCCAGGTGGACGGGCCGGGCGGCGTGAGCTTCACCTCCGGCCTGCGGGCGGCGCTGAGGCACGACCCCGACGTTCTGATGATCGGGGAAATCCGCGACCGCGACACCGCCGAGATCGCCATTCAGGCGGGGCTGACCGGCCATTTGGTCTTGAGCACCATCCACAGCGGAACGGCCGCGGGGGTTTTCAGCCGCTTGATGAACCTCGAAATCGAACCCTTCTTGGTTTCGGCCGCGGTGGCGGGCGCCGCCGCCCAAAGATTGGTGCGCCTGGTCTGCCGGGAATGCGCGGCGGAAGATCCCTCCGCCGCCAAAAGGCTCAAGCTGTTGCCGGAGGCGGCGGGGCGGGGGGGAATGTGGCTTCGAGGCCGGGGCTGTCCGGCCTGCGCCCGGACCGGTTATTCCGGGCGGACCGGCGTCTTCGAAATCCTGACCATTGATGAGGAACTGCGCCAAGCCGTGCTTGAAAAAGCTCCGGCCTCCTCCCTGGCCAAGCTGGCCCGCGCCCGGGGGTTCAGGAGTCTGCAGGAGGAGGCCCTGGACAAGGCCCGCGCGGGGCTCACGACCTTGGAAGAAGTTTTAAGATTGAGATGAAATATTTCCCTCCGCGCCCCATGCGCCGCCGCTTGGTGCGGGAGGAACTGCTTCCCTTGAGCCGGTTTTTGGCGGCGGCGTTGAAAGATGGGTCTTCCGCCGCTTCCGCCCTGAAGGCCTACGCCAGCGACGCCAGGCCCTGGCTGAGATACCGTCTGGAATTGGCCGCCGCCGACGCGGAACGGGGGCTTTCCCTCTCGGATTCCCTCCAACGGCTGGAAGGGCCCCTGCCCGGGGCCTACCTGGACGCGCTCAAGGCGGGAGAGGCCTCCGAGGATTTGCCCGCGGCCCTGGAATTGGCCGCCGGGGTTTTTGAGCATGACCAAAGCCTGCGCGCGCGCCTAACGGCGCCGTTCGTCTACGCGGCCGCTCTTTCTTTCGTGATGCTTGTGATGGCGTATTTCGCGATTTTTTCCGTCATGCCGGTGTATGAGAGTTTGTACGCGCCTTGGGCGGACGCTAACCCCGCCGCCGCCCTCCCCTGGCCGACCGTGCTTTTCATCTCCCTGTCCCCGTGGGCGAGGGGCCTGGGTTACGCGCTCCCCTTCGCGGTGCTCGGGGCCGGGGCGTTGGGTTGGTCCGGCCGGAGCCTCGGTTTGGCCGCCAAATTAAGCCGTCTTCCTCCATTGGCGGGGGTGCTCCGGGCTTTCCGGGAAGTTCGGTTCTCGCTCATGTTCTCGCGCCTGCTGCGCACCGGAGCGCCCCTTGAGAAAGCCTTGGAGTTGGCCTGCAGGGGCTCTCTGCTTCTGGGTCCGGTCGCGTTGGAGGGACTGCTCAAGGCCGTCCGGGGCGGTTCCAACCTGCCCAAGGCCCTGGCGGCGGCCGGCGCGTCCCCCGAGCTGGCCTGGGGGGTTTCCTTGGGCGAAGCGCGCGAGGATTTGCCCGGGGTCCTGGTTTGGCTGGCGGACCTTCAGGAGACCCGCGCGCTCCACCGCCTGAACTGCCTCGTGCCCGTGGCGGAGCGCTCCGCCAATATCCTGCTGGGCCTGCTGGTGGGCTTCTTCGCCGTGGCGATGTACGCTCCCCTCTTCGGCCTGGCCTCCCTGGTGGGACCATGAACCAAGAAATCTCCGCCGAGTCGTTCATCCATTTCAATCAACAATTGTCGGCCATGGTGGAGCTTGAGCTTCCCCTGCCCGAGGGCCTCCGTCGGGCCTCCTCGGACATGGCCGACCCGCGGCTGGCCGCGGCCGTGGAGCGGATTTCCAAGGAATTGGAGAAAGGGAATTCCCTGTCCAAGGCCGTCGCGGCCCAAAAGGGGGAACTGCCGGAGCTTTACGCCGCGCTGCTCAGGGCCGGAGAGGAGTCCGGCAATATGGCCGCCGTGCTTCGGCAGGCCGCGTCCCACAGCCAGGACATGCTGGTCCTGAAAAACCGGGCCCGCGCGGCCATGATTTATCCCGCCTTCCTGGCCGCCGGTTTCGGCGGCCTGCTGCTATTGTTTTCCTTCTTCATCCTCCCCCGCCTGACCATTCTCAACGAGGCTTGGTTCGGAGGCGCCAGCCTCCCCATGGCAACCCGAATGTTGATGGGGATCAGCGTATTGTTCCGGGACCATGCCTGGGGCTTGGTCATCGTCCTGGCCGGGTTGGTCGGGACGGCCTTCGCCAAACGCAACTCCATCGGGAGTTGGTGGAACGAAGCTCAACTGAAAGCGCCCCTTTGGGGCGCTTTCATGAGGTCCGTATTTCTGTCCCGGTTCTGCAAAACCATGGCCGTTCTTCTTGGAAGCGGGGTTAACCTCCCCGACGCCCTATCCTTGACCGGGGCGACCATGGGCCACCGGGGTTTCGAGGAGGGCGTGGACCAAATCCGGACCGCCGTCGGAAAGGGCGCCAAGTTTGGCCCATCTTTGCCGAAAATATTCTTTCCCGGTTCCTTGATCTGGCTCCTGGGACAAGCCGAGGAGCGCGGGAGCCTGGAGAAGGGCCTCAAAGAGGCGGGAGAGCAGTACGAGCAACGCTCCCGGCGCCAAGGCGCGGTGCTCGGCGAACTTTTGGAGCCCGTGATCATCGTGGCCCTGGGGCTCCTCGTGGCTTTCATCGTAGTGGCCTTGTTTCTTCCCATGTTTTCCGTATCCGGCTGCCTATGACCCGCTCATCGCGCGCCGGGTGGGGCCTCCTGGAGACCATGCTGGCCGTCGCCGCCTTGGGGATTCTCTTGAAAACCGGGAAATTCGTCCTGGGCCGCGGGCTGGGGGCGGGCCAACAGCTCATCTTTTCGGAGCAGGCCTTGGCGGCGGCCGAGCATGTCATGGAATATCGGCGGCTGACGGGGCGTTTCCCGGAAGGAGCCCAGGCGCCCCGCTCCCCCGGGCTGACCATGGCGACGGCGGAGGAGCCTTTCGCGGGGACGGATCTTATCCAGGTGACCGTCCGGGTCGGCTGGCGCGGGACCGGCGCCCGCAAGCCGGAGGTGAAGCTGGTCAGCCTGATGGGAAAGGGCTCATGAGATTCCGGCGACGGGGCTACACCTTGATTGAACTGATGATCGTCACGGCGATCATCGGCATCCTGGGCGCCTCCGCCGTTCCTCTCATGACCCGCCTACAGGACGCCGCCATCGCGGGGCGGGCCAATTTGGACATCGGGCGCTCGGCGTCCGCGCTTTATTTGATGGCCAGCGATATTCGCCGGGCGGGCGCGGTGGAGGCGGAATTTAAAAATTTCCGCACCGGCCCCGCCTGCCTCATCCTGGCGGCGCCCTCCGCGGGGGGAATCGACCGCGTCGTTTATTCCCGGGACGCCAAAAATCCCAAGCTCCTTCTCAAGCAGGTCTTTCCCGCCCCCGGAAGCCCGCGGGCCGCCACGCGCCAGGTTTTGGCGCGCAATCTGGCCGATTTGAAATTCGGTCCCGAGCCCAACCCCGCGGGAAAAGGCCGGGTGTCCTTCGCGCTGACCTTCGGCGCCCGGGTGGGCCGCCATTACTTCAAGAAAACCTTCGCCTCCATGGCCTTCCCGCGCAACCAGGAGCTTCCGTGAGAATCCCTCGCGACGAGCGGGGAGGGATTTGGGTCGTCCTTTGCTGCATGATTTTTATTTTCTGGGGGGTGCTGGTCGGGATCATCGTGTCCGTCGCCGATCAAAATCGCTCCGCGACCCGGCTGAGACTGGCCTCCGCGGCCCTGCACATCGCCGAAGGGGGGCTGACCAAGGCCGTCTGGGAAATCGGGCGGGGCAACGCGTCCTATTCCGGGGACGGGGAAACGCCCTTGGGCGCGGGGACCTTCACCGTCGAAATCGAGCGGGACGGGGGTAAAACGGCGGTCGTCTCCACGGGCTATATCCCAAACAAGGGCCGCCCCCGGGAAACCCGGAAGATTCGGGCGGTCGTCGGAAAAACCCCTTCGGGGATCTGGCGCGCGCTCAGTTGGCGGGCGCTTTAGCGCCCCGAAACGGCAGGGCCATCAAGGCGCCCCAGGTCCGGTCCGCGGGCTCCCGGAACTCCGGCAGGCCGATCGTCATGCCTTCCTGACCGGCTTCCGGCTGGGCGCGGTAGGTCCCGAACAGCCGGTCCCACCAGGGGAAATTGAACCCGAAGTTGGAGTTGGTCTCGTGGGGCAGGACGCTGTGATGGACCCGGTGCATGTCGGGGGTTACTATGAAAAGCCGGAGGAGGCCGTCGAGGGCCTGCGGCATTTTCCCGTTGGCGTGATTGAATAACGCTGTTCCGTTCAGCGTTATTTCGAAAGCCAGCACCGCCCAAGGGGAGGCCCCCAAGGCCGCGACCGCCGCCAGCTTAATGGCCGTCGAAATTGCGATCTCCAGCGGGTGAAACCGGATTCCCGTGCTGGCGTCGAACTCCATGTCGGCGTGATGCACGCGGTGCAGGCGCCATAACAACGGCAGATGGTGGAAAAGACAGTGTTGGAGGTATATGACAAGGTCCAAAGCCAAGAAGGCGATTCCGAATTCAATGGCTTTGGACCATTCTAATTCGTTCAGTATCCCCGTTTGTTTATAAACACCCAACTCCGCCATCCCGACCGGCATTACGGAAAAAATCATTCGGGAAAAGAAGGCCCCCGTGAACATCAATCCAAAATTCGAAAGCCACCGCTGCTTCAACGGAATTGACTGCGCCCTGGCGGGCGCTAAAAGGCCCCACCCCGCCATGGCCGCGAACATGGATAGAAAACAGGCCAGGCGAATGAGCCCTTCGTTGGCGACGTGCTCCGGAATCATCCGAAGTAGACGGGACCCAGGGCCCCGCCCTGCGCGACGTTGACGATGTCCTTGGGGCTGACCCGGAAGTGATAGCCGAAGGCCTTGCCGTCGTGAAACATTCCGATGGTGCAGCGGCACGGCCTCATTTGGACCTCGCCGCCCCGCAGATAAGCGCTGGGCCGGGGGGGCGCGTCCACATAGGCTTGCAGGGCGTAGGCGCCGGGCCGGGCGACGGCCGCGGCGACGGCCTTCTCCCAGCGCGCCTCCTTAACCTTTCGGCCCAGGAGCACGCCTTCTCCGCCCGCGCCCCAGGAGGGCTTGATCACCAAAGACTCCCGGCGCTTGCGGGCGTATTCGGGCAGGTCCACTTCGCGGCCTTCCATGGAGGTCGTCTTGCGTCCGGTCAGGACCCGGGTCCACGGGACATGGGCGGCCAGCAGGCGAGCCTCGGCGCGGGTGAACAGGTCCGAGAATTCTTCCGAGGTCAGGCATTCCAAAATTCCCTTCTGGTCGAAGTCGGCCGGAAACCCGGGGGTGACGCGGCCTTCGTCCCAAAGGCGGCGGAACGCTTTGAGGCGGGGATTTTCGGGGCCGCCGACGTCCTCATAGGAAAAATCCCGATAGGCGTAGGCGACCTTCATCCCTTTCAGATAGACCCCGTCCTTGCGAAGTTCCAGGTTCCGGGGGTCTCCGTGCCGGGCCTCGACGCCTGCGGCGCGGAAATAGTCCGTGATCTGGGGCAGTTCGCTGAAGCCGCCGCCGGGGGGGAGCTGTTCCAGGAAAGCGATGCCCCCGGCTCCGGGTCCCCCCAAACGGCGGGCCTCCAGTAGCCAGCGCTTGAGAAAAGGAAGAAGGTCCATGCTGGGTTTGAGGCCCAGGCGGCGGGTGTCGGCGCCGAGGCGGGGGAGAACGCATTCCTTGGCCAAAGCCAAGGAAACCGACTGGATGTACATTCCGCCCAGCATCAACGAATTGAGTTCGAAGACGACCGGAACCAGCCGACCGTCAACCACCTTCATCCCGTAATCGGGCCGGTTTAGATGCTCCCATGGGCGGTTGGGGCGGTTTCCGGTCCTCTCAATCCAGGTTTTGGTGCGGCGTTCGAGTTGGATTAAATCCGCGAAGCGGCGGTGGTTGGAAAGGTAGAGCTTCGGGGCGAGGTTTTGGAATTTGAACAAGACCCTGGTCACCGATTCGAAGGAAGGGACCAGGGTCTTGTTGAGCACCAACGGAACCAAACCGACCGGGTGGTTATCCTTGTTTTGGTAGAAGAATTTCCGCTTGGCGGAGATTTTGCTTACTTCTTCGACTAACCGGGACCGGGAGGGCCCGGTTAGTCCGGAAAGCCGGTCATAAAGAAATTTTTCTGACGGAACCAAGAGATCCAAGCGGCCAATTCTGCCCTATTTCCTCCTGAGGGCGCAAGACGCCAACGGGGGAAAATAAAATTCCGGCTAAAGCCGGAATTTAGGCCTTGACGCCGCAAGTTCTCCCTGTTACCCTCCCTAATAGCAAGGAGCGGAAAACCCCATGTTCCCGCGGTCCGTCGTCTTGAGCTTGTTGTTGGCCCCGTTCCTCGGGGCCCCCGCCTCGGCGGCGCCTTCGGCGCCCGATCAGGCCGCCTGTTCGGCCCAATTCAAGAAAGAGTTCCAGGATCTTTGGGGCGCGGATCGCAAGGCCTGGGACGAGGGCTGTAAAACCAAGGATGCCGCGGCCCTGGCTGAGGAGTTTAAGCGGGCCTTTATCAAGGACTGCGTCGTACGCTCCTCGCCGACCGTTTCCGCCGCGCTTTTCACCCCATCCGAAATCGCGGATCTGTGCGCCCGCGGTCTTCCCGGGGAGGCCCTGATCCGGGCCAAAGTTTCCGACGCTTCCGCGGCCGCCGGTCCCCGTGGGCCGCCGGAAGGGGGAAAACCCGGGGCCCCGCCCCCGGGAGTCCAGAAGAACCTTGAGCGGGTGGAGGCGGTCACCGCCGGGGTGGGCACCAAGGTCGGCGGCGGGCAGATCGCGGAAATTTACGGCGAAGCCACCAGGAACGAGTCGGTCGTGGCCGTCGCGGGCCGGGAAGGCCATCCCGGGGTCAGAGCCGAGGGAGCCCCCACCGCCGGGGTCAATGGGGTCAAGGGACTCCGGATTCTCGAGCCTGGAACTGAGGCCGATCCCCAAGCCCGCATCGCCCGCCTGCCTTACGACGCCAAGGTGAAGGCCTTGCTCGGGACGATGGTCCAGAACGCCGATTCCGCGGATACGCAGTTGGTGCTTTCGACCTTGGAGAAGTACAAGCCGAAGGTGAGCTTTCATCCGGACGGAATCGATGGGGCCTATGGACAGGCCTGGACCGAGGGACAGGGCAAGGACGCCAAATCCTTCGTCGAGCTTTCCAGCGGTTATGTCCAGGACAAGGACGGCAAAACCTGGCCCCTGACGACTTCGGGGTTCCGCGAGGAGCTTAAAAAGAACAAAATGGAGCTCTCTCGGTCCCCCCCGACGGCGATCACCAGGCCCAATTCCCCCCGGAAGGATCTGGGCATCGTGGACGGCGTTCGGGTCTACGAGTATCCCGACGGCAGCCAGTTGAAGGAATACACTCCCGTCGCCCTGACCGGCACCTTGATGCATGAGGTCCACCATGTCAATCGCAAACGGGAGGGGGGCGGCGTCAATAGCTTCACCGATGAGCGGGACGCCCATGACATCGCTTACCGATTTTATACCCGGGTCCAGCAGAATTCGGGGGGGAACGTTTCTCTCGACGACGGCAAGTTGGCCAAGCTCGCCAAGTGGCAGCAGTCCCCGGCTCTCTTTCAGGAGAGCATGATCGAGGACTACATCCAGAACGGGGAAATCCACAGGGGCGAGGTGACCCTGGACGAGCAGGAGGCCGCCATCCAAAAGCGCAAGGCTTATGCTGAAAAGATGATCGCCGATCGGGGGATCGTAGACAAGGCGGCCTTGTTCTTCGGCGGCAAGGACGAGGCCGCTGAATCGCTCCGGGCCTCGGAAGAGAAGCTGGCCTCGATTAAAAACGATCGCGCGCTGGCGGCGAAATCCGAGGCCGCCCAGAAAAAATGGCGGGAAGAGCGGGAAAAGGCCTTCCGAACGACCTTGGACCAGGGCGTGGAGTTCTCCCGCAAAAAAATTCTGGGGGATAAAAAACTTTCCAAGGCCGAAAAGGAGAAGCGCCTGGCGGAATTGGAGACTTTTCGCCAGGAAGGATTGAAGGATTCTTGGACTTATATTCCATTTACGAAGGATCCTTCCTGAAATGGGGAAAAAAGCCGCCCGTTGGATTTTGGCGGCGGTGGTGGCGGTTTTGAACGGGACCGCTGGGGCCGCGGACGCCGGTTGGGCCAAGCTCGACAAGCCTTTCGGCTGCGAGGTGCCCGCCAAATGGGCCTCCCTCCCGGCCAAGGGCCTGCGCCTCGTCGGCCCGGATTCGGGCTCGGGGTATAAGCCCATGCTGAGCGCCTCCTTCATCAAAGAGGGAGGGGAATTCTCCTCGGCCGAGGACTATGTCCGCAAGGCGTCCGGGGCTCCACCCAATCCGGGCGTCGCCGGCCTCCTGGGGGTCAAATCGGCCCCGGCCAAGGCCGGGGCCGAAGTCTCCTCCGTCAAGATTTCGGGCCGCTCGTCCTTTCGCTTCCAGACCATGGATCAATTCACCCGGGAGCATCCCCGGACGGAGGCGGCGGGGGCTCCCGGAAACTGGGGCCCAATCCCCGTCCGCCACCTGACCGTGGTGGTCCCGGCCAAGAAGGGCTTCTGGGTCCTGCGCGGGTCCGGCGCCGAAAAGGATTTCGAAGCCCTCCTTCCGGCCTTCGAGCGGTTTTTTGCGAGCGTTCGAATAAAATAGTGCTCGCGCCCGCCCTTCTTCTCGTCTTGGCCGCAGGTTTGGCCGCGGCCGGTCCCGTGGAGGACGAGGTAGCCGGGGTGATCGACCTTTTCCACGACCTCCGCTTCGAGGAGGCCCTGGGCGCGGCGCGGACGCTTGAGGACCGCCACCCCGGCCATCCGGCGGGGCCCTTCTTCACCGGGGTCGTCCACTTCCAGCGCTACCTGGTCGAGGACCCGCGGCGGCCGGAAACCCTGGCGGAGTTCGAGCGGCAAACCGCTCGGTCTCTGGCGGCGGCGGAGGCCTGGCGGTCCTCCTCCCCGGCCTCCGCCGAATACTACCTCGGCGCGGCCCACGGCTTTCGCGCCCGGGTGCTGTCGATGGAGAAAAGGCGCGGAGAAGCCATTTCCGAGGCGCGCAAGGCCCTGGGGCACGTCCGCAAGGCGGTGGCCCTCGATCCCGCCGATGACGACGTATACCTGGGCATGGGGATGTACAACTATTTCATGTCCCGAATCCCCGCGGGGATAAAACCTTTGGCCTACCTGATGATGGGAACCTGGGGCGACAAGGAAGAGGGGCTGGGACAGCTCAAGCGGGCGGCGCAGAAGGGAAAAATCGCCCGCTGGGAGGCGCGTTCGGTCCTGGCCAACATTTTCGGCTCGGAACGGGAGCGCCGCTGGGAGGAGGCCGAGGCCCTGCTCCAGGAACTCATGGAGCGTTATCCCCGCAATCCCGGATACCGCATGCGCCGGGCCTACGTGTTCGAGCGGATGGGCCGTTGGGACCGTGCGCTGGCCTTGGTCGAGCCCAAAGGGGCATGGGTCGAAAAGGTCGAGCCGTCGGTCCGCGCCTTGGCGCTGGCCGCGGCTCGCTACCGGAGCGCGGAGATCATGATTTTGTCGGGCCGGCCCTCGGAGGCGCAGGCCCACCTGCACGCCCTCGTCCAGGCCGACCTCCCTTCCAACCTAAAGGACTGGGTCGCCCTGAGGCGCGCCAATCTGCTGGATCTGGCGGGGGAGAGGAAGATGGCCCTGGCGATCTACGGGAGGATCACCGATCGTTGGGCCAAGCCCGCCGCGGAAGGATTCATGAAAGAGGCGTTTCCCGGGGGGCCGAACGCGGTCCAGCCGTTTCGTTGGCCGATGAGCGAAGTCGTGAAGTAGCTTAAAGGGCCTTGCGCGCGAAAAGCCAGCCCCCGCCGGCTCCGACCAGGGCTCCGACGATCGCTCCGACCAGGCCGAAGCACAGGGCGCCGATGACGGCCCCCGCGACGGCTCCGGCCACCGCCGAAATGACGCTGGTCTTGAGGCTGGCCCCGGCGCTTTTCTTCATTTCGCCCAACTCGGCCTCGAAGCCCGAGGGGTCCGTCGGCCCCGGGGTCATGTCGGGAGGGGGGACGGCGTCTCCCGTTTTCTTTTCCGGCGGCACGGAGGGGCCCAGAACCAAATCGGGGCGGGGTCCGGGGTCCGGGTTGCTTCCGGTTTCGGGGCCTTTTTCCGGGGCTTTGTCGGCGGGAGGCACGACCACCACGGTGTCGTTGTTCTTGCCGCCGTCGTAGCCCTGGCCGCCCTTGTCGGCGGCGCCTTCCTTCTTGCCTTCCTTGGCCAGTTCGGCGGCCCGGCGGGCCTCTTCTTCAAGCCGCTTGGCCTGCTCCAGGGCGGCCCGTTCGCGGGCCTCCCGGGCGGTTTTCTCCGCCAGGAGGATGGGAGCGGCTTTGGCGGCGGCGGTTTTCGCGGCGTCGGTCTCGGAATATTTCTTGAACTCGTCCCGCATCAATTCTCGGGCGGTCTTGATGGTGTCGACGGCCTTGGCGGTGTTGCCTTTGGCCAGCTCCGCGTTGGAATCCTCGATCATGCCGACCACATAGGATTTTTTGAGTCCGGGCTCCATTAATTTGACCACGTTCCAAACATAGGCCCATTCCGCGGGTTCCACCATCTCCCAAATCTTCTTGCCGGCCATATTGGTCTTGGGCTCGCGGGTCAAATAGGAATTGGTGTAGGCCGCCACCTTGGCTCGCCAAAGGATGGAGGTTTTCTCAAGGGCGGCGGGATCGTTTCCGGCCTTGGCGGCGTCGTCCTTGAAGGCCTTGGCCTCGGCGGGATTGGCCAGGACCGCCACGAGGATGCGCTGTTCCTCGGGGAGCAGGGCCGCCTTCACGGCTTCCCCGGGGTCGGGGGCCGCCCAGGACGCGGCGGCCAGGAGAAAGGGGGCGGCCAGGGCGAAAATAGGGGTGGCGGTCTTCATGCCGTCAGTTTAGCCCAGTATAAGGGAAGGGGCGAGTTGCGGAAGGCCTAGGACCCGAAAGGCAAAGGGCCCAAGGCAAAGCGGGCCGAAGGACTCAGTCCAAAAAGCGCGACCGGACGGCCTCGCTCGGGATCATGCACTCGGGTTTGCGCCCGAACCAGCGGTAGCGGTTGGCCGCGATCCACGAATAAGCCCCGTCCCGGATCACGCCCGGGATCCAAAGCAGGGCGCGCGCCCAAAACCCTCCCTTGAGGCGCCCGGCGATGCGCAGGACCGCGGTGGATCGGACCGAGGCCCCCGTCTCCTCCACCAGGACGATGGAGGAGGGCTCCCCGTCGGGCAGGCCGTGGCGCGCGAGCAGATTCCGGGCGGTCGGGCCCTGAAGGGGAGCGAACCGGAAGAGCCCGGCCGGATCGTTTTTGATCACCCATTGGACGAAGGAGTCGCACAGATTGCAGACCCCGTCGAACAAGACCACCGGGCCGTCCCCAGGAGCGCTCAACTGCGCGCGCTCTGTGCGAGGACCCGCCCGAGGAGGGTCATGATCGAATCCCGGCGTTTGGCTTGGGTGGCCATGAGCCCCAGCGCCAGGACGAGATACGCGCCGGCGAAGGCGTAGCGGACGGAGGACTGGGGAAAGAACATCTGCGCGAGGAAAAGGCCGGCCAGGGCCAAGGCCTCTCCGAGGGTGAATTGGAGGTTCATCAGCAGGACCATTCCGAACAGCGATTGCGCCGAGGTCAGGAACATCTCCTCCACCTGGCGCGAGTCCATCGGCATGGGGGCCCAGGAACCGGAGGAGACGCTGTAGACCGCGGGGAGCATGCCGACCAGGAGGGTCCATTGGTTGACCTTGGAGGAGATCAGGGCCCGCATGCCGACCTCCGCTTTCCCGCGCAGGGCGAAGATGATGGCCACGATGAATTCGGGGGCCTCGGACGCCAGCGGCGCCAGCCATTGGACGAGCAGGAATTCCTCGATCTTGAACTTGCGGCCGGCCTCAAGAATGCCTTCCGCGAAGGGTTCCGCGGAGAGGAAAATCGCCGTCGCGGCGAAAATAAATAATCCGCCCACGACCAGCCGTCGTTGGATTTTCGGGAGGCTCGCGATGGCCAGGGCCGGGCCCTCCAGTTCCGGTTCCGAGACCTCGGCCTTGGTGGAGAGGTAGGCGTAGAATCCGAAAAGGCTCACCAGGATGAAGGTATCCCCGAGATTGAGATTGCCCTTGATCGGGATTATGAAGGAATATAAGGTGGCGCCCAGCAGGGACACCAGCTCCAGGGCGTTGGCGGGGGAGAGGTCCACGCTCCGTTGGGATCGCTTCCAAAAGGCGGCCAGGAGCACGGCGGGCCAGCCGATGCCGATGAGGAGGCGGTTGGAGCCGGTCATGTTGGCGGTGGCGTAGGCCGTGTAGATCGGGTCCTTGCCCGCTTTCCAGGCGAAGTACATGTCCACGGCGTATTCCGGAAGGACCGCGATCAGGGCCAGCAGGCCGATGGAGACGCTTTGGGGCAGGTCCATCTCGGCGGCTTCCGCCGCCCAGGTCAGGAGGAAGGCCGCTCCGAGGATGCAAAGGCCGGGTAGGACGGCCGTCCAGGGTTGGGGTGGGTGGGAGCCGAGGCCCCGCTGAACCAGCCATTGAACGCAGATGGCGGCGGCCAAGCCCATCCAGAGGAAGGCGCGGACGGCATCCGCGCGGCCGGCTCGGGCGTGGTCGCTCATGGTCTGGGGCGATTATACCATGCGGAGGCGGCCGCGGAGGGTAGGCCTTTGGGCCTATAAAAGAATGGGCCTTTCGGGCAGATTTCTCTCGACAGGACCGAGCCCAATGTTGTAAATATGACTCATTCAGCCCCGGTCCGGGCTGTGGGAGGTCTGGTGAGAAAGAGGATGATGTCGGTGGCGTTGGCCGTGGTCGCGGTCGTCGCGTACGTGGGCGCACCGGGAGCTCGCACGCTTTGCGAGGGCTTCCTGCCGGAAAACAACTTGCAGATTCCGATCGGGGCCGCCGAGGCCAAGGGGATCACGCAGGATCAATTCAACAAGGTGCTGGACCGGGTCCAGGCTCTCTACGGCCCCGTGGTGGCCTCCAAGGGCGGGACGCTCCAGATCAACCGCCTCTGGGACAACGCGACGGTCAACGCGTCGGCCCAACGCAACGGGAACACCTACGTGCTCAACATGTACGGGGGTTTGGCCCGCCACAAGACCATCACCCAGGACGGCTTCGCCCTGGTGGCCTGCCATGAGATGGGACACCATATCGGCGGTTTCCCCAAGATCAAAGGCTGGATGAACTCCTGGGCTTCCAACGAGGGTCAGTCCGACTACTTCGCCAACATGAAATGCCTCAGGCGGGTCTTCGCGGACCCGGGGAGCGCGGAGTTCACCCGGATGGATGCCAACGACGACTTCGCCGCCGAGGCCTGCGCCAAGACTCACAAAGGCGCCCAGGACGCGGCGATCTGTCTTCGCGGCGCCCAGGCCGGAATGTCGGTGGCGGCCCTGTTCCAGGAGCTTCGCAAGGAGCCCAAGGGTCCGAGCTTCTCCACCCCCGATCCGAGCGTGGTTTCCAAGACCAACGACGCGCATCCCGGGACGCAATGCCGGATGGATACCTACTTCCAGGGCTCGTTGTGCTCCAAGCCCGTCTCGGAAGAGGTTTCCGATTCCGACCCGCGGCCGGGCGCGTGCACCCGGACGGAGGGTTTCTCGGCCGGGATTCGGCCGCTGTGCTGGTATAAGCCCGAGGCCGGCATGGAGCTTGAGGCTTCGGTGATCCCGGCGGACTCGACGGCCTTCCGGGCCAAGAGCAAGTCGTTGCAGTCCTTGGAAACGGCGTTCCGTTAACGGATATTCATTGAAAGGCCGGTTCCCGGCGTGTCCGGGGACCGGCCTTTCATTTTTGTTATTTTTCAGTAAACCCCGTTCCGTCCCCTTGAAATTTTCCGTTTCCAGGGCTACCCTTCCAGGAGAGGCTGGAGGAGTCAATGAAAAGGCTGACTTTGGCGCTGATGGTCGGACTTTATGCGGTTTCCCTGGCCGGGATCACTCTGGGCGCGACCGGCTGCGGGGGCTGCGACATGGGCGGGATGGGCCAGGAAAAGGACAAGGCCAAGTAAGCCGTCAGGGCGCCGAGCCGGGCGCCGGTTGCGAAATGGGCTTTTTGCCCCCTTCCAGGACGTCGGTCGATATTCCCATTTCCTTGGCGACATTGTTGACCACTTGGTTGACCGACTTTTCCTGCCCCAGGAAGCCCGCGGCCGCCGACATCAGATCCCCGGGGGCCTCGGTGATGGCGTCGCGGATGAAGGCATGAATCTCGGGGCTGGTGATGTATTTTTTAGCCAGTTTCGGGAAATTCTCCGAGGCGGCCAAGCCCTTCATGAAACTGGCGGGGTTTTTATCCTGCCAGAAATCGTCCCGTAGTTTTTTCAGATCGGGATAGCTGATCCAATCCTCCCCGTATTGGCGGATCACGGCGTGGCGATCGCTGTATTTCCGGCCCAGGGCCCGGATCTTGTCCTCTGCCCGAAGGGCGGCGGCGTTGAAATCGGCCTCTTTTTGGGCCGTTTCCTCCTGGGCCGGGGCGGCCTCGGATTCCGGGGTCGAGGCCAGCTCTCCCAGAACCACTCCCTGGATCGCCGGCCCGCCCTTCTGCCGGGGGGCGCCGGCGAACGGGTCCCTGCGGGCGGCGTCCTCGGCCCGGGAGGTGAAGAGGGCGGGTTTTTCCTCGGGAGCTTTTTTGCCGAACAGGAGCCACGCTCCGCCCCCGCCTAGAAGCAGGAGCGCCGCGAGGGCTAATACCTTCCCGCGGCCGGAGGCGCCTTCCGTTTGATCGTCCACGGCTTGATTATGCCAAAAATCCCCGGCCCCCGGGGATCTTCGAATTATCTTCCGTTGTCGGGAAAGCTTTCCAAGAACAGAAAGCGAACCGGGACCCCGTAGCGTTTGGAGAGCCCGGCTTCCTTGCCCTTCAGCCACTCGGCCAACTCCAGGTTCGAGCCCACGTCGACGGCGAAAATGACCTCGTCAAAGGGGGCCCCGATGGATTTATTGAGGGCCTCCCGGTTCTTGGAGTACACCTCCAATTTTCGGACCACCTTGTCCTTGAGCACTTCGTCGAAGGGGAGGGGCACCCGCGCCGATTTCGCCTCGATCAAGGAAACGCGGCCCTCGGGGGAGCGCGCCACCACGTCCAGCTCGGTGATATAGAGGCCGTTCTTGTCGAAAAGTTCCCGCCCGCTTTGCAGGATGGAATAGCCCCGCTCCAGGAAGTGGTCCACGGTCCGTAATTCCAGCAGGAGGCCGACGTAGCGGGAATAGGTCACGCCCTCGATGATCTTTTCCAGGCCCCGTCCCCGGTAACGCTCGGTGAGGCGGTTGAACTGCTCCCGCAGGACCGCGGGGTCGCGGGGAATCTCCGTCAGCTCGTCAAGGTATTGAAAGCGGAAACGGCGGCGCTCCTGGGGGGAAAGGGCCTTCTCCCGGGCCTTGAGGTGCTCCTTGATCTGCGCGTAGCCCCGGGTGTCGAAGACCAGCACGACCTCGTCGAGCCGCCCGAGCGCTTCTTCGGCCTTGCCCCCGGATTTGAGCTGGGCCATCGTGTCCCGAAGGTAGCCGTCCACCCGGCGGATGCCCTCCTGGATTTCGGATTGAGGATTCTTGGCCTTGTGAAAGTAGACGCGGTGGGTGTTCACGGCCACCTTCCTGCCCCGGTCGTTGAGGACTCCGTCGACCCAGAGGAGCGTCTCCTCCAGATGGGTGTTCTCCTGGGTGACGCTTCGTTTCTGGGCCAGGGCTTCGACGGCTTTGAGCTTGGACCAGACGTCCTCGTAGGAGTCCCCCATGACGTCCAGGCTTTCGGCCAGGTCCTGCTTTCCGGCCCATTTGTCCACGAGGCGGCGGACTTCGCCGTAATAGCGCGCGGCTCTCCCCAGGAGGGTGACGCCCTCGTCGTTGACCACGGAGCCGCCTTGGGAGGCCCCTCCCGTGTACATGCGGTCCAACGCCCCACGGGCGGTGGAGAAATCCCCCGGCCTGGCGGCCATCGCGTCGGCGGCGGCCCGGAGGGCCTTGCGGGAGCGGTGATCGGAGCCCGGAGCCGGGGCCTCGGGCGCGGCCTCGGTCAGGGGGCCCCCGATGAAGGGCGCGGCCGCGGCGGCGAAAGCGGGGGAGGGCAGGACTTGTGGCGCGGTCAGGGGCGCGGCTAGGCGGGGCGCGGAGCCGCCAAGGGCAGTGGGGCTGGGCGCGGCCCGAAGAGAACTCATCCCCCCGAAGGCCGCGGCCGAGAGCGGCATGGCCGAACGCATGACCGGAGCCGGCGCGGACTTGGCCCGATACATGCGCTGAGCGTGGAGCGGAGACGCCAAAAGGACCGCGGCCAGGAGGGGGAGGTTTCTCATGGGAAAAGTATATTATGCACGGCTGGAAGCACCTTAGGCCCTTGGGCCTAAGGTGCCTTCGGCATTTGACCCAACCCGTCCCCGAAGGGGACCTGCACTTTTTGTATTATTCCGTTGTGAAACCCTTCCGTGGCCCCGTTCTGTTGAAAATTCTTCTCGGTTCCGTTGCCCTGATTTCCGTTGTTGTCGTCGCCGGAACCATCGCCTTACGGCGATATCTCCCCCCCGACCGCCTCAAGGAACTGGTCGTCACCCAAGCCCAAAAAACCCTCGGCCGCGAGGTCCGCCTCAAGGACATCTCCCTCGGCCTGGTGGGCGGGCTCTCCGTTTCCGGCCTCGAGGTATCCGAAAAGGGCGGTTTCCCGAAAGGAATGTTCGCCTCCGTGGAGGCCTTTTCCTTGAAGGTGGCCTGGCTTCCCCTCCTTCGGGGAAAGGTCGTGGTCGACGCGGTCGAGGTCAAAGGCCTGCAGGCCAAGGTCGTCAAGCTTAAATCCGGAACCCTGAGCGTCGACGACCTGGCTGGGGGCGCGCCCGCGGAAAAGACGCCCCCCGCCGGGAGTTCCGCCGGCGGGAGCCTTCCCATCGAGCTGAGCGTGCGCACGGCCCGCCTCTCCGGCGGCCGGCTCGAGTACTCCGACGAGGCCGCCGGGGAAAAATGGGTGGTCTCGCAATTGAGCGCCAAGGCCGACGGTTTTTCCACCAAGGACCCCTTCGCGGCCGAATTCTCCCTGAAGGCCGACGGAGGCAGGCCCGGCGCTCCCGTGTCGGCGAAGCTTTCGTTCTCGGGAAAATTGAGCCTGGCCGGCCTGGACAAGGAGAAGCTCTCGGTCGAGATCAAATCCCTGGAAGCCTCCGCCCTGGGCTGGGAGGCTTCGGTGTCGGGCCGGGCGGGCAACGCCCTGCGCCCCGAAGCGGACCTGACTTTGGCCCTCAAGACCAAGGGCGTGGAGCTCCTCAAGGGCGGAGTCAAAGCCGCGGTCAATCCCGGCCCGCCCTTGTCGGCTTCCGCCGAGCTCGACCTCCGGGTTCCGGGATTCAAGGCGGCCGATCTTCCCTTGAAGGGAGTGCCCGCCGGTTTGGTCCTGCCGCCGACGACGGTGACGGGGCGGGTGGCCCTGGTCGGGGAGGATTTGGAGCTCAAGGCTTTCGCGATCAAGGCCGGGCAGGGCGAGGTCGAGCTTACCGGGAAGGTCCGCAAGGCCTTGACCAAGCCCGACCCCCAGGTTCGAATCTCGGCCCGCCTGGAATTGCCGCCCCTGGACTCCAAACAGCTTTCCGCCTTCGCGGCGGTTCCCGCCGGCCTGAACCTGCCTGCGGTCAAAATCCGGCTCAAGGCCTCGGGGGGGCTGGACGCCGCCGATATCCAGGAGTTGGCGGTCCATTTGGGGGCCAGCGTTCTGTCGGTGGCGGGCCGGGCCCAGGCCCTTTCCTCGGGGAGTCCCGTGGTGAATTTGCGCGTCAAGGGCGGACCCTTGGCCCTGGGGGAACTGGGCGCCATGCACCCCGCCGGCAAACCCTTCGCGTTGTCGGGCGGCGCCTCCGTGGACATGAACATCGAGGGCCCCGCCGACAAGCCCGCACTCCGCGGCACGGCCAAGCTCGAGGGGCTGGGCGCCAAGGCGGCCGGGTTGGAGCTTTCCGGTTTCACCGGCTCGATCACCGCCGATCCATCCGTCATCCGTCTGGATTCCCTGGCCGGGGACGCCTCCGGCGGCCGCCTGACCGTTTCCGGGACCGTGTCCGATTACCGGCGGGAGCCCGACATCCGGTTCAAAGGCCGCCTGACCCGGCTGGATTTGGGACGGATTTTTTCCGCGAAAGGGCCGGTGGAGTCCTCTTCCGGGGCCGCGGGAAAAGGCCCGGCGTCCGGAAAAGACGCCCCCGCTCCGGCCCCACCGGCCGCCCAGCTCCCGGCCGCGGCCTCGCGGCCCATTCGGACCTCCGGCTCGTTTTCCATCGACGAGATCGTCCATCCCCATTTGGAGGGAAAGGACTTTTCCATCGATTGGGGCCTCACTGGCGTCACCCCGGACTTCAAATCCTTGAACGGAACCGCGGGGCTCCGGGTCAAGTCCGGAAAGTTCGAGAGCATGGAGGCCATCACCCAGAAATCACGCCTGGCCAAGGTTCTGCTGATGCCCCTGATGATCGTGCAGAAGGTCGGGAAACTCGGCATCCTCAAAGGCATGCCCGACCTTTCCCGCGTGACCTTCAAGGAAATCCTGGGGGACTATTCCTTCGAGCAGGGCGTCATGACGCTCAAGCAGTCCCGTCTGGACAGTTCGGCCGGAGACATCGCTTCCCGGGGCAAGGTGGATCTTCCCCAAGAAAAAATCGAAGTGGCCGTCACCGCCCGGGTGGCGGGCGTTCTTCCCTTGGAGTTCAACGTGACCGGAACCCTGGCCGATCCCAAGGTCCGCTTGAG
The DNA here is from genome assembly GCA_964358485.1 of uncultured Elusimicrobia bacterium. GTDB lineage: Bacteria > Elusimicrobiota > Elusimicrobia > UBA1565 > UBA9628 > CAYHPY01. The sequence continues at coordinate 20,283 of CAYHPY010000011.1, forward strand.
CGCGCGGACTTTCGCCCAGCCCCTCAACGAGCTTCTCAAAGGGGGCAACCCGCTCAAAAACATCCTGAAGGGCGGTTCCGGCGGGGAAGCCGACGCGGATGAGCCCGGGGACGAGAAAAAACCCGATCCGGTGGGCGCGATCCTGGACATCTTCAAGAAACGGAAGTGAAAGCCGCCGGGAAGTGGGGCGGCCTGTCCGGCCTGGCCGGGTTCCTGATCGGATTCGTCGGTCCCATCGTTTTTAACCCCGAGGCCAACCAAGGTCCGCTGCTGGGAATTTTCATCACCGGGCCGGGCGGTTTCGTCTTCGGCGTTTTGCTCGGCGTGCTCCCGTTGTCCGATCTGACCCGCCTGAAGATCCTCGTCGGGGCGGCGTCGGCGGGAATCCTCGCCATGTTCATTCTCGGCGGCCCCCAACCCCTTGAGCGGGGGCGGATTTGGGAGGCCGAGATTGCTTCCTGCGAAAGCCCGGCCGCGCTCATCCCCGCCGCGCTCGAAAAGTGGGAGCAAGCCGTGGCCCGCACCACCTGGGCCGCCCCGCGGGACGGGTGGAAGACCATGGCCGACGCCATGCCGGGTTTCGACCCCGGGGTCGTGGTGACGCTCAAGCCTTCCCGGGTGGGCTCCCTGAAGGAAGGCCGGCGGTTCTGGAACCGAGGGCGCCTCATGATCCCGCGCTGGCAGGACGATCCCAAGCCCGGGAAGCATTTCTCCCGCCTTTGGGGGGCGTCCTGCGCCGCGGCGCCCGTGGGAACCCGCGGGATTTTCCTCGCGGCCGGAGAAGACTCCAAGGGCTGGCCTCCGGGCAATCTTCCCAATTTCCTGAACCTCACCGTGATCCGGTCCCTTCGGGACGCCGAGGCGGCGGTTTTTTCCTCCATTCGGGATTAAGGTCGACTTTTTGAATTGCGGCGGGCCGGGTATTGCAAATGCAATGCATATGCACTATCCTATGGGTGGAGCTATGAGCACCCTGGAGCAGTTCCTGGAGCGATCGGGCGGGCGGGCCAAGGCCGCCATTCTGATCGGAATCGCGGAAACGACTCTTTGGCGGTGGATGCAGGGCAGGTCCCGGCCGCGAGGATTGGCGCTGCGGCGCCTGGCGGAACTCGGAATCGCTTGGGAAGGGAGCCTTGCCGGGGAAAAGATCGCGCGCGTCGTTAAAGTCAGGCCGGCCGCCGAGGCTTTCGCCAAGAAAGACGAAGAAATGTTGTTGGGAATGCTCTCCTTGTCGCCCGGCGCCCGCGTTGGGGATGTGGACCGTTTGCGGATTCGCTTGGGGGGCTTGACCCCGGGGGGCGCGCCGGCGCCGATGCGCCGAGTGGTCCGAGTGGCGCGGCGGACCGATGCCTGAAAGGCAAACCGATGATTTCGCCGAGCTTGTGGCGGCCCTCAACCGAAATGCGGTCGAGTTCGTGATCGTCGGCGCCCATGCCGTGGCCTTTCACGGCTATGCGCGCGGCACCAAGGACCTCGACCTCCTGATCCGGCCCACGCCTGAGAACATTCCCAGAGTGCTTGCCGCGCTCCATGATTTCGGATTCGGCTCCCTGGGTCTTAAAGAAGCGGACTTCATGGGGGACAACGTGGTTCAACTCGGGTCTCCCCCGAACCGAGTGGACATTTTGTCCGAGATCAGCGGGGTCGACACGGAAAAGGTCTGGGAGACCCGCGTGAAAGGAACGTATCAAGGGCTTCCGGTCTTCTTTGTTTCGCGGGAATGTTTTCTGGAAAACAAGCGGGCCGCCGGCCGCGGGCAAGACCGCTTGGACGTGCAAAAACTGGAGGAGCAGGCGCGGCTTGCCCGGCGCAAGAAAGGCCGAAACCGGTGACTTCTTGAAACCCCGAGGTCGCCGGCCGGTTTGATCGGCGGAGGCCCCGCGCCTCAGGCCTTCTTGACGAAGCAGGCCTTCAGGAAGACGGTGATCCCTTCCATCTTGCAGGTGATTTCGTGGTCGCCTTCCACCAGGCGGATGGCCTTGGACTTGGTCCCGCTCTTGAGCGTTTGGGAAGAGCCCTTGAGCGGCAGGTCCTTGATCAGGATCACGGCGTCGCCGTCGGCCAGGGCGTTGCCGTTGGCGTCCTTGACGACGCGGGGGGCCGCCGGCAGCGGGGCCTCGGAGGGGCGTTCCCACTCGTGGCCGCAGGTGGCGCATTCCCAGCGCGTGGGGGACTCCAGGATCTCGTCCATCTCGCACTGGGGGCAGACTGTTTTTTTCATGGGGGGAAACTCCTTGGCCCGCGTTTAGAACTCACCGGCTGGCCTTCAGCTGGGGACCATGGAGGCCAGGATCTCCCGCAGGGGAATGATGGCGAATCCGGTCACTCGGTCCGACATGCCATAGGGAAGGATCAGCTGATCATTGCGCACTAGAGCCCCGCAGGTATAGAGGACGTTGGGGACGTAACCCTCCCGCTCCGTCCCTTCAGGGGACATCAAGGGCTTCTGAAGACGGCCGATCACCTTGGAAGGATCGTCCCGGTCCAGCAGGAAGGCGCCAAGAGAGTACTTGCGCATGGGCCCCACCCCGTGGCTGAGCACCAGCCAGCCCGCCTCCGTCTCGATGGGGGAGCCGCAGTTTCCAATCTTCACGAACTCCCAGGGAAGGGCGGGCGAGAGGATGCGTCGGGACTCGTTCCAGAAATGCACGTTGTCGGAATACATCAGGTAGATATTCTCGCCGTCCTGGCGGGCGAGCATGGCGAAGAGGCCTTTGATCCTGCGGGGGAAGAGGGCCATGCCTTTGTTCTGGACCCCGGATCCGTTCAGGGTGGCGAACTTGAAGTGCAGAAAATCCTCCGTCACGAAGAGCTGGGGAAGCACGTTGCGGCCGTCGTAGGCGGTATAAGTGGCGTAGTAGACCGTCTTTCCGTTTTCGTCTTCAAACGCCGTCAGGCGCACGTCCTCGAGGCCGTTGCTTTGGAGGGAAGTGACCGGGAAAATGATCCTTTCGGATAGCTCCTGGTCCGGCGAAAAACGGATGTCATAGTTGGACTCCGCCAAGAGCCACAGTCCTTTGGCGGTATCGTCGTCCCAGATCTTCCGGCCGGGGGCCGTTTCTTGAAGGGTCTCTTGAAGGCCGTGCTTGAGTTCCTTGAGGGTGAAAAAATCTCCCAGACGCCCCATGACGCGTTGCGACCATTCGCCGGACAGGCCCATCTCCGCGACCTTCCGCCCGAAGAGAGCTTTGTGGTAGGTCTGGTTTTCAATGAGCTCGGGTTCGGTCAGGAATCGCGAAGCCGGGTCGACGGAAATGCTGTTGTGCGCGTCGATGACCCCGCTGCGAAACGAGATGGAGGATACGTGACCCTCTCCCGTCGACCGAAGGCTCAAGAGGAAGCGCAGGCTCCCCTTGGGCAGCCCCGATTGGTCGGGATGGGGAAGGATGGATGGGTTAAAAAGCGCCGCGGACTCGGCCGAATATTCGAACATGAAGTAGGAGCCGATCAGCAGTTTTCGCGCTTCCGAGACGCCTCCGCCCGGCGGCAGGAAATGCTCAAGCTGGTGGAACCTCGCCAAAAGGCGCTTGATCAGCCAGCGATGGCGGGAGGAGAACTCTTCCAGAACCTCATCGAGAAGGCGCTGGACGTCCGATTCCGGAAGCGCCAGCGCACGGCGGATGATCACGGCATACGCCTCATCGCCGGCTAAACCAAGATGCCGGAGGACCACCCGGCCTTGGTCCGGGGACAACCGGATCTCTTTGCGGCGGACGTTGATGGTTTTCGGCTCGATCCGGGGTCGTTTCATTTAAGAGGGCGGCGGGTTCTTGAAGGCGGCAAGTTCGTTGTGCATCCGCTGCATCTCCGCCAGCGAGACGAGGAACGCCAAGGTGGATTCAGCCCCTTGATTCTGGTTCACGCGGTCCACATGCAGCCCGTCCCGGCAGCCGCCGGTATTGGGGTCGTAAAGGAAAAGTCCCAGATCGTTGCGTCCCAGGAACCAGTCGAACGCGCGGCGCGCCTGGCTGAACCAGTAATCATCGGAAGTGCACCGGTAAGCTTCCAGACAGGCGGACACCATGGATTGCGCCTCGATGGGCTGCTGGTCGAAGTCCGCCCGCTCGCCGCCGCGCTTATAGAAACCGTTGGAGCCGATAGGACGGAGGTAGCCCCCTTCGGCGGTTTGGATTTTTGTCAGCCAGCGCAAAGTCTTGAGTCCCACCTCGAGAGCGTCGGCGCGGGAGGTTCCCTTTGCGCTTAAAATCAGCGCGTGGGAAAGCCCTGCGTTCATGTAGGTCACCGAGTCCTCGAACCAGGGCCACTCAGGAGTGGCGGTGCGCTGATAAAGGCCCATCAAGAGTTCGGTGAGGGCATCCCGGACTTGGGTCACCTGCCGGTCTCCGGTCATCCGCCGCAGGTATTCGTGGGCGCCGATCAAGGCCAGCGCCCAAGCCCGCGGCGAGCGGAATCCCGTCGCGGGAGAGAGCGCCTGCGCGAAGATCTGCCCGGCCAGGGATTGAAAGCCGGGATTCTTCGATCGGCCCACGCAAGTCCCCAGTGCGGCCAGCGCGCGGCCGCAACAGTCCTCGGATATGACTTCGTCCCGCCAAGACCGATTGAATTCCATCACATTCCGAAAACGCCTCAGCTTCGGGTCGAAGGCGTATTGAAGGAAGGCGGCATAGGTGGTGGCGGCGTTCGACAAGCGGGGCGAATCTTCCCCCAGTTCCTCCAGGAGAACCGTCAAAATCAAGGCGCGGGCATTGTCGTCGGCGCAGTAGCCGGTGAAAAAGTTGGGCACGGCGACGATGGCGTGCTGGAAAAGGCCCGTGGAGTCGGTCATCCGGTAGAGGTGGTCGAGCTTGATCTCGGGCAGCCCGGTCAGCTGTTTGTCCAGCGTCTTCACCGTAAAGAGTTTTCGGGTCAAGCCGGCCCGTTCATTGCGTGCCTTCTCGAAGACCCGCATGTAGGAACCGGCCCCCTTGCTCCACACCATTTCCCGCCCCATCTTGTAGGCGTTCCTCCGCAGGACGTTTCCCCGAGCGTCGTCATTCAATATCCCCAGCACCTCCCGCGCGATGGCGCCGGGGTCGTTGAAGGGGACCAGCACCCCGTGGTCATCGGCCAACAGCTCCTGGGCGTGCCAATAGGGAGTGGACACCACCGCCTTCCCCGCGCCGAAACAATAAGCCAGCGTCCCGGACACGATCTGGGCCTCGTTGAGATAGGGCGTGATGTAGATATCCGCGGCGCCGATGAACTCCTCCAGCTCCGCCAATTCTACAAAGCGGTTGTAAAAGATCACGTTCTTTTTCACGCCGTTTTTTTCGGCCAATAGCTCCAGGCTCAGGCGGTAGGCCTCCCCCGCCTCCCGGACAAGGTGAGGATGGGTGGCTCCCAGAATAATGTAGACCACGTCGGGACGCTCCGCCACGATCTTTGGAAGGGCGTTGAGCACGGTCTCGATGCCCTTGTTGGGAGAAAGCAGTCCGAACGTCAAGAGCACCTGCTTGCCCTCCACGCCAAAGCGCTCCTTATAAGCGCTTGATTCCACAAAAGGCGTATCCGGGATGCCGTGGGGGATCACGTCTATCTTGGCGGCGGGGGCTTTGTAGACGTCCTTCAGGAACTCCACGGCCTTATGGGTCATGACCACCACGCGGGTGGAGAGGCGGATGAGCTCCTGCATCACCCGCTTCTGATCGGGATTGGGCTCTTTGAGCACGGTATGGAGCGTGGTGACGATGGGAAGCTCCACTTCGCGCAGGAGCGCCAAAATGTGTCCGCCCGCGGGTCCTCCGTAGATGCCGTACTCATGTTGGACGCATAGCACGTCCACGTCGTTCATGCCCAAAAAATCCGCCGCCTGCCGATACGAGGTCAGGTTCTGCTCCTCGATTTCGAAACGGACCTCTGGGGGGTAGGCGTAGCCGCCCTCGATGTCGTTGACGGGAACGGCGAAGCACTGCACCTTTGGAAACCGGGCCGCCACGGAGGTGCATAAATCCGTCGTGAAGGTGGCGATGCCGCAGAGCCGGGGAAGGTAGTTCCCCACGAATGCGAGTTTTTGGATTCCGGAACGGGGGTTCATGAGTTCAAAATGGGACGGCACGCCCGGCGCCGGGCGGGTCAAATTTGACGCAGCGGATGGCCGGCGCGACAGGGCATGGGGTCAAGGGACTATCATAGAACAAATTAGCTGATACCATCGGGCTCGCTCACAAACCAGGACCGAGTCGTTGCGGGGAATCTGGCGGGCCCTTGACAAATGGTAGCAATATGCTACCCTATGTACATGGGACAACCAGTGAAGATCGGAGACAGCCTCGTTCTAGACGCGCGAATGGCCGGCGAAGTCGAACATCGCTCGATCGCCGGCCAAATCGAGTTCTGGGCCCACTTGGGGGAGGCCCTCGAGCCGCTGCTACAGGGCATGCAGGTCATGGCACTGATGAGGTCGAGGTCCGCCCAGCCGTTGTCTGCGAGCCTAGAGTCCGTCGACTCTGCCGTGGGACGCCGCCGCGTCGCCGACCACCTCAAGAGCCTGCCGTTTCCGCATTATGAGCCGGCGCCAGGTCGGCCCGGATTCCTTGTGCGCACGGAGGCGGACGGCACCCGCACGGTAGGCCGCTTCGTCAATCGTCGGTTCACGGCCGCTGATTGAAAGACATTCCCGAGTTGGACAGACGGCCCATCATCGTGGCCGTCGCGGGCCCCAACGGAGCCGGCAAGACTACCTTCTATCACGCCCATATCGCTCCGGCTGCCCTCAGATACGTGAGCGCCGACGTCCTTGCGCGCGAGCTGGAGATGGACGCATATGCCGCGGCGAAGGCGGCCGATGCCATTCGGCGTGCGTTGCTGGGACAGAAGGAGAGCTTCGCCTTCGAGACCGTTTTCTCGGATCCCGCGGGCGATAAATTGAGTTTCTTGAAGGAAGCCGTGGCCGCAGGATATACGGTCGTGCTCTGCTTCATCGGCCTTGAAGACGCGGTCTTGAGCGAAGAGCGCGTGGCCATGCGCGTCTCGCAGGGAGGCCACGATGTTCCCACGGAAAAATTAAAGTCTCGTTTCCCGCGAACCCTGAGGAATCTGAAGGCCGCCATCGGCGCTCTCCCGCTGGTCTATGTCCATGATAACAGCGACCTGAGCCGCCCGTTCCGAAGGGTCGGCGTCTTCAAGAACGGGCGGCCGGTGGAGAAGCTCAAAGCCGTGCCGGATTGGTTCAAGGGCCTGGCATGAAAGGGCCAGCCCAAAGTCCGACTGTCGATGGTTTGAATATCGAGTCTCAGGGCTCCTTAACGATGACCCTCTTCGTGAAAAAACCGCTTCTGTGGGCCTAAACCCATCCCTTGCCATCTCTTCATCGGTCAGGCGGCTCATGACGAACCGCTGCAAATCTCCGAGGAGCGTTCTTTCCATGGGGCCGGGCTTGGGCGTATCGCCGGCCAGCGTCAGGTTCCACATGGCCTGAAGAAGGGGCGTAACCTCCTTGATAGCTTCAGCCGATGGAGCCTTTCCAAGAATGACCTTGGAAAGGGGATGCTCCTTGGCAAATATCTTGTGAGCTGCAAGGATGTCTTCCTCGATCTGGGCTACGGTGATATCAGACACGCGCCAACGTTGCAGTATCGAGGCGAGTCTGGCGCGTACGCGGTGAAGTCCCTCCTTCTCCCAATTCTCGGGAGGCATGAATAAGCCGAGGATGAACCTGTGGCGAATGGGTTCGTCCTTCAGTTCATTGCCGCGCGACTGCATGAGCCGCTCCAGGTGGTAGCCCGCGGCGTCGGGAAGCCGCGCGACGAAACTCGACAGCGCCCAGTGGTCTTGAAACCGGAAGAGCCGGGCGATCAGGAACTGGCCCTCCCTCCCATCCTCGGACCCCTTCTGGTCGATAACGCGGCAGGCTTCGCCGCGCGGGAGGGGCGTCATGTCCAGCCATTCGCCCGCTTTTCGCGCGGTGAGTTTGAATATGCCGAAGCGGCTGTCTTGCGCCATCTCGCGATAGACGGCCGCCTCGCTATTGTCGAAACGCCGCTGGTTGGTCTTGAGGAAAAGGTCGAGCGGGGTCAAGCCGCACCGCGTGAGCTTGCGCTCCAAGAGGAACCAGTCCTTAAACAGAGCCCCGACCAGTTCACGACCGTCTTCGGGAATGCGGCTGGGGTTGATAAAGAACTCATCCATGGCCTCGGGCTCTTCAATAGTGATCATGCCCTCGCGCCGGGCCCAGCCCGTGAACTTATTGAAATACTTATGCGCTTTGGACTGTGCCATTGCGTCTGGATTTTATCAATTCGACTTCCGGTTGAAAAGAAAAAGCCACTTTCTCGATGGAGAAGCGGCTCTTGCTCGGCTTAAAGATGGCGGGGTCGACGGGATTTGAACCCGCGGTCTCCGCCTTGACAGGGCGGCGTGTTAGGCCAGGCTACACCACGACCCCATGGTGACAGCGGGTCATTATACTAAAAATTCGCCGCCGCGCCCGGCCGGGGTCAGGATTCGCGCAGGGAGGCCAGCTCGCCGTCCGCGCGGCGCAGGCGCAGGGCCAGGACGCGGGCCAGGTCCTCGAAGGTCTGGCGCGCCAGGCGGGGATGGGCGTCGGCCGCCGCGTCAAAGCGCGCCCGCGACACCGTGAAGAGACGGCAGTCCTCCACGGCCAACGCGTCGGCCGAGCGGACGCCCTTGTCGAGGAAGGTCATCTCCCCGAAAAATTCCCCGGGGCCGAAGGTGGCCAGGTGGTGGTGGGCCTGGCCCTCGACGGGAATCTCCACCCGGACCAGGCCCCGGCGCAGGAAATAGACGGAGTCGCCTTGCTCCCCGCGCCGGAAAATGAGCTTGCCCGCCTCCACTTCCAATTCCTCCGCGCAGGCCTCCAGGGCGGCGCGGGAATCCGCGGAGCGGCCCTGCATGAAGTGAAAGTCCGCCAAGGACAGGGTCTCGGCGGGGGCGGCGGCCTTCTGGTCCTCCAGAAGGCGGTTCTCGACCCATTCCAGGGCCTCGTCCATGGACCCGGCGATCATCGCGGCGCCGCCCTCGCCCCCGACCCCGAGATGGCCCAGGTAGGCCGCCAGATCGCGGCCGTCGGGGGAGGTGGTGGGCACGCGGCTGAGCAGGAGCCGGCCGCCCTTGGCCGACAGCGCGCGGGAGACCCGGGACAAAATCTGGGCCGCGGTCAAATCCAGGGAGCGCACGCGCCGCAGATCGAGGACCGCGTATTTGGCTCCGGAAAAATCGGCGGAGAGCTCTCCCATGAGCTGGTCGGCGGTACCGAAGAACAGCGGCCCCTGAAGCTCCACGATGGGCACGGAGGCGCCCCGAGTTTCCAAGAGTGCCGAGGCTTCGGGGGAGCGGGCGCGCAGGGAGCGGCGCTTGGCCAAGGTGGTCTTGCGCCGGACCGCCGAGCTCTTGGCCTGCTCGCGGATAAACAGGAGGATCGACAAACCCAGGCCGACGGCCGCCGCCTCAATGAGCCCCTTGCCCACGGCGACCGCCACCACCGCGGCCACCACGCCGAAATCAAAGCGGGTGGACGGGTCTTTGAGAAGGCGCAGACTTTCCCGGTCGGCCATGCGGCAGGCCACCGCCACCAACAGGCCCGCCAGCGCTGCCAAAGGAAGACGGGCCAGGATCGGGCCGCCGACCAGCAAAGCGGTCAGGGACAAGCCTCCGACCATAAACGCCGCGCGCCGGGTCTTGCCCCCGCTGGTGAGGTTGATCAAGGTGGGCCCCATGGTCCCGGAGCCCGCCGAGCCGCCGACCACGGCGGACACGACGTTGGCCAGGCCTTGGCCGGTCAGGACCCGGTCGGCGTCGTGGCGCTCCCCGGTCAGCGCGTCGGAGACTACACAGGTCTTGAGCGCGTCGATGGACAGCAGGGCCGCCAAAGTCGCGGCCGGGGCCAGGGCGGCCTTCAAGTCCGCGGCGTGGAGGCCCGCCAGGCCCGCCAAGCGCGGGCCGATCTCGGTCCACGGGGCGGCGCCGGTGATGGCGCCGACGACCAGATGATTGGCTTCGGGCGAAAGCAATTCGGGCCGCCGCAGGCCGAGGAGCAAATGGGCCGCCCCGCCCGCCGCCAAGCCCAGCACCGGGGCCGGGACTTTTTTGGTGAGCGACGGGCCGAGGAAGGTCGCCCCCGCGGCGCAGACGGCGACGATCACGGCCTCGGGTTCCCAAAGCGACGGGTCGCTCAGAGCCGCCCCAAGGGAAATGCCGTGGGGCAGGCCGAAAAATCCCCCGGCCTGCTTCATGAGGATGATCATGGCCACCCCGGTCAGGTAGCCGCTGACGACCGGATACGGCAGAAATTTCACGAGGCGTCCGCCCCCGGCCAAGGCGAAGAGAAACTGCAGAGCCCCCGCCATGAGAGCCACCAAGGTCATCCGGGCCATCGCGGCAGCGGGGGAAAGAGAGGCCGCCGCCAGCTCCGCCGCCAGGGCGCCCAGGACCGCCGCCGCGGGAGCGCAAGGGGCCGAGATCAGGCGCGAGGCTCCGCCCGTGAGCGGCGCGGTCAGCCCCAAAGCCGCCGCGCCCAAGAGCCCCGCCGCCGCCCCCCGGGCCGCCGCCTCGGGGCCCAAGGGAGCCAGAATGGCCACGCCGAAGGCCACCGCCGAGGGCATGGCCACCAGCGCGGCGGCCGAGCCGCCCCAAAGGTCGCTTTCCGGCGCTTGTGAGGCGGAGGGGGTTTCCATGAAAAGCTTGGGCCGTGAGGGATTCGAACCCCCGGCCAACCGCGTGTAAGGCGGTTGCTCTACCGCTGAGCTAACGGCCCGTTTGCCGATGATACCAAATCCCATGACGGGCCACTCCTGAATCCGCGGCGGCTTAGACGGAAGGGCCGTTTTCTTGTTACGATGGCAGGATGAACCGACCTCTCGGACTTTTCGCTCCCACGATCGCGGCGGCCGCGCTGGCCGCGGGCTTGGTGGGCTGTTCCACCGCGCCTGTTTCCGGCATATCCTCGCCGCCCCCGGCTTGGGTGCTGGCGGGAAGCGGAATATTCGGGGAAGGTTCCGAGCGGGCGTTGTTCGGGGTCGGCATCGTTCAGGGGGTGAGGAATCGGGCCTTGCAGGTCACCGCCGCCGACGACCGCGCCCGCGCGGAGATCGCCAAGCAAGCGATTCTTTACCTTGATGGAAGGGGCCTGAATGCCGCTGTAATCCAGCGGTTGGTGCAGGGTCTCCTCCAGCGGGCGTCCTCGGCCGACTATTTCCGGGAGGGCTCGGAGTTAACCTTGTACGCCCTTTGGAAGGTTCCCCTCATGGATATTGAGAACCTGGCCCTGGCCATCGGGGCGGGAAAGCTTCCCGCGGCCGCCCCGCCTCCCGCGGCCGCCCCGCCTCCCGCGATCGCCGCCGCGCCGGCGGCCCGGCCGGCCGCTCCGGCTCAGTCCATGAGCAAGGAGGAACTCGAGGCTCTGGTGCAGGCCGCGGTGGCGGGCGCGCTCAAGGCCCAGCCGCCCAAGGCGGATGCTCCCGCCCCACGCGCCGTTTCGAGCGGCCTTGAGCCGTCGTCCAGGCTCCCGGAACGGCCCGCCGATTTCGCCTTGGTCGTGGGCATTGAAACCTATCAGGACAAGGATTTGCCCAAGGCCGAGTTCGCGGAGGCCGACGCCGAAGCCGCGGCCGAACATTTCCTGGCGTTGGGCGTTCCCCGCCGGAACCTGAAGCTCCTCAAGGGAAGCGACGCCACCAGCGGCCGGCTCAAGGGTTACTTGGATTCCTGGCTGCCGAAAAACGTCACCGCCGAGTCCCGGGTCTATTTCTACTTTTCGGGCCATGGGGCGCCCGACCCGGGAACGGGCGACGCCTTCCTGCTTCCTTGGGACGGCAACCCCGAATTCCTGGATTCCTCCGCCGCGCCGCTCAAGAGCGTTTACGCGAGCCTGGGGCGGCTCAAGGCCAAGGAAGTCCTGGTCGCGATGGACGCCTGCTTCTCCGGCGCGGGCGGCCGGTCCGTTCTGCAAAAAGGAACCCGGCCCTTGGTGACCGTCAGAATGGAGGAACCCGCGGAGGCCGGAAATCTGACGGTCCTGGCCGCCAGCCGCGCCAACGAGGTGACCGGAAGCCTCACCGAGCGGGGGCACGGCATTTTCACTTATTTCCTTCTTCGCGGCCTCAACGAGGGCGTTCGGGATTCGGAGGGGCTTTGCGCCTATCTCACTCCCAAGGTCCAGGACGAAGCCGCGCGCCAGAACCGGACCCAGACTCCGGTGTGCCGGGGTGGGAAGGTTTCCTTCCGCTAAAATAGTCCGGTCGAAGCCCGAAAGCCCGCGGGGTGAAACGGCGCTTCACATTTTGCCTCTCAAATGGACCATCGCGCTTCTGGTCCTTTTGCCCGCCCGGCCGTTCCCCAACGCCTCATGCCGGAATGTTCGTCTCCTCATATAATCGGAGCATGATTAAAACCAATGGGATCGGAGCCGTGGCCGCGGGACTTTTTTGCCTCATCGCCGGGAGCGCCGGGACTTCTTGGGCGGAGGCGGGATTCGGGGCGGGGCAGAGCCTGGAGGTCAAGGAATTCATGGCCCAAGCCCGGGTGAGCGTCGCGCCGGAGAGCCCAGGCCAAGCCAGGATTTTCGCTTTCGCGGGACCTTCCTCGGACAGCCCGCAAAAGCCGGAGCAAGTTGATTTATGCGGAAGGCTGTCGATCAACGAAGTCGTCCATGAGCGGTTTACCCGCACGGTCGTCCAAATCGGCGGGATCGGAGTGGGCACTTTGGATGAGGCGGTCCGCAAGGAATTCCCGGCTCTGGCCGGCAGCGTGGTCTGCGCCGCGGGGCCGGTCGCGCAGGGGAAACTGATGGTCGAAACCATCGCGGTGCGGCAGGCCTGGGAAACAAGCCTTTGCGGGAGGCTGTCGATAAAGGAAGTCGTCCATGAACGCTTCACCCGCACCGTCGTGCAGATCGGGGGAATCTCCGTGGGAAGCCTGGATGCGCGCGTGCACGAGCAATTTCAGCGTTATGGCGGAGCGCTCGTCTGTGCCTTCGGGGCCGCTAATAACGGCAAGCTCATTGTCTCCTCGCTGAGGGGAAAAAGCGGGGATTCAGATCCGGCTCCCAAGTTTTAACGCGGGAGATCGGCGCTAATTCCGGCACGCGCCGTTTCGACAGCCCTTGGGGCAGGCGTAAGTCTCGGAATAGGCGTGCGCGTCCTTGCCCGTTCCCCGGCAAAAAAATTCCGTGAGCGCGTCTTTGGCGCAGGAGTCCTCGCGGCGGACCTTGGTCACGCAGTTTACATTGGGCCCGCAGTCCCGGGTGCCGAGCGTCCAACCTTTGACGAAATAGTCCGGGCCGGAGTCGCTGTCCAGGCAGTTGGGCGCGGCCAAGACTTCCGTCTTGGCCGCCATCACTTGTTTTCCGATTCCGGCGGATAGGTTCTTTTCCCCCGCCGTTAAGAAAACTCCCTGCACCCAGACCTGGGCCACGCCCCCGGGCTCCAGGCCCTTTCCGGAGGCCGGATTCCAGAAGCCTCCGTTGGAAACGAATTGGGCCGGATTTTCCTCCTCGAAGTCCTGGGTCTTGATCCGGGGCAGGCGCGCCTGCAGGAATTGGGGCGGGAGGGTCCGGTTCCCCGAATTGACCACCCGCGCAACGAGCCGGGCCATTTCCATGGCGTAAAGCCCCCGCGGGCTGTCCGGGGCGTCGAAGACGATCTCGGCCTCCAGGGAGACGATCAAAAGGGGCGGGACTCCTGAAAGGATAGGAGCGGGAAGGGGTTTCGGGGCGCCGCAGGCGCAGAGCAGCAGCGCCAGCGGGGCCAGGGACCGTCGCATGTCCGCCGTTTTAGTTCGCCGCGGGGAGGGAGGCCAGCACCGACAGGACGGCGCCGAAGGCCGCCAGTTCGGCGGGGCCGAACTGGTCGAGGTCCACGTTGCCGGAGGCGTTGATGGTCTGGTTGAAGCCCGAGAGGTTGAGGTTCAGGCCGCTCTGGCCGTACATGCTCCAGCCGGAGCCGAAGCGGTTGAAGGTGATGCTGACGCTGCGGCGGCCGATGTTGCCGGTCAGCCAGTAGGAGTTGCCGGACGGAGACAGCCGGACATTGGTCTGGGAGCCGGTGATCCAGTAGCCGTTGCGGGGGTCGCGGCCGTCGGAGGGGTCGGCGTGGAAGTTGACCGACTCGTTTCCGGCGGACCCGTTGAAATTGAGGCTTCCCCAGCCGGACCGGTATCCGTGCAGGTTGATCCGCAGGTTGTTCTCGGTGACCCGGCAGGAGGAGCCGCCCCAGCAGTCGGCCTGAAGGTAGATCGAGGTCCAGCGCTGGGCGGCGGCGCGGATGGCCTGGAGGGCCTCGGCGTCGGCGGGGCTCAGCAAGTCCGGCAGGCGGGCCGGGGCGCTGAAGGCGGAAACGGGAAGGGAAAGTACAAGGGAGGCCAGCAGGGAGAGGGTTTTCATGTCGATATTCTAGCACAGAACTCCGCCGATTGAGACGGCCTCGGAGCCCGGGCCCGGGCTCCGAGGGCGTTGTGCTATGATATCGCGATGGGACTCGCCGGCCTGGCCTACCGCGCTTTTTTCGGACGCAAGGGGCCGGTCGTTTCCGGGGACCTGTCCATCGCCGGGCCGGAGAAGCCGATTCGGATCCGGCGCGACCGCTGGGCCGTCCCGCACATCGAGGCCGCGGGGGAGCGGGACGCCTGGTTCGGCCTGGGATTTTGCCAGGGCCAGGACCGGGCCCTCCAATTGGAACTTCTCATGCGGGTGGGCCGGGGGACTCTCTCCGAATTGGTGGGACGGGAGGGGCTCATCATCGACCGCCTGTGCCGGCGCATCGGCTTTTCGCGCGCGGCCAAGGCCCAGTTGTCGGTCCTGGATCCCGCCATCCGCGCCAATCTCGAGGCCTTCGCGGCCGGTGTCAATTCGGGACGGACCGCCGGGCTTCCGGCCTCCAGCTCGGATTTCCAGCTTCTGCGCTCGCGCCCCTCGTCGTTCTTTCCCGAAGACTGCCTTTCGGTGATGGGGCTGATGTCCTTCTCCCTGGCTTCCAACTGGGACGCCGAGCTCATGAGGCTCAAGGTGCTGGAAGCCGACGGCTCGGAGGCGCTGGCCGCGCTGGGGGGAGGCTATCCGCACGATTTGCCGGTCTCCATTCCCCCGGGCGCCCTGGCCGGGAGGGCCTTGAACCGGATGGCCGCCGAACTGCGCGCCCTTCGGGAGGCGACGGGATTTTCGGGCGGCTCCAATAATTGGGCCCTGTCGCCGGGACGGACCGCCAGCGGGCGGCCGATTCTGGCCAACGACCCGCACCTGCCTCCGGACATTCCGTCCCAATGGTACCTGGCCCATCTGATGACGCCGGAGTGGGCCGCCGCCGGCGCCGCCTTCGTCGGAGGCCCCGCGATCGCCATCGGCCACAACGGGTGTTCGGCCTGGGGCGTGACCGCGGGGTTTGTCGACAACACGGACTTGTTTTTGGAGGAAGTCGGCCCCGACGGAAAAAGCGTGCGGGGCGCCGACGGTTTCGTCCCCTGCGAGGTCCGCCGGGAACGGATCTCGGTCCGCGGGGGAAAGACCGTCGAGGAGGAGGTCCTGGTGACGCCGCGGGGGCCCCTGATCGGGCCCTATCTGGCGGGCGGCGCCGGGAGCCTTTCCCTGCGCGCGGTGTGGCTCGACCCCCTGCCGGTGCGCGGCCTGCTGTGCGTGCACCGGGCGCGGACCTTCGATGAGTTCCGGAAAAATTTCGCCGAGTGGCCCTTTCTGCCGCTCAACTTGGCCTACGCGGACGCGGCGGGCAATATCGGCTGGCAATTGGCGGGCCAGGCCCCGGTCCGGCGCAAGGGCGAAGGGATGGTGCCGCGACTGGGGGCCGATCCGGAGGCGGGCTGGGACGGGCTGGTGCCTTTTTCGGCCATGCCCTTCGTGGAGAACCCCGAGGGGGGGTTCGTGGCTTCCGCCAACAACAAACCGCTGGCCGATGGGGACGGCGCCTTTTTGAGCGGGGATTGGCTGGACGGCTTTCGCATGGCCCGCATCTGCGAGGCTTTGGGGGAGCGCCGGGGCTGGGACCGGGAGTCCACCGCCCGCCTGCAAATGGATTTGGAATCCCTGCCGTGGCGGCGTCTGCGGCAAAGCGTGATGGACGCGCCCGATTCCGATCCGCGGACCAAGCGGGCGCAGGACCTTCTCCGGGAATGGGACGGCAAGGTCGCGGCGGATTCCCCGGCGGCGGCGGTCTTCGAGTTTTTCGTCTCGCGCATGAGCCGCCGCGCCGTGGAGGCCAAGGCCCCCCACAGCGCCCCGTGGGTCCTGGGGAAAGGCTCCAACCCTTTGTCGCCTTTTTCCGAGTTGGCCGCGCTCCGGGCCGGGCGCCTGGCCGAGCTCATGATCGAACAGCCGCGGGGCTGGTTCCAAAAATCCTGGCCCGAGGAAATCGCCGCGGCTTTGGCCCAGGCCGTCGCCGATCTCCAGAAGCGCTTCGGCCCGGACCCGACCCGGTGGGCGTGGGGCCGGATTCGAACGCTCACCTTCCGCAATCCTCTGGGCTCCAAGGCGCCTTTGGGCGGCTTGTTCAACCGCGGCCCGTTTCCCTGGGGCGGGGACGCCTACACCGTGGCCCAGGCTTCGGCCGACCTTCTTAATCCCACGGCCAACCCGCACTACGTGCCCACCGCCCGCGCGGTGCTGGACGTGGGGGAATGGGAATCCTGCCGTTGGGTCCTTCCGGGCGGACAATCCGGGGACCCGGCCTCGCCTCATTACGACGACTTGCTTCCGCTTTACTTAAAGGGCGAGGGAGTCGCGATCGCCTGGTCGTCGGAGGTGGTCCGGTCGGCGACCGTCAACGAATTGCGCCTGACCCCGGCGGAGGCCGCCCCGGAGTTCACTCCCCGCGCGGAGGCTCGGGGGGCGCGGCCTTGACCAGCTCCTCGAATTCCTTGCGGGCCTTGGCGAGGCTTTCTTCCGCGGCGGCCAGGAATTTTTTGGCGTATCTGAGCTGAAGGTCGTCCGGCTTGTAGTAAGGAAGTTCGGCGCGGGTGTTCTCCACGGTCTGTTCGAGCCCCATGATCATTCTTTCCAGTAATTCCCGGCGGTCGGCGGCCACCCGCGTATTGTCCCAATCCCTACCCCCGCCGGTCAAGGCTGATTGTCATAATGACCCGGGCTTAGGTAGAATCCTACGATGACGCTGGCTTCCTTCGAGGATTTCGGGGCGCTTTCGGCCGACTACGCCCGCTACCACACCCATCCGATGAATCGGGCCACCCACGCCGTCGGCATCCCGTTGATCATGCTCGCGGTCGTGGGGTGGACCCAGCCGGCGGGCGCCTTGGTGCCTTGGGCGGCCCTGGCCCTGCCTTTGTATTTCGTTTGGAGCGCCCCTTTGGCGCTCGGGATGTCCGCGGTCCTGCTGGGAATGGCATTTTTGGCCAGGGTTTTGCCGGGTTGGTCCCTCTGGGCCGCCTTCATCCTGGGGTGGGTCTTCCAGTTCATCGGGCACGCGGTTTATGAGGGCAAAAGCCCGGCTTTTGCCAAAAACGCCATACATGTCCTGGTCGGCCCCATGTGGATCCTCCAGGAATTGGCCTTTCCCCGTCGGAGCCGCGGCTGAAATTTTCCCCTTGACCAAGGGGGTGAAATTACCCCTTTTTTACCCGATTTTGGGTTGTTTTTTTTCCGGGGCATGGTATAATAGCGGTCGAGGATAAGTTCCAGGCCTCCCCTTTCCGAAAGGAGGGGTATTACAGAAGTTAAGAGGTTAGCAGACTAATGCCTACAGGAAAAGTGAAGTGGTTTAACGACCAGAAGGGCTACGGGTTCATCACCCCGGACGATGGATCGAAGGATCTTTTTGTCCACCATACGGCGATCATTGCGGAAGGATTCAAAACTTTGGCCGAGAATCAAGCGGTCGAGTTCGAAGTCCAGGAGTCCGATAAGGGCCCCCGCGCTACGAACGTCCGCAAACTCTAAGCGATTAGGGTTCAAAAAAAGGCCCGCCCCAAAAGGGCGGGCCTTTTTCTTTAAATTCTTTTCCCGAAATTCTTTTCCCTAATTTTCCGTTTATTAAGGGATGTATCGCACCGACACAAACTCAAAATCCACCAAGTTGTTCCTTTCCGACGCTCTTTTTATCAGGGCCTTCACCTCGGAAAGGGACACCGCCGGCCCCGGCGTGACGGTAAAGCGCGCCTCGTCGGCCTCGAAATCTGCCTTGGGGTCCGCGATTCGGGGATTTTTCGCCAATTCCAACTCCAGCCGCTTGGCGCAAGTCAGGGTCATCATCCCCTTGATCCTGGCCGCGTAGCGGCCAGGCAAGAGGTCTTTGAACGCTGGGTTGGTCTTGCTTGCGGCGGATCCGGTTCCAACCAGGAGAATTGTCATCAACCCGACGAAAATCAGCCCCGCCTTCATGGCGGCACGATAGCAAATTCCCGGTGGTTTTGGTAAACTGCCCCCATGTCCACCGCCCAAGTTTTGCCCCGCCCCACCTTGTGGGACGCCGCCTTCCCCTCGAAGAGCCTCGCGGCCGACGCCTTGGCGGTCCTGGCGATGAGCCTCTTCACCGCCCTGTGCGCCCAAATCTCCATCCCCCTGCCCTGGACCCCCGTGCCCCTGACGGGAACGACCCTTGGGGTCCTGTACGCGGGAGCCTTGCTGGGCCCCCGCCGCGGCGCGGCAGCAGCGGCTCTTTATCTGTTGGAGGGAGGCGTCGGCCTGCCGTTTTTCGCGGGCGGGGCCATGGGTTGGGCGCATTTCTTCGGCCCGACCGGCGGCTATCTTTTGGGCTTCGTGCCCGCGGCCTGGGCGACCGGCGTTCTGGCCCGCCGGGGCTGGGACCGCACCCCTTGGACGGCCGCGGCCATGATGCTTTTGGGCAGCGGCTTTATTTTCCTCTTCGGCTTGGCGGGGCTCTCCCGGTTCATGCCCGCCTCGGGCCTGCTCGCGGCCGGCCTCTGGCCCTTCATCCCGGGCGACATCCTCAAGGCGGGCCTGGCGGCGGCCCTGCTTCCCTTCGGTTGGCGGCGCCTGGGCCGCTGACGCCCTTGGACGGCTTGAAAGCCGGCGCGGCTTTCGAGTGGTCCCGCGCCATCACGGCCGAGGACATCCGCCGCTTCGCCGAGCTTTCCGGGGACGCGGGACGCCATCACCTGGAACCTGACGAGTCCGGCCGGCTTGTGGCCCACGGGCTGATGACGGCCAGCCTGCCGACGAAGTTGGGGGGAGATCTTAACTTCATGGCCCGGGAAATGCACTTCGAGTTCTTGCGGCTGGTATTTTCCGGAGATTTTTTGACTTGCCGCGGGACTGTTGATTCCGTTGTTACCAGACCGGGCCATTTCAAGGTTCAGTTTACCTTCATCGTTTCAAACCAAGCCGACGAGGTCGTGCTCAAAGGAACCTCCGCCGGAATCATTTCCCGGAAGAAATGAAGGACTCCTTGGAATCGGTGATCACGGCGGCGCTGGCCGACCGGTGGGAGAGCCTGCCCCTGTTGGGCTCCTGGGCCGGGGTCGAGGGCTGGGACCATACGCTGGGCCGGATCGATCCCGAGGCCGTGGCAGAGAGGGTGAAGAACAAAAAGTCTCTCCTCCTCCGGCTCGGGAAAATCCGCCCCCGGGGGCCGGAGGAAGAACTCGACCACAAAGTCCTCTCGGGCTCCTTGGCCGTCCAAATCCCGGAGATCGAGCGCTACCGGCGCCTGGAGTGGGACGCCGCCCTTTGTCCCTTGACCGTGGTGCGCTCCCTTCACATTCTGATCACCCGGCCATTGCCGTCCGCCTATCGGCGGGATGCGATCCGCTCCCGCCTGGCCGAGGCTCCGCGTTATCTTCGTCAGGGCCTGGACAACCTGCGCGGCCCCGATCCCGAGGCGCTCCGGGTGGCCGCGCATGCCTGCGCCTCCGGGGTGATTTTCCTCAAGGACGCGATCTGGCCCCTGGACCCCGCCGGGGCGCGCGCGGCGGCGGCGGCCTTCGAGGATTACGCCCGGGAGCTTCGCCGGGGGCGCGGGGGGCCTGCCCGCAAACGATTCCCGATTGGACGGGAGCTGTTCGAGCTCAAGCTCCGTAAGGAGCATGGCTTAGCCTGCGACGCCCGGGAGTTGGTAGAAGTCGGGCGGGCGGCGCAGGAGTCAACATTAACCAGCCTCAGGGCCTTGGCCCGGAGGCTGGACCCGAATTCGAATTGGCGGGCACTCTTGGCGCAAGCCAAGAGCAGACGCCCGAGCGGGCGGACCTTGCTTTCCGTATACCGGGCGGAAACGCTCCGTTCCCGAAGGTTCTGTTTGGACAAAAATTTGGCAACCTTTCCTAACGGAGAAAGGTTGCTCGTTGAGGCTACGCCTCGATTCGAGTGGGACACTTCACCCTTCGCCGCCCTCCTTCCCCCGGGTCCCTTCGAGCGTTCCCGCACCAGCCGCTTTTGGGTCACGCCGGTGGACCCGGCCTGGCCCGCCAAGAAGCGGCGGGAGCGCCTGGAGGGCCACAGCCTGGACGGGCTGGCCAGCGTGTGTCCCCATGAGGGCTACCCCGGGCATCACCTTCAGTTGGTCCGCTCCAACATGATCGCCTCCCGGGTCCGAAAGGTCTTCACCACTCCCGTGCTGATCGAGGGCTGGGCCTTCTACTGCGAGCAGATGATGGAGGAGGAGGGCTATATCCGGGACGCCCGCTCCCGCCTCTACCGCCTTAAGGACCAGCTTTGGCGCGCGGTGAGGGTGGAGGTGGACGCGGGCCTGCATGTCGGCGGCTGGAGCCCCCGGCGCGCGGCCGACGCCATGGTCCGGGGGGCGATGCTCGAGCCGGCCAACGCCGAGGCCGAGGTGAGTCGGTATTGCACCTCCCCGACCCAGCCGATGAGCTATCTCATCGGAAAAATCGAGATTTTGAAGCTCCGGGAACGCTGCCGCCGGGCCTGGGGACCCGGCTTCACCCTTAAGAAATTCCACGACTGGCTCCTGGATTTCGGTTCCATGCCCCCGTCCTGGATTCAAGCCCCCGCGGGCAAAATGCTAGAATGACCCCCAAGGAGAAAAACAATGGCTGAAGAGAAGATTTGGCTGGTCACGGGCGGAGCGGGGTTCATCGGCTCCAACATCGCCGAGGAGCTGGTCCGGCGCGGCAAGCGGGTCCGGATTTTGGACAATCTCTCCACCGGCAAGCTCGAACACATGTCCTCCTTCAAGAACAAGGTCGAGTTCGTGCGCGGCGACATCCGCGCCATCGAGGACTGCCGCAAGGCGGTCAAGGACGCCGATTTCGTCATCCACCAGGCGGCCATCCGCTCGGTGCCCAAGTCCGTGGACCGGCCGACCGAATCCAACGACGTCAACATCACCGGTACCCTCAACATGCTGGTGGCCTCCAAGGAAGCCAAGGTCAAGCGGGTGGTCTACGCCTCCTCGAGCTCGGTTTTCGGCGACGCCCAGCGTTTCCCGCAGAAGGAAGCCTATAAGCCTCAGCCGATCTCACCCTACGCGGTGTCCAAGCTGGCCGGCGAGCATTACGCCATCGTTTTCTCCAAGACCTTCGGCCTGGAAACCGTGAGCCTGCGCTACTTCAACGTGTTCGGTCCGCGCCAGGACCCGGAGTCCATGTACTCGGCCGTGATCCCGAAATTCATGGAGCAGGCCTTCCTGGGCCTGCCGCTCGAGGTCCATTGGGACGGCAAGCAGTCCCGGGACTTTACGCACATCGCCAACGTCGTCTCCGCCAACCTTCTGGCGGCCAAGACCAAAAAGGGCGTGGGGGAGGCCTTCAACATCGCCAACGGCAAGGCCTATTCTTTGCTGGACGTGGCGCGGGTCATTGAGAAGCTCATTGGACGGAAGCTGGAACGGAACCATCATCCGATGAGAAAAGGGGATGTGAGGAAGACCTTCGCCGACATATCCGCGGCCCGGAAAAATCTCGGATACAAACCGCTGGTCGGGTTTGAGGACGGATTGAAAGATACTTGGAACTATTTTGTAAAAGAATATTTTCCGGCCCGAAAGGGGGCCGGAATTAGGGTACCCGCCTGAAACTTCTCGTCACCGGCGGACTGGGGTTCATCGGCTCGAACTTCGTCCGCCACATGATCCG
Source organism: uncultured Elusimicrobia bacterium (assembly GCA_964358485.1). Lineage (GTDB taxonomy): Bacteria > Elusimicrobiota > Elusimicrobia > UBA1565 > UBA9628 > CAYHPY01. The sequence goes on from CAYHPY010000011.1 coordinate 42,246, forward strand.
GAGCGATTCGTCGGTCCGGATCGTCAACCTCGACCTGCGCACCTACGCGGGCAACCCGGCCAATCTGGCCGACCTCGAGGCGGGCGCGCGCTACCGTTGGGTCCGGGGCGACATCGCCGACGCGGGCGCGGTGTCCAAGGTCATGGACGGGGTGGACGCCGTGGTCCATTTCGCGGCCGAAAGCCACGTGGACCGCTCCATCCTGGACCCGACGGCTTTCCTGCGGACCAACGTCATCGGGACGCAAGTCCTGCTGGAGGCGGCCCTGCGGGCCAAGGTCGGGCGCTTCGTGCATGTCTCCACCGACGAGGTCTACGGGACCATCCCCAAGGGCCATTCCAAGGAAGGGGACCCCTTGGAGCCCAACAGCCCCTACGCCGCCTCCAAAGCCGGGTCGGACCTGGTGGCCCGGGCCTACTTCGTGACCCACAAGCTCCCGGTGGTCGTGACCCGGGCGTCCAATAATTTCGGGCCGTACCAGTATCCGGAGAAGGCGCTGCCTTTGCTCATCACCAATCTCATCGACGGGCTGCCCTTCCCCTTGTACGGGGACGGGCTGCAGGTCCGTGATTGGCTTTATGTCCTGGACCATGTCCGGGCCATCGACCTGATCCTTCGCAAGGCTCCGGCCGGCGAGATCTACAACATCGGGGGGCTGTACTCGTGCACAAACAAGGAACTCGTCGGGCGGGTCTGCGATCTCATGGAAAAGCCGCGCTCGCTGATCCAGCGGGTGGCCGACCGTCCGGGGCACGATCGCCGCTACGCCCTGGACTGCTCCAAATTGAAGCGCCTGGGCTTTCGCCACGCACATCCGTTCGCGAAGGCGCTGGAAGAGACCATCAGTTGGTACCGGGCCCGCGAGTCCTGGTGGCGGCCCCTCAAGAAGGCCGGGGGCTACCGCGACTATTATCGGCGGCAATACTCCACGCGGCAGGCCGCGGGAGCGTCTCGATGAAGCCGTCGCAAACCAGAACGACCCAGCGTCCCGCGGCCCCGATTCATTGGGGAACCACCGGCGGCTGGATCGAGGCCGTGGTGGGAAGCATGTTCTCGGGCAAGACCCAGGAGCTCATCCGCCGCCTGCGCCTGGCGGCCATCGCCCGCCAGAAGGTCCAGGTCTTCAATTCCGCCTTGGACACCCGCTACGCCAAGGACCACATCGTCTCCCACGACCTGGCCAAGGTTCCCTCGGTGGCCGTTTCCGACGCCCGGGAAATCCTCAAGGTCATCGATCCCGACACCCAGGTGGTCGGCATCGACGAGGTCCAGTTCTTCGGCGAGAACGCCGTCAAAGTCTGCGAGGAACTGGCGGGCCAAGGCCGCCGCGTCATCGTGGCGGGCTTGGACCAGGACTTCCGGGGCGAGCCTTTCGTGGTCACCTCGCGCCTGATGGCCGTGGCCGAGTTCGTGACCAAGAACCTGGCCATCTGCGCCGTCTGCGGGTCCCCGGCCAACCGCTCCCAGCGCCTCACCCGCACCCGCCGCCGCATCGAGGTGGGCGCCGGGGATCAGTACGAGGCGCGGTGCCGGCGTTGTTTTAAACCGTAAGACCGCTAGGTCTTACGGTTCATCTCCCGTTGGGCCGTTTTCCCGTTTTCCGTTTCCCTTTAGGCCCAACCAATTCGCCCGCCCCGGCCGCATACTTCTCCCAAGAGCCGCATTCCGGGAGGAATCCATGAACCGAAGCCTCGCTTTGCTCGTCTGCCTATTTCTGGCCGCCCCGTCCTTCGCCGTTCCCGCCCCGCCGGTCGCCGACGCCCAGGTCATCGCCTTTTTCGGCCGGGACGCGCATTCCCTTTCCCGGTCTTTCGCCGGTCCTCTGAGCAAAACCGACGCCGCCGCCCTGCGGAGGGTGTTTGACCGGATGCAGGTCCAGGAGGCCGTGGACCTGCGCGCGGACCTTAAAAAGGAAGGCGTCGAGATTTCCCAGGAGGACCTCGCGGCCGCCATCCTCGAGGCCCGGAACTTAAGCGGCTCCCAGGCGCTTTTGGCGCGACAGACCGCCGATTCCAAGGGCAAGGCCGTCGGACCCGACATGGAGAAGGTCCAGGCCCAAGCGGACGCCCTGGGTGGGACTCCGGGCCCGGAGGCTCCCTCCTTGGCCGTTCAACCCGCGACGGAGGACCGCGTCCCGTTCGGCCGCCCCGCCTTCGGGCGGAGCCTGGAGCTCAACATTTTGGTCGGCGGCGGCGGAATTCAGGGAGGACGGGCCGTGGGCTCGGGGGGCGCGATGGTCCGCTCCCCGCTTTTGGGCCTGGGGGGCCTGGGCCACATCGGCGGCGAGGTGGGCATCATCGCCACGGGCCGCGACGGCAGCGAGCGGGATTACCTGGGCCGGACCTATACCGACTCCTGGACCGATTATGACGGGCACCCGCACGAGACTTTCAACGACTACAACCGCCACCGGAACAATTTCACCGAGGTCTTCGACTTCCTGGGCCTGTATTACCGCACCCCGGAGGTCCGCGGCTTCTCCCTGGAGGCCGGCGGGCGCGCGGGGTGGGGGGCCAACGATCACACGACCGTCGTCACGGAGAACGGGACCCACCGCTACGTGGCCGACGTGGACCGCTGCGTGAGCTACGGCGACCACTGCGATTGGGAGACTTTCCACGAGTGGCGGGAATACTCCACGGGCTCGCGGGAACTCTCCCGCGGCGGCCCGCGGACCTCGGGGTTCGTTCCGTCCGTCTATTTGGCGGCCAACGCGGCCATCAATGAGACCTGGGGCATGCGCTTCGAGGTGGGCCGGCACTTCATGCACAACTTGAAGATGGAGGCCATGGACACCGCCCGGGTCGCGCTCACGTTCAAGTTTTAGTGCGGGTCGGCAAGCGGGCGGCGGGGATTATAATTCTCTCCTCCGCCGTTCCGTTGTTCCTGTGTTTCGCTTCGTGGCGCTTGCGCCATGTCCCGTGGGAGGTCCCGCCCGAGTGGCGCGTCCCCGCCCCGGACCCCCGGCCCGGGGGCTTGTCCATGCGCTACCTGGGCGTCAGCGGCTATGAATTCAACGACGGCAAGACCGTCGTCGTGACCGACCCCGCCTTCACCCGCCCGACCGCCTTGGGCCTGCTCGGGGGCCCGCTGCGCCCCGATCCGGCTTTGGGGGAGCTCTGGTGTCCCGCGGCGGATTACATCTTGATCTCCCACGCCCATTACGACCACGCCGTGGACGCCCCGGGCGTGGCCCTGCGGACCGGCGCGACGGTGGTCGGCACCCGTTCGGCGCTCAATTTGGCCCGTTCGCGCGGCGTGCCCGAGTCCAAGCTCATCGAGGCCGTTCCGGGAGCGGAATTGAAGCTTGGGACCTTCAAGGTCCGGATCGCCGCCGCCCGGCACTCGGAGCTTTTCGGCCGGGAGGATTTGATGGTCGGCGTCATCCCCCCGGATGCGGGGCCCCTGTGGTTCTGGCAGTACCGGCAGGACGGCTCGCTCTCCTTCCGGCTGGAGGCGGGCGGGGCCAGCGTTTGGCACCATCCCTCGGCGGTCTATGAGAAAGGGGATTTGGGGGGCATTCCCGCCGACACCCTCATCATGGGCGTGGCGGGGTTGGATTGGACCAAGGAGCGGGCCGCGGTCTTGCTGGCGGAAGCGGCTCCCAAACGGGTCCTGCCGACCCATTACGACAACTTTTTCCAGCCTTTGGGAAAAGGCCTGGCGCTTCTGCACATCGTGGATATTCAAGGGGCCAGAAGAGCGGTGGCGGCCTTCCGGGCGGACCTGCCGTGGGTGGTGTTGGAGCCGGGCGGGACGACGCGTTTACCGGCTCACTGAGACCAGTTCGGGGTCGTGGAGGAGCCTTCCAGCTCCGCCAACCGGTGCGGGGCCGAGCCGTCGGCGTCCATGATGAAGAGCTCGGGCTTCTTGTTGCGGGTCGAAATGAAGCCGATGAAGCGTCCGTCCGGGGACCAGGTCGGGTTCTCATTGGACCCTTCTCCGCGGGTGAGTTGCCGGATTTGGGTTCCGGTGACGTCCACGATGTAGATGTCGATGGGGTCCTTGACCCCCGCGCGCCCCGCGAACACGATCCACTCCCCCGTCGGAGACCACGCCGGGGAGTCGCACCAGTTCAGGCGGGTCAGGCGCTTGGCCCGCTGGGTGGTGAGGTTGAGGATGTAGATCTGGGGATTGCCGGAGCGGTCCGAGACGAAGGCCACCTGGGCCGAATCCGGGGAGAAGGTCGCGGAGGTGTCCACCCCGAAGTGCTGGGTCAGCCGTTGGACGCTCCCGTCGGCCATGGACTTGAGATAGAGGTTCGGGTTGGACTGGCGGGAGAGGGTCATCAGCAGTTGGCTCCCGTCCGGAGACCAGCCTCCGGCGACGTTGAGGCCTTGCTCGGCGGAGAGGGACTGCGAACGGCCCGTCTCCAGGTCCACGAGGTACAGGTCCGGGTTGCCGCGCTTGTAGCTGGTGTAGGCCAGGCGCCGGCGGTCCGGGGAGAGGCGCGGCAAAAGGGAGATCGAGCGGTCGGTGGTCAATTGGCGCAGACCCGCTCCATCGTAGTCCATCATAAAAATCTCTTTGTGCCCGGTCCGGTTGTTGACGAAGGCGAGCTGGGTGTGGGCGATCCCGTTTCGGCCGGTGAGGGCGAAAACGATGTCGTCGGAGGCCTTGTGGGCCAGGGAGCGGAGAAAGGCCTTGTCCTGCCGGTAATGGCGCTCGAAGAGGCTCTGGCCCGAGCCGAGGTCGGTCAACTGGACCGTCAGGGAGACCTTGCTTCCGAGGTCGGCCGCCCGGGCCGTCAGAATCCAACCCGCCCCGCGGAGCTTCCATTCCGGCTGGATTTCGGCCAGATTGGCGCCCGTGAAGATCGGGCCTTGATCGAGGATCTTGAAGTGGCGGCTGAAGAGCAGGTCCTCCCGGACGATCTCTTGAAGCTCCTTGGCGGCCAGGGCGTCGGGCCCGCGGGTCGGGTCCTGGGCCAGGAAGGGGGGCATGCCCAGGGCCATGGCCGGCGCCTGGGAGCGGCCGGAAAGGTTGATGAAGACGTCGGCGGCCCGAGCGGGAAACGGGCCCAGGAGGAGGGCCAGGGCGCCGGCGAGGACGGTCATCGCCGGGGTTTTTTAGCGGAGGTTTTGGCCGTCGGAAGCTTGCGGAGCTGTTCGGCGGCGGCTTTGGCCTCGGGGCTTTTGGGATAGTCCGCCATGATCGATTCCAGGTATTGGCGGGCCTCCGCGGCGTTCGTCTTGAGGTTCACGAGGCAGAGCGCGTACATCAGCCGCGCGGAGGGCGTCAGGTCGCTCTTGGGGAATTTCTCTAGGAAGGTGCCGTACTGGCGTCCGGCCGCCTCCCATCGTTTGGCGCCGTAATGGGCCTCACCGAGGTTGTAGACCGCCATGTCGGCCAAGGAGCCCTTGGGGTAGCGCTCGAGGTAGTCCTCAAACCCTTGAGCGGCCAGGTCAAAGGATTTTTTGACCAAGCGGACCTCGGCGGAGTGGAAGATCTCGGTCGGAGAGGAGGCCGGGGTCGTCGCCTGGGCGGCCTTGAGGTCGGCCGAGGACTTGGCCTGCTGGGCCGTCAATGATTCGCCCAGGGCGGACACCTTGGTGCTGATCCCGGAGCCGACGCTGTTGACGTTGCTGCCGAGGTCGTCGATCTTGGAGCCGAGCGCGGCCAGGCTGCCCTGGAATTCCTTGGCGGTTTCCGTAAAGACCCCCAGGTCGGCGTGAAGCTGCTTCATGTGGACCGCCACGTCGGCCTGGTTGGCCTGCAAGGAGCCGATGGTTTTCTTAAGATCGATGATCTGGGCCTTGAGCTCGTCGGTCTGGTTCTCGAGCTCCAGGACGTCCCGCTGGGTGGCCACGCAGCCGCTCAAAGTCAACAGCGCCGTCGCCAGGAGGGCGGCGCCCTTCATTGCGCGTCGGGGGCGGGCGCCTTGACTCCCGCCGAGGCCTTGGCCCGGACCCCGGTTTCGGCCCGGCGGTTGGCCGACCAGCATTCCTCGGAGGATTCGGAGCAGGTTTGCTTTTCCTTGCCGTAGGAGATGGTGGCCAAAGCTTTCCCGTCCACCCCCAGGCGCATGTAGTATTCCCGGACTTCCTTGGCCCGGTTCTGGCCCAGGGCGAGGTTGTACTCGATGGTCCCGCGCTCGTCGCAGTGGCCGGCCACCAGGGCCTCGAGGCTTTCGTTGGCCTTGAGATACTCGGCGTTTTTCTTGAGGGAGGCGCGGGCGTCCTCGCTGAGGGTGTAGCTGTCGTAGTCGAAGTGGATGGTTTCCAGGTCGGGAACCGAGACGAATTCCGCGCCGCGCAAGCTGGCCTCGGTGACGTCCACGCCGGGGGTGTAGGCCGGCTCCCCGGGGCGCTTGGTGAACTTGCCGGGAGTCGAGCCGTCGTCCCCGGTTTTCTTGGGGCGTCGGGCGGAGGAACAGGAAACGGTGAACATCAGCGAGGCGGCGACCAGAAGAGCGCCCCCCGCGCGGGAAAGAATCATGATCGAACCTCCGCGTGACATCGGCGGTCATGATAGCAAATTCATTTGTCCGGAGAGAGGTTTTGAGAAGTAGGCCTTTAGGCCTATTTTGATCTGGGTCTTTGGCCCCTGTCCGGGGGCCAAAGGTCCCGGTAGAATAGAATTCGTGGGCAAGCTGAGGACGTCCCGAACATCCGAAATGCGTAGGTTCGGGACGTCCCAGACTTACGGACTTTGGAAGTCTGGGACGGGGGCGCGGGCGGCGGCCGTCCTTTATTCGTTTTTTCTCGCCCTGCCGGGGCTCGGGCGCGCCGCGGAGTTCAGCCCCTTCTCGCCGGCTCCGGCCGGGATCGGGTTGGGCGAGGCCCTCCGTCTCACCGAGGTTCCCGAGGTTCCCGCCGCCCCGTCCGGCATCCCCTTCAACGGCGCGACCTTCCCCCGAACGGCCTTTACGGGGAAAGATCAAGTCAGCGCCCTCCTGGTCCGGGCCATCGACCGGACCCAGGGCTCCCTGAAAATCGCGATTTACGATTTCACCCTTCAGGATGTCCTGGAAGCCCTTCAGCGGGCGGCTCAACGCTCCCCGAAGATCCAGATTCAGGTCGTCATCGACCAGGGCCACGTCTACCCCCGAGCCGGGAAAAAGGCAAGCGCCCAGATCACCGCCCTCCTGGGGACCCCCGGCATCGAGACGCGCATGCTCAGCGGCGTCGGCGGGTTCGGGATCATGCACAACAAGCTGGCGGTGTTCGACGGCAGGCTGGTGGAGTGGGGCTCCTACAATTGGGGCCGGGCCGCCGAGACGATGAACTGGGAGAACGCCAATTTCAGCGTCGATCCCGTCCGGGTGGACGCCTTCGGCCGCTACTGGCAGTGGATGTGGAGCAACGCCTGGGCCTCCTCGGCGCCCCGAACGGGCCCTCCGGATCTTAGCCCGGGGCCGCCCGAGGACGCCTCCCGCTCCGTGCGCCTCCACGACCTGGCCCTGCCCGGATCGGCCTTTTCCCCCAACGGCGGGGTCCGGGATTGGCTCCTGAAGGCGATCCGCGCCTCCCGCTCCTCCATCGACATCGCGATGTTCAACTTCTCCAGCCAGGATTTGGCCGACGCGCTGTTGGAGCGCAAGCTGGCCGGGGTCAAGATCCGCCTGGTCCTCGACCGGCGGCAGACCAATAACAACAAGGTCGTGCCGTTCTTGAAGGAAAATGGCTTCGACCTGCTCCTTAAGGACGGGCGGACCGAGAAGGGCGTGCTTCACCACAAGTTCGCGATTTTCGACCGGACGGTGGTCGAGACCGGCGCCTACAACTGGTCCAACAACGCCGAGGTCAACAGCTTCGAGTGCGTGACTTTTTCCGACGATGCCTCGGACGCCGCCGCCTACCAGTCCGCCTTCGATCCCCTCTACGAGTCCGGCACCGCCGCCATCGGAAAATAGGGACACCCCCCATTTTTACTATTGAATAGTAAAAATGGGGGGTGTCCCTATTTTTACTTAATCAGGTGGGGGGCCAGCTCCCGGAAGGCGCTTTTGGAGCTGGAAATGACCTCGTCGGCCCCCAGGCTCTCTAAAATGTCCGTGAATTCATCGTTGTAACAGCGGACGATGATCCGGGCCGTCTTGTTCTTGAGCCGGGCGTTTTTGGTGACGATCAGGCTGGTCTCGATGTTGTTGCTGGCCACCACCACCAGGGCGGCGCGCTCGATGCCCGCGTCCTCCAGGGTGGACGCCTGCTTGGCGTTGTCGACGATGACGGCTTCGCCGGTCCGGATGAGATGGTCCACGGCGGAGGCCTCCTTCTCGATCAGGACGAACGGGCGGCCCTCCTTGCGGAATTCCTCGACGACCCGGGCCCCGAGGTGGGTGTAGCCCACCACCACGGCGTGGTTTTTCATTTCCTTGGCTATCATTCGACTGGCCTCCAAAGGATTGTAGCGTTCCAGGGCCTGCAAAACCAAAACGGTGAAGGCGACCCCGAAAAGGATGCATTGCCCCCAAAAAGAATATAGGTCCCAGAAGGACTGGCGCGACCCCAGGTATAGGGCCGAGGCCAGGGCGTCCGCCGGGGCCTGTCCCTCCCAGCGGTGGAAGCCGAAAGCTCCGAAGGCGAACCAGGCGGCCATGAAGGCCAGGCCCCAGCGGGCCTGGCGCAGGGCCATCTTCAGGCGGATCAGGGAGTGACGGCGGAGCACTTCTTGGAGACCACCTCGCCCGCGGGGTCCACCTCGTAATGGATGGGCCGGCAGGTGTCTATGTTGAGGGCCATGATCTGTTCGGGGCTCAGCTTGTCGAGGTCCATGACGATGGCCCGCAGGCTGTTGCCGTGCGCGGAGATGAGGATTTTTTTCCCGGCCCGGACCATGGGCATGATCCGGGAATGAAAGTAGGGAAGGGTGCGGGCCGCGGTGTCCTTGAGGCTCTCCCCGTCTTTGCCCGGAGGCTTGACGTCGAAGGAGCGCCGCCAGATATGGACTTGGGCGTCGCCGTATTTCTTGGCGGTCTCGGCTTTGTTGAGGCCCTGCAGGTCTCCGTAATGGCGCTCGTTGAGCGCCAGGTGGCGCTCGACCGGAAGGTTCGGCTGGCCGAGTTCCCCTAAAATGATCTCCAGCGTTTGCTGGGCGCGCTTGAGTTCCGAGGTGAAGGCCTGGTCGAAGCGCGTTCCCAGGAGCTCCCGCCCGGCGCGATGGGCCTCAATCTCGCCCAGCGGGGTGACCGGGACGTCGACCCAACCGGTGAAGCGGTTTTCCAGGTTCCATTGGGACTGGCCGTGGCGGACCAGGACCAGGAGCCCGTTCACGCGGTTCCCGCCAGCATTTCCTTGACCGCTTTGCGGAAATCCTCGAGGTGGACGGGCTTGGCCAGGAAGCGCGCCCCGCCGGAGTCGGAAATCTCGCTGAGGATGTCCTCCGGAGAGGCTTCGCCGCTCATGAAAAGGATGGGGATTTCCCGGCTGGCCTGATTGCGGCGGAGGGACTCGAAAAGGTGGGCCCCGGTCGAGCCGGGCATGTGGTAGTCCAAGATGATCAGGTCCGGCTTCAAGGCGCGGGCCTTCTGCATGCCCTCAACGGGCTCGGGAGCGGAATCGGCATCGTGGCCGTCGTGGCGCAGAACCTCGAGCAGGAGCGAAACGATTTCGAAGTCGTCATCGATGATCAGGATTTTGGACATTGGGATCGGCCTCCCTAGGGGAGGCCGCCGCCATTATACAAAAAGGCCGGCGTGGGAAGGGGAGGAGGGCCGGAGGCTTTCGGCCGGGCGGGGCACGCGCCCCTTGCGGCCGGATTTCATACGGAACATGCGGCGGTCGGCCCGGCGGACCAGCGCGTCCAGCGCGCCGCTTTTGGTGAGGCTGGCGACCCCCCAGCTGAAGCCCACTCCGGGCCGGGGGCTGAGGATTCTTCCGGCCTCGGCGACCCGGCCGGCGATGCGGGCGGCCGCGGTTTCGTTGAGGCCCGGCAAAAGGATGACGAATTCGTCCCCGCCGTAGCGGAAGGCCGAGTCCACCTCCCGGCGGATGCTCTGGGTGATGGCCGCCGCGAAAGCCTTGAGGATGCGGTCCCCCTCCAGGTGCCCCCAGAGGTCGTTGACCTGTTTGAAACCGTCGAGATCGGCCACGATCAGGGAGAGAGGGTAGCGCTGGCGCCGGGCGCGGCTGGCTTCCTGGCTCAGGCGTTCGTGGAAATTGCGCTGGTTGTAAAGCCCGGTCAAATTGTCGGTGATGGAAAGCTCCCGGAGCTTGCGCTCAAGCTCAATGCGCGCGCTGATGTCCTTGGAGATTCCCAGGGTTCCGATGAGCTTGCCGACCCGATCCCGAAGCAGGGAGGCCGACATGCTGACATGGACCAGGCGGCCGGTCCGGGCTTTGAGGGCCATCTCGTGGTTTTCCAGAGTCCCGTTCTTGTGCAGGCGCTTCATGATGCCCTGGGCGTCGGCCTTCCCGTTTTCGTAAAAGCGGTGGGCGGGCCGCCCCACGGCTTCCACGGCTCCGGTTTCGAGCATCCGTTCCGCGCCCGGGCTGAAAAATTTGATTCGGCCGTCCATGTCCGTGGTGCAGATGGCGTCCGAGGTGGAGGCCACGATGGCTTCCAGGTATTCCTTGGCCCGCAAAACGTCGATCGAGAGGCGGACCAGGGGGAGGGGAGCCGGTTCGGCCTCGTCTTCCAAGGCCGGGAGGTGATTGCCCATACGGCATAAGGATAGGGCTCGGGGCGCGATTCCAAAAGGGTCCAAGGGCCCTGATTCGGGAGGCCCTAAGGGCCTACGTCGTTTTGCGCTTTTCGGCCAGGGCGAAGGTGGCTTCGATCTTGATCTTGAGCTTGTCCAGATCGACGGGCTTGACCACGTAGCCCACCGCTCCGAAAAGGAGGGCGTCGTTGAGGGTCGCGGCGTCGGCCAGCCCGCTGATGACGATGATCGGGATGTGGGCCGTGGAGGGCTCCGAGCGGATTTCCCGGGTCAGGCTGATGCCGTCCTGGTCGGGCATCATGATGTCCATGAGGATCAAATCCGGTTTCTTGGCGGACAGGTAGGCTTTGGCCTTGGCGGCGTCGCTGACGCAGGCGACGTCGTAGCCGTAGAGGGACAGTCCCTGCTCGTAGAGTTCGCAGATGGAAACGTCGTCGTCGACCGCGAGGATGGATTTCTTCACTTCGCTTGAGTATACCCCGCCTTCACCCAGTTGTCCAGGCTCAGCAGGCGGCTTCCCGCTCCGAAGGCCGCCGCGGCGGCCGAGAGCAGGAGCAGGTCCAGCATGGAGGCTTGGAGGGGGGTGAGGTGGATTTCCGGGCCGAAACAGCCGCAGGAGCCCAGGTCCAAACCCCGGGCCTGGGCGTAAATCAGGGCGAACTCGAAGGCCAGGAGCATGGCTCCGGCGGCCGCGGCGGCGGGTTTGACGAGAAAGCCGAGGATCAGGGCAAAGCCCGCCAGGACTTCCGCCCATGGAAGCAGGGCGGAGACGGAGGGGATCATGGAAAGGGGAAGAATGCCGTAGGCCTCGATGACGATGGCGAATTCCTCGGCGGGGGCCGCCGCCTTGAGGGTTCCCGAGTAGGCGAGGGCGGCACCGACCATAAGCCTTCCAAGCAGGCCCGCCCCGGGGGGAACCTTCGAGTTTAGAAATTCAATGAATTTCAAGGTTTTTTAAGCTCCTTCTCGATCCAGAGGCTGCCTCGTTTGGCCAACTGAAGACCGCCGACGAAGCGCCGGCCGTTGACGAAGAATGTCGGGGTGGACTGGACCCAGCGCCGGTCGCCTTCGGTCATGTCCGCGGCCACCTGTTGGTCCGCGGCCGGATCGGCCAGGCAGGCCTGGAAAGCCGCCGGGTCCAGCTTCAGCTTTGTTGCCAGGGCCGTAAACGCGGGTTTGGGGTCCGCCTGTTGGTCGTGGCCGCCCCAGCCGGCCTGGGTCTCGAATAGCCCGTCGTGGTATTCCCAGAATTTTCCTTGACGCCCGGCGCACTCGGAGGCCCTCGCCGCGGGTCGGGCGTGGGGGTGGGGGCGTTCCAGGGGGAAGTGTTTGAACACGACTCGCGTGTCCTTGCCGTAGAGGTCCAGGAGCTGTTTGAGGGAGGTCAGGGCGGCCCGGCAGGCCGGGCATTGGAAGTCGGAGTATTCGACGATGACGATCTTGGCGTCGGCGGGGCCTTTTTGGCGGTGGGCGGGGGCTTGCGGGGAATAGGGCTTGGTCCGCCCCCGCACGCCCAACACCGAGCCGACCGAGACCCCCAGCAGGAGGGCCGAGGCAAGCGCCGTTCGCAGGATCGGATCCATGGTCCGGAGATATTAGTAAAAAAAGAAGAACCCCGCCCGCTCTCGCGGACGGGGTTCTTTTCGAATCGGCCCGTTACTTCACGAGCTTCGCGGCGTCCACCACCCCGGCTCCCTGTTGCTCCACGGGAGCCCCCGCCAGCGGGGTCGAGGCGGCTTTGAGGAAGGCCCGCACGGCCTCGGGGTCCGTGAAGCCCTTGGCGCCGATGGCCAGCGCGGCCAGGCCCGCCATGTGAGGCGTCGCCATCGAGGTTCCATCGAGGTCGGAGTAGCCTCCACCCATGTAGGTGGATTTTACGTCCACGCCTGGGGCGATGAAGTCCACCTCGGGCCCCCGGCTGGAGAAATACGCCACCCGGTTCTGGACGTCCATGGCCGCGATGCAGAGCGTCTGCGGATACGCCGCGGGAAAGCCCACCGCGCGCCCGGAGTTGCCGGCCGCGGCGGCCAGCACGACGCCCGCCTTGGCCATGTTCTCGACCGCGGCTTTGAGGGAATCGTTGCCCTTGGACGCTCCGAGGCTCATGTTGACCACCTGCATTTTATTGGTGACCGCCCAATCCATGCCGGCGATGACGTCGCTGAAGGTCCCGGACCCGCCCGCGTCCAAAACCTTGACGCCGTACAGGGAGACCGCGGGGGCGACTCCGACCACGCCGTTCTGGTCGTCCAGCGCGGCGATGGTCCCGGAGACGTGCGTTCCGTGGCCGTTGTCATCCTTGAAGGTGTTGCCCTCGGTTTTGGTGATGGCGTTCCAACCGCCGACCACGTTGGCCTTGAGGTCCGGATGGTCCATGTCGATGCCGGTGTCGATCACCGCCACCTTCACGCCTTGTCCCCGGGTGGTGCCCCAGGCCGCGGCGGCGTTGACGCGCGCGATGCCCCACGGAGTTTCCTGTTGCGGGGCGGGAGCGGGCACGGGAGCGGAGGGGGGAGTCTCGGCCGGTGTCTCGGCGAAGGCCTTGAGGGTCTCCTTGACGCCCGGCAAGGTCACGTCGGTCACGCGGGCCGGAGTCACGGCTTCCAGCCAATTGATCCGGGGATCCTCATCGATGCGCAGGACGTCGGCCCGCGATTTGAGCCCCGCCTCCGCGATGGAGATTTGGGATTGCGGGACGCGGACCACGACCGCGTCGATCAGGCCCAGCTCGCGGACGACCTTAGCGCCCAGCGCTTGGGCGACCGAAACGCGCTGATCGCGAGGGGTGCTTTTGGAGAAGACGACGATGCGTTGGACCATGTTTGCTTCTTGGGACATCTCGGCGCGCGCGGTTGAGACTCCGGCCGCGACGACCAGGGCCGCCAGGCCCAGGCCGAACTTGTTTCGAACCATAACCATTGCCTCCTGGGAGCGGGGACCAACCCGCTCCGATGCGCCGAGTATAACACAGAGTGGGCCGAAAGACCTAGCGGAAAATGGGTCTTTCGGGCAATTATTTTGACCCCCCTTTTTTGCCTAGAACAGCGCCAGGAAGCGGTCTTCAAAGTCCGGCCAGAGGCCCCAGTCCTTCAGCTTCTTGCCGAGGGCGGCGCGGGCCTCGGGGTCCTCGGCCGCGAGGGTGAACAAGCGCTCGATCTCCCGGCGGCGGGCGCCCGCCACGGGGCCGCCCGGCTCGAAGTAGCCGCGGCGTTCCAGCTCCTTGATCTGGCCGGGGAAAGAGCGCCCGGCCTGGTCGAGGGTGAACTTCATGAGGGCCAGGGCCCAGGCCCCGTCCGGGCAGAGGATGACCGCGCGGTCGGGCGCCGCCTCCTTTTCGAGCTCCTTAAGGATGGAATCGGCCACTTCCTTGGGGGAGTTGGAGATGACCCGGGTGGTGAAATCCTCGTTCTTGAAGTTGTACTCCAAGGCGCGGAGCAGGTCCTTATAGGCCGAAGTCAGCCAGCGGGCCGCCTCTTGGGCCTCCTCCCCGAAGCCCTCGAAGCGCTCCGCGAAGGCCTGCGGGGTCAGGATCAGCGGTTTTTTGGAAAGGACCGTCCCTTCCCGCAGACGCGTGCGGTCCTTGAGGTCCTCGACCGGGGAGATCAAACTATAAGGAATGCGGGTCGCTCCGAAGGTGGCCAGGGGCCGGGAGGGGCTTTGGAGCAATTCCGTTTTTTTGAGCCAGGCCGCGACCAGCTCCGAATTCATATATGGTATTATAGCTCGTTGCCATGGCGGTTGACTTTAAATTCATTCTGACCGGGGCCAAGCGGGTCGTCGATTCGCGGCCGATGTATTCCCAGGTGGTCGTCACCGACGACTGCAACCTGACCTGCTCCTACTGCGACGAGTATACCCCGGGGGCCCCCGTCATCCCGCTGGAAGAGCTTAAAGCACGCATCGACAAGCTTGACGAGCTCGGCGTCCTGGTCTACGATTTCCTGGGGGGGGAGACGCTCCTTCATCCCGACATCGCGGCGTTGATCCGGCACGTCAAATCCAAGCGGGGCGGCTCCAATCTGGCCACCATCATCACCAACGGATTCCTGTTGACCGAGAAGATGATCCGGGACTTGAACGACGCCGGGTTGGATTTCATGCAGGTGTCCATCGACTCCATCGAGCCGACGGACATATCCCAAAAATCCCTCAAATCGGTCCTCCCGCGCCTGCGCCTTCTGGCCAAGGAGGCCAAGTTCCAGGTTGAGATCCAAACCGTCCTTTCCGAGGACACTTTTGAGAATTACGACCGGTTCCGGGACATGGTCAAGGAACTCCCCTTCGCCTTCGGCTTCTCCATCCAGCACGGGCCGGGGGGGAAAATCGCCATCCAGGGGGAGAAGTTCCTGGACCTCCTGCGCCGCTACGGGGTCTTCGAGGGGGTCAATTTCTACGGCCCTCACTTGAAGGAAATGCTGTTGGGGAATTTCTCCCGCCCCTGGAAATGCCTGGCGGGCTTCAAGTTCCTTTATCTGAATTCCCAGGGCGCGGTTCAGTGGTGCGCCCAGCAGCGCAATTACCGCTATCCCTTGGAGCGGATGGACTTGGAACAGCTTCGGTTCAACAACCGGCACAAGCCCTGCGAGGCCGGCTGTTCCCTGGGATGCGTGCGCATGGTGTCGCACACCCTGGGCGAGCCGCTCAAGACCTTCGGCGCCAGCCTGCGTCTGGCCTTGGGGATGTTCGGCAGCAACAAGGAAAAAAAGACCTCCAAGCCGGTTCCTCCCCCCGTCGTCGCCTCCCGCTGAAGGGCCTACTTCCAAGGTGGGTCTTTTCGGCCGAATTCGTGGTACAATAGTCCTAGTTCGATCTGGGACCATTGGTCCAGGAGGAAGCGACAAAGAATGAAACGATTCACCCCGATGCTGGCGGCGGCCCTTGTTTCGGCCGTCCTGCCGGCCGCCGAACTTCGCGCCGAGACGCCTTCCGTGAATTTCGATCAGTCCATCGACGTCGCCGGAATTTTGAAGGACGCCCGCGCCGAGGCCGCCCAGCCGGAAGCGGCGCCCATCGCGGCCGTTCAGGTGGGAGCCACCCGCTACGACAGCGATTGCGTGACCTTCCGCTTCGGTCCCAACGATCCCCTCCAATCCGAGGGCGTCTGGCTCAACAGCCGCGAGTGGGTCGAGGAGTGCACCTATCAGCCCAACCCTCCGCACGGCGGGGGCCGCCAGTGTTGGGAGCGTCCGGGGTATTCCTACCGCGAGCGCGTCCAGGTCACCCTGCGGGAGCGCAAGCCGCTATTGCCCTGGCAATCCGACGCCTTCCGCGTCTGCCTGCAGGGGCCGTGGATCGACGTGGATGAGTTGGAAAACGGCTACGATTACTCCCGCGAGGGGGGCGATCGAAACGGGAACATCGTCATGGTTCCGGGGCGCCGGCTGCTCACCCGTCCCGATTCCTCGGGCATCCCGGGCTCGCTGAGCGCGGGACTCAAGCTGGCTCTGGCCGACCGCTGGGCGTCGTATTACGCCGGCGAGAAGGTGACCTTCAAGCTCAAGCTGCGCAAGGACGTGCCGAATTGGTTTGACTCGACCTTGCTGGAAAAGGAATTCACCTTCCCGACCGCGGAGTCCTATTCGGTGGATTTCCAGGCGTTCGCCAAGGACTTCGCCTTCAAGCCGGAGGCCGGCAAGAAGTATTACGTCGAAGCGCAGTTCCGGCGGGAAGGGAGCGTTTCCAAGAGCGACTGGGTCAAGGCGCCCGAGACGGATCGGGCGGTTTATTCGGCGGGGGTCTTGGGCCTCGGGCGTTAAGAGTTTAACGAAAGGGACGGAAAAGGGAACCCCCGGGGCCTTGGGGCCTCGGGGGTTTGTTTTTTTTGGGGGGGAGTCTCCGCCTTCGAGCTGGCCCGGGTCTGCCGCTTCCGATGCGGCGCAGGCCCCGCGCAGATCCGTGGGATGAGACGCTTCGGCTCCCGGGTCAACCTCCACGTACACGTCCACGCCGTGGTCTCGGACGGAGGATTTCTCCTGGAAGACGAACGGTAGCGATTCGTCCGGCCCAGCCTGCGGTCTGGGCGTGCGTCAGCGCTCATGAGACAGTCAGACTGGACCCGTTGGGCCCACGCGCAAGTGGGCCTTCTGCGGGCGCGGCGAGGGGCCGAAAGCCTCTCGCCGCCGGCCGTCCGCGTTGGTATTCTGTTCGACATGAACACGAACCTTCTCGCCCCCGCCGCCTTCGTCGCCGCCGTGCTCCTGGCCGCCCCCGCCGTCCGCGCCCAGGCCGCGAGGATATCATCTTCCGACTTGGAATCCACCTCGAACCTCGCTGCCCGGGCGTCCGTTCTCGCCGAACAGGGCGACCTGAGAGGCGCCTCCGAGAGCGCCTCCGCGGCGCTCGATGGGACTAAAGCGGGCTCGTCCGACGGCGCGTCTCCGGTCTACGCCGGCGACGGAGGCGGCGGGGCGACCCGCTCGTGGCTCCACGCGACTTGGGGCGATCCCAAGAAGTCCGACATCGCCATCGACTGCGCGGGCCGGGGCCTGCGCTTTCAATGCGTGGAGAGCGTCCCGACCTCGCTGCTGACGGTCGCCGGCGACGACACCGCCCACCGCGGAGAGCCGCGCAGCGGCGTCGAGCGCGCCGTCGCGGGGGCCGGGGGCCTCGTCCTCGGAGCCATCCTCTTCATCCCGGCCGTCCTGCTGGCCGTCCTGTCTCTGCCGTTCGT
Source organism: uncultured Elusimicrobia bacterium (assembly GCA_964358485.1). GTDB lineage: Bacteria > Elusimicrobiota > Elusimicrobia > UBA1565 > UBA9628 > CAYHPY01. Next base: position 59,519 of record CAYHPY010000011.1, read on the forward strand.
CCTGTTCGGCAAGGACTGACGGCGT
>CAYHPY010000012.1:0-59199 GCA_964358485.1 uncultured Elusimicrobia bacterium
CGGCTGGGGATTTTTCCGGCGCCTTTGTTTGCACAACGGGCTGCGGGGCCGGAGCCGGGGGGGCCACGGGGGCGAGGGGCGGGGGGGGAACCGGCGCGGGAGCCTTCGGGCGCGGCGAGGCAGGGGCCCGGATGGATTCGGCCACGCCCCGGGGAAGCATCAGCGGGGCCGCTGCCATCGCGGGCCATTCGGGTCCGGGAGGAGGGGCGTCCTCCCGGCTCTTGAGCTCCGGGACCCCGCTTCCCGCCGAGAAAAGGGGCGCGACCGCGTTGAGCGATTCCAATTCTTCGATGGAAAAATAGCCCCGGAAATCCTTCCGGGTGCTGATGGTGAAGACTCCCCAGTTTTCCTTGACGATGGACCGAATCTCCTCTTTTTCGGCGGGCTTGAGCTTTTTCTCGCCCTGGCTCTTGCTGAGGATCAGGTTGAGCTGAAGCAGGGCCTTGAGGCGCTGGGTGCTGACGAGATGGTCGACGAGGAAGGTCAATTCGGACCGGCCGATGGGCGCGGCGCCGCCCTTGGCCCAGACGGTTCCGTCCGGCCGGACCTCGTAGCCATTCTTGAAGAGGATCCCGAAATGCCGGTTGTCGATGGGGTTCTGGTGGACGTTATAGGGCGGTTCCTCCTCGCCCTCGCCCGCGAAGGCGGGGCTCCAAGCCAGAGCGCCCAACAAAAGGAGAACCTGAATCATCGCCGCGGCATTATAACAATTCAAGGTTACGGCGCCGTTGCAAACGCGGGCGCTATAAAGGGATAATCCGGGCCATGTCGCAGAACGCGGCCCGGGTGGTTTTCCCGGGATTCAAATTCGGCATCGACGATCCCGCCCTGGCGGAGACCTTGGTGGACCTGGGGGTGGGGGGGTTCTGCCTCTACGGGGGTTCGATCCCCGAGGTCGCGGAAATGACCGCCCGCCTGCAGGCCCGCGCCCGGCGGCCCCTCCTGTTCAGCGCCGATTACGAGGACGGGGTCGCCTCCCAGACCCCGGGGGGAACGCCTTTTCCTTCGAACATGGGGTTGGGGGCCGCGGGGGATCCCGCCCTAGCCCGCAAAAAGGGGGAGCTCACCGCCGTCGAATCCGCCGCCCTCGGGGTTCGCTGGGTCTTCGCGCCGGTGGTGGATTTGGCCACCGAGCCGGACAGCCTCATCGTCAACGTCCGGGCTTTCGGAGATGAGCCGGGGCCCGTGGCGCGCCTGGCCCGGGCCTACATCGAGGGCCTCAAATCCCAGGGGGTGCTGTCCTGTCTTAAGCATTACCCGGGCCACGGCCACACCAGCAAGGACTCCCATTTGGAACTGCCCACGGTCAAGGTCTCCGAGGACGTCCTCGCCAAGCGCGAGCTGGCCCCGTACCGCGAACTGGCCGAAGCGGCCGACGCCGTGATGACCGCCCACTTGATGGTTCCGGCCATGGATAAAAAACTCCCCATCTCCTTGTCGCCCACCGCGGTTTCCAAGACCCTGCGGCGGGAGTTCGGCTTCGAGGGGCTGGTCTCCACCGACGCCCTGAGCATGGAGGCCATCGCCGGCAAGTGGGGGGATATGGAAGCCGCCGAACTGGCGGTGGCCGGGGGCGCGGACGTGATCCTAGTGCCCCAGGAGCCCAAGGGATTTCTGTACGCGTGGCTGAAGAAAGCTGCCTCCGATCCGGCCCTGGCCGCCGCTCTAAAAACCGCCGAGGAGCGGTTGGACCGCGTCATGAAAGCCGCCGGATCGGTGGGCACCCCCGCTCCGGAGTTGGTCGGCTGCCTGCGCCACATGGAGGCCGCCCAGGCGCTGGCCGAAAAGTGCCTGGCGTGGGGCGGCGCCCCCGCCGGTCCCCTGCCGAAGGCCGTTTCCTACCTGGAGGCCGATTCGGAAGATCCGGCCGATTGGGCCGGCGGTCCGTTTCTTGAGGAATTGCGGGCCCTGGGGATCGCCGCCGAGCCTTGGCCCCAAGCCGGCTCCGCCAAGCCCTTGATCGTCGGCTGTTTCGTGCGCCCCCGGGCCTACTCCGGGCGGATCGACTACGAGGCGGAAGTCGTCGCCCGCCTGCGCAAGGCCCTGGCGGGCGCGCCGGGCGGGGCCGTCGTCTCCTTCGGCAATCCTTTCGTCTTGAAATCCTTTCCCAAGTCCCCGGGGCTTTGCTCCTTCGCCGGGGACGCCTTGGCCCAGAAAGCGGCCGCCCGCGCCCTGGCCGGGCGCATTCCCGTCACGGGAAGGATGCCGGTGCGATGGACCTAGTCACCCGCTTTTTCCCCGGGGGTTCCTCCCTTTCGGCCCCGGACTACGCCCTGGTCCTTTTCCTGGTGGGCCTGATGTTCTTCGTGGGCTTTCATTTCAGCCGCCGGGAGAAGACCACCGCCGGTTTCTTCCTGGGAGACCGCAACATCCCCTGGGGCGTGGCCTGCCTGTCCTTCATCGCCACCGAAATCTCCGCGATGACCATCATCGGCGTCCCCTCGACCGGCTTCCGGGAGAATTGGAACTACGCCCAATTCTTCATCGGCTCGGCCTCGGCCCGGGTCGTGATCGCCTATCTTTTCATCCCGGCGTTCTACCAGTTCCATTGCACGACCATCTACGAGTTCCTCAAGCACCGCTTCGGCGCCGAGACCCAATACGCGGCCACCTGCTTTTTCTTCGTCACCCGGCTCCTGGCCTCGGGGGTGCGCCTGATGGCGGCCTGCGTGGCGGTGAGCGTGCTGATGAAATGGCACCTGATCCCGGTCATTCTCCTTTTCACGGTGATCGGCATCATCTACATAGGCTACGGCGGGATCAAGGCCGTGGTGTGGACCAATGTGGTCCAGGCCCTTACCTTCCTGGTCGCGGGGCTGGCCACCATCTACTTCCTGCTCGGCAACATCCAGGGAGGCCTGGGGGCGGTGTGGCAAATCGCGGGCGACGCCGGGCGGTTGAACCTGTGGAACTGGGGGCCCTCGCCCCTGGAGCCGAATTTCCTGTCCAAATTCTTCACCGATCCGAACATTCTCTGGCCGGCCATCCTCAACGGCTTTTTCGGATCCATGGCCGCCTTCGGGACCGACCACGAGATGATGCAGCGCCTGCTGACGGTGGACACCCGGAAGGCCAGCCAGCGCACGATGATGTACAGCACCCTGGGAAGCTTCCTGGTCCTGATGGTGTTCCTCTCCATCGGTTCACTCCTGTTTGTCTTCTACAAACAGAATCCGGGCCTGCCCCTTCCCGCCAAGCTCGACACCATCTACCCGCATTTCGCCGGCTCGGTGATGCCGGTTCTTCTCCGTGGCCTGGTCCTGGCGGCCATCGTCATGGCCTCCATCGACTCCCCGCTCGCGTCGTTGACGGCGTCCTTCGTGACCGACATCTACCGTCCGCTTTTTAAGCCCAAAGCCGACGAGGCCCACTACATGAAGGTCTCGCGCCGGGCCATCGTCGTCTTCGCCCTGGCGCTGGCGGTGATCGCCTACCTCTGCAGTTACGTCGACAAGATGCTGTGGCTGGCGTTCAAGGTGAGCGGCGTGACTTTCGGCTCCCTGCTGGGGGTCTTTCTGCTGGGCCTGCTCACCACCCGCAAGGCCAACCGCGCCAATCCGGTTTCCATGCTGATCATGGCCATGGTCAACTTGAACCTCCTCATGCTCTCGGAGTTCAAGATCTTCACGCTCGGCTGGACCTGGCTGGTGATTCTAGGGACCTTGGGGACCTTCGCCCTGTCCTGGGTCCTGGGTCCGATCCTCGATTCCGAATCCTATCCTAGGAGTCGGAAGGCCGCCGCAGCTTGAAGTAGACCGCGCCGCCCGCCAGGGCGGCGACGACCCACCCCCAGCCTCCGCGACGCGTTTTCTTTTCCGAGACCGGCCCGTCTGTGGGATCGGATTCCCCCCGCGCGGGCACCGCGGCCCCTTTTCGGCGCTCTCTCGGGGTGAAAGCGATCGGCTTGGGTTTCTTCCCGCCGGCGCCCGCGGCCGCGGGTCCCGAGCCGACCGCGACGGCGGCGGCCGCCGGCGTCTGGTCGCCCCCGAAAATTCCCAGCACCCCGGTGATCAGCCCGTTGAGTTTTTTATAGAGGCCTTTGACGGCGGATTTTGGGGAGGCGGCGGGCGCGGACTCCTCATCGCCCGCCGAGGCCGACTCATGGCCGGAGTCCTCATCGAGCTCCTCGGCTTCATCGGCCGCCTGGCGGGGCTTGGGCCGGATGGCGACATGGATCTTTTTGAGGTCCTCCGGGGGGACGTCCTCTCCTTTTCGGTAGGACATCTGGGTCATGTGCCGGTTGCAATCCCCGGACATCTTCTGGCAGGAGCTCGAGCGGAGGAAGTCGCGCTGGGACATGGACATCTCGATGTGCTTGAAATCGGTCTCCTTGAGATCCCCTCGGCCCTGGAAATCCTCCTTGAGCTCTTGGAACTCCTCACGGGGCAGGACGTCGAAAAAATCGGGCCGCCGCATGAGGGCCGTCGGTTCGGAGGCGATGCGCTCCTGCAGGGCCGCGACCTCCGCCGCCGAAGCGGTCGCCCCGGACTTGGTTTGGACCTGGGGCTTGCCGTCGGCGCCCCGCCCCATCCTCAGGCCCAGCTCGTCGAAGGAGCCCTTGAAGCCGGAGGCCGACGCCAGCAGAAGATCTCCCGTTGATTTCGGCGAGGCGGCGTTGGCCGAGGACTCCGTCTTGGCTTGGCCGCCGTCCTGGGCGGCGGTCTTCCCCGCCCCGCCCCCGGCGCCGCCCAGGTCCCCGGCGCTTTCATCGGTCAGGCTGGAATTGAAATCCGCGCCCATCTTCTCAGCGCGGCCCGCCGCCTTCTGGCTGGCGCCGGACTTGAAGGCCGAAACTTGCGCCCGCTCCGGGGGCGCCTCCCCGGGCGCCTCTTGCTCCTCCCCGTCCTCCGAGCCGCCCTCGGATCCCCCGTCGGATCCTTCGTTCCTGCCGTCCCCCGCGTTTGCCCCGGCGTTCTTGGGCTTCGGGGATTTTTTGGGCTTGGCGCCGGGGGGGGCGCCCGGTTTGTCCTTCTTTTTCGCGAGATCGGCGAGGGCCTTTTTCGTCTCGTAATTATTCCGGATCTTGGCGCATTCGGGCCAGCCGGGATCGTCGAGGCAGGTGGAATAGTTGGCCCGGTCGTCGTCGGACATGGGGACGCCGAAGGGCTGCCAATCCTTTTTCGCGCGCGCCCAAAACTGGCGTTCGGCGATGTTGTCGGCGCCCATGGGCATGCCCATTTCCTTGGCCGAGGCGAAGTCCTTGCCCGGGTCCAGGTTTTTTTGTGTTTCCTCGGCGTTCGCGCTCAGGCAGAGCAGGAGGAGGGCCGGGAGAAATGAGGAAAGTCTTCCCACCCTTGAAGTGTAGGGTCCGAAACCGGCGGTGTCAAGGCGGGGGTGACGGCGGGGTTTGATGACGGGCGGGCACGGGGGACGCCGCCGGTGCTAGAACCGCCCCCCTGCCCGTCCTAACGCGGCTGGCCCTCAACGGCTTGAGCGAGCGCTGGATTCCGTCGGCCTTGGCCATCGCCAAGGTGGAGTTCCGCGAGATCCTGGGCTACGAGATGATCGCGCTGGCGGTCTGGGGCCTGCTGGGCGTGCTCACCTTCGGTTTTTTGGCCTAGTTAAGGGACGATCTCGAAGGATGACTCAAACGAGATCTTCTTGTCGACCAGCAGGCGCATGTTGGCGTAGGCTTCGGGGGAGAGGCCGGCCTTGTCGGCTCGATAATCCTCGAGTGTTTTGGCGGTGAAGTCGACCATCACGAAAAGGTAATGCCAGCCGGCGCGGGTCGGCCGCCAGGAGCGCCGGGGTCCGAGCGGGGCGGCGTTCCGGTAGGGATCGGTGCTCTCGCCGGGCCGAAGCAGGACGATGTCGGAGTCCCTGAGCCGGGCCTGAGGGCCCGCGGGCCGGCCGTCCTGGAGGGGGACGAAGTCCTCGTCGTGGCGGCGCACCCAGGCCCGGTAGTGCGGATAGCGCAGGCCCTCCGCCGAGCCGTCCACGGGCTTGATGATCGAGAGGTCGGTGGCGCCGATGTTCTTGACGCGGAGGATGAGGGAGACCTCTTCGCCGACCGCCCCGGGGTAGATGGCGGCCCGGAGGGTGATGCCCGAGAGGTTTTTCACGGCAAGGAGCAGGGCTTCCCGGACGAAGGGGGAATGTTTCTCGGCCAGGAGGACGCCCAACGCTTCCCGCGTGTGCCAAAAGTCTCCACCGGTCGCCACGGTGATCCAGTCGGCCATCTCCTGCAAGTCGCGGATGTTGAGTTCGGGCGCCACGGAGATGCTGTGCCGCATCTTCTCGACGGTCTCCTGGAGGCTGTGGATTTTTCCGTCCAGAGGACGGCCGGTGGGGGGCTCGTAGTCCTGGGGCGTCGGCAGCCGGACGACCTGGGGAAAACTCAAGGCGGGCAGGGAAAACTCGGCGGCGGAGGACGCCGCGGGAAGAAGCAGGGCCAAAAGAATCGCCAGGGTCATGGAAACCTCCGTTCCCAAAGATTCTACCACCCGGGCGGGATCTTCCCCTTGGGTCCTTCGGGGAAGGCCGGGAGCGGCAATGGTCCTATCTAATAAAGAAGGAACGGCTTGCGGGCGGTTTGGAAGCTCCGGGCCTCCCGCTCGAAATAGCGGATGATCTCTCCCGCGGGCGCCCCCGCCTCGTAGAGGCGGCGGAACTCCACGGTGCCGGTCATGCGGCGGGTTTCCTCCCAGCGCCAGGCCGCGGCCGGGTGGAGGTCGCGCAGGGCCGCGGCCAGGTGGGCGAAGACCGCCGTGGAGCGCAGGCGCGAGCGGTCGGTCACCTTCATCCGGATGCCCCGGCATGCGACTCCCATGTGCACGCTTTTTGTCGGGGTAAAATCGGCGGTCTCGAATTCGATGCCAGGCAATCGCGCCGCCTTCAAGCGCTTGAGCACCCCTTCGGCGTCCAGGCCCGGGGCCCCGACCCAACGGAACGGAACCGGCGTGCCGCGGCCGACGGAGACGTTGACGGTCTCGAAAATCCCGATTCCCGGATAGAGGGCGGCGGCCTCGATGTCGGGCATATTGGGGGAGGGGGGGATCCAGGGCAAGCCGGTCTCGTCGTACCAAAGGCCGCGGCGCCAGTTCTTCAGCGGGATCACGGTCAGCTTCGGGTGCTTGACCTCCGCGTTGTGAAACAGGGCCATCTCCCCGGCGGTCAGGCCATGGCGGACCGGGACGGGGAAGTAGGCCGTGGAGGTGACCTGTCTCAGGGTGGGATCGTCCAAGATGGGTCCTTCCAGGATTTCCCCGCCGATCGGATTGGGGCGGTCCAGGACCATGAAGGCCAGGCCGGCCTTGGCTGATTCCTCCAGGGCCATGGCCATCGAGGCCAGATAGGTGTAAAAGCGCGCCCCGATGTCCTGGACGTCGAAGAGCAGAACGTCGAGATCGGTCAGGTCGGCGGGCTTGGGGCGCATGCCCGCGATGCCTCCGGCGTAGAGGCTGGCGAGCGAAATCTCCCGTCCGGCCAGGCGCACGGTGGAGGAGGCGATGGCGTTTTCCTCGCTGGCACCGCTGAAGCCGTGCTCGGGGGAGAAAATTCGAATCAGATTGACCCCCGGGGCCGCGGCCAGGAGTTCCGGCCCGCCGCGCCCGAGCCGGTCCTTGCCGGTTCGGTTGGTGATCAGACCGACCCGTTTTCCCTGGAGCTCGGCGAAACCGTTTTCGGCCAGGGCGTCCAGGCCCGTTCGGACGCTCGGGGCGGGACGCGGGGTGACGCAGGCCTGCAGGCCCCAGGCGGCCGCCAGGAAAAAGATTCTGGGTTTCATGGGCGACATGGTATCATAACGCCCATGTCTTTCGGCCGGTTGTTGTTTTTGGCCGCGATCGCGGTTGGAATCGTCCTGCCGATCCGGCTGTGGGTGGCGGAGCCCATCACCATCGCCACCCCTTCCATGGAGCCCACCTTCCCGGTGGGGGCGTTCGTGCTCATGGACAAGGTGACCTTGAGCTGGCGCGAGCCGCGCCGCGGCGAGGTCATCGTCTTTTCCTCCCCTCTAGGGGAGGAAAAGGAGTTGGTGAAAAGGGTCATCGGTATTCCGGGCGATGCCATTGAACTCAAGGCCAAGAAGGTTTTCGTCAACGGGACAGAACTCGAGGAAGGATATGTCCAGCACACCCGCGCCGAGGAGCGTCTGGCGGGGGACAACTTGGGGCCGCTCATCGTGCCGGCCAAGGGGCTCTTCGTGCTGGGCGACAACCGGGACGAATCCAAGGATTCCTCCGCCTGGAAAGACCCGGAAACCGGAGAGCCGATTTATTTCCTGCCCCGCCGTCGGGTGACCGGGCTGGTGCGGGGCTTCTACTGAGCCGGGCCGTCCCGTTGCGACGGCCGCGCCAAACTCCGTATAATGCCCGACCGTCGCAAGGAGAGGTTTTCCCATGAAAGGCGAATCCAAGATCATCGAGGCCCTCAACCGGGCGCTGACCATCGAGCTCACCGCCATCAACCAATATTTCGTCCAGGCCAAGATGTGCGGCAATTGGGGCTATAAAAAGCTGGCCGCCAAGCACCGGGAGGAGTCCATCGAGGAAATGCGCCACGCGGATGCCCTGATCGACCGGATCATTTTTCTGGAAGGGGTGCCCAATATCGCCCGCTATGACGTCATCCGCGTGGGGACCGACGTCAAGGAGCAGTTCGCCAACGACTTGAAGCTGGAGCTGGGCGGGGTGAAGGCCTACAACGAGGCCATCGACCTAGCCGTCAAGCTCAAGGACGCCGGCTCCCGGGAGATCATGGAGCGTATCCTGGCGGAGTCCGAGGACCACGTGGACTGGCTGGAAGCCCAGCTCAACCTAATTAAGGAAGTCGGCTTGCCGGGCTACCTCGCCGAGCAGATGGGCGGCGGGGACGCGGCGAAGTAGTCACTTCCGCCGGGCGTTTTGCAGGTACTCCCGCAGCAGGGGGTGGCAGGCCGTGCAGCCGTCGCCGGCCTGCGTGTAGCGGATGATGTCCTTGACCGAGCCGATTTCCTTGGTCTTGATCGCGTCGAGGATCTCCCCCTCGGTGACGCCCAGGCAGGGGCAGACGACATGGGATCGGGGTTGGGGTTTCGGAGTCATGGTTTAGACGCCCCAGTACCACTTCAAGCGCGAGTCTTCCGCCCGCGTGGTTTTCTCCCGGGACCGGCGCATTTTCTCCAACCCATCCTTGAGCCGCTTCTCCTGGTCGGGCTTGAGATGGAACGAGAACCCGATGTGGAGGACGGCTTCGTTGCCCTTCTCCCGGGCCAGGCGAACGATCTTTCCATCGAGCAGAAGTTGGGCCCGCCCGCGGACGAGCTGGAGGATGTAGACGGGGCCCTTCTCGACCTCGACGATCCCCTTGAGGCCGGCGCCGCCCATTCCGATGTTGAGGACCCGCACCGCTCCCAGCCGGGTTCGTCCGTTCTCCGTCCAGAGGGAGCCCGAGAAGTCGCAGGGGAAGCGCGTGTGGATTCGGGCGCTCTTGACCTCTTCCCCGAAGGCGCGGCGGAGCTTGGTCGGGTTGTGGTAGGAGGAGCTTAGGAAAGGGCGGGTCATGTCAGCTGGAAGAGGAAGTGTAGCTCTTGACCGAGTCTAGCCAAAACCAGCGGCTCAGGACAAGCAGGCCCGCTCCCAGGGCCAGGGCGTAGACGGTCCACCCCGGGGAGAGCCGGCCGAGCAGGGCCTTGGCCGGGAAGGAGGTCATGACGGCGATCGGAATGACCGTCGTCAGGGCCCAGCGGGCCGGCGGGCCGTAGATGTCGACGGGAAATTTGCCCATGAACATGACGTCCCGGTAGATCCAAATGGCGTTTTCCAATTCCTGGGTGCGGACCGCCAGGGCGGCCACGAGGATGTGCAGGGCGAGGGCGATGGCGACGCCGTTGGCGCATAGCAGGGCGAAGAGCGCCAGCCGCGCCGGCTCCACGGCCGGAAGTTGGCCGAGGACGATCGCCATCATGGCCAGCACCGGAAGCAGGACGAGGACGTCGAGAAAATCCACCATGGAGCCGGCCATCCGGAACAGGGGGGAGCAGGGCTGGATCAAATAGAAGTCGAAGTCCCCGTCCTCGACGGTCCGCTTGGCCCCGTAGATCCCGCGGAAAAAAACCTGGGCGGTGACGTCCACGATGTTGAAGGTGAGAAAGAAGAGCGCGGTCTCGACCAAGGTGTAGCCGGCCAGGGTGTCGGTGTGCCGGAAGACCGCGGCCACGAAGGCGAAGAAAAAGAAGAGCCGGATCAATTTCCCCAGCAAAAACCCCAGGGAGCCGAGCTGGTGGGTGAGTTGGGCCTGGGCGCTCATGGAGGCCATGCGCAGCCAGATTCGGAAATGTCTTTTCATCCGCCTTCCGCCGTGTAGCTCTCCAGCCCCCGCGCCCAAACCGTTTTGGCGCCCCAGATGAACGCCGCCAGCCAGAGGGCCTGGACTCCCAAGACGCCCGCCGCCTGCGCCGGGGAGACCCGCTCCAGGTAGATGTTGATGGGGAAAAAGACCAGGTAGGGGAAGGGGGTCAACTGCAGGGCCCGCTGCGCGGCCTCGGGAAGGATGTCCAAAGGGAAAAAAGTCCCGGCGCAAAACTGGAGAAAGAGCTCGAAGCAAAACAGGGGACCGCCGGACTCCGAGGTCCAAAAGGCCATGGAGGCGACGATGAATTCAAGGAAGAAAAAGATCAGGGACGACAGGACCACGGCCGCCCCGAACAGAATCCAAGTTTCCGGTTTGGCGGGGAAGTAGAGCGGCGCCTGAACCAGAAGGGCGAGGATTCCCACTTCGATGAAGGCGGCGGCCAGATGGACCGTCTTTTGGGCCAGGTCCAGGGCCAGGCAGTAGCCGTGGTAGCTGACCGGACGCACCAGATAAGAGGATATCTTGCCGGAGGAAATCTCGCCCACCAGTTCCCAGCCCCGGCCGGTGAACACGAAGGAGCGCAGGAGGTTCATGACGAGGACGTAGCTGAGCATCTGGCTCGGGGAATAGCCGAGCCGCGAGTTGCCGTCCCCCAGCAGGGCCATCCAGAAGTAGTAAAGGCTCACGATCACCGCGACTCCCCCGACCCGGTCCATGATCAGGGTGGAGCGCCGCTGAAGGACCTGCTGGAGCGCCAGGCTGTAGGCGGCGAAGTAGGTTCTCATTTTTCGGAGAACAGGAGGCGCACGACGTCGTCGATGTCGGCTTCTTCGATGGTCAAATCCGCCACCGGAAACCGGGACAGGAGCTCGGCCGCCGCCTTGGAGACCCGTGGGCGGGGGACCTCCACGACGGCCCGGGGCCCGGCGTTTTCCACGACCCGCCCGATGGGGGCCAGGTCTGCCGAGGGGATCTCCCGGTCGAAGACGACCCGGATGAGCTTGTGGGTGGCGTATTTCTCCACCAGGCGGGCGAGGGGGCCGTCATAAAGGAGGCGGCCCCGTTCGATGACCACGACCCGGAGGCAAAGCTGGACCACGTCGGTCATGTTGTGGCTGGTGAGCAGGACGGTGGCTTGGGAGCGGCGGTTGTATTCCCGGATGAACTCGCGGACTTTTTTCTGCATGACGACGTCCAAGCCCAAAGTCGGCTCGTCGAGCAGGAGCAGGGCGGGCCGGTGGAGCAAAGCCGCCGCCAGCTCCGCGCGCATGCGTTGTCCCAAGGAGAGTTTCTTGACCGGAACCGCCAGGCAGTCCCCCAGATCCAAGAGCGCGACCAGCTCGTCGAGGCTGCGGTTGAATTCCGCGTCCCCCAGGCCGTAGATGGCCTGGTTGAGGCGAAAGGTCTCCAGGGCCGGGATCTCCCACCATAACTGGGTTCTTTGCCCCATGACCAGGGAGATGCGCCGTTGAAACGACGCCTCCCGTCGGGCGGGGACATGGCCCAGGACCGAGACTTCTCCGGAGCTGGGATGAAGAAGCCCGGAGAGCATCTTCAAGGTGGTGGTCTTTCCCGCCCCGTTGGCGCCTAGAAATCCGACGAGCTCTCCTTCCTGGATCGTCAGGTCCAAGGCGTCCACCGCCCGGGTTTGCCGCCAGCGCCGGTGGAAGAGGGATTTGACCGCGCCCGCCAGGCCGGGCTCCTTGATCGGAGAGCGAAAATCCTTGGTCAGCCCGCGGGTTTGGATGGCAGGCACGGCGGGGCCGTCAGCGGCGGGCCAGCTCGTCGGTGAAGGCGAGGGTGGCCAGGCCGGACATGCGGTCGAGATAGACTTTCCCCATGAGGTGGTCGGTCTCGTGCTGGACGACGCGCGCCGGAAAGCCCTCGTAAATCCGGGTGAAGGCGACGCCCTCCCGGTCCAGGCCCGAGAGCTCCAGTTTCCGGTGGCGCGGCACCTGCCCGCGAAGGCCCGGAACGCTCAGGCAGCCTTCCCAGTCGGACTCCAGCTCGGTGTCGAGGAAGTGGACCTTCGGGTTGAAGACGGCCGTGAGCTCGATGCCCTCGGGATGGCGTTCGGTTCCCGCGGGCAGGCCCATGACGAAAAGGGCCAGGGGCTGGTCCACCTGGGGCGCGGCGACGCCCACTCCGCAGTACTCGTCCATGGTGGCGAACATCTCGTCGATCAGGCGCTGGACGGAAGGCTCGGCGATCTCATCCGGGGACAACGGCCGGGTTCCGTTTCGCAGGACCGGGTTGCCCAGGCGGGTCACTTTTCTCACGGCGGTTTTGACGGTCATGGCGGCGATCCTCGTCGGGGATCATGCCATTTTCCCGGGGAACGCCGCAAATGCGGCCCCGGCCGTCCGGAGCGGAATTTCAGTCGCGCGTAGGTCGTTTTTGGGTCTTGACAATACCGGGGACCGGGGCTACCATGAGGGCATGATCGAGCATTTGGAGCACACGATCCGGCAGGCGGCCGAGTTTCCCCGCCACTCCCGTCGGCCCCTCTACAAGGAATTGCTCCGCTCCGAAACCTTCCTGCTCACGGTCGGGCTTCCGTTGGACCGGGACAGCGTCACGCGGCTGGGCGCCGGCAACGACACCTTCTCGGTCTGGGCCGACCGCGACGTGGAACTGGGAGGTGTCTGGGTTCCAATTTTCCCCGCCCGGGACTCGGTGACCGATTTCGTAACCTCCGGCAAGCTCAAGGCCCCCGTCGGCCAGGAGCTGTTGTGGATGGAGCATGAGCCGGGCCAGGCGTTCTCCCTTTTGAGGAGCGTGGAGTGCTTCGCGGGCGTGCGGCTGTACCTGGACCGCAACCACCAGATCGCGCTTTCCTGGTCCCAGGTGAAGCTCCTGTCCCAGGGGATCATTCCGGCCGATACCCCCGAGATTTACGAACTTCCCCTGGACCAATTGGAATTGCCCGAAGACCAGCGCCTGGCGTTCGGGCGCGTGGACGCGGGAGGGCGGGAGGGCCGCCTGCTCTGCCTGCCGGAAGCGGGCCATTTCCGGATCGAGGACACCTCAAAGCTCGTTCGGGTCAATCTCGGGGCGCAGGGCTCGGTCCTGGTCGCCTGCCGGCACTTCCTTCAGATTTTGCGCTACCTGCGCGGCCGCACCCACGGCGACGCGGGGCGCTACGTGGAGGATCTCCTCCGGTCCCTGGAAACCTTCCAGATGTACGGGGAAGCGGAGTCCCTGTGCGGGTGGCTGGCCAATAAGGGCAACGAGGCCTACGCCTGGATCCATCTGGCGGCCATCTACGGCAAGGAGGGCAAGCTCAACCAGTGCGCCGCCCTCTGCCGCCGCGGCCGGGCCAAGTACCCCGAGCAGAAGTCCTTCCCCATCAACGAGGCCCGGGCCTTGGTGGCCCTGCACCGCGAGGACGAAGCCCGCGGGGTCGTGGAAAGCGCCCTGGAGCGCTTTCCGCAAGAGCCGACTCTGCTGAAGTTGGAGAGTCAGCTCTAGGGCCCGGCGTCAGCCGGGCCCGGACCCCTGTTCCGTTCCCAAGGTTGTTTCGTCCCTTTCCGTTTGCTTTATATTAGTCATGCAAACCTTCCTCGAAGACCGCGTCGCCTTCCTTCTACGCCGCCGCACCCGCCAAGCGTGGCGGGTGTTCACCCCCGGCCAGCGCCGGATCCTGGCCGCGACGGCCGCGGCCTCCGGGGCCGTCGTTTTCCTGGCGGTTTTCTTGAAGGTGATGCCGATCCCGGCGCTGTTGGAGGGCTGGAGTGGGCGCCGCGCCGAAAGGGCGGCCTTGGCCGAGGCCATCTCCCGGGCCCGGCGCGAGCCGGTGGATTACGAGGCCGCGCGCGCCGAGCCGGAGGCCTTTCGGGGCCGCCCCGTGGTTTGGTGCGTGGACCATCCCGCCGCCGGGTTCTCTTACCTCGCGGGCCGCCCGGACCGCCCCTTGGCCTGGACCGACGAGTCCCGCCTACCCAAGAATTCCCCGACCACCGGAGGCCGCTGCGACTGGGTGGTGGCGGCGGTCCAAGGAGCCAGCCCGAAGGGCCTGCTGCTCGCCTTCGTCGGCCGGCCCTAGGGTTACCGGAAGAGGCTGATCCGGGCGCCGTCCGTTCAGGGAATGAGCACCGTCGACCCCGTGGTCTTGCGCGCCTCGAGGTCGCGATGGGCCTGCGCCGCCTCTCGCAGCGGATAGGTCTGGTGGACCTCGATCTTGACCTTGCCGCTTTTGACGATCGCGAACAGTTCCCGCGCCCCGCTCAAAAGGTCTTCCCGGGACGCGGCGTAGGTGTTGAGCGTCGGGCGCGTGAGAAAGAGCGAACCCTTCTGGGCGAGAATCGCCGGATTGAACGGGGGCACCGCCCCGGACGCGTTGCCGAAGCTGACCATAAGGCCCATCGGGGCGAGGCAATCGAGAGACTCCAGGAACGTGTCCTTGCCGACTCCGTCGTAGACCACGGGCACGCCCTTGCCCCGGGTGAACTCCCGGACGCGCTCGACGAGTTTCTCCCGCGAGGTCACGATGACGTGCTTGCACCCGGCCTTTTTGGCGGGCGCGGCTTTCTCGTCGCCGCCGACGGCGCCGATCACTGCGGCTCCGAGGGCTTTGGCCCACTGGCACAGGATCAAGCCGACGCCGCCCGCCGCCGCGTGCACGAGGATGGTGTCGCCCTTTTTGACGCGGTAGGTGCGGCGCAGGAGATACCAGGCGGTGAGACCTTTAAGCATCATCGCGGCGGCCGTCCGGTCGTCGATGCCGGCTGAAATCTTCACCAGCCGGTCGGCCGGGCGCAACAGCGCCTCGGCGTAGGCTCCGATTGGGCCGCAATAGACGACGCGGTCGCCGACTTTGACATCCTTGACCTTGGGACCGACCGCCTCGACCACGCCCGCGCCTTCCGACCCCGGAGTGAACGGGAGCGGCACCGGATAAAGCCCGCTGCGCTGGTAGGTGTCGATGAAGTTGAGGCCGACGGCGGTGTTGCGCACCAACGCCTGTCCTTCGCCGGGGGCGCCCACCGGGGCCTTCTCCCAGAGCAGTTTTTCGGGGCCGCCGCATTCGTGAATTCGCATCGCGTGGGTCATGGAATCGCTCCTTTCAGGGGTGAAATAAATTCAAAGCTCGGTTGGGTCCTCGAATTCAAAGGGCAGCGGCATCCAGCCGCGAATGTATTCCGGGGAGGAGGGCGCCCAGCCGTAGCGGGCGGTAAGGCGCTGGCGGGTCTCCCGGTCTTTTTTGGGGTGGTCCCGGAAGACCAGTTCCACCCGGCATGTCCCCCCGTAAGGGTAGACCCCGCCGAATTTATTTTGCAGCCAGACCACGTCTTTGCGGGAGATCTTGCCGATGCGGCAGTCGCTGATTTTCACGGCGTCGCCGCTTCCCGGATAGTAACGGAAGCTGGCCCGCGCGGCGAGCATGAGCCCGGCCCGCTGTTCCCGCCGGCCGCAGGAGACGTGGACGCCCGCCAATAGGGCGAAGACGACGGCCACGCGCCAGGCCAGGCCCGCCATCAGCGGAACTCCGCGCGCAGGGGCGTCTCATCCCGGGCGAAGGTCTTGGCCGAGAGCTCCAATTCGGCGGGGCAGCCCCGCTCGGGCGGCCGGCCTTTCAACAGGAGTTTATTATGGGCGCGGCTGCGCGCCGGGAGCAAGCCCGCTTCCGAGGCCGCGACGGGAAGGCTGAGCCCGGACCCTAGGACGAGCTCCGCGCCCGCGCAGGCCGACCGCGCCTCATCCGGCTTGAAATCGCACGCGAACCGGATCTCCGAAAAACGCGCGAGCGGTAAATCCTCGAGTTCCGCCGTCTTGAGAACCCGCTCGCCAAGGACGCTGGGGTCCCCGATTTCGGGAGACGGGGGGCGGCCGGTGTGAAGGCCCTCGTACCAGTCGGACTTCTCGTTGACATAGTCCAAGGCGGCCGAACCCATGAGGCATTTCTTTCCACCAATGTAGGTGATCAGGACCGAGCCGGGCTCCACGGCCGCCCCGGCCTCCACGCCCTCCGGCTCCAGGGAAATGGGCAAAAAGGCCGCCATGGCCCAGGCCGCGGACAACGCCGTTACCAATAGTGGAAAGAAGGGTCCGGCGTCCGGCAGAGGCGCCTCCGGGCCGACGGATAATTCTTCGCCTTTCTCCCGCCGCGAGGTGAACATCGCGCCGGCGAGAAAGAGGACGCCGCACACGGCCGCGAGGAACAGGGCGCGGCTCCCCGCCCCAAGCTCATTGAAGCCAAGGACGCCGTCCCAGAAGGCGGAGACCATCCAGTTGAACAGATTTTGGGCTTCCAGGAGGTCGGCCATGACCGCGGCTCCGGTCCCCACCAGAAGGACGACGCCCAGGAACCGCCGCCAAGGGGAAGGCGCGTCGACCCAGGCCGGCCGACCGGGACAGCCCCAGCGGCGCAGGGCCGCGCACATCTCCTGCGCGCCGCGGACGCCGGAGACCTCCAGGGTAAAGCCGTCGACGGCGACGAACAGCAAGTCGTCCTCGAACGCCCAGGCCCCCCGGATCTCCTTGAGCGGGAGGCGGAATTGTTCCTTGCAGGACAGCAGGCCCGGCGCGTCGGCCAGACAGGCGGAATACAATTCCCGTTGCTCGTCGCGCGGGCCCAGCCTCAACCCGGAAGGTTTCGGGGCGGAGGACTCCAACAGCCGATCGGCGAGGGCGCCCGCCGCGATGCTTCCCAGCACCCCCGCGGCCCACGCCGTCAGCCGGTCCATCCCCGAAGGATGAAACTGCGAATCCGCCACGAAAAAGGAGACGCCGCCGGGCTCCAAGACCAAGGTCCCGTGGAAGAGCCAGCAGTCCGCCAAGGCTTGAGCCGAGGGCGCGATGAGGCGGTCGGGGAACGGGTTCGGGTGGTCCAACCAGGGGAGTGTAGCCCCGGGTTTCCCCTCCCGTCAAGTGGTGAGGGCTAAATCGGAAGTGAACTCGCGGCGCCGCGAGTCCGGATCGCGGCCGAGCCTTTTATTCGGGCCGCGGAAATCAGTACGGAAAAATCTCCTCCAGCTTCTTCTCTTGGAACTCCCCCAGTTTTTTAAGGGCTTCCAAGCCCACCCGGTCGCGGCTGCCGAGGATATAGGTCGTCATCGGCCGGTCCTTGAAGCGGCCGGTGAATTTCGTCAAATCCTCCAGCCGGTAGCGCAGGGCCTTCTCGAAGCGCGGGGGGCGCGGATCGCCCGTAAAGCCCAAATCCTCCCAGCCCATGATGGCCCCCGGGATGCCCCGGAAGGTGATGGGGTCGGTGCGGTAGGACTCCTCGATGGCCTTGGCCGCGTCGCGGAATCGTTCCTCGGAAGGGGGAACGGTCTTGAGGAGGTTTCGGGTCAGGGACAGCGCTTCCACCGCCTTGTCGGCCTGGCTGCCCACCCGGCCGTAGACCTGGTTCTCGTCGCCCTTGTGGCCGGCCGAGTCGTAGCCTCCGTGAGCGGCGTAGGCCAAGGAACGGGCCTCGCGGACTTCCTGGAAGATGAGGCCGGACATGCCGCTCAAGTATTCGTGGAAGAACTTATAGTCCAAGGCCCGCTCCGGGTCGTAGATTCCGTCCACGCCGCTGATTCCGACCTGGGCCTGAACCATGTCCCGGTGCGCGAAGTAGATCTTGTCCCGGGCCGGTTTGAGATAAACCACCGGCTTGCGGGGCGGGCCCTTGAGATACCTGGGGCGCCCGAAGTCGATGAGGCGCGCCACCTCGCCCGGAAGGCGGGAGCCGACATAGGCGATCCGTCCTTGGTAGGCGGTGAAATCCTTCATCAGCGCGGTCAGTTCCTCGGCCTTGAGGGCGGAAAGCTCCTTGTCGGAGAGCTCGGCCAGGACCGAGGATTCCTTGCCCCGGACGGCGAATTGGCCGAGGGCGTGGTGCACGTAGCCGGGATTTTTCTTGTTGTCCTGGTGGGCGCCGATGACGACTTGGATCATTTTTGAAAGGTCGTCCGAAGCGTTGCGCGGATCCTGGAACCGGCGGACCATGAGTTCCAGAGACGCCCAAAGGTTGCGCTCCAGGCCGCTCAGATGGACCCCGCTTTCCTGCTCCCCGCAGGAGTAGCTTAGGCTGGCGCCCAAAGCGTAGAGCTTTTTCTTGAACTGCTCGGCGCTCAGGTCCCCGGCCCCGGCCAGATCCAGCAGGTCCAGCGCGGCGCAGAGCTTTCGTTCGTGCCGCGAGCCCCGGGGAAACTCCCAGGTGAGGGAAAAGAGGTCGTTGACGGGATTGGGCGCGCTGAAGAGGACGCCCGAGGCGGTCTTGGTCCGGGAGAAGTCCCGGTCCTCGACTACCCAGCGCGGCTCGCGCGGCGCGGCGGGAAGGGCGACGATCTCCTTGAAAAAAGCGGAGGAGCGGGAGGGATCGATCTCGATCTTGGTGAACTCGGGTTTGGGAATGGAGGCAATCACGGGCTTGCCGTTGCGCCGATAGGCCACGACGCGGGCCTCGCCCAGATACATCTGCGCGGCGCGCAAAACGTCCGCCTTGGTGACGGCCCGCAGGCGGTCCAAGCCGGCGACGCTCCGGGGCCAGGGCTCGAAGAGCGCGAAGGATTTGGACATGTGGCCCGCACGGGCCTCGTTGGATTCCAGGGAGGCCTTTTCCTTGACCTCGAAATCGGTGATGACGGCCTTGATGTCCTCTTCGGTGAATTCCCCGGCCTTGAGTTTGGCCAAGGCCTCCATGAGCAGGGCCTCGGCTTGCTCCAGGGTCTGTCCCTGCTTGGGCAGGGCCCACATGTGCCAGGCGCCCGCTTCCAGCAGTTCCTGGGAGGGATGCGAACCGGCCGCCTTGACCTTCTGCGCTTGGTTGAGGGTGAGGTTGATGATTCCGGCGGCGGAGTTGTCCATGAGCATGTCCAGCAGGATCAAGGCCTCCTGGTCCGGATGGCCGTTGGGGACCGTGCGCCAGGCGACTGTGACCTGCTCCTCGGCCTCGTATTTGACCTCGACCCGTTTGACCCCCGTCAGCGGCGCCGGGGGTTGGGGCTTGCGCTCCGGGAGGGGCTTGGGCTTCCAGGCGCCCAGGTGTTTTTCCAATAGGGCCAGCATCTCGGCCCGGTCGAAATCCCCCGAGAGGACCACGGCCATGTTGTTGGGGACATAGTGGCGCTCGTAGAAGGCGTACATCTTGGCCAAGGACGGATTCTTGAGGTGTTCGATGGAGCCGAGCACGGTGCCGGAATAGGGGTGGGGGCCGTAGAGCGCGGTCTTGAGCGCCTCGGAGAGAATCCGGCCGGCGTTGTCCATGGAGCGGTTCTTTTCCTCATAGACGGTCTCGATCTCGGACTGGAAGAGCCGGAACACCGGCCGGGCGAAGCGCTCGGCTTCCATGATGGCCCAGGCCTCGGCCCGGTTGGCGGGAAAATCGACTTCGTAAGTGGTTTCTTCGTAGGAGGTGTGGGCGTTGAGATCTTTGAAGCCGAGGCGGGTGTAGGCTTTGTCGAATTCGTTTGGTATGGAGAAATTGACGGCCAATTTGTTCTGGCCGTCAATTTCCTGGAATATTTTTTTTCGTTCCAACGGATCATTCGTTTTGAAAAGCTTTTCGTAGAGTTGTTGGATTTTTTCCAGGAAAGGCTTTTCCAAAGAATAGTTCAAGGTTCCGAGACGCTCGGAACCTTTAAAAAGCATGTGTTCGAGATAATGCGCCATCCCCGTCGAATCCGCCGGATCCTGCGCGCCGCCCGCCCGGATGACGATCTCCGCGCGGACCCGCGGGGTCTGGTGGTACGGGCTCAGGAAGACGGTCAGGCCGTTGGAAAGGCGGTGGATGGTGGCCTGGAGGGGATCGGCGGCCAACGGCCGGTCCAGGGTTTCGGGAACGGCGGGGGATTGGGCCCGGGCCAGGGGGAGGAGCGCGATCAACAACAAAGGTAGAAAGTTCATTCAGGTCTCCTGAGGGACTGCAATTCTTCGTCGGTGTGGCCTTCCATGGCGGCCGGCGCGCTTTCCACTCCCGTCTTTCCGGGCCGGAGCAGGACGGCCGTGTGGTGGCCGGCCATGAGATTGAGGGCTTTGCCCGGGCGCCCGTGGGGGCGGGTCACCGCCAGGGAGCCGGAGCACAGGCAGAGATAGGTTTCGGTTTCAGAGCGGGTCTCAACGAAGAAATCGGTTCCCCGCACGGCGAGCGCGGCGGCCGGAGTCCCCACGGTGAAACGGCCTTTCAGCGACGGGAGGGAGAACAGAAAGCCGCCTTGCCGGAGGTCCAATCCCCAGCCCCGGCTTTCCCGGGGCGTGAAGGACGCGGGCCCCTTGAGCAGGACTCGGCCGCCCTCCTTGATCCGAATCACGGCCTTGCCTCCTTCCGCCAGGGTCACGGTGATCCCCGGGATGAGGTAGGCGCCCGATTCCAGCGGGCGCAGGGGCGAGGTCAGCCTTCCTTCCACGGATTCGACCAGGAAGGAGGTCGGCCGGTTTTCCTTGGGGGCTTCGGTGATGGATTGATCCCCGATCTTGAGGGCGGCCCAGGTGTAGCGGTTCTGCGGGTTCCAGAGAATCCAGTTGGTCACGCCCAGGCTTTGCGCCGCCAGAATTTGGGCCCGGACCTTCTCGGCGTCGTAGCGGACGCCCAGGGAAAAGTCCTGAAGGTAGGGCCGCAGGCGGACGGCGTCGCCTCCGAGGCGCTCCACGGCGTCGCGAAGGCCGCGGTGGATCGTTTGGTAAGGGTCGCGGTTGGGGTGGGGAATGCCCATCTCTCCTTTGTTGTAGTGGGACGGGTACATCATGGGCGAGACCGCGTCCACCTCCCGGGTCAGGACGGTGATTCTCTGCCCGATGCCCATGTCCCCCTGGGTGCTGGTCGTCATTCCGAACACGCAAATGGAGATCTTGACCCCGAAGGCGCGCAGGCGCGCCTTGGCCTGCGCCAGGAAATCCATAAGGTTGGCCGACGCGGCCTTGGGAGTGTGGTCCGGGTTGGAGTAGCGGCAAAGGCTGATTTTTCCATCGGAGGGAAAACGGATGTAGTCGAGCTGGATCTCGTCGAAGCCCGCCGCCGCCGCGCGCGAGGCGATGGCCAGGTTGTAGTCCCAGACCTCGCGGCGGTAGGGATCCACCCAGGCGACGCCGTTATCGTTGGTCCAGATCGAGCCGTCGGGCCGGTGGACCGCCCACTCCGGGCGCTTGCGCGCCAAGGTGTCGTCCTTGAACAGCACGATCCGGCCGATGGTGTAGATTCCGGCTTCCCGGAAATCACGGACGCACCGGGGAAGGTCCGGGATCGCCGGGGTGTAGGCGCCGATCTCCCCGGCGAGGGCGACGCCGGGAACGAAGACCTTCCCGTCGTATTCCTTGAGCGCGATCACCACCGCGTTGAGTCCGGCGGCTTTGATCTCCGAGATGAATTTCGCGCGGTTTTTGGCCGAGCCGGCCACCCAGCCGGTGAGGTGCACGCCCCGGACGACGGGGGGAGAAGGCGTCGGCGCGTCGGCGGCGGAAGTTCCGAGGGCCAGGGCCAGGAGGCAGAAACGGAGCATCCGATGAAGATACCATTTCTATTCTTGAGTTTGCCTTGGCGGTTCTGTTACACTTGCTCACCAAGGAGAATACACGCATGCTGAGACTCGTCCTTTCGGCCGTTTTTGGATTCCTGATCTTTCTGGGGCCCGCCGCGCGCTTCGCCTTTGCCCAGAACGCCGCCGCGGAGGAAGAGGAGGAGGACGAGGCCGCCGAAGCAGCCCCCGCTCCCGCCCCCGCGAAAAAAGCCGCCGGGAAAGCCGGCGCCAAGCCGGACAACATGAAGCTCCGGCTGGGCGAGATCGCCCGGGTGCACAAAGCCCAGCTCGCGTTCGGAACCGCCACGATCGAGGAGTGGAAGAAATTCTGGACCAAGCTCCGGGATGAGCGCGGACTCTTCGAGTTCCGGCTGGGAAAACAGCGGGCGGGATTTGTCGAGTCCCTGCGCTCCCTGGACCCCAAGGCCCACGGGCAGAGCCTGTTGGATTTCGAGACCATGCAGAACAACGTGATGAAATCCTTCGAGGACAACCAGGCCGCCCAGATCCGGGAGTTCGTCGCGGACCTGGAGAACCGGTTCAAGGAATTCGGGGCGGCGCAGGAGGAAGAGCGTTCCCGCATGGCCCAGGATTCCATGCAGGCGTGGGCCGAGGAACGGGCCGCCCTCAAGATCGAGTTGCCCGACCCTTCCGGCAAGGATAAGAAGGGAAAGAAGGACAAGAAGGACAAGAAGGATAAAAAGGACAAGGAAAAGACCTGAACCCCATGGACGAAATCAAGATCACCGCCCGCATCGACCACCACCGCCCCGACACCTGCGCTTTCGAGGTGGACCGTCCCGTTTACGCGGGGGGGGCGGCCTATTTCTCCGGTCCCCTTCGGGCCAAGGGTTCGCCCCTGCCGGAAAAGCTTTTCAATCTCGGCGACGTGACGGGCGTCCTGATTTCCGGCTCGGTGGTCCGGGTCACTCGCTCCACCGGGGAGGATTGGAAGTCGGCGGCGGGTCCGATCGCGGCCCTCATCCGCGAGGTCCTGCGCTCCGGGGCCGCCGCGGTTTCCCCGGAGGCCGCGGCCCGGCGGATGCCCGACGCCGAGATCCGGTCCAAGGTCGAGGCCTTGCTGGTTTCGCAGATCAATCCCTCGGTGGCGTCCCACGGCGGCAATGTGGCCCTGATGGGAGTCAAGGACGGGGTGGTCGTCGTGAGATTGGGGGGAGGCTGCCAGGGCTGCGGCATGGCCAACGCCACCTTGCGCCAGGGCATCGAGGCCACCCTGCGGGAGGAAATTCCGGACATCGTGGACATCCTGGACTCCACAGACCACGCCGCGGGAAACAATCCCTTTTACGCCCCCTCGGAAGGGCCTTGAGGACCCGTCATAAAATCGGCGCGAAGGCCGAGATCCCGGAGGGCGCCGGAAAGGCCGTGGTCCTGGAGGGGCGGCCCGTCGCGGTGTTTCAATCCGCGGGCCGGTATTTCGCCTTGGACGACGCCTGCCTGCACCGCGGGGGGCCGTTGAGCGAAGGGACCATCGAGGCCGGGGCGGTCGTCTGCCCCTGGCACCACTGGCGCTTCGAGTTGGCCACCGGCTGCCACGCCGCCGATCCGCAGTCGCGCGTTCGGTCCTATCCCGTGAGCGCCGAAGGCGACGAACTCTTCATCGAGCTCTAGCCTCCCGCCCCGACCCCGTGAAAAACCGCAAAGCGGCCGTCCGGTTCATTTTCGTCACCATTCTTCTGGACGCGATCGGCCTGGGCCTGCTCATTCCGGTCCTGCCCGACGTGCTCCGTCGGTTTTCCTCCGATCCGAGCGTCGTCTCCGAGCGGTTCGGCTGGTTCATCGGGGTGTACGCCCTGATGCAGTTCGGCGCCTCCCCGATCCTGGGCTCGCTCTCGGACCGCTACGGGAGGCGTTCCATCCTCCTGGGCTCTTTGTTGGGCGCGGCGCTGGATTATCTGTTCATGGCCTTCGCCCCCACCCTGGGCTTGCTGTTTTTGGGCCGGGTGATCTCGGGTCTGACGGGGGCGAGCATGACGGTGGCCAGTTCCTACATGGCCGACGTCAGCGACGATTCAAACCGCTCCGCCAATTTCGGGATGATCGGGGCGGCCTGGGGCCTGGGTTTCATCATCGGGCCGATGACCGGGGGGCTGTTGGGCGCCCTGGGACCCCGGATTCCCTTTCTCGGCGCGGCGGCGCTCAACCTGATAAACTTCCTCTACGGGCTCTTCGTCCTGCCCGAGTCGCTTCCGGAGGTCCACCGGCGCAAGATCGCGGTCCGGGAGCTCAATCCCCTGAGCTCGATCGTCCGGGTGCTGCGGCCGTCCCCGTTTGTCGCGTTCGTCTGGATCTACTTTCTCGTCCTGCTGGCCGGGCAGATCAATCCGGTGAACTGGACGCTCTACACCCAGACCAAGTTCGGCTGGACCGCCTGGCAGGTGGGGCTCTCGATGGCCTTCGTCGGCGTCATGATCACGGCCGGCCATGGGGGCTTGGTCCGGGTCATCGTTCCGCGGCTGGGCCCGGAGCGGGCCTTGACTTTGGGCATCTGCGTGTACGGCGCGGCGTTCGCCTTGTACGCCCTGGCCACGCGCGGCTGGATGATGTACGCGATCACCCTGTGCTTCGCGGTGTCCGGGATCACTTTGCCGTCCCTCCAGACCATCCTGGGCCGCCATACCCCGCCGGACCGGCGCGGGGAACTGCAAGGGAGCCTGGTTTCCCTGGCCAGTCTGGCCTCGATCCTGGCGCCTTTCCTTTACACCGCCTTATTCGTGCATTTCACCGGGCAAGGGGCGCCGGTTTATTTTCCCGGGGCCGCCTACCTGGGGGCGGCGGGAATCTGCCTGCTGGCCTTGGCCATCCGCTTATCCTCCGGCCTTCGTTAGGCCAATATTGACTGTTTTAGTCAAGTATGCTACCCTGTGGGTGACATCAGTGGGTAATCCATATGATTTCCCTTTAAAATAAAGCTTTATATGAGCGAGCCCGAAAAGAGCCAATCCGCCCAAACCTTGGATTCCGTGACGACCAAGGAGTACCAGTACGGGTTCGTTTCCGACATCGACGCCGATCAGGTCCCTCGCGGCCTCAACGAGGACACCATCCGCCTGATTTCCTCCAAAAAGGGAGAGCCCGAATTCATGCTGGAGTGGCGGCTCAAGGCCTACCGCCATTGGCTCACGATGAAGGAGCCCTCCTGGCAAAACGTCCACTACCCGCCGATCGACTATCAGAACATCATTTACTATTCCGCCCCCAAGCCCAAGAAAAAGCTGGGGAGCCTGGATGAGGTGGATCCGGAGATCCGCGCCACCTTCGACAAGTTGGGCATCCCCCTGGAGGAGCAAAAAATGCTCTCCGGCGTGGCCGTGGACGCGGTGTTCGACAGCGTCTCGGTGGCCACCACCTTCAAGAAGACCTTGGCCGACGCCGGGGTGCTCTTCGGCTCCTTTTCCGAGGCCCTGCAGAACCACCCGGACCTGGTCCGCAAGTACCTGGGCACCGTGGTCCCCTATACGGACAATTTTTTCGCGGCCCTCAACTCCGCGGTTTTTTCCGATGGTTCGTTCTGTTTCGTTCCCAAGGGCGTCCGTTGTCCGATGGAGTTGTCCACCTATTTCCGCATCAACGCGGCCGAGACCGGCCAGTTCGAGCGGACCCTGATCGTGGCGGAAGAAGGCGCGTCGGTTTCCTACCTGGAGGGCTGCACGGCCCCCATGCGGGACACCAATCAGCTCCACGCCGCGGTGGTCGAGCTCGTGGCCCTCGACGACGCCAAGATCAAGTATTCGACCATCCAGAACTGGTACCCGGGCGACAAGGAAGGCAAGGGCGGCATCTACAACTTCGTCACCAAGCGCGGAAAATGCAAGGGCGCCCGCTCGAAAATCTCCTGGACCCAGGTCGAGACCGGCTCGGCCATCACCTGGAAATATCCGTCCTGCCTCCTGCTCGGGGACGATTCCGTGGGCGAGTTCTACTCCGTCGCCTTGGCCAACCACTACCAGCAGGCCGACACGGGCACCAAGATGATCCATGTCGGCAAAAACACCCGGAGCACCATCATTTCCAAGGGCATTTCGGCGGGCCACGGGCAGAATACCTACCGGGGCTTGGTCCGAATGGCCTCCGGCGCCGCCGGGGCCCGCAACTACTCCCAATGCGACTCCCTGCTCATGGGCGACCAGTGCGGGGCCCATACCTTTCCGACCGTGGAGGTCAACAACCCGACCGCGCAGGTCGAGCACGAGGCCTCCACCTCCAAGATCGGGGAGGACCAGCTTTTTTACTGCCGCCAGCGGGGGTTGAGCTCCGAGGACGCGGTGTCGTTGATCGTCAACGGGTTCTGCAAGGAAGTGTTCCAGGAGCTTCCGATCGAGTTCGCGGTCGAGGCGCATAAGTTGATGCAGATTAGTCTGGAAGGATCTGTCGGCTGAATAAACTGAAAGATTTTTGGGAAAAATAAAATGCTGAAAATAACGAACCTTCACGCAAACGCCGGAGAGAAAAAAATTTTAAACGGCATTGACCTGACGGTCAATGCCGGAGAAGTCCACGCCGTAATGGGGCCCAACGGCTCCGGAAAAAGCACCTTGGCCAACGTCCTTTCGGGAAAAGAAGGATACACGGTCACGGAAGGCTCCGCGACATACATGGGGAAAGACCTTCTCTCGCTGGCGCCGGAAATTCGCGCTCGAGAAGGTCTTTTTCTGGCATTCCAATACCCCGTCGAGATTCCGGGCGTCAGCAATAAATATTTTTTGAAAGCCGCCTACAACGCCCGGCAGAAGCATCTCGGCAAGCCCGAGGCGGGGGCCGGGGAGTTCCTCAAGATCATCAAGGAGAAGGCCAAGATCGTGGAGATGGATCCCGCCCTGCTCAACCGGTCCGTCAACGCCGGGTTCTCGGGCGGCGAGAAAAAGCGCAACGAGATTCTCCAGCTGGCGGTTCTCGAGCCCCGGCTGGCCATCCTGGACGAGACCGATTCGGGCCTGGACATCGACGCCCTGCGCGTCGTGGCGGGGGGGATCAACGCCCTGCGCCGGCCGGATCGGGCCTACATCGTCGTGACGCACTACCAGCGCCTGCTGGACTACATCGTGCCCGACTTCGTGCACGTTTTGAGCGGCGGCCGGATCGTCAAATCCGGCGGCAAGGATCTGGCCCTGCAGCTCGAGCGGGACGGCTACCGGCTGGTGGACGGGGAAATCCGCAAAGCCGCGGAGGTCTCCGCGAAATGAACGCCGCCGCCGCGCGCCCCCTGGCCTGGGGCGACTGCCGCAAACGTTTCGCTGAATTCGAGGGCGATTTGCCCGGAAGCGGGTCGGACTGGCTGCGCAAGGCTCGGCGGACGGCGTTGGACCGCTTCTCGGAACGGGGTTTCCCGACGGAACGCGACGAGGCCTGGCGGTTCACCCCGGTTGGGCCCGTGTCCCAAACCAGTTTCGCCCTGGCGAGCGCCGCTCCGGCCGGGATTGCGCCCGTCCCTTTGGCCGATTTCGAGGCGGAGCGCCTGGTCTTCATGGACGGAGCCTTCCGTCCGGAATTGTCGGGCGTGGCCGCGCTTCCGGCCGGCGTGGAGCTCTCCAGCCTGGGGGCGGTCCTTCGTTCCGAGCCCGGAAGGGTCGAGCCCTATCTGGCCCTCGGCGGAGCCGACGCCTTCGGCGCGCTCAACGGGGCGTTGTTTACGGACGGCCTGTTTCTCAAGGTTTCCAAGGGCATTATTCTGAAGCGTCCGATTCATCTCCTGTTTTCCACCGGCGCCTCCGGGGCGACGGCCGCCATGGCGCACTGGCGCAATCTGGTCGTGCTGGAGGCCGGCGCCCAGGCCCAAATCATCGAGGAGTACCACGGCGTCGGCGCCTGCCTGGCCAACGCCACGACCGACATCCGGGTCGGGGAAGGGGCCCGTTTGGAGCACTCCCTTTTGCAGCTGCAGTCCTTGGAATCTTTTTTCGTGTCCGGGCTCCGGGCCCGGCTGGACCGGTCCGCCTATTTCAGCGGGTGCAATTATTCCTTCGGCTCGGCCTTGGCCCGTGCCGACGCGTCTATTTTCCTCGCGGGCGAGGGTGCCGAGTGCGAGTTGAACGGCCTCATGCTGGGCCGGGGGAAGCAGCACCTGGACCATCACACCCTCATCGACCACGCCGCTCCGCGCGGCACGAGCCGGGAGCTCTTCAAGGGCGTCCTGGACGGGCACGCCAAGGCGGTCTTCGACGGGGCGATCATGGTCCGGCCCGAGGCTCAAAAAACCGACGCGCGGGTCTACAACAAGAATCTCCTCTTGTCGGACACGGCCTTGGCCAATACCAAGCCGGTTTTTCAGATCAACGCCAACGACGTCCAATGCAAGCACGGGGCGGCGGTCGGCCAGCTTTCCCCCGAAGCCTTGTTTTACTTCCGTTCCCGGGGCATCGGGGCCTCCGAGGCCCGTCGCCTCCTGGTCCAGGGTTTCGCGGGCGAGGTCCTGGAGGGCGCGGCGCCCGCCCCCCTGCGGGAGGCCTTGGAGCGCCGATTGATCGCCTGGCTCGATGGGCGGGAGGGCTGACATGGACCCCAACCGTTTTCGCGACGATTTTCCGATTCTCAAACGCCTGATCCGGGGCAAACCCCTGGTCTACCTGGATAACGCCGCCACCACCCAAAAACCCCGGGCCGTGCTCCAGGCGATGGCGGATTTTTACGAGAACCACAACGCCAACATCCACAGGGGGGTCCACACCCTTTCCGACGAGGCCACCCAGCTTTACGACGAGGCCCGCGCCAAGACGGCGGCCTTCATCGGCGCGCCCAAGCCGGAGAGCGTGATTTTCACCAGGAACGCCACCGAGGCCATCAACCTGGTGGCCTACGCGTGGGGGCGGAAATTCCTTTCCGGCGGCGACGAGATTTTGCTGACCGAAATGGAGCATCACTCCAACCTGGTGCCCTGGCAGATCCTCTGCCAGGAAAAAGGCGTGCGCCTTCGGTTCATTCCGGTGACCCCGGAGGGCACGCTGGACCTTCAGGCCGCCGCCAAGGTGATCACGCCCAAGACCAAGCTCGTCTCGTTTACCGCCTGCTCCAACGCGCTGGGCACGATCAATCCCGTTTCCGAGCTCGTCGCCCTGGCCCGCTCCGTCGGGGCCAAGTGCCTGATCGACGCCTCCCAATGGACGCCGCACTTTCCGACCGACGTCGTGAAATGGGACTGCGATTTCCTGGTATTCTCGGGGCACAAGATGCTCGGCCCCCTGGGGATCGGGGCGCTTTACGCCAAGCCGGAACTGCTCGAGGCCATGAATCCCTTCCTGGCGGGCGGGGACATGATCCGCCAGGTCTTTTTGGAGCGTTCCACCTACGGCGAACTGCCCAATAAGTTCGAGGCCGGGACTCCGAGCGTGGCCGACGCGGTGGGGCTCGGGGCGGCCGTGGATTATTTGCGCGCGGTGGGTTGGGACGCCCTGCGGGAGCACGAACGGGCCTTGACCGCCCGCGCCGTGGAACTGCTCGGGGCGATGGACGGGGTCAAGCTTCACGGGCCCGCCGATCTCCAGAATCGGGGCGGGATCGTGTCCTTCAACGTCGACGGCATCCATGCCCACGACGTGGGCACCGCCCTGGATTTGGAGGGCGTCGCGGTCCGGGCCGGACACCACTGCTGCCAGCCCCTGATGATGAAGCTCAAGGTCCCGGGAACGGCGCGGGCCAGCTTCTACCTTTACAACACCCTCGCGGAAGTCGAGAGCATGGCCGCGGCCGTCCGCAAAACCGTCGATTTTTTCCGCAAGCCGGCTTCGGCCGGGAGGACCACGTGATGGCTCCGCCCGAGGGGGACCTGGAGCTTCAGGACCTATATCAGGAGGTTCTGCTGGATTATTACCGGGACGCCTCCCACAAGGGGGCCTTGGAGGCCCCGGACCTGCGAGCCCACGGGATCAACCCGGTCTGCGGCGACGAATTGGAGCTGACCGTGGGGCTCGACGGCCGGCGCCTGGCCAAGGTCCGCTATTCGGGTCACGGCTGCGTGATCAGCCAATCCTCGGCGGCGGTGATGGCGGAGGCCTTGGAGGGGACGACGATCCCGCGCGCCCGAGAATTGGTCGCGGCTTTTAAGGAAATGCTTTTGGCCGGCCGGAGCGCGTCGAGCCTTCCGGCGGAGCTCGAGGCCGCGGGCGCCCTGGAAGGGGTCCGGAAGTTCCCGCTTCGGGTCAAATGCGCCACGCTCGGTTGGAACACTTTGATGTCGGCGTTGGCGCACGAGGGAACGGCCAAGGCCGCTCCCGGGGAGTATCGCGAGGAATGAATCTGACCTTCAAGGAAGTCGGGGCGGCGCTTCAGCCGGTCTTCGATCCGGAGATCCGAATAAGCGTCGTGGACCTCGGGTTGATCTACGGCGCGGAAGTCAAAATGGAGGGCTCCGACGGGACCACCGTCAAGGTCCGGATGAGCCTGACCTCGCCGGCCTGCCCTTACGGGCCGATGCTCATGGCTTCGGTGCACGGGGCGCTGGCCAAAATTCCCGGTGTGCGGGAAGTGGACGTGGACCTGACCTTCGAGCCGCAGTGGGACCCGCGGCAGATGGCCAGCGAGGACGCCAAAGAGCAATTGGGGTTATACTGACATGAGGATCACCAGCTCCGTCGAATACGCCTCCCGCCTGATGGTCAGCTTGGCCCGCTCCCACGGCACGGCCGCCGTCACCGGGGAACGGCTCGCCATCGCGGAGAACGTGCCGGCCGATTACGTCAACCAACTCCTGTGGCGCCTGCGCCGGGCCGGGTTGGTCGGCTCCACGCGGGGGGTCGGCGGAGGCTACCTTCTGTCCCGGCACCCCCGGGAGATCACCTTGGGCCAGGTCATTCGCGCGGTGGACGGCGCGGTTTTTGAGGGCGTCTGCGGCAAATACGACGCCGGCGAGAAGGATTGCCGCCACCAGGCCCAATGCGGGATCTCTGCCGTCTGGACGGGCTTGGTGCGGACCGTGGAGGAATACGTGGACGGCATCACCTTGGAGCGGTTGGCCGAGGAGTCGGTCCCGGGGCGTCTCGGGGAGGATGTGATCGTCACCTGAAAAAGGTCGACCTTCACACCCATTCCCGCTTTTCCGACGGAACTTCCACTCCGGAGGATATTTACGCCCGGGCCAAGAAGGCCCGCCTGGACCTGCTGATTCTCACGGATCATGATACGGTTTCCGGTTTCCCCGACCTGCTTAAAGCTGCGGAAGGTGGGACCATTCCGGTGCGCTGCGGGGTGGAGATCAACACCCGGCGGGGGGATCTGGTCCACATCCTGGGCTACGGGGTGGCGTGGAATAATCCCGAATTCGGCGCGCACCTGGCGGAATTTCGCAGCCGCCGGGAGTCCCGCATCGAACGGATCGTGGAAAAGCTCCGCGAGCACGGGGTCGATCTCACCTTCGAGGAAGTCCGCGGGGCTTCCCAGGAGACCCTCGGCCGACCCCATGTCGCCGACGCCCTCCGGCGCAAGGGGATCGTCGGCACCCGCCAAGAGGCCTTCAAGCGGTTTCTAACGAAGGGCAAACCGGGCTATGTCGAGCCCTTGGGCCCCACCCCCGAGGAGGCGATTTCGTTGATCCGGGACTTCGGCGGTTTCCCGGTCCTGGCCCATCCGGAAACGGCCTGCGACGGGCCCGACTGGGACGGCTGGGTGCGCGCCGGGTTGGAAGGGATCGAGGCCTATTACGGCCATCACGGCCCGTCGAGCATCAATCGTTTTTTGGACTTGGCCCGGGAGCGGGGCTTGATTCCGACAGGCGGTTCGGACTATCATGGACCGGGGACCGGCCGGGAGTACGATCTCGGAGTGGAGGTCCCCGATGAGGTCATGGGACGATTTCTGGAACGGCTTTCCAAATGCAAATCATAGCCCACCGGGGCGCGAGCGGCTACGCTCCCGAGAATACCCTGGCGGCCATCCGCCTGGCGCTGGAGCAGGGCGCCCGGGCGGTGGAGATCGACGTCCACCAGACCCGGGACCACGAATTGGTGGTCATTCATGATGACAACCTCAAGCGCGTCGGCCGCAAAAAGGGGAAGATCAAGGATCTTCGCCTTTCCGAGGTCCGCGCGGCCGACGTGGGGAGTTGGTTCGGCGCCCGGTTCCGGGGGGAGCGCGTCCCCAAGCTCACGGAGGTCATGGATTTGCTGGACGGGCGGACCGAGCTTCAGCTGGAAATCAAGGCGGGTTCGCGCTTTTACCCCGGAATCGAGGAGCGGGTGCTGGACTTGATCCACAAACGCGGGGCGCTCAAGACCACCGTGGTCTCCAGCTTCGACCATGTCTGCCTCTACGCGGTGCGCTCCTTGGACCCGCGGGCGCGCCTCGGGTACCTGATGGGTTTGACCGGCTTCAAGACCGCGCTCAAGGAATGCGCGGAGCTTAAGGCCGAGAGCCTTCACATCAGCCGCCGGCAGGCCAACGCGCGGCGGGTCAAGGCGGCCCAACAGGCCGGGCTCAAGGTGCTGGTCTACACAGTCAACGAGGCCAAGCC
The DNA here is from genome assembly GCA_964358485.1 of uncultured Elusimicrobia bacterium. GTDB lineage: Bacteria > Elusimicrobiota > Elusimicrobia > UBA1565 > UBA9628 > CAYHPY01. The sequence goes on from CAYHPY010000012.1 coordinate 32,173, forward strand.
CGCCGCCCGCCTGGAAAAAATGGGGGTGGACGCGATCTTCTGCAATTACCCGGACCTGGGGCTCAAGGCATGAGCGCCAAAAAAGAACCCGCCCCCTCGCCGGAGGAAGTCGCCGCCGAGATGGACCGCCTTTCCGGTCGGGGCCTGGGCGACCTGGGCTACTCCGACGAGGAATTAGAGCGCATTGCCGGCCTGACCTGGCGCATCAACCGGCTTAAGCGGGAGGTCCAGGCCGTCATCCCCGCCCACGTCTACCAGCGCGCCGAAGTCCTGCACGGGGTTTCCGACTATTCCGGGGATTCCTACAAGCTGGCCAAGGATTGCGTCGGGACCAAGGCCAAGCACATTATTTTCTGCGGGGTCCGCTTCATGGCGGAGACCGCCAAGATCCTCAATCCGGACAAGGACGTCCACCTTCCCGCCGCGGAGGCCGGCTGTTCGCTCTCCGAGAGCATCACCGCGGCCGACGTGCGCAAGCTCAAGGCCAAGCATCCCGGACTGCCCGTGGCCGTCTACATCAACACCTCCGCGGAGGTGAAGGCGGAGTGCGACGTGGTGGTCACCAGCGCCAACGCGGTCAAGATCCTCAAGAAGCTCTACGCCAAGCACGAGCGGATCATCTTCATTCCGGACGAGATGATGGGAAAAAACCTGGCGCGGGATTTGGGCAAGAAGGTCGGCACCGAGATGGTGATCTGGGAGGGGCGCTGCATCGTCCACGACAACTTCGACGCCGAGTCCGTAAATCTTTATCGGAAGATGTACCCCGGAGTCAAGATTCTGGCCCACGCCGAATGCAGCCCGTCTTTGACCAGCCTGGTGGACATGGTCGGCGGCACGGGCGACATGATGCGCTTCGTGGAGGGGACCAAGGCCCGCTCCTACATGCTGGTCACGGAATGCGGCTTGGGAGACCTCGCCCGCACCCGGTTTCCGGAAAAGCTCTTCGTCCCGATGTGCCGGCTTTGCCCCTACATGAAGGCCACCACCTTGGAGCGGATCCTGGAGTGCCTGCGGGGGATCGACAAGCCCTCGGCCGCGACCCGCATCATGGTGCCTTCCGAGACGGCCCAGCGGGCCCGGCATTCGGTGGAGCGGATGTTCGAGCTCGCCGAGGACAAGGCCCAGTCATGATGACCTGGGAGGATTGGGGCCCGGAAGCTTTCGAGAAGGCGCGCGAGCAAAGACGCCCGGTTTATCTTCATTGCGGCGCGGTGTGGTCTCAAAAAGCCAGGGCCATGGAGGCCCTGTGCTCCCAGGAGCCCGTGGCCGCCCTGCTGATGGAAAAATTCGTTCCGATCCGCGTGGACATCGACGATCGGCCCGACCTCTCGGAGCGCTACGCCGCCGGGCATTCGGGCCCGGTCCTGCTCGACTATCTGGGCCGGACGCTGTCCCGGCCCCCGCACGCGACCCCCGCGCAGCTGGCGGCTTCGCTGAAGGACGCGGCCGACGCCTTTTATCCTTCGGGCGCCGGGGCCGATCCCGAGGACCCGCAGGTCTGGACCGGGGCCGTCGGCCCCGCGGGGGGCGGCGGAAAACTCGACCCGGCTTGGCCGGCGGAGACGCTCGCGGCCCTCAAGAGGGAAAACGCCAGGGTTTTCCCATGCCTGGATTGCCTTGAGCTGTTCCTTTACGCGGCCCGGGAATGGAAGGACGCCGACGCCCAGGAAAAACTCGCCTTCCAGCTGACCCGCCTGGCGGGGGGGGGCGCGCAGGACGGCGAGAACGGGGGCTTCGCCCGTCCGGAGGAGGAAAAGCGCCTGGGCGTCAACGCCCGGCTTGCCCGGCTCTATTGGGACGCATTCGCCTTGACCGGACAGGCGTCGTTCCGGGACACGGCATTGAAGACCTCCTCTTACCTCCTGGCGGCTTTGGCGGACCGAGATTGCCCCCTGCTGAGGACCGTGGACGCCCCCGGCCGTTCCTCCTTCCACGCCGACGCCAACGCGATGGCGGTCATCGCCCTGCTCAAGGCCGGAGCCCACGGGGGCGGGAGCAAATTCACGGACGGGGCCCAGCGCATCCTGCTCTTCCTGCCCCAGCTCTTCGATTCCTCCAAGGGCATGGCCCACCGTTGGACCGGCAAACCGGAACTGTTCGGCTTCCTGGGCGACGACGCCTGGGTGATCCTCGCTTTCACGGAATCCTTCCTGGTGACGGGGCTCAAGGCCCACCGGGAATTCGCCGACGCCCTGCTCAAGGTCATGTTCCAGGAGCTTTGGGAGCGGGACTACGGGGGCTTCTGCGACCGCCCCGCCGACCCCGACGCGATCGGCGCTCTCAAGGAACAGCGGTTGGTCGCGCGGGACAACGCCGTGGCCTTCGAGGCGATCTGGCGGCTGCACGAGCTCAAGGGAAACACCAATTACCGCCGCTGGCTTGAGATGGGCCTCAAGACCCTCGTGCCCAAGGCCCGGACCGTTCCTTGCGTGGCCGCGCCCCTGGTCCGGCTCCAGGACATGCACGCCAAGGGGCGGCTGGACCTGGAACTGGTGGGCCGCCCCGAGGATCCCCGGACCGCCGAGATCCTGACGGTCCTCCACCGCCATTACCTTCCCCGGAAGGTCGTGTCCTTCGTCGATCCCGACGACCAGGACTACATCATGGCCCATCATCTCGAAACGCGGAGCTTCCCGCGCCTGTTCGGCTGCGTGGACCTCAAGCCGGAGTTCGAGGCGGGCAACGCCGAGGAAATCGCGGTTCTCCTGGAAGCGCTGCGTTAGGCCTCCGGGGCGCCTTGACGAAAATCGGCGCCGGGGTCATACTTTGTTCGGATGATGGTGATTGACCCGGTTGTGGGAGGCCGTTTGCTCCGGGCCCTGCGCCTGGGCGTCACTTTCGTACTGGGGGGGATCGGCCTGGGCCTGATTTGGAGCCAGGCCCCCGAATATCCTCTCCTGGCGGGACTGGCGCTGGTCTACCTCTTGTGGGTTCCGTGGAAGCCGGTTCGATTATTTGCCGAACTATGCCTCCTGGTCCCCAGCTTCCTGCTGGGCTGGCTCGGCCTGATCATCGTGGCGGGCGGGCCCGATTCCCGGGGGCCGGACCCGTGGGTCGCCGGGGCGGTCATTGTTTCCTGTTTGGCGGCCCTGGGCGCGCTGGGGGCGCTCTTCGTGCTGGAGCTCCGCGTCACGGACGAGGCGCCCGGGGAGGGGCGGCTTTTTCGCCTCCTCGGACACGCCGCCGCCCTCGGCCTCATCGCTTGGGTCCTCGTTGAGGCCGGGCAGCGGGGCCAGGCCCGGGAGGCCGCGGAGAACCGGGCGCGGGAGCAGAGGCACTCGCTCGAGGCCGCCCAAAACCTGTCCGGGAGCGAACGCTTTCGGCATGACAACGAGCAGTCCCTCAAGCATGTCCGGGGCATGTCCTCCCGCCAATGGCGCGCCCTGGAATCCGACACCCGAGCCTGGGTTCGGACCAACGCCGGGCGCCTGCCCGAGGACCAGCGCCCCGCCTACGAGGCCGAGTGGGAAAAAGTCTTCGAGGAAAAGAGCGGGGGCCTGGCCCGGTGGCGGCGCCTGTTCAACGAGAAGCCGGGGGACGGGAAAAAGTAGGCCTTCCTCCGGCCCCCCGGAGGGGCCGCGCGAAATCCGTTAGAGAAAAGCGGACACGGCCCGGGCCATGCGGGGCATCAGAGTGGGGCGCAATAAGCGCGGGTCGTAAACCGCCAGGCGCCGCTCGTTTTCCCGGAGGCAGGTCTCGATAAAGCCCTTCGGGGTGACCTCTCCCAGGGAGGCGTGGGAGTTCATCGTGAAATTATCCTGGGAGGCGTCCGAGCCCACGCGCAGGGCGGTCTTGATGCGGCTCGCCGTCTGCACGGCGATGGCCGCGGCTTCCTTGAAGGCGAAGGCGCCCCTCTCCAGCAGAGGCTGTTCGGACCGCGTGAAGGCCACCCAGTTGGCGTGAAAAATAATGTGGCGCGCCTCTTCCTGCATCACCGGCTCGAAGATGTCCACCAGTTCCCGGGAGAAAAATCCCGAGTCGCGGGCCACGGCGAAGAGGCCGAAACCGAAGAAGGAATCGAAGCACTCGCCGTAGCCCACCTTCAGGAAGCCCCATTCGGGATCGGGGTGGGGGTGGGCTTCGATCTTGGGAATCGGGATGCCGTAACGGTGGGTTAGGGAAGCCAGGAGCGCCGCGTGGCGGCCTTCCTCGAAGCCGTTCATGGCGATGGCCTCGCGGAAATCCGCGTCGCGAACTTTTTTCCCGAAGGTCTGGACCAGGAGGGCCGTCGAGGCTTCCGTCCGCACCGCCTCCTCCCAAATCGGCAGGGACCGAAGGCGCGCGAGGTCGGCCGGGGGGAGGTCGGGGAATCGAGTCCCGTCCGCGTCGAACTTGACGAAGGACTCGGTGAAGAATCCGCAGAGCAGGCGCTTGTGTTCGGACGACCCGATTTTCATTTTTTCCATGACCGCCACCCCGTCGCAACGATCCTGCCCAGGGTGGCGGGGGGATTTAGCCGGCGCGAAGCTTCCGGAAGGTCTCGAAGAAGAACGCCGCCGCCAGGGCCAGCAGAAGGGTTCCGGTCGTTCCCACCGGGTCCAGGCGCGGGGCGCTTGCCAGCGAGAGCAGCCAGGGCTTGACGATGAGTCCCAGGGAAAACAGGGTCACCAGGGACATGAAAGCCGCCGGAATCCCGGTGATGAGCCAATTTCTACCCTCTTTCCTGAGCCACACGGTGATTCCCACCAAGGTCATCGCGGCCAACAACTGGTTGGAGGCCCCGAAGGCGGGCCAGAACAGCTTCCAAAGCGCAACGGGCTTTCCGGCCGCGTCGGTGAAGGTCATGAAGACCGTGACCATCGGGACCAGGACCGTGACCAAGGTGGCCAGGATGGCCCCCTTGCGGTCCTCGCGCCCCGTCACCTCCTGGAAGACGTAGCGGCCCAGGCGCGTGGCCACGTCGAGAGTGTCGTAGATGAAGGTGGCGAAGGCCAGTTTTCCGAAGGTGACCCCGGCCGCGAAAGGCAGGCCGAAGGGCTCCATGAAATGGGCCAGCCCCCGGGCGTAAATCTCGTCGGGGCCGAGCTTCAAATCCGGGGCGCCGGGCTTGAGCATCATGACCGTGGCCAAGGCAACGACGGCCACCAGGCTTTCCAGAAGCATGCCGCCGTAGCCGACGGTGGTCGCGTCGGATTCCTTTTCCAACTGCTTGGAGGTGGTGCCCGAGGAGACCAGCCCGTGGAAGCCCGAGCAGGCCCCGCAGGCGATGGTGGTGAATAGAAGGGGGAACAGGGGGGGCGACGGCCCCTCCGCCGGGCCGGAGCGGGGGAACTCGATGGGCTGGCCGCCGAAGAAGAGACCGAGGATGCCCGCCGCGAAGGTCGTATAAAGGATGAAGCCCCCCAGGTAGCCCCGCGGCTGGAGGAGCAGCCACATGGGGATGAGGCTGGCGCCGAAGCAATAAACCAAGATGACCGCGTCCCATATCCTCTGCTGGGCGAGGGCGTCCCCGGGAAAAACCAGGGGGATTTTTTGGCCGAGCCAGATCGCCCCGAACAAGGCGGGGACGAATACCAAGGTACTCACCCGCAGGGAAACCTTCCCTTTTTCCCAGGCCAGGCCGAGCGCCAGCCCCAGCCCGAGATAAAGAAAGGAGGAGGTCGCCACGCCGGGGCCGAAATTCTCCGCGCCCAATTCCGGCCGGCTGACGAAGGCCGCCGCCGTCAGGTCCGTGAAGACCAGGATGACATAGATCAGGCTTAGCCAAATGAAACAGGAAAACAGAAGCGAGGCCCGCGGCCCCAGGATGTCCCGGAAAATCTGGCCGACGCTCCGGGCCCCGTGGCGGACGGAGATGGCCAGGGCCGCGAAATCGTGGACGGCGCCGATGAAGACCGCCCCCAGGACGATCCAGACGATTCCCGGGCCCCAGCCGTATTTTGTTCCGGCGATGATCGGCCCCGCGATGGGACCCACCGCGGCGATGGCGGCGAAATGCTGGCCCAGAAGGACGGGCCGCCGGGTGGGCACGAAATCCTGGCCGTCGTTGATCCGGACCGCGGGGGTGGGGCGGGAGTCGTCCAGGCCGAAGGCCTTGGCCAGAAAACGTCCGTAGATCCGGAACGCGACCGCGTACACCGCCACGCAGGCGGCCGCGGCCCAGAAGACGCCGGCGTTCAAATCATTCCCCGGAAGGGGGCTCCCCCGGCTCCTGGTCCTCTCCGCCGCCCATCATGCCGCCGCCCCGCCGCCCGCCTTTGCGGCCTCCACCCCGGCGGCCTCCCGGCCCGATTTCTTCCTCGATCTCGATTTCCTGATTCATCCCTTGGGGACCGCCCCGGCCGCCCATCCGCCCCTTGCGCATCTGGCGCATGTTCTGCATTCCCAGCATCATGAACTGGCGGTCGAATTTTTCCTTTTGCTCCAGGGTCAGGGAGTCCCGGATGCTTTCTTTGGCGGCGCCGGCCGCCGTTTTCAGGGCCTTGGAGGCGGCCTGCATTTTTTCGCTCGCCGCCTTCACCTCGGCCTGCTTTTTCTCCAGGTCGGGTTTCGCCTTGTCGATCACGGCGTTGAACTTCTTTTTTTGGTCCTCGGTCAGTTCCAGGCGCGCGGCGAGCTTGGCCATGGCCTTGTCGTCCAGGAGCGGGTGTTTGAGCTCCTTGGCGGTGGCTTTTCCTCCGGGGCCTTCCTCGTCCTGCTCCTCGTTGGGCGGGGGACCGGGCTGGGCGTAGGCGGGCCGAAAAGCGGCGGCGGCGAGCAGGGCGGCGACGGGCAGGGAGAGCCAGGAGGTTTTTTTCATGGTTCCCCAAGGGTAACAGGCCCGCGCATGACTGTCAAGATCGTTCCGGTTGCGGTAGAATGTGATTGTGGTCACTCCCCCGAGCCGCAAGGCGTTCTCCTCGGCCCTCGTCCAGGACGCCGATTGGCGCCGCGCGGCGTCCTCCGCGGCCGAGCGGGTGCGGGCCGATCTGGGGGGACGCCCCTGCGATTTGGCGGTGGCGTTCGTTTCGGAACCGTACCGCAGCCTGGAGGCGGCCGAGCTCGCGGGCCTGCTTTCCAAGGAGCTTCCCGGAGCCGTTCTTCTGGGCTGCAACGCCGCGGGGGTGATCGGCCCAGGCCGGGAGATCGAACAGGCCCCCGCGGTCTCCCTGCTGGGCATGAACCTGCCCGGGGTTCGTCTGCAGCCGTTTACCTTCTCCCCGGGGGATTTGGCGACGCTTTCCACCGGGGATCAACTGCTCCGCGCCTTGGACCTCTATCCCACCGAGAGGCCCAATTTCCTCTGCTTGGCCGATCCCTTGACCTGCGACGTGGACCGCCTCCTAAAGGTTTTCAACGAGGGCTATCCCGGGCGCCCCTTGGTCGGGGGCTTGTCCAGCGGCGCCGCCGCCGGCGGAGCCGGTTGGATTTTCTCGGAGGGAGAAATCCTCTCCGAGGGAGCCGCGGGAGTCTGCCTTTGGGGGGACTTGGAGGTGGACACCGTCGTCTCCCAGGGCTGTCGGCCGGTCGGGGCCGGTTTTTTGGTGACCAAATCCGACCGCCATGTCCTGCGCCAATTGGGAGGGCGGCCCGCCTTCGAGGTCCTCCGGGAACTGGTGGAATCCCTCTCCCCGGACGACCGGCGGCTGGCCAAGCATTCTCTGATGGCCGGGATCGCGATGGAGGAAAAGCGCGGGGGCTTAAAGCCCGGAAATTTTTTGATCCGAAACCTGATCGGCGTCGACCCCGCCGACGGCGCCGTGATGGTGGGGGCCTCGGTGCGCCCCGGTCAGACCCTTCAGTTCCACCTGCGGGACGCGCGGGCCGCGGCGGAGGATCTCGAAGCCATGCTCGGGAAGGTCCCGGCGGAGGGCGCCTCGCCGCGGGCCGGGCTGTTGTTCTCCTGCCTGGGCCGGGGCAAGGGCCTGTTCGGCGCCGCCGACCACGACATCAAGATGATCGAGTCCCGCCTGGGCCCCATGGCGGTGGCCGGGTTCTTCGCCAATGGAGAGTTGGGCCCCGTGGGCGGGCGCAACTATGTTCATGGTTATACCTCGAGCCTGGCGTTGCTTTCCTAAGACATGGAGCCCAAGAACGCGCCCGGCTGGTTCCGGGATTTCAAGCCGACCCCGGACGGCAGGAGCTTGCGGGTGGAGTATCTCATGCGGGATTTTCGGGCCGCCGTGGAATTTATCCGCGCCGTGGCCGAGGCGGCGGAGACCATGGACCACCATCCGGACATCCACCTGACCGGCTACCGTCGCCTGGCGCTGGAACTCACCACCCATTCCACGGGGAAGCTCTCGGGAAAGGATTTCCTTCTGGCGGCCAGGATCGAGGCGCTTCCAAAAGACCTGAAAGACTGAACGAATTATTTTCCCAGGGCCAGAAGACGGGCGGTCCGGGGAGACGGCAGGACTTGTCCGGCGGGCACGTTCACTTCGAAAGCGAGGCCGTCCCCGGGGTCCGTGGCCGCCGCGTCCCCCGGAAAAGTGACCCTGTAGTTGTCCCGGTCCAGACGCTCGATCTCCGGTTCTCCCATCGCGGGCCCGCCGAAGGACGCCAAAAGCTCCAGAACGGGCCGGCCGGAAGCCTGGGGCGACCAGGAGTACACCAAGCCGAGCGCCTCCTTCCCGCGCTCCTCCTCCAAGGGGGGAGGAGGAGGAGCCGGGAATCGCTCCGGAGCCGGCAGGCTGGGAGCGCGAAGGCTGGTCGTCGGAGCCGCGGGACGCGCGGCATCCGAGGGGCTCAAGTAAAACGCGGCGCCCAGGAGCGCCAGATAGGCGGGGGCGTGCCAAAGGGAGAAAAAGCGGCGCTTCGGGGCCGGAGTCGTCTCCAGGGCGGCTCGGGTGGTGGGCGCGGGGGCGGATTCGGGGCAAGGCAAGGTGTAGCCGGTCGGCTCGGCCGCGGCGGGGGGAGCCTGGAGGCCGTCCAGGGCGTCGTCGGTCCGGGACTTGATTTCATTGAGGCCCGTTTCCCAATCCGCCATCTTGGACCGGGCCTGCTCCATTTCCCATTTTTGGCGCAGAAGGGCGTCGCGCGCGGCCATCAATTCCCGGGAAATCCGGGCGATGCGGTCGGAAAGCGCCTCCTCGGGGGGCGAATCGGACGAAACGGGGATTTCCGCGGTTTCTTGCTCCACCGGGAATGCAGTGTAGCACCTCCCCGGGGAAAGGGATGAAGGAATTGTTAATTTGTTATCATCGCCCCATGAACGCCCTCTACAAAGTCCCGAAGCCCAGCAACGAGCCGGTCCTCACCTACGCGCCGGGGAGCTCCGAGCGCAAGGCGGTCAAGGCCCGCCTCTCGGAGCTCAAGCACCGGACCCTGGACATCCCTTTATACATCGGCGGCCGCGAAGTCCGCACCGGCAAAACGGCCGACTGCCGTCCTCCCCATGAGCACGGGCACCTGCTGGGGAAATTCCATCAGGGCGGCGCGGCCGAGGTCGGCCTGGCCGTCAAGGCGGCCATGCAGGCCCGCGAGGATTGGTCCCGCACCCCTTTCCACCACCGCGCCGCGGTGTTTCTGCGGGCGGCGGAACTGCTGGCGGCGGATTGGCGTTGGACCTTGAACGCGGCCACCATGCTGTGCCAGTCCAAGAGCGTCCATCAGGCTGAGATCGACTCCGCCTGCGAGCTCGTCGACTTCTTCCGCTTCAACGTGGCCTTCGCCGAGCAGATCTACTCCGCCCAGCCGGAGTCCTCCCGCGGGGTTTGGAACCGCCTGGAGCAGAGGCCGCTGGAAGGCTTCATCTTCGCGCTGACGCCCTTCAACTTCACCGCGATCGCGGGCAACCTTCCCACCGCGCCCGCCCTGATGGGCAACACCGTGGTCTGGAAGCCGGCTTCTTCCACGGTCTTCACCGCCCACTACCTGATGCAGTTGTTCAAGAAGGCGGGTTTGCCGGACGGGGTCATCAACATGGTGGCCGGCTCCGGCGGCCAAATTGGAGATCCTGTCCTGGCGGAACCCGACCTGGCCGGAATCCATTTCACCGGCTCCACCGAGGTTTTCCACGGGGTCTGGAAGAAGATCGGCGACAACATCCAGAACTACAAAACTTACCCGCGCCTGGTCGGAGAGACCGGGGGCAAGGATTTCGTGTTCGTTCACGCCAGCGCCGAGGCCAAGGCCGTCGCCGTGGCCCTGTTGCGCGGTTCCTTCGAGTATCAAGGACAGAAGTGTTCGGCGGCCTCGCGCGCCTATGTCCCCGAGTCGCTCTGGCCCGCCGTCCGGGAGGAGCTCGTCGATATGATGTCCACGATCCGCATGGGTTCCCCCGAGGATTTTGGGAATTTCTTCAACGCGGTCATCGACAAGCACGCCTACAACCGGATCAAGGGCTACCTGGACCGGGCGAAGGCCGATCCCGCGGTCACCGTCCTCAAGGGCGGCGGCTGCGACGACTCCCAGGGCTGGTTCATCGAGCCCACCGTGCTGGTCACCCAGGACCCGCGCTCGGAGACCATGGTCCAGGAGATTTTCGGGCCGGTGCTGACCGTCTTCGTCTATCCCGACAAGCGCTTCCCGGAGACCTTGGAGCTTTGCGACAAGACCTCTCCGTACGCGCTCACCGGCGCCATCTTGGCCACCGACCGGGCCGCCATCGCCCACGCCAGCCGGGTCCTGATCCACGCGGCCGGAAATTTCTACATCAACGACAAGCCCACCGGGGCGGTGGTCGGCCAACAGCCCTTCGGCGGGGGGCGCGCCTCGGGGACCAACGACAAGGCCGGCTCCTACATCAATCTCCTGCGCTGGGTCAGCCCCCGCACCATCAAGGAGACCTTCGATCCGCCGACGGATTACCGCTATCCGTTCCTGGCGGAGGATCCCGGGGAGAAGGCGGCCGCGCCCAAGGCCGCCCCGGCCAAGCACAAAGCCCGGGCGAAGGCCTGAGGGCGGACCAGGTCGCGGCGCCGCGAGTTCGCTTCCCTCCTTTTGTATACTGGCCCCCATGGACCTGCGCTGTCCGCCCATCACGCCGAAGGCTTATCGTCCCTACGGGGCGGTGATCGCGGGCGGATTTCCCGGCCCCGCGCGTTCGGCCAACATGGGCACGGCGCGGGTGTTCGAACGGTTGGCGGACATCCGAAACCTGCGGCCGGGCAAGGCCAAGCTCAACCTCTGCGTGTTTCGCTGCGCGCCGTGGCGGCCCCGCCCCATCGAGATCCGGTTGTTGGAGCGCCATGAATTCTCGACTCAGGTTTTTTTGCCTTTGGGCGCCGCGGCCCGCTACCTGGCGGTGGTCTGCCTGGGGGGCGCCAGGCCCGATCTTTCCGCTTTGAAGGCGTTCGAGGTCCGCGGCCCGCGGGGGATCACTTATAAGCCCGGGGTCTGGCACCATCCCTTGATCGTGCTCGACCGTCCGGCGGACTTCGCCTGCCTTATTTGGGAGGACGAGAGCGCCGGGGACTGCTCGGTCGCGCCCCTCGCGGGGGCAGGGGTCCGAGCGCTTCGTATTCCAAAAGCTCGCGCCTAAGCCGCAGGTCCAGGCGGTTGAGCGCCAGCGCCCGCCGCTGGGCGTTGCGGGCCGACTCCCAATCCTCCGGACGGCGCTCCCTTTTGAAGCGGGAGGCGTAAGCCCGGGCTAGGCCGCGCTCGGGTTCGAAGGCGAGCGGATCGAGGCCGGCCGCCGTGGAAAATTTCCCGATCGCCTCCGAAAGGGCTCCTTGCGACAAAAACCATTCCCCTTCCACCGTCAGGCGGCCGGCGAAAAACGGAGAAGCCAGCCAGGGTGTCAGGGCCAAGGCCGCGGCCCCGGCCACCAGGGCGATGGAACCGCGGGGGCGGAATCTTTCCCCGGCCGCCGGGGCCAGCGCGGCGCCGGCGAAAATCGCGGCGGTCACCAGGATCCCCGGAAACTCCACCCCGATTTCTATGCTCAGGCAAAGTGCCAGCATCGCCAGCCCGGCGGTGTAGGGCGCGCGCCGGGTTTTCCCCCGGGAGGAGCGCGCCAGCCACGCACCGACCGCCCCCAAAGCCGCCAAGCCCGCCGCGCCCGTCTCGGCGGCCAAAGTCGCCAGGGCGCCATGGGCGAAGCGGGTGTGCCGGACCACTCCGGCGGGTCCCTCTCCCGCGAAGGCCGGGTAGGCGCTGGGGAAATTCCCCAACCCGATTCCAAACCAAGGATGTTCGGTCCACATCCTCAGTCCCGCCCGCCACCAGTCCAGGCGTCGGAGGGCTTCGCGCTGGGGCTCGACGGCCCCGGTCCAATCCAACCGATGCCCGAATTTCCAGGCCGCCAGCGCGAGAATGATTCCCGCGGCGCCCCACCCCGCGCGCCGGGAGCGCGTCAGGACGGCCAGTCCCGCCAGCAGGCAGGCGAAAGCCCAGAGACAATTCAAGAGAAGGAGTCCCAGCGTCGCCGCCGCCAGCGAGGAGAGAAGAACCGGGGAAAGGCGCAGACCCCGGGTTCGGTCCTCATTCAGCCGGCCCGCCAAGACTCCCACCCAGGCCAGCAGGAAGGCCGCGGTGGCGTTGGCGTTGAGGATCGTGCCGGGAACCTGCTCCGAAAGGTTGAACCAAAACCAGCGGCTTGCCGAGGTCAATCGCGGAAGGGCTTCGTACACCCGGTCATCGCGCTGCCAGAGGATCACGCCCAATTCCAACCAAAGAACGGGGGCCGAAGCCTTAAGGAACATATCCGCGTTTTCGTCCTTCCTTAGAACCTCGGCGGCCAGGAGCAGGAGGAGCAGGGCGGCGCCCCAATCCTTAAGAGCGAGCAGGGATTCTCCCGGGTTGACCGACCCGCGCCAGGACAGCCAAAACGCTCCGACGATCAGCAGGACCGGGGGGGCAAAGCGGGTGGAAACCGAAGCCTCCCGGACGAGGGCACCGCGGGCCACCCAGGCCGCGGCCAAGAAAACCGCCGCCAAGTGGACGACGGTCGCGGCCCAAAGATCGTGGGCGCCGTGGGCCAGCGCGGCGAACCCCGCGACCGCCGCCAGGGCGACGGCGAAGGTTTGCTCGATCAACGGAGTGGGCGCCGCGCGGCGGCGAAAAGGACTATACCTTGCAGCTTGAACATGGCGCAACCCAGCCGAAATCCCGGATAAATGATCGCCGCCGCCATGTTCAAGATGCTTTCTTTTATCCCGACCAACCCCAGTATTATCTTTTTTCTTCCGTCCCCGGATTTCCGTTCCGTTGTTTCGACATGTTGTAGTTGGTCCGTTTTCAAAGCCTTCGTCGCCAACCCCAGCCGCAGGCTGTTTCTTAGCATTAAGGCCAAAAGCGCCCGCGGCACCGGCAATGCCCGGACCTCCGAAACCTCAAACCCGTTTTTTTCCAAGAAGGCGCGCAAGGCCGCCGCCGTCCAGCGGGTGAGATGGTTGGGGGGATTGTCGAGCTCCTCCATCCCGGGTCCGACCAGGGGATCGAAGGTCCGCTCCCGGTTGGGCACCCCGACGATCAGCCAGCCTCCGGGTTTAAGAAGGTTTCGGATGTGTCCCAACCAATCCGCCGGCCGGTCGAGATGCTCCAGGACCTGGTAGAGGCTGACCGCGTCGAAGCTCTCCGGTGGGCGGGAGCGGGCGAATTCCTCCAAGGACATCGCGTGGAGCTTTTCTAAGCCCAGCTTTTCGCGGACGGCGCGCAGGCGGGTCTCGTTGAAATCGATTCCGGTCACGTCGAAACCTTCCCGGCGGGCGCGGTTGAGAAAGCCCCCGCCGCCGCAGCCGACGTCGAGCAGGGAAGCGCCGGGGGGAAGGGAGCGCTTGAGGAACGCCAGGCCTTCGTCGTATTCGAAGGTCGTCGGGTCGGTGGTTTCCTGGGCCTGATGGGGATAAAGATCCTCGAATTTCGCGTAATACTCCGGGCCGGGGTTCTTGAAGGGATCGGAAAAGGCGATTGCGCAGGAGGGGCAATCGAAGATCTGGTACTCCCGCCAGGTTTGGAGCAGGGATTTGGGGCCCGTATCGCCGCAAAGCGGGCAGGCCGGGGACGGGGGGGAGGGCATTAGGGCGCGCGCCGCTCGGCCAAAGTCAGGGCGTTGGAGAGCAGGACCGCGGTCGTGACCGGACCGACGCCTCCGGGGACCGGGGAGAGGAAGGCCGCCGAGCGGGCCGCCCCCTCCAAATCCACGTCGCCGCAAAGACGCCCTCCCTCGGAATTGATTCCGGCGTCGATGACCACCGCTCCCGGTTTGATCCAATCTCCCTTGATGAAGCGGGGACGGCCGAGGCAGGCCAGGACCAGATCGGCCTCGCGAATGATGGAGGGCAGGCCCACGGTTTTGGAGTGGCAGACCGTCACCGTGGCGTCCAGGCCCAGGAGCATCTGGGCGGCGGGTTTTCCGAGAATGTTGGAGCGGCCGATGACGACCGCGCGTTGACCGGCGAAAGCCCGGCCCGCTTCCAGGGCCAGCAAAACGGCGCCGGCCGCGGCGCAAGGCAGGATGAGGCCCTCGGCCCGCGCGGCCTCGAAGCTTCGGGCAAGGAAAAGGCGTCCCGAGTGGAAGGGGGAAAGTCCTTCGGCGTCCTTTTCCGGGGGCAGGGCTTCGCGGAGCGCGGGATCCGACAGGCCCGTGGGCAGGGGGGAGGCGACGACGATCGCGTCCACTTTTGGGTCCTGCGCTAATGACGCGACGCGGTTGAGGACTCCGGAGGCGCCCGCTGGAACGGGGGCCAGAACCGTCGTGTCGATTCCTGCCTGGGCGGCGGCGGCGAGTTTGGCCTTGAGGTAAGCGGAGGCGGCCGCGTCCTCTCCCGCCGAGACGATCGCCAGCAGGGGGGCGCGCCCGCGGGCCTGGCGAAAGGCTTTCACCCGGGGGTAGAGGGCTTCCACCATCCGGGCGGCCAGGGCTTTCCCGTCCAGAAGGCGGGCCGTCATCGCCGGGAACCTCCGGATGGGCGTCTTTCCAAGCGTTCGATGACCCGCAGGAGGGTCCGCAAAATCGGGGCTGGACTTCCCGCGGCCAGAATGGGCCCGAGAATCATGCCCGCCTCGGTCCTTCGCCCGGCCGCCAGGTCCTGGAGCATGGAGTTGCGTTGAAAGCGGGTGCGGCGGCAGCCCAGCAGGATCCGCCGGGCCAGGTCCGAGTGAAGGGGCGGGTGTCCGGCGCGGCGCGCGGCTGCGGTCGCCTCGGCGATCGCCTTCAAAAGGATTTCCCGAAGGGCGGGGTCCCGGGCCAACTCCCCGTTCGGGAGGGCGCCGGCGGCGCCGAGGAGATTGACCGAGGCGTTGTAAGCCAATTTGGTCCAAAGCATCCGGTCTTCGGCGGCCTCGAGCCGGACCGACCAGCCGGCCTTGGCGAGCAGGGCCCGGACCGCTTGGGCCGAAGCGGCGTTTCGGGGGTTGGCGCCCAGGAGAATCCGGCGCCCGCCATTGTGCGCGGCGCGTCCCGGGGAGGGGCGGTCGGCGGCGATGTAGCAGGAGCCGATGACGGTTCTTTCCGGGCCGAAGGCGCGGCGAAAAAGAGGCGCGTGGGCCAGCCCGTTTTGGAGGGCCACCACCGGGGTTCGGGGGCCGAGGAGGGGGCTCGCCGAGGCGATCGCCGCGGAGGCGTCGGCGGATTTGACGCAAAAAAAAGCCGCGGAGAGGGGAGGGCGGGGGCCCGGCCCGCGGGCCGGCCGAAGGCCGGAGCGGATCCGCGTGGACCTGCCGGCGGGGCCGCGTAAAAGAATGCCGCAGCGGGCCAGTCGGGCGTCCGCGGAAGGGGTTCGCCCCAGAAGCCGGACCTCGATTCCCGCGGCCGCGAATCTCGCCGCGAGCACCGAGCCCACGGCGCCGGGTCCGACGATCGCGACCGCCCTTGCCATTGGGGGAATCTACCAAAGAAAAACCCCTGCCCGCTAGCGGGCAGGGGTTTTAGGGACGGGATCGCGGGTTAGGCGTTCACCATCTTGGCGCGGGACACATCGCCCTTCTTGTCGAGGAAATACAGGTAGCCGGATTCTTTCTTGACTCCGACCTTCGCGACTTTCTCGGCCTTTCCGCCGGACTTGCCGCCGCGGGCCATCTTGGTCCGGGAGACGTCGCCCTGCTTGTCGATGTAGTAAAGGAATCCAGCCGCCCGCGTTACGCCAGCCTTCGCAACTTTCTCAGCCATGTTGTAAGTGACCTCCGTCGGATTGTCTCGGGTTCTCACGCCTCCCCGACGAGCGATCCTAGCATATCCCCTTGTGGAACGCAATGATTTTCCGACGGGGGAAAAAAAATCTCCGACGGGGGATTATTTGGGCTTCGGGGCGAGGAGGTTGAATTGAGGCTCTTCGGGGCGGATGATGAGCTTTTCGTTAAGCCAGGCGTCGACGATGGGCTTGGAAAAGCGGTACTGCCGGCCGATTCGGGAGGCGGGGATTTTCCGCTGGCGGATCAGCCCGTAAATCTTGGAGCGCCCCATCCCGAGGTATTGGGCCAAGGTCTTGATGTCCATGACCTCGGGCACCGGACCGGTCAAAGCTTTGCGGAGCACTTTGCGGCGGCGTTTTTTCATTGGTTGAGGGTTTCGTTTTGCCGTATATTAGCGTTTTCTAGCGTCTACCACCCATAGTGTACGCCCTCTATCATTATTTGTCAAGGACTGCCTTTTCCGGGAGAGGCCCGCCGCAGGGGGTCTCCAGGTTGAACGTCTCCCGGAAGGCCGCCGCCTCGCTTTTCCCGCCGTTGACCTGTTTCTTATAGGAAAGGGAGCAGGCGGCCGGGCAGCAGCCGGATTTGGCGTCGTCTCCGCAGACCTCCGCGCGGCCGACGCAGTTGGAGTAGCTTCCGCCCTCCTGGGCGCAAGCTTCCAGGGCGGCCAGGCAGGCGCCGAAGTTGACTTTTTTCCTGGGCTTGGGCGGTGAGCCGGATTTCTTCTTGGGTTTGGCGAGCGCGGGATTGAGGATCACGCACGCCTTCTTGTTTCCAAGGCGGCAGGCGGCCCGGTAATCCTCCCGGGCGAATTTGGCGTCGCCTTGAAGCTCGTAGGCTCGCGCGCGGTCGAAATAAGCGTCGCGAAAATTGATGTCGAGCGCGATGGCTTTGTAGAAATCATCCAGCGCCCGGGCCGATTCCCCTTTCTCCAGATTCGCCTTTCCCCGGCGGTGCAGAAGGCGGGGATTTTTTGGTTGCAGAGACAGCGCTTTCCCGAGATCCTGGAGGGCGGCCTCCCAGTCCCCGTTCCTTTCGTGGATCGCGGCTCGGTCCGAAAGAAGGGCGGCCCGGGCCTTGTCGCCGTCTTTTTTGGTCCAGAGCCGGAGGGCGTTGGAGTAGGCCTCCAGGGCCGCAGCGTCGTCGTTTTTTTTGAGGGCCTTGGCCGCCTTGGCCGTCTGAATGGCCATGGAATCGGCCCGGGCCGCGGGCGGGGCCCCCGCCAGGAGCAAGCCGACCAAAGCCGCCAGCGCCGCGCGCGTCATGCCCGGGAAGAATAGCAGGGCTCGGGGGGGCTGTCAACACTTGTTATTGCGGGAATGATTATGGTATATTGACTCCCCCCGGTCGTGAATCCGGGGGACCAACACCCATAAATATGCCTGTTTACGAAACAGTCTTGATCATGAAGCCCGTGCTCTCCGACCCTGAGGTCGCCGAGATCATCGAGAAAACCAAGCAGTCGATTACGTCGGAGGGCGGCGAAATCATCACCCAGGAGGTCTGGGGGCGCCGCAAGCTGACCCACATCATAGGAAAGGCCCGCGAAGGAGTCTACGCGTTTCTTAAGTACCGCTCCGGCCCCGCGGTCCAGGTGAAGCTCAACCACGCCTTCAAGATTTCCGACAACATCATCCGCAACATGACCGTCGTGGCTCAAGATCGCAAGCTGCGGGAAAAGAAGAAACCCGCGCCCGCGGCCGCCGGGGCCTGAGAACGAAATGGGCGGCGTCCGTTTACCCGAGCAGAATCAGGTTCTTTTGACCGGGCGCCTCACCCGGGATCCGGAGGTTTTTTTTACCCCCCAGGGAACGGCGAAGTGCTGGTTCTCCGTGGCCGTCAATCAAAGCTACAAGGACAAGACGACCGGGGATTGGAAGGAAGTCGTTTCCTACGTTCCGATCGTGGTTTGGCGGCAAGCCGCCGAGCGCTGCAAGGAAAAGCTCCGCAAGGGAAGCCCGGTTCACATCGAGGGGCGCCTGCGGAGCCGGGAGTTCGAGGATAAGAAGTCCGGTCAGAAGCGCGCCGTTTTAGAGGTGGAAGCGCGGAAGGTGCAGTTCCTGGCCCCTTCCGAGGGCGCCGAGGGTCAGACACGCGGCGCGCAGGCCCCGGGCGCCGAGGCGCCAGCGGCCGAAGCCGATCTTGAGGAGGTCCCGTTCTAGATGCCTGAGGAAATCGCCGAATCCGCACCGGGCCCCGTCGCCGACGGAGCCGCAGCATCGTCCCCCCGCGCCGCCGCGGGCAAGCGGCCCGACGCCGCCCGCCGCCGGCCGCCCTACGCCGCCCGCCGGAAGGTGTGCCGCTTTTGCGCGGAAAAGATCCGCGACGTCGACTACAAGCAGATCCAGACCCTGCGCACCTTCCTGAGCGAGGGTGGGCGGATCCTGTCGAGCCGCGTGACCGGCAACTGCGCCGGCCACCAACGCCAGCTCGGCCGGGCGGTCAAGCGCGCCCGCAACCTGGCATTGCTGCCTTACGTGGTGTTCTAACATGAAAGTCATCCTGAAGACGGACGTCGAGCACGTCGGACGCGCCGGAGACATCAAGGAAGTCTCCGGTGGATACGGACGCAATTTCCTCCTGCCTCGCGGGCTTGCCATGCCGGCGACCGCCGGCGCGGTGCGCTGGTGGGAAAAGGGGCGGGAGAAGCGCTCGGCGGCGGCAGGGCGCCGCCAGACCGCGGCGGCGGAGCTGGCCGGGAAGCTTTCCGGAGTCAGCCTCTCGTTCGCCCGCGAAGCCGGCCCCGAAGGAAAGCTCTTCGGCTCGGTGGGAAAAAGCGACATCGTCAAGAGCATCAAGACCTGCGGTTTCGAGGTGGACAAAGCCTGGATCGTCCTGGAATCCCCGCTGAAGGCCGTGGGGGAGTTCGAGGTCGAGGTCCGGATCCATCCCGACGTCGCCGCGAAGGTCAAAGTCTCGGTCGTTCCCCGTCAGTAGCCGTCCCGACGCGCCCCGCGACCCCCATGCCCACTGATCCCGTTCGATTGCCGCCCCAGGCCTTGGAGGCGGAGATGGCGGTCTTAGGCTCCTGCCTGATCGAAAAGGAGGCCTCCGAGCGCGCCCTGGACCTGCTGACCGACAAGGATTTCTACCAGGAAACCCATCGTCGTATTTTCCGGTCCATGGCGGAACTGGTCTCCCGAGGGCAGCCCCTGGACATCGTGACCCTGGGCGAGGAGCTTCGCCGCCTGCAGGCCCTTGAGGAAGTGGGCGGCATGGCGGCCCTGACCGATTTGACCCACCGGGTCGCGACCGCGGCCCACATCGAACACTACGCGCGGCTGGTCAAGGAAAAATCCATCCTGCGGGAGCTCATTAAGACCGCCACCGACGTCGTCGCCTCCTGCTACGCCGAGGAAAAAGACGCCTCCCAGCTCTTGGACGAGGCTCAGCGCCGCGTGCTCCAGGTCTCGGAGAAGCAGAATCTTTCCGGCGTCATCGAAGCCAAGGACCTGGTGCACGAGGTCATCGAGCAGATGGAGCAGGCCCACCGCAAAAAGGAGGCGGTGACCGGGGTGGCCACGGGCCTGACCCGCGTCGACGCCGACACCACCGGCTTCCAGAAATCCGATCTCATCCTGATCGCGGCCCGTCCCGGCCAAGGGAAAACCTCCCTGGCCCTCAACATCGCGGCCAACGTCACCCTGCACCAGCGGGACGCCAAGCCGGTCCTGTTCTTCTCCCTGGAAATGAACCGCCACGCCATCATGCAGCGCCTGTTCTCTTCGGAGGCCGGCGTCAACCTGCGGGACGTGCGCACCGGATTTTTCCCCCGGAACAAGTGGTCGGATCTGACCAATACCGGCGCCCGTCTGGAAAAGGCGCCCTTGTACATCGTCGACAATCCCGGCATGACCATCGTGGGAATCCGCTCGGCCGCGCGCCGGCTGGCCTCCGAGCTCAAGGGGCAGGGCCGGGAGATGGGGATGGTCATGATCGACTACCTCCAGCTCATCCGCGGCGGCGGCCGGGTGGAAAGCCGCCAGCAGGAAGTCTCGGAGATCTCCCGCGGTCTGAAATTCCTGGCGCGCGACCTCAACGTCCCCGTCGTGGCGCTCTCCCAACTCTCCCGCCGCGCCGAGGAAAAGGGGCGCGGCGACGACCGCCCCCGCCTCTCGGACCTGCGGGAATCCGGCGCGCTGGAGCAGGACGCCGACCTGGTTCTGTTCATCTACCGGGAGGCCCAGTACAAAAAGAACGACCCCACCCTGGAGAACAAGGCCGAGATCATCATCGCCAAGAACCGCCAGGGACCGACCGGCGTGGTCCAGGTCGCGTTCATCGGCGAATTGACCAAATTCGGAAACGAGACCCTGGACCAGGCTCCGACCGACCTCCAGGAGGCGCAGGCGCAGTTCATGGCGGGTTCCTGATGGCCCGCCGTTTTTTCCGCCCGGTGTGGGCCGAGGTGGATCTTGGCGCCTTGCAGGCCAATCTGCGGCGCTTCCGGTCGAAAATGCCCCGCGGAACCAAGATCCTTTTCGTCGTGAAGGCCAACGCCTATGGCCACGGCGCGGCGGCTTGCGCCAAGGCCGCGGAACGCTCTCGGTTGGTCGACGCGCTCGGGGTCTCCTCGGTGGAGGAAGGGATGTCTCTCCGGTCGGCGGGCGTCCGGCTTCCGATCCTCATCCTGGGAAGCCTCTATCCGTTCGAAAGCTTTCTGGCCGCCGCGCAATACCGCCTGACCCCCACCGTCGCGAGCTTGGAATCGGCGCGCCGCCTTTGGGAGGCCGCCCGACGGCTCGGACGCCGGGTCGGCTGCCACTTGAAGATCGAGACGGGGATGGGGCGCATCGGGATGTCCCCGGCCGCCGCCCAGGAGGTCGCCGAGTTTCTCCGGGAACGGCCAGAGGTTTGGGTGGAAGGGATTTACACTCATTTCTCCTCGGCGGACTCGGACCCCGCATTCACCCGCCGCCAAAATCGAATTTTCCGGGGCGTGGTGGAAACCGTCGGCCGCGGCGGCCTTAAGACCGGCCTCCGGCACGCCGCCAACTCCGCGGCCGCCCTGCGCCATCCCGAGGCCCGATGGGACATGGTTCGCCCGGGCCTGGCGATTTACGGTCTTTGCCCCGGTTTTCTCCCCGTTCTTTCCCTTAAGACCAAGGTCGTGTTCCTTAAGACCCTGCCCAAGGGCTCCCCGATCAGCTACGGCGCGGCTTACCGGACCAAGCGCCGCGCGCGGATCGCGACGATCCCCGTCGGTTACGCCGACGGCTACTCCCGGGCGCTCTCCGGCAAGGCTTCAGCCCTGCTCAACGGCCGGCGCTGCCCGGTGGTGGGGAAGGTGACCATGGACATGTCCATGTTGGACGTCACCGAGGCCCCCTCGGCCCGCGTCGGCGACGACGTGGTCCTCCTCGGCGGCGTCGGCCGCCGCCGCATCACCGCTTCGGAGATGGCCGTTTGGGGCGGCACGATTCCATACGAAGTCTCGACGGCGATCTCGGCCCGGGTCCCGAGAGTTTACCTCTCATGATCCAGGCCATTCTCGCGGCGGGCGGGCGCCGGGCCTTGGGGGCCGCTGAACAGGCCGGCAGTTTCGCCCTGCTGGTGCGCTCCTCGTTCGTGTGGTTTTTCCGTTCCCGGGTCGAATGGCGCCAGGTGGTCATCCAGATGGTCCGCATCGGGGTGGACTCCATGCCGGTGACCGCCATGACGACCTTCTTCACCGGGATGGTGCTGGCACTTCAGACCGGGGCCTCCTCCAAGAGCTTCTTCAATGAGCCCCTGTTCGTCGGCACGGTCGTCGGGTTTTCCATGATCATGGAGCTCGGGCCGGTCATGACCGCCCTGGTCGTCTCCGGCCGCGCGGGCGCGGCCATCGCCGCCGAGCTCGGGACCATGAAGGTGACCGATCAGATCGACGCCATCTACACCCTGGGGACCGACCCGGTCCGTTATTTGGTCATTCCCCGCGTGCTCGCTTTCCTGGCGGTTCTCCCGATCCTCTCCGTGATGTCGGACTTCAGCGGCGTCTTCGGCGGCTGGGTGATCGCCTATCTCAAGCACAACATCCCCACCAACGTGTACTGGCACGACCTGGTCGACCACATGGAGATCCGGCATTTCATGCACGGTTTTTTGAAGTCCTTCGTTTTCGCGCTGAGCATTTCCTTCATCTGCTGCTTTCGGGGCGTCACCACTTCCGGGGGCGCCGAAGGGGTGGGAAAGGCCACCACGGCGGCCGTCGTGATGAGCATGACCTCGGTTCTGATCCTGGACTATTTCGCCACCGCCGTCCTGGTCGCCCTGGGGATCACTTGATCGACGCCGTCGGCGTGCGCAAGGGCTTCAAGAGCCGCCAGATCCTCAGAGGGATCGATTTGATCGTGGAGACGGGCGAGACGTTGGTCATCATCGGCGGCTCGGGCTGCGGCAAGAGCACCTTCATGAAATGCGTCATCGGCCTGTCCCGCCCGGACGAGGGTTCCATCGAGGTCGACGGCGTCGACGTCGCGCGGCTCAAGACCGAGTCGGAGATCGCGGCCTACCGGCGGCGGTTCGGGTACCTGTTCCAGGAGGCGGCGTTGTTCGACTCCCTCTCGGTCTGGGAAAACGTGACCTTCGGCCTGCGCTACCTGACCGACATCCCGCCCTCCAAGTACCGGCGGATCGCGGGCGACAAGCTGGCCCTGGTGGGGCTCAAGGACATCGAGGACATGCGCCCCTCGGAGCTCTCGGGCGGCATGAAAAAGCGCGTCGCGCTGGCCCGCGCCATCGCGGCGCAGCCGCATTACATTTTGTATGATGAGCCCACGACGGGGCTGGATCCGATCATGTCGGACGTCATCAACGATCTGATCCTGGACCTGCAAAAGAAGCTCCAGGTGACGTCGATCGTCGTGACGCACGACATGCGCTCGGCCTACAAGATCGCCAGCCGCATGGCCATGTTCCACGACGGCCGGGTCCTGCAGGTGGCGCATCCGGAAGTCATCAAGATCAGCACCAACCCGTACGTGCGGCAGTTCGTCGACGGCCTCAGCGAGGGGCCCATCAAGATGAAGCTTAAGGAGTTCGAGGCCGAAAACGGAGCGACCCAAACCGCCTGATGTCCACTGAAGCCAAAGTCGGTTCTTTCGTGCTGT
The DNA here is from genome assembly GCA_964358485.1 of uncultured Elusimicrobia bacterium. Lineage (GTDB taxonomy): Bacteria > Elusimicrobiota > Elusimicrobia > UBA1565 > UBA9628 > CAYHPY01. The sequence goes on from CAYHPY010000012.1 coordinate 55,263, forward strand.
CCGGGATGATCCTGATCGCCATCGCGATTTTCCTCCTCGGGGATTACACCTTCGAGAAGCGCTACGCCATCAACGCCACTTTCAGGGACGTGGCCAGCCTCTCGGCCAACGCTCCCGTGAAGCTCTCCGGGGTCGAGGTCGGCACCGTCAAGGAGATTCGCCTGGAGGACGGGCAGGCCAAGGTCGTGGCCGCCATTCGCGAGGGCATCGAAATTTACAAGGACGCGGAATTTGAGATCGGCTCCACCGGCATCATCGGCTCGAAGTTCCTTCAGATCAATCAAGGGCGTCCCTCCTCGGGGGCGATCCCCGCCGGCGCGACCGTCAAGGGCGTCGACCCGGTCTCCCTGGAGAAGGCCATGACCAAGGCCCTGGCGAGCGTGGAGAACCTTCTGGAGTCCCTGACCGGCACCAACGCCAAGCCGGGCACCCTCGGGGCCAATCTCAACGACACCGTGGCCAACCTCCGGGACCTGACCGGAAACCTCAACGACCTCATCGAGACGAGCCGGCCCCAGCTTTCCAAGGCGATGAGCCGCACCGACGCCATCACCGAGAAGCTCGACTCCCTGTTGGCCAAGAGCAACCAGATGATGGCGGGACTGGCCACCGACAAGGGGGCGGTCGGCGCAATGCTCCACGACGAGAAGGTCAAGGAGGACGTCAAAGAAACCATCACCAGCTTTAAGGAGGCCGCCGGGACCGCCAAGGACGTCCTCGGCCGCATCACCCAGTTCCGGGTCTATTGGAACCTGGACTGGCGCTACGAGCACATGATCAAGGCGGGACGGGGCGACGTGGGCCTCAAGATTTATCCCCGCGACGGGCGCTACTACTACATCGGCGGCGCCAACCTGGGCGGCGGGACCGGGGATTTCAAGAAAGAGCGGGATTACGCCCAGTACAACCGCGTGGACGGCCTGCTGGGCTGGGAGCGTGGGCCCTTCGACGTGGCGGCCGGGGTCATCCATTCGGCCGGCGGCGCCCGGGTGACGGTGACCCCCTTCTGGAAGCATCCGTTCGGCAAGCGCTTCAGCTTCATGGCGCAGGGCTACGATTTCGGCCGGGACCGGATCGTCGAGAGCAAGCGCTTTGACAGCCCGATCTACGACTTCGGGGCCCTGGCCAAAATCAACCGCTATTTCGGCATCGGCGCGCGCGTTGAGGACGTCAAGGAAACCAAGCGCTACCAGACCTGGGCCAACGTGAGCTTTGAGGACCAGGACGTCGCCTATCTCTTCGGGATGGTCTCCTTCGGCGCCGCCGGAGGCAAGGGAAGGAGCAAGAAGTAGTCGCCGGGTTTGTCCGGCTTCAACCTATGGCCAAGCCTAAAACCGTCTATCGCTGCCAGGAATGAGGCTACTCGGCCCCCAAGGGCCTGGGCCAATGCCCCGACTGCTCCGCCTGGAATTCGATGTCGGCTGAGCTCATCGCTCCCCCGCCGCCCTCCGTCGGGCCGCGCGGGCTGGGAGCCGCCGATTCCAAACCGGTCCGGCTTTCCGCGCTCAACGGCGACGGGGACGGGGCGGAGCTCCGCCGGGCCTCCAATTTGTCAGAACTTGACCGCCTGCTCGGGGGCGGGATCGTCGCCGGCCAGGTCGTGCTTTTGGGCGGCCCCCCGGGAATCGGGAAGTCCACCTTGATGCTCCAGGCCGCCGCGGGGCTTTCCCGGGGCCTGGAGACTCTCTATGTTTCGGGCGAGGAATCCGTCCGGCAGATTTCCAGCCGGGCCCGGCGGCTGGGCCTGGCCGGAGAGTCGCTGACCCTCTACTGCGAAACCGACATGTCCCGGATCATGGCGGAATTGGACAAGACCAAGCCGGGCATGGTGGTCCTTGATTCCGTCCAGACGATTTTTCATCCCGAGCTTCCGGGCGGTCCCGGAACGGTGTCCCAAGTCCGCGAGTGCGCCGGCCAGCTTTTGCGCTGGGCCAAGGAAAACGACTCTTCCCTGTTCCTGCTAGGTCACGTAACCAAGGAAGGCGCGTTGGCCGGGCCCAGAGTCCTGGAGCACATGGTCGACACCGTCCTTTACTTCGACACCGAGAAGCACGAGCTCATCCGGGTCCTGCGGGCGCACAAGAACCGCTTCGGTCCGACCGACGAGATCGGCCTTTTTGAGATGAGCGAGGGCGGCCTTAAGGAGGTCAAGGACGCCGCGACCTTCTTCCTGGAGGCGGTCCGCCGCCCGCTCCCCGGGCGAGCCGTCTCGGCCGCGCTGGAGGGCGCCCGCGCGATATTGGCCGAGACCCAGGCCCTGGTCGTTTCCACGCGGTATCCGCTTCCGCGGCGCATGGCCACGGGCCTGGACCTCAACCGCGTCCTGGTTCTGTTGGCCTCCATGGAGCGCCACCTGGGCCTGCGCATCGAGGAGAAGGACGTGTTCGTGAGCGTGGCGGGGGGGCTGAAGGTCAAGGACCCCGCCCTCGACTTGGCCGCCTGCCTGGCGGTCCTCAGTTCCGCCCGGGACGCGGCGCTTCCCGCCGATTGTATTTTCTTCGGAGAAGTGGGCCTCCTGGGGGAAATCGGCCGCGTTCCCTTTTTGGAGGGCCGGCTGCGGGAAGCCGCCAAGGCCGGTTTCAAAAAGGCGGTGGCTCCGGCTTCGTCCTTGAAGGACATCCGGATTCCCGCCGGCTTGTCGGTCCAGGGGGTCTCGACTTTGCGCGAGGCCGCCGAATTGTTCACCGCCGTTCCGACCGGGCGCGCCCGGCACGGTTCATCCGAGGCTTCCGCGAGGTAATCCGATCATGAGCAATTGGGGTTTGTGGGTTTTCCGAGTCTTCATTCTTCTGGCCTCTCCGGCCATCGTTTATTTCCAGATCACGCATTCCCTCAAGGGAGTGGCGCTCGGGGCCGGGGTCGGAGCCGTCATCGTCGTCATCGAGATGCTGAGCGCCGAGGTCAACATGCTCACCATCATCTCGGGCGTCCTCGGGGCCTCGGGGGGCATCATCATCGCCAAGCTGGTGGACTACACGGTGGTCCAGATGGGCAATGAGTCCCTCTACCGGACCTGGGACAAATACTCGGCCCTGCGCTATTTCGCCTTCGGGACCCTGGCCATGATCGTCACCATCCGGAAGTTTCCCGAGCTCGACGATTTGGACAAGGACATCTTGAAAATGAGCAAGCGTCGGGGGTCCGAGCTTAAGGTTTTGGACACCAGCGCCATTATCGACGGCCGGGTCATGGACATTTGCGAGACCAAGTTCCTTTCGGGAACCCTGATCGCGCCCCGCTTCGTCCTGCAGGAACTTCACAAGCTTTCCGACAGCCAGGACACCTTGAAGCGCGCCCGCGGCCGCCGGGGGCTGGATATCCTGGCGCGCCTGCAGGAAAGCTCCGAGATCCCTGTCAAAATCCTGGACAAGGATTTTCCGGAGGTTCCGGACGTGGACGGCAAGGTGGTGCGCCTGGCCAAGGACCTGGGCGGCAAGGTCATCACCACGGATTTCAACCTCAATAAGATCGCCTCGTTGGAAGGGGTGGTGTGCCTCAACATCAACGACCTCGGGACCGCGCTTAAGCCGGTCGTGCTCCCGGGAGAAGTGATGTCCCTGTTCGTGATGAAGGAGGGCAAGGAGCGCGAGCAGGGCGTGGGCTACTTGGACGACGGCACGATGGTCGTCATCGAGGACGGGCGCAAGCACATCGGCAAGCGCCTGGAGGTCGGCGTGACCTCCATCCTCCAGACCTCGGCCGGCCGGATGATCTTCGGCAAGGCCAAGGGAGAGCGGCCGGCCTAACCGGCCCGCGCGTTATGGCCCTGCGCGCGGCGGCCGTCATCGTGGCGGCGGGTTCGGGTTCCCGCATGGGCCGCCCCAAGCAGTTTCTTCCCCTGGGGGGGAAAACCGTCGTCGAATGGTCCGTGGGGCGCGTGGGGGGGCGGGCCGCGGGAGGGGGCGAGTTTGGGGGGCCGGCCCCCCGCGCCCCCCCC
>CAYHPY010000013.1:0-57300 GCA_964358485.1 uncultured Elusimicrobia bacterium
GAAGCCGAATACCAGGAAGTCCGCAATAAGCTCGCGGCCGCCCGAAAGGCGTTGGTGGCGGCGTGATTCTGCTGATTGATAACTACGACTCGTTTACTTACAACCTTTATCAGGAAATACGGAAGTTGGGAAAAGAATGTCTGGTAAGAAGAAACGACGAGATAACGGCAAGAGAAATCCTCCGGATGCGGCCCCGGAGGATTGTCATTTCACCAGGCCCGGGGCGTCCCGAGGAGGCAGGGGTGACTTTGGAGGTCATCCGGACCTTCGGGTCCGACACGCCGATTCTCGGCGTGTGTCTCGGGCACCAGGCCATCGGGCTGGCCTACGGGGGAACGGTGGTGCGGGCCAAGCGTCTGATGCACGGCAAGACCTGCGTGGTGCGCCACGACGGCCAGGGGATTTACCGGGGCCTGCCCAAGACCATCACGGCCGCTCGTTATCACAGCCTCGTGGTCGAGGAGCGCGGACTGCCGAAGGATTTGATTGCGTCGGCGCGGAGCGCCGACGGATTGTTGATGGGCGTGCGCCATAAATTTCACCCGGTCGAAGGGGTGCAATTTCATCCCGAGTCGGTGGCCACTCCGCTCGGAGGCCGCCTGTTGAGGAATTTCATCGATGGCTGAGTTCAAGGACGAGGTGAAGGCGATTTTGGAGGGGCCGCTGGACGCGGCCCGCGCGCGGGCGGCGATGGGGCTGATCATGGACGGCGCCGCCACCCCCGCCCAGCTCGGCGCGTTCTTGGCGGCCTTGAAGGTCCGCGGGGAAAGTTTCGAGGAACTGGTGGGATTTGCCCGGGCCATGCGGGAGCGCGCCGTCCGGGTTTCGGTCAAGCGCGCGCCGCTCATCGACACCTGCGGGACCGGGGGCGACGGGACCGGGACCTTCAATATTTCCACGACCGCGGCCTTTATCGCCGCCGGAGCCGGAGCGGCGGTGGCCAAGCACGGCAATCGCTCGGTCTCCAGCCGTTGCGGCTCGGCCGACGTGCTCGAGGCCCTGGGGGTTCGGACCGACGCGGCTCCGGAGACCATGGCGCGCTGCGTCGAGGAAGCGGGCGTGGGATTCCTGTTCGCTCCCGCCCTGCACCCGGCCATGAAAAACGCCGCCGCGGTCCGGCGGGAGCTGGGGGTGCGGACGGTCTTCAACCTGCTCGGCCCCATGTCCAACCCGGCGGGCGCCCAGCGGCAGGTCCTGGGGGTCTACTCGACGGCGCTGGTTCCGCTCATGGCCCGGGTCCTGGGGGAGTTGGGTAGCCAAGAGGCGATGGTCGTTTCCTCCCGGGACGGACTGGACGAATTGTCCTTGTCGGCTCCTACCTTGGTCGCGCACCTCAAAGCGGGAACGATCACCGAATACGAGGTAGACGCGGCCCAGGCCGGCCTGCCCCGCTATCCCGCCGCGGCCTACGCCGGGGGCGACGCCTCGGAAAACGCCCGGATTCTGCTCTCGGTCCTTCAGGGCACCAAGGGCCCGGCCCGGGACATCTCGGTGTTCAACGCGGCGGCGGCCCTGCGCGTGGCGGGCCTGGCGACCGATTGGAAGGAGGCGGTCGCGCGCGCGGCGGCCTCTATCGACGGCGGCGCGGCGGAGCGGGCGCTGGAAACCCTGCGCAAGTTGAGCGCCGCCCGGTGACCGCCCCCGATCCGGGCGGGGTGCTGGCGCGCATCGCGGGCTCGGTCCGCGCGCGGCTGAAAATCCTGAAAAAACAGTGGCCCGTCCGCCGCCTGCGCGCCCTGCCGCTGTATGCGCGTCTGCCGAGGGATTTCTCAGCGGCTTTTCCGGCGGGCAAGCGGGTGATCGCGGAGATCAAGTTCGCCTCGCCTTCGGCCGGAGCCCTGCGGCCCGGGGCTTGCGCCGAGGAAGCGGTCCGCATCGCGGGGGGTTATTTGTCGGCGGGAGCGGCCGCCCTCTCCATCTTGACCGAACCGAGATTTTTCTCCGGCTCGCCCGATTACTTGGCGGCGGTGCGGCGCCGGTTTCCCCGGGCCAAGCTCCTGATGAAGGATTTTTTCCTGGACCCCTACCAGTTCGAGCTGGCGCGGGCCCACGGAGCCGACGCGATCCTGTTGATCGCGGCCTTGCTCCGCAAGGACCTGCCCTTCATGCTGGCGGAGGCGCGCCGGCTGGGGCTGACGCCGCTGGTGGAGGTGCATACCCTGGCGGAACTGCGGGCCGCCGAGGCCGTCGGCGCGGAACTCATCGGGGTCAACAGCCGCGATCTTCGGACCTTGGAAACCGACCTGGCCGTGGCCGAGCGCCTGGCGGCCGAAAGCCGCTCCGGCGCGATCCTCATCGCCGAAAGCGGGCTTCGGACCGGACGGGACTTGAAGCGCCTCGGGGCCTTGGGCTACCGGGGCTTCTTGATCGGCACCGAGCTCATGCGCCGCCCAGATCCGGGGCGCGCCCTGCGGACGCTTTTGGGGGGCTGAGCCCGGTGTCACGAAACCCGGGTTTTCCGGTCTAATCATAGAGCGGGCGGGAAATGCCTTGGATTTCAACGAGCTGTACGAGCGGCAAAAAGACCGGATCTTCCAGCTGGCGTTCCGCCTGCTGGGGGACTCCGACCGAGCCGCCGACGCGGTTCAGGAGACTTTTCTCCGGGCCTACGCCGGGCGTGGGGGCTTCCGGGGAGAGGCGGCGCCCTCGACTTGGCTTTTCCGGATCGGGTACAACGTCTGCCTATCCCATTTGGCCGACCGCCGGGAAAAGTCGGAGCGCCTTCCGGAGCGGGAACCGGCCGAGCTTTCGGGAACGGGCCCCGAGCCCAGCGCCGAGCGCGGCGAGGCCGGCGTCGAGGTGAGAGCGGCCTTGGCGCGGCTGGAGGAGGCGGATCGCCGGATTTTGTGCCTGAGGATGGAGCAGGATTTTGATTTCAAGGAATTGGGGGAAATTCTGGAGTGTTCCCCGGAGGCGGCCCGCCAGCGCTATTGCCGGGCCCGCAAGCGCTTGCGGGAGCTGTTGAAGCCGTTTTTGGGAGAAGGATCATGAATTTCGAATGCCCGGGCGCGCGCGACCTGCTGCCTCTTTACGAGGAGGGGGCTCTCTCCCCGGCCGAAGCGGCGGCGATGCGGGAGCACCTGGCCTCCTGCTCGGCGTGCCGCGCCGAGGCCGCCCTTTCGGCCGCCTCTTGGAGGCTCTTCCAAAAAGCCCACGCGCCGGTCATGGCGCCGCAATTCCGGGAGCTCGCGCCATTGGCCGCCTCCCCTCGGCCGTCATGGTTTTCTCCGGCCTGGGCCATGGGCCTGGCCGCCGCCGCCTTTTTGCTGGGGGTGTCGTTCGGGCGCCGGGCGCCCGCCGCGCGGCCGTCCTCGCCGGTTGCCGCCGCTTCGGCGCCCGCGCCGAGCGGCGGCGAGGGCCTCTTGGAAACGGGAGGCCCTCCCGATTCGCCCGTGGCTTTGGGAGACGCGTCCTTGGGAGGCGCTCCCGGCTTGGCGGCGGCGCCGGTGTGGGGCGAGGCGGAAACCGCTTTGACGGCCAAGCCCGTGGCTCGGCCGGGGCCGAGCGGCCTGCCTTCGGCGCCCATGCTGGGCGCGGGGGGCAGCGGATTGCGGGCTTCGCCTCGGGCGGCCGATGAGCCGAGCGGCTTGCTGGTGACTCCCCCGGTCGGAGACCGGCGGGCCGAAGGCGCGCAAGGATTGACGATTTGGAAGGAGGGATCATGGGAAAACTGGGGATGTTGAAATCGGCGTGGTTGGCGGCGCTGTTGATGACGACGGCGGCCGCGGTCGGGGCCCAAGGGGCGGCGGGGAGCCTGCGGTCCGGCTACCGCGCGGTGAGCCTTCCGGTGCCTCCGCATCAAATGGCCTACATCGCGGTCGGAGACCGCGTGGATGTTCTGGTGACCTTCGAAGCCCTGCTTCCCAAGGGAACCAAGGAGATGGTGACCGCCACGATCCTGCAGAACGTGGTCGTCCTCAAGACCGAGCCCGCCGCGGGAGCCGTCCTCCTGGAACTCAACCCCAACGAGGCGCAGTACGCGGCCCTCTCGGTGGGGCCGAACAAGTCCTTGTGGCTCGTCGCGCGGGCTCCGGGGGACATGTCGATGAAGCCCATGGAGATGGCCAGCTTCCGGAAGCTCTTCCGTTGAGGGAGGGCCCGGGGGGCGGCGGCCGGATCTGGGCCGCCGCCGGCGTTTGCGTCGGCTTATTTTTGTTCCTGGCCGTTCCTATGGCGGACCGGGCGGGGCTCAATGGCGATGAGGCGATTCACGCCTCCGCCGCTTTCGCCATGATCCACCCCGGGACTTCCGTTCCCAACGGACGCTGGCTTCCCCTGATGACTTCCGCCTACAACGGGGCGCTCAAGGCGTACATCCATTACGGGACCTTCCGGGTCTTCGGCATCGGCCGGCGCTCCGTGCGCGGGGTCACTTTGGGCTTGAGCGCGGCGGCTTTGGCCCTGTTGGTTCTGTTGGGGTCCCGTCTCTATGGGGTGGCCGCCGGGGCCGCTTTGGGAATTCTGGCCGCGTCCGATCCGGCGTGGATCATCACCTCAGTCTTCGACCGTGGGCCCTCCACCCTTTCGTTGGCGTGCGAACTGGCGGGGTTGTGGTTTCTCCTTTCGCCCCCGGGTGGCGCGTCCCGTGCTCCGGGCCTAATGGCGGGCGGATTTTTTTTCGGGCTCGCGGTCTGGGACAAGCCGAGCGCGCTCTGGCTGCTTTGCGCGATGACCGCGGCGGCCGCCGCCGCGGGCGTCTTGGGCCGCTTGGACGGCTGGAAGCGGCGGATCGGGCTCGCCTGGGCCGGGGCGCTGGTCGGCGCCGCGCCGTTCATCGCCTTCAACGCGCAACATTCAATGTTGTCCTTCACCAGCCGGGAGTCTCTGGGCTGGACCTTGGCCGAGCATCTGCCCCGGCTCGGGGATTGGGCCGGGGAGCGCTGGGGCTTGCTGCTCCGGGCTTTTGACGGCTCCGACATCTCCCTGGTGATTTCAGGGGTCAATGGGCCGGATTGGGCGAAGTTTCCCCGAATCATCGTAACCGTCGAGCTCGCCGTCCTCGCCGCAGCGGCGGCGCGGCTTCGCCAATGGACCGGCCTGCGGCACGCCGCCGCATGGCTGGCCGTGGCCGGCTTGTTCGCGGCCGCCTCGTTTTTGGCCCCCTACCCGCTCAAGGTCCACCATTATTCCCTGATCCTGGCGTTTCCCCGGTTGGCCTGGGCCGGCTTGGCGGCGTCGGTTTTTCCGGCATGGGCGCCCCGGCTTTCCCGGCAAATGATTTTAGCGGCTTTTTTTCTGGTTCCGATCCTGGCCGCGCAAGCGGCGGTGACTTGGCGATTTTCGGCCGATCTGGGCGCAAGCGGAGGCTCGCGGGAGTATCCACGGAGCTTGATCGACGCCGCGGCCTGGATCAAATCCGCCGCCGCCCGGGAGCCTTCTCTTGGGGTCGTAGATGGAGCGCGCTTGCTGGAAATATTGAGCTTGGAAACCGGAGGTGGGGTGAGGATCGACAAAATTCCCCCGCCGGAGCATTGGATTTCCAGCGACGGCCTCAACCGAGCCGAGGTGCTCCTTTTCCGGGAAGTCTACGCGGTCGTTGGCCGGGAGGGTTCCGGGCCGCCCTTCCCTTATCTCGGCGGCGGGGAATTGGCGGCGGAGTTCCGGGATCGCGAAGGGCGCCTCCTTTATGAGATCCGCCGCCTGCACGGGGCGCCCGGGGAACGCTTTCTGGAGCCGGGGATGCCTCCCCGGGAGAGGCTCGAACGGGGGCTTCAGGCGTGGTTCAAATTTTACGAAACCCTCGCCTCGGCGGTTCCCGCCGATCAAAGGGCCGAGCTTTGGTTTCACTTGGCCCGGGAGGCCGGCGCCCCGGACTGCCGCCTGCTTCCTCCGGCCGAACGGAAAAACCCGCCTTCGGAACTTCTGAAAAAGTTGGCTGAGCGGGCGCTGGGCCGGGCCAAGGCCGCCGAAGGGCTCGCCCGGTAGTATAATCAATGCGATGAGAGTGAAAATTTGCGGGCTGACCCGCGCCGAGGACGTCCGCTTGGCGGTTTCCGCGGGGGCCTGGGCGGCGGGATTCGTGTTCGCCCCGGGAAGTCCGCGCCTGCTTTCGCTCGAAGAAGCCGGGCCCTTGCGCCGGGAGGTTCCGGCGGGGGTGCTGGCCGTGGGCGTCTTCGCCGATCAACCGAAGAAGACGATTCTGGCGGCCGTGGAGCGCCTGGGCCTGGACGTCGTCCAGCTTCACGGCTCGGAGTCTCCCGAGGATTGCGCGGGTTTTCCCGTGCCGGTCTTCAAGAGTTTGCCCCCCGCGCTTTGGGCTTCCGTTCCCGGAGGCTATCCGGCGGAGGCGTTTTTGATCGAGCCCGCGCGCCCGATTTCCGACCGGGTCAAGGGCAAGGGTCCGTCCCCGGACGAGCGGCGGCGGGCGTGGGATACCGCCCGGGCTCTTGGTCGCCGCGCCAAGATTATCCTGGCCGGGGGTTTGGATCCCTCCAACGCCCGGGAGGCCGTCGAAGCCGCCAAGCCCTACGCCATGGACGTCAGCTCCGGGGTTGAAAGCGCTCCCGGGGTCAAATCCCCGGAAAAGATGAGGGCTTTTTTCGGGGCTCTCCGGGGATTATAGCCGGCTCTTCAGCCGGTCCCGAAGCTCCCGCGCCGTGGAGACGCAAGTGATCATCTTTCCCGCCAGGATGGAGAAACGGCCCTTGCCGAGATCGGTCAATTCCGTCGTCCGATCGTCGCGGGCCGTCGAGGTCGGGTCCAGCGGGAAGACGATCCGCAGGGAGCCGACCCGCCGCGCCTTGAGCACCGCGGGGAAATAGGCCCCGGCGTGCGCGCGGATCTCGGGCCACCGGGTGGCGCGCGCCTTGGACCAATCGGCCAATTCGGCCGGGGCCGCGCGGCGGCAGTCGCGATGGGCGCTCAAGAGGGCGTCGCCCAAGGTGAAAAGGCCGGTCCGGCCGAAGGGAAGGAGGCTCGCGAACGGGCCGTCGACCACGGTCACGCCGACGCGCTCGGAAACTCCCAGGTCCAACAACAGCAATTCCTTGAATTGGTAGCGCAGGGGAATTCCGGAGAGCCCCAGCAGGCGGCGGAACTCGTTGACGCCCGAGTATACGGCCCCGACCACGAAGTCGAACTTTTCCCGGCGGAGCCGGGCCTTCGACTCTTTGAGTTCGAGAAAAGTCCCTCCCCCGGGCGCGTCCGCGGCCCCGCGAACCTCGCAGTTGAACAGGACCTTGAGACCCGGGACGGCCCGGAGGCGTTTTTGGACGCAGGCCCGCAGGCGCTCCAGATCATAGACGGGCTCCTCGGTCCTCACGCACAGGGAAACCGCCGCTCGGTTTAGGAGCGCGGGTTTAGGAAAGGCCGGACGGAACCCAAGGCCGTGGGCTTGAATTCGTTTCCGAAATTGTTCCGGCGAGGTTTTGGAGCCTTTCCGCGCCACGGCGTAATACCCCGAAGTCGGAACGAGGGCCGGGGAGTAGAATTCTCGAAAAGAGTCGTCGGCCGCGGCCACCTCCCGGATGGTCCGGGGACTGCGGGGGTAATGAAAGCCCAGGTGGTGCCGGAGTTGATTGGAGCCGGAGGCTTCCAGCAGAAGTCCGCGGCGCCGCTCGATCAAGGTGACGGAAAAATCCCGGGCGAGCACCGCGGCGGCCGTTGCGCCGAAAAGGCCCCCTCCGACGACGGCCACCGATGGCCGGCTAGGCGTTTTCAATGACGCCCCGGACCCGGTAGGGCGCGCGGGGGGAGGGGTCGAAATAGATCCGGACCAGGAGCTCGGCCAAAAACCCCGCGAGCAATGTTTGCAGGGCGGCCGCCCCGAGCCCGGCCCCGGCGACGGCCAGAGCGGGCCGCCAAGAGGGACCCGCGCAAAAAACCGCGGCGAGTCCGCAGGCGGCGGCGCCCGCCAGCAGGACGGCGGCGGCGCCCCCAAACAATAAGATCGGGCGCAGCGCCCGGCGCGTCAAAAACCAGAGGACGGCTAGATCCCCCAGATTGCGCACGGCCTTGAGAAAGGAATGCTTGGAATGTCCGGAGGTCCTGGGTCGGTGGGCCACTGGAAGCTCCGCGATCCGCGCACCCCGGTTTGACAGGAGGGCGGGCAGGAGCACATGAAGCTCCCCGTGCAGGTGGAGCTCCTTGAGAATGTCGGCCCGGTAGGCCTTCAAGCCGCAGGCCAGGTCCTTTAGGGGAAGACCCGTGACCCAAGCCGTCAATCCGTTGGCCGCGCCGGAGAGAATCCGCCGGGAGAGCGGGTCATGGCGCTCGGTTCTCAGTCCGGACACGACGTCGTATCCTTCCTCCAGCTTGGCCGTCAGGCGGGGGATGTCCTCGGGGTCGTTCTGCAGGTCGGCGTCCAAGGTGACGATCACCTCTCCCTTGGCCGCCTTAAATCCCGCGTCCAGGGCGTAGGTCTGGCCGGAGTTCCAGGCCAAGGAGACGATCCGGATCGGCGAGAGTTTTTTCAGGGCCTCGAGGGTGCCGTCGGTGGAGCCGTCGTCGACCGCCACGATCTCGAAGGGTTTCCCCGTCTTGGACAGCGCCGCGACGACCGCGCGGTGGAGCTCGGCGACCGCGGCTTCTTCATTGTAGGCCGGAAAGACGACGGAAATCATGGAAGGGATTATAGCCTTCCGGGGAAGCGCGGCCAAGCGAATCGGCGTCCGGGAAAACGGTATAATCGCTTCCATGAAATTCATGGTTCTGGGAAGCGGGATGCAGGGGCGCGCGTGCGCCTTCGATTTGTTGCGCAACCCGGCGACGCGGGAAGTTATGCTCGCCGATTCCGACGCCGGAAGCCTGGCCATCGGCAAGCGTCTGCTGGGTTCGTCCAAGGTCAAGGTCCAAACGGTGGATGCGGGCAATCCCGCCGCCGTGGCGCGCTTGTCCAAGGGTTATCAAGTCTTGGTCAGTTGCGTCCCCTATTTTCTCAACCTCAAGCTCGCCAAGGCGGCGGTGGCGGCCAAAATTCACTTCATCGACCTCGGCGGCAACACCGACATCGTCCTGCAGGAGCTGAAATTGCACGAAGCCGCCAAGCGCGCGGGCGTGACGGTCATCCCCGACGTGGGCCTGGGCCCCGGAATGACCACGACCATCGCCGAGCACGGAATCCGGACTTTGGACGAGACCCACGAGGTCTTCATCCGGGACGGCGGCCTGCCCCAGGATCCCCGGCCGCCCATGAACTACATGCTCACCTTCTCCGAGCATGGCCTCATCAACGAATACGTCGAGGACGCCACCGCCCTGCGGAACTTCAAGCGGGTGAAGGTTCCGGGGCTCTCCGAAGTTGAGACGATCAAGATTCCCGGCCTGGGAACCATGGAGGCGGGCCACGCCTCCGGCGGCCTGTCCACCTTGGCCCACACCTACCAGGGCAAGATCAAAACCATGGATTGCAAGCTCATCCGCTACCCCGGCCATTGCGCGGTCATCAATGGGATGAACGCGATGGGCTTCTTTTCCAATAAACGGAGATTCATGGGCAAGGCCGAGCTGGCCCCGCGGGAACTGAGCGCCAAGCTTTTTCGGGAGCACTTCGATCATCCCGGGGACAAGGACCTGGTCGTCATCCATACCACGGTCAACGGGGTCAAGAACGGGCGCAAGGCCCGGATCATATACACGATGACGGCCAAGTACGACGCCAAGAACCGCCTGACGGCGATGATGCAGACCACGGCGTTTCCGGCCTCCATCGTGGCCCAGATGCTGGCCGACAAGACCATCGACAAGCCCGGCGCCTACCCCGTGGAGCGGGGCATTCCCCCGGAGCCGTTCTTCGAGGCGATGCGGCGGCGGGGCTTCAACCTTTCCTGGAAACTGACCTATCTATAACCCCCTCAACCACATCGAGATCGTCCCGCCCGATCCGGCCTGGCCCAAGGGTTTCGAGGCCGAGCGGGAGGCGTTGCTCGCCCGGTTGGGGACGAGGATTTCGGCCGTGGAGCATATTGGTTCGACCGCCGTCCCGGGCCTGGCCGCCAAGCCCACCTTGGACATCATGCTGGGGTCCGAGCCGCTTCGTGTCGACGAGCGAAGCGTGGCGGACCTGTGCGTCTTGGGCTACGAATATCTCGGGGAATACGGCATCCCCGGCCGTCATTTTTTCCGGAAAGGCTCGCCTCCGACCCACCATGTCCACTGGGTCCGACAAGGGGCCGACTTCTGGGACAAACAGCTCGTGTTCCGGGATTTCCTGCGGGCCGTTCCCGTGGAGGCGGCGGCCTACGAAGGGGTCAAGCGCGAGCTCGCCCGGCGCCACGCCGACGACCGCGCGGCCTATACCAACTCGAAAACCGAGTTCATCACGCGCCTGTTGGAGCGGGCCTGGCGCCGGGCCGGGGCGTCCTTGATCGTCTTCGATCTGGAGGCCACCTGCTGGGAGGAGGGCCAGGCCATGGACCGCATGGAGACCATCGAGATCGGGGCGGTCAAGCTCGGGCCGGATCTGGAGATGCTCGGGGAATATTCGGCCTTCGTGCGTCCCACCCGGGAGCCGGTCTTGAGCCCCTTTTGCACGCGCCTGACCGGGATCACCCAGGCCCAGGTGGATTCGGCGCCGTCCTTCCCGGAGGCGCTGGAGAAATTCCGCGCCTGGATCGGGGGCGGGCCGTTCCGCCTGGCGTCCTGGAGCGCCTACGACGAAATCCAAATCGCCCGCGATTGCGCCCTCCATGGCTTGGAGATGCCCGCTTCCCTGGAGCGGCATGTCGACCTTCAGGAATTGTACGGGAGGCTCAAGGGGTGCGGACGGGTGACCACCTCCGACGCGCTCGCGCGCGAGAAGATCGCGCGCGAGGGGCACGCCCACCGCGGGATCGACGACGCCCGCAGCACCGTTTGGCTGGCCCGATTCATGATCGAGCCGATGCTCCGCCCATGATTGCTGTCCTTGCCGGAAGTCTGTTCCTGGTCATCGTGTTCGCGAGCCTGGTCCGTTACAAACGGCGGGAGCTGTGGTGGGGCTGGTGGTCGAACCTGATGGCCAGCCTGGTCTCGGTGGCGCTGGGCCTGGCGGTCGGCCTCTACCTGCTTTCGGTCCAAAAATTGGAGAAGGACGCCGAGGACCGCGCCCGCTACCGCCTGCTGTTGGAGGCCGAGATGACCGACATCGCGGGCCAGCTCCGCAATTCCGAGCCCGTGAAGATTCTCATCCGGGATTCCTCCCTGCACAAGGACTTCAGCCTCCGGTTGACCCTGATCCAGCCCATCGCCATCGAGGAGGCCGCCAAGAGCGGGCTTTTCCCGCTGGAGCAGACCAAGACCATGTTCTCCATCACCCGGGAGATCCGGCTTCACAACATGGAGACGCAGAACCTGCTCAACGCCCTTTCCAGCAAGGGCTCCCATGTCCCTTTCACCGCCGCCCTGGCCCAGAACATCACCCCCGTGCAGGAGGAGATTCTCAAGGACTTGGGACACCTCGCGGGCCAGTTGGATTTGCGGGTGGCGGGACTTAACGCCGCTCCCGTAGCCAAATCCTCGAAATAGCCGGGAGCGGCGTCGCGGAATGATGGCGCCATCATTCCGTTGAAAATTATCCATAAAACACAATCCGTTTCGCCAAATCGCCTCCGAATTTTTTGCACCATCCCAGATCCGAACTCCCGGTTGGATCAGGGCCGCCGCGCGTCCTTGACAGCGGCGGCGGCGGCCCGCATACTATGGGCGTGAACGGCTGGCGCGCCTCGGTTCTTTTGGTCTTATGTTCGGGATTGGCCCTATTCCCCGCCGATTTGCCGGCGCAGGAACGGGAAACTCAAGCCCCGGCCGAGGCCGCCGTCCAGCCCGGCGAGGCTTCCCTTTCCAAAAAAGAACTCCGCCGCCGAAGGCGGGCCGCCCGCCGGGCCGCGCGGGAGGCGGGCCGCGAATGGGACCAAGCCGCCGAGGCCGCCGACGCGGCCGAGGACGCGGCCGAAGAAAAGGCGGAAGCGGCCTCCGAGCAAAAACGGGAGCGGGCCTCTCAAAAAGCTTCGGGGATGGCCGAGAACCTAAAAGGAGGGTTCGGAGCGGGCCTGGAAGCGGCCGCGGCCATGCCGGGAGGGGCGGAGGCCGGGACTCTCGGCGGGACATCGCCCGCCGGGGCCTCCGGCGGTTTGGCCTCTCCCTCGGGGAAGGGGGACCCGGCGCGGCCGATGAGCCCCGGGGACTTTCTTCTCTCCGTCCGCTCCGGCTACGCCCCCGCCTTGGAAAGGGCCGGTCTGCGCGTCGGCCCGGACGGCAAGAGCCTGATCCGAATTTCCGATGGGCGCCCGGCCGAGGCGGGCGATCTCGCGCGCCTGAAGCTCGCCATCGAGGCCATGCCGGCGGCCCTGGCCCCGCGCCCGGATTTTTTCTCCGAGGTTTCCCCGGAGCATTTCGAGGCGCTCAAAGCCGGCTACCACGAACGGCCCGAGCTCGGCGACACCGTCTTTCGACATGTCGCCCCCACGGAAAAGGATCGCGATTTGATCCACTCTCAATCCTGCTCCAAGGTTTCCGGCGGCTGCAACGAAAGCGTCCGGCGGGAGTCCTATAAAAAAGGCGAATTCGTCGATCCCGAGGACCTGGAGCGGATGTGGAAATCCTTGGAGGGCGAATTCGAGGAATCGGATTCCGAGGACGGTCCGGCGCGCCTGAACGGCCCCCGAAAAAGCGGCCGTAGAACCAACGCCGCCGCCCCGCCTTCATTCCTGGAAATCGGCGATTCTTCCTTGGCAACGGAAGGCCAAACGACCCCCGGGGGGGGCGGGTCCCGGGGCGGAGCAGCCGGGTCCGAATCAAAGGAAGGAAACGCAATATTGCGGCGTCTTTTCGGTCCGGCGTCTTCCGTTGACGGGAATTCGTCTCCATCAAGGAAGCGTTCCTGGCTCCTCGCCGTCGCGCTCATCGCGGCGGCGGGGGGGCTTTTATTAAGGAAGGGCAGGTCTTGAAAATAACGGTTACGCGTTCCATACTATGCTTGCCGGAAAGGAGAAACCCCATGA
Source organism: uncultured Elusimicrobia bacterium (assembly GCA_964358485.1). GTDB lineage: Bacteria > Elusimicrobiota > Elusimicrobia > UBA1565 > UBA9628 > CAYHPY01. The sequence goes on from CAYHPY010000013.1 coordinate 12,918, forward strand.
CCCATCGTTTCCTGGGCGCTTCGATTTTGGCCTCGTGCCTCGGCCTGGCCGGCGGCGCGGCGGCTCAGCAGTACAACAAGAAAGACCTGGGAAAAGCCGAGGAATTGGCGGCCAAGGACAAAACTTTCAAGGAGCTTTCCCCGGAGGAGCGGGAGGAGGCGGTCCAAAAGATCGCGGAAAAAATTCACGGTAACCGCCGCCGGGCCACCAAGGCCGACATCGTCACCTTGGACGGAAAAACTCTGGAGGAACTCGAGGCCAAGCGCAAAGCCCGCTACAAGCGCTACGAGTTGGTCAGTTCCGAGGAGACCAAGGGGACGGAGCAGGACCCCCCCCGGACGGAATTGGTGACCAATTCGGTGGGAACGGCTCCGTTCGGCCGCCTTTTCCAGGACAACGAGTGGTCCGTGGTCGAGGGTTCCCAGGACGCCGAGGCCTTGCGCAAGCAGGTCGATGAGATTTTGGAAAAAGCCAAGGCGACCGGGGGGCGGATCGTCTCGATGCACGTCGAATCTTCGGCGAGCACGCTCCGCAACACCGGCCAAGCCGCGGCCATGACGCACGCCGCGCTCAGCCGCGCCCGGGCCGAGGCGGCGGCGGCCTTCGTCAAAGCCCATTTGACCGCCCGCGCCCAGGAGGCCCTTTCCAACGAGCAGGTGACCATGGATTTCTCGGGCGCCAACGGAAACGGAACCTCCGGACCGTCGAGCCCCTATCCCTGCCCGGCCGGGATCGACAGGAAGTTCTGTCCCGCCGGGAGCGGCCCCGCGCCCGGCCCCGACTGCGTGGCCCCGGAGGACCTGGCCGACTTCTACGACCAGTATAAATTCGTGAAGGTCACCTTCGACATCCTGACGGAGGTCGTCTCCTCCGAGCCGGGCGCGGTTCGCCAAACCAGCGAGGCCCGGATGGTGCTGGTCTCGGTGGCCACCAAGAGCCGCTGGAAGCTCCGCCTGCCCAAGTTCGACCCTCCCCGCCGGGTCAAAAAGCACAAGAAGTTCAAGGGCAAGGTCCGGACGGACCGGTGTCCGGTGTTTGATTGAGTAAACGGCTATAATTGCACTGCGTGCAACCCGATCATCGCGGTTATTTCGGCCCCTTCGGCGGGCGCTTCGTTCCCGAGACCCTTTTCGAGCCCCTGCTTGAGGTGGAAGGGGCTTGGCGGACGGCGCGCCGGGATCCGAAGTTCCGCGCCGAGCTGGCCGTCGTCCTCCGGGATTTCGTCGGGCGGCCGACTCCGCTGACTTTCGCCGCCAATCTCAGCCGGGAATTGGGGGTCAAGCTCTATCTCAAGCGCGAGGACCTGACCCACACCGGGGCTCACAAGATCAACAACACCGTCGCCCAGGCCCTGATCGCACGCCGCATGGGCAAAACGGCTTTGATCGCCGAGACCGGCGCGGGCCAGCACGGGGTGGCGACGGCGGCGGCCGCGGCTTTTTTCGGCATGCGCTGCCGGGTCTTCATGGGCACCGACGACATGGCCCGCCAGGCGCCCAACGTGGAGCGGATGCGGCTCTTGGGGGCCGAAGTGGTTCCCGTTTCCGGGGGCACGCGGACCTTGAAGGACGCCACCAGCGAGGCGCTCCGGGCCTGGAGCGCCTGTCTTAAGGATACCCATTATGTTCTCGGCTCGGTCCTGGGGCCTCATCCCTACCCGGCCATGGTCGCGGAATTTCAAGCCGTCATCGGCCGCGAGGCCAGAAAGCAGATTCTGGCCCAGGCCGGGCGCCTTCCGGATCTGGTTGTCGCCTGCGTGGGCGGGGGCTCAAACTCCATCGGCGTCTTCTCCGGCTTTTTGAACGACCGCAAGGTCGCCCTGCTGGGCGTGGAGGGCGGGGGCGAGGGCATTTCCGGCGGCCGCCACGCGGCCCGGTTTTCGGGAGGCCGCCCCGGGGTCCTGCACGGCTGTCGGACCTATCTCCTCCAAACTCCCGACGGGCAGGTCCGAAACACCCACTCGGGGGCGGCGGGCCTGGACTATCCGGCCGTCGGCCCCGCGCACGCCCTCCTGCGCCTTCAGGGCCGGGCCCGATATTCCCACGCCACCGATTCCGAGGCCTTGGCCGCGTTTCGGAGCCTTTGCCGCTCCGAGGGCATCGTCCCCGCGCTGGAAAGTTCCCACGCGCTGGCCTGGGTCAGGCGGGAACGGAAAAAGCTAAAGGGAAAAATTGTCCTCCTCAATCTGTCGGGGAGGGGGGATAAAGACCTGGCCGCCTTGGCGGCCAGGAGGGAGTTTCGTTGACTCTTTCTTCCGTTTTATCTTTCCGTCGTAAAACCGGCCGTTGCGGTTTCGTTCCGTTCCTAATAGCCGGCGATCCGTCTCTTTCTTTCACCAACCGTTTCCTAAAAGCCCTTTCCCAATCCGGCGCCGACATCGTAGAAGTCGGAGTCCCCTTCTCCGATCCCGTCGCCGACGGTCCAGCCATCCAAGCGGCGGGCCAGCGGGCCCTTGCGGGGGGCGCGACTCTGAAAAAAATCCTCTCGCGCCTGCGCGCCCTGCGAGCCGGGGGCTGGGACACCCCGGTCATTCTCTTCACTTATCTCAACCCCATCCTGAGCCTCGGTATCGAGAACTTCGCCCGGGCCTGCGCCGAAAGCGGGGTTCAAGGCGTGTTGGCCGTGGACCTCCCTTTCGAGGAAGCCGGGCCTCTGCTGGCGGCGCTCAAAAAGCGCGGCGTCGAGCCGGTCCTGCTCGCTTCCCCGACCACCTCCGACCGGCGCCTGAAGGCCATCGGCCGCGCCTCGGGGTCCTTGGTTTATTACGTTTCCCGCGAGGGCGTGACGGGCGTGCGCCGGGGCTTGGCGCCCGGCCTGGCCGAGCGCCTGCGCAAGGTCCGCCGCCTCACGGGGAAAGCCTTGATCGTGGGCTTCGGGGTGGCCGAGCGCGCCCAGGCCCGCCGTCTGGCTCCGCACGCCGATGGTGTGGTCGTGGGCAGCGCCTTGGTGGACGCCGCCGCCCGCGCCTCGGGTGTGGCCGCGGCCGAGCGGGCCCTGCGCGCCAAGGCTCGCGAGATCGTCGCCGGTTTATAAAGGAGAGACCATGCTGATCATGATGAGCGCCGCGCACACGCCGGACCAGCTCCAGGCCGTCCTGGACAAGGTCAAGGCCATGAATTTAAAGCCCCATGTCATTCCCGGGGCGGGGCACACGGCCATCGGCATCACGGGCAATCCGGGGGCGTTGGACCCGCGCGAATTCACGGTTCTCGATGGCGTGCTCGACGCCCTCCCGGTCACCAAGCCTTACAAGCTGGCGGGAAGGGATTTCAAGAAAGAGGAGACGGTCATCACCGTGGGGGCCTGCAGGATCGGGATGGATTTCACCGTCATCGCCGGCCCCTGCGCGGTGGAAAGCGAGGAGCAGACCTTGAGGATCGCCCGGGCGGTGAAGGCGGCGGGCGCCCACCTCCTGAGAGGCGGCGCCTATAAGCCGCGCACCTCTCCGTACAGCTTCCAGGGCCTGGGCAAGGACGGCTTGAAAATCCTGGCCGCGGCCAAGGCCGAAACGGGGCTGCCGATCGTCACCGAGGTCCTCGATCAGCGGAGCCTGGAGGACGTCGCCGAGACGGCCGACGTGCTCCAGGTCGGGGCGCGCAATATGCAGAACTTCGCCCTTCTCAAGGAGTTGGGCCGCCTGCGCAAGCCCGTGATGCTCAAGCGGGGGCTTTCCGCGACCTTGGAGGAGTGGCTGATGTCGGCCGAATACATCCTGAGCGAGGGAAACACCCAGCTCTTCCTCTGCGAGCGCGGGGTGCGGACCTTCTCGGACCACGCCCGCAACACCTTGGACCTGACGGTGGTCCCGGCGGTCAAGGAGCTCAGCCACCTGCCCATTTTCGTCGATCCCAGCCACGCCACGGGCGTGCGCAGCCGCGTGGCGCCCATGGCGCGCGCGGCCGCCGCGGCCGGAGCGCACGGAATCATGGTCGAGGTCCACGACCGCCCGGGGGCCGCGCTCTGCGACGGGGCCCAGGCCCTGCCGCCCGATGATTTTAAGAAGCTCATGGGCGAGCTCTCCCGGATCACGGAGGTCCTGGCGGCGGCGCCGGGGAGCTGATGGGCGCGCTCGTTTCCCGCCGTCCCCGCCCCCTGCGGGGGGAGCTCACCGTCCCCGGGGACAAGTCCATTTCCCATCGGGCGCTGATCCTGGCCGCGATGGCCGAGCGCTCTAGCTCGGTGCTCAACCTAGCCCCAGGGGCAGACGTGCGCTCGACCTGGAAATGCCTGGAACGGCTCGGGACGAGGATCAAGGGGACGACGGCCCGGGTCACGGTGGAGGGAGGCGGCTGGCGCGGCTTCAAAAATCCCGACCGTCCGCTGGACGCCGGCAACTCCGGAACGACGATGCGCCTGCTCATGGGCGTGCTCGCGGGAAACGCGGTCAAGGCCACGCTGACGGGCGACGAGTCTTTGAGCCGCCGCCCCATGGCCCGGGTGGCCGAGCCCCTGCGCCGCATGGGCGCCTCGATCCTCCTTTCCGAAGGAGACCGGGCGCCGGTGACCGTCGGGGGCGGGGCTTTGAAAGGCATCGACTACGCCTCGCCCGTGGCCAGCGCCCAGGTCAAGTCGGCGGTTCTCCTGGCGGGCCTTCTGGCCACGGGGGACACCTCGGTCACCGAGCCGGTCCTCAGCCGCGATCACACCGAGCGCATCCTTCCCCTGTTCGGCATCGAGGTCCGGCGCCGGGGCCTGACCGCCTCCGTGACGGGAGGCCTGCATCTGGGCGCGGCGCGCGTCGAGGTTCCCGGGGACGCTTCCTCCGCGGCTTTTTGGGCGGTGGCCGCGGCGCTGGTTCCGGAGAGCGAACTGCTTCTGCCCGGGGTCGGGGTCAATCCCACCCGAATCGGTTTTTTGACCGTGCTCGAGCGGATGGGGGCGTCCTTCGAACGGCGCCCCGCGGAGTCCTCCTGCGGGGGCGAGCCCGTGGCCGATCTTTTGTTCAAAACCTCCGGTCTCAAGGCCGCCGACATCGCCGCGGCGGAGGTCCCGGGGCTCATCGACGAGGTTCCGATCCTCGCCGTGGCGGCCACTCAGGCCCGGGGGGTGAGCCGCTTCCGGGGCCTCGGCGAATTGCGGCACAAGGAGAGTGACCGTCTGGAGGCGATGGCCCGGCTTCTCCGCCTTTTCGGCGCAAGCGCCGAAGTCGCGGGCGACGATCTGCTCATCGAGGGCCCCCGGCCCCTCAAGGGGGTTCGGACCTCGGCCGGGGGGGACCACCGGATCGCCATGGCGGCCTTGGTGGCGGGGCTGGCGGCCGACGGGGAAACCACGGTGGAGGACGGCGACTGCACCGCCGTGTCCTATCCGAATTTTCCGGAACAGCTCCGGACTTTCCTATAATTTGAGCCACAGACCATGAAATGCCCCAAGTGTTCCCATGACGCGCCGAAGATGGCGCTGCGGTGCCCCAAGTGCATGGCTCCCATGCCCAAGGCGGAGCCGGCCAAGGGCCGCAAGGCGCCCGCGCCCCCTCCTGCGGCCTTCCCGATTTCTCCGGGGAACCTCGCCATCGCGGCCGCGGTTCTGATCGCCGTGGGTTCCATCCTCCTTCTGCGCCGTCATGAGGCCAAGCGGGCCGCCCTGGAGCGCCAGCAAGCCGCCGCCGCGGCCACCCGGCAGGAGGAAGAGGCGCGCCTCAAGCGGCAAAAGGCGCACGAAGAGGAGGTCACGCGCCTCAAGGCCCAGCTGGAGGAAGATGCTCGCAACGCCGCCATGAATCCCTTCCCGGCGTTCGGGGAAGGCATTCCCGCGTTTCCCGGCGCCAGGCCCGCGGGTAAAACGCCCGGCCAAACCTCCGCGGGCACGGGGGAGAACCCGCCGCTTCCGCCGGCGTTCGACACCTCCCTTCATCCGCCCGAGGTGGTCCAGGACTTGCGCAAGGAGATCATGAAGCAAACCCAGGCCGAGCAGCACAAGGGGAACTGATGGCCCTCCGCTTTTTGACCGCCGGGGAATCGCACGGCAAGGCCCTGGTGGGAATTCTCGAGGGCGTGCCGGCGGGGCTGGCTCTGACCGAAGCCGACATCCTGGCGGATTTGTCCCGGCGCAAGCGCGGGCACGGCCGGGGCAACCGCCAGAAAATCGAGACGGACCGTCCCCAGATTCTCTCCGGAGTCCGGCGCGGGCTCACCTTGGGTAGCCCCATCGCCCTGCTCATCGAAAACCTGGATTTCAAGAATTGGGAGCAGGTCATGGGCGCCGAACCCGCCTCCGGCCCGGCGGGGAGGGCGGTGCGGGTGCCGCGTCCCGGCCACGCGGACTTGACCGGCGCTCTCAAATACCGTTTTCAGGACATGAGGGACGTGCTGGAGCGCTCCAGCGCCCGCGAAACCGCCATGCGGGTGGCTCTGGGCGCGGTGGCCCGCAAGCTTTTGAAGGAATGCGGAGTGACGGTGGCCAGCCGGGTCACGGCCATCGGCGCCGCCAAGGACTCCAGTCCCGTCCCGTGCGCCGTGGCCGAGCTCAACGAGCTGGCCGACGCCTCGCCGGTGCGCTGCACCGATTCCGACACCGAACGCCGCATGGTGGCCGAGATCGACCGCGCGAAGGCCGAAGGCGACACCTTGGGCGGGGTCTTCGAGGTTTACGCCGAGGGCCTGCCGCCGGGGCTCGGAAGCTACGCCCAATGGGACCGTCGCCTGGAGGGCCCGTTGGCCGCCGCGTTCATGTCCTTGAACGCGATCAAGGGCGTTGAGATCGGCCTGGGTTTCGAGTCCGCGCGGCGCCAGGGCTCCATGGCCCATGACGAATACGCGCCCGGAGACGGCAAGGTGGAGTACAAAACCAACCGCTCGGGCGGCATCGACGGCGGCATCAGCACCGGCCAGGCCCTGGTCATTCGCGCCGCCATGAAGCCCTTGGCGACTCTCATGAATCCGCTGGGGTCCGTGGACCTGGAGACCGGAGCGGCGGCCAAGGCCCACGTGGAGCGCTCCGACGCATGCGCCGTTCCCGCCGCCGCCGTGATCGGCGAATCATTGGCCGCGCTGGTTCTGGCGGGGGCCTTCCTGGATAAATTCGGCGGGGACTCCCTGGAGGAGCTCCTCCCCCGGATCGAGGCTTGGCGGGGCGGACTATGGGAGGGCTTCTTCGGCCGTGGCAAAAAGGAAAAGCGTTCCCGCTGAACGGGTGTTTTTGACCGGCTTCATGGGCTCGGGGAAAACCGCGGTGGGCCGGCGCCTGGCGCGGCTCCTCGGCCGGCCGTTCCTGGACACCGACGCCGCCGTGGAGCGCCGCGCCGGGCGTTCGGTCGCCGCCATTTTCGCCGAGAGCGGGGAGCCCGCCTTCCGGAAATTGGAATCCTCCGCGGTGCGCCGCGCCTGCGGCCCCGGCCGGCGCGTGGTCGCCTTGGGCGGGGGGGCCTTGCTCGACCGGGCCAATGTCCGGCGGGTCCGGGAAAGCGGGCTGCTGGTGGCCTTGACTTGCTCGGAGCCCGAGCTCTGGCGCCGCTTGAAGGGCAAGCTCGCCCTGCGCCCATTGTTTTCCGGGGACCGGCCGCGGACGCGCCTGCGAGGCCTGTTGGCGCGCCGCCGCCCGGGCTATGCAGCGGCGCATTTTTCTGTTTCGACCACGGGGCTCACGCCCCTGGCCGTCGCGCGGCGCGTGGCGCGGCGCTTGGAGGGCCGGTGATCCTGCGTGTCGGTTCCGGGGCCGCCTTGCGCCCGCGCGTTTGGCTGGGAGGGGTTCGGGGCCGGCGGCTGGCCCTTTTTTCCGAACCGGAGACTTTCTCCCGCCACGGCCGCAAGGTTCTGGCGGCCCTCAAAGCCGCCGGCGCGCCCGCCGATCTTTTTCTTCTTCCGAGGGGCGAGGATGCCAAGACCCCGGAGGCGGTCCTGGACGCCGCCCGCCGCCTGCTCAAGGCCGGATTTTCCCGCGACTCGGCCGTTTTGGCCCTGGGCGGCGGGACCGTCACCGACGCCGCCGGATTTGTCGCGGCCATTTATCAGCGGGGCCTTCCGTGGGTGAGCCTTCCGACGACGCTCTTGGGTCAATTGGACGGGGGGATCGGGGGCAAGACCGGGATCAATATGCCCGAGGGCAAGAACCTGCTCGGGGCGTTTCATCAACCGTGCGCGGTCGTTTGCGACACGGATTTTCTGGAGACCCTTCCCCGGCGGGAACTGGTCTCGGGTTTGGCGGAGGCGCTTAAGATCGGCCTGACCTTCGATCCTCCCTTTTGGAATTGGCTCCGGAAAAATTGGGAACGCCTGGCCGGGGGCGACTCGGCGGCGCTGGCCCGGGCGGTCCGCGGGGCCGCGGGCTGGAAGGTTAGGATCGTGGCCCGCGACGAGCGGGAAACCAAGGGCCCCCGGGAACTGCTCAATTTCGGCCACACCCTGGGCCACGCGCTGGAAACGGCCTCCGGCCACGGGGTCCTGCGCCACGGAGAGGCGGTGATCTGGGGGATGCGCGGGGCGATTCGTTTGTCCCGGAGGTTTTCGGGCTTGCCCGCGGCGCAGGCCGACGCCGCCGAGGAGTTCCTGGCTTCCATCGAGCTTCCTCGGCCCGCGGGCGCGTCCTTGGGGAGGATTCTCTCCGCGGCCAAGAGGGACAAGAAGGTCCGCCGCGGCGCTCTGCGCTTCGTGCTCTTGCGCCGGCTCGGGAAACCCCTGGTGCGGGGCGGGATTTCGGAAAAAGCGGTGCGCGCGGTCGTCCGGGAGCTGCTATGAAAAACATCCTCGTCCTTCACGGGCCCAATCTCAATCTGCTCGGTGAGCGGGAGCCCGAGGTCTACGGCAAGGCGACCTTGGCCGAGCTCAACGCCGCGCTTTCGGCCCGCGCGCGGGCCAAAAAGGTCCGGCTGAAGATTTTCCAGGCCAACGGGGAGGGGGCGTTGATCGACCTCATGCAGCGCCATCGCAAGTGGGCCGAGGCCCTGATTTTCAACCCTGGCGCCTACACCCATTACTCCTACGCCATCCGCGACGCCGTGAGCGCCTGCCAAATCCCGACCATCGAGGTCCATTTGAGCGACATCAAAAAACGGGAGCCGTTCCGCAGGCGTTCCGTGGTTTCGCCCGTCTGCCTGGCGCAGATTTCCGGGAAGGGCTTCGGGTCCTATTTTGAGGCGCTGGACCGGTTAATCGGCGTCTGAGCGGTTCCTGGGCTAACCCTCTCCCCGCTCCCGCCACATCAAGACCGCCAACGCGCCCGCGCCCACCACGGCGGCGGCGCTCAGCCAGACCGGGATGGCTTGCCCGCCGATGACGATCGAGGTTCCGGCGATCAATCGAAACAGGTGGGCGACGGCCACCGCCGTGAAAACCATCGAGCCGACCAGAGTCGCGGGTTTGCGCATGCCCCAGTATGACCCCGGCGTCTATTTTCGTCAAGGGGCGGGTTCGGATTGGACCGGGGGATGGCTCTCCGGGGAAACGCCCCGCAAGTCGATGAGGCTCTTGATGGCTTCCTCGACCTTCTTCTCTTGTTGATCCTGAGGCGCGTTGATCGCGTCCTCGACTTTTTTCATGACGCCCTTGAAGATCCGGTCCACTCCGGGCGGGGCCATGAAGACCGGGGGTTTGCCGGGCAGGCGGGTCACCGGATCGTTGATCATTTCGGTGATCCGGTCCCGGAATTTCGCCAGCTCCCGCTGGACCTCCGGAGGCGCCGTTTCCTTGGGCGCGGCCCCCGGGAGGCGCGTCTGGGGATCCCGCGCCAATTTCGCCAATTGCTCCTGGAGGTTTTTGAGGGCTTGGACCTTGGATTGCTCCTCGTCGGCGTCCGCCGCGGGGGCGTCGGCGGTCGAGCCGGCGGCGGAAAGCGGTTTGACCCGGATGATCCCGTCCAGAAAGGCCTCCACGCTCTTGGCGGCGCTGACCGAGGGAGAGTTCCGGCTCCGGAATTCCCGGTAGGCGCCGCGGGCCCGGTCGATCTGGAAGCGCACGAACCATTGGCCGCCGGTTATTAGAACGGTGATCATTCCGAATACGGCGAAGGCGCCGCCCAAGGGAGCCTCAAAAAGGATGACGGCCCCGCGAATCCAGATCCAGCCCAGGGCCAGCCCCGGGAGTGCCCACAGGTAGGAAACGGAGTTGAGCATGATTTGAAGCAGGGCCAGCGGGGCGCAGAGCGAGAGCAGCAGGATCACGCGGTTTGCGGGTCCCCGTCCCCCCGCGATCAGGAAGGCGGGGTAAACGGAAACGCCCACCCCCGCGGCCAGGGCGGCGGCCACGGCCAGAAACACCGGGGCTAAGCCGAAGAGCAGGGCCCCTCCGGCGGTCCCGGTGGAGGCCAGATCGTAAGAGCCCAGGGCATAGGCGAGGATCATGAAGAGCCCGAAATTGGCTCCCGCCACCGGCAGGCTGGGGCGGGGGCCGCGGTGGAGGCCCTCGAGGACGGAATCCGGGAGAAAGGGAACGGTCAGGCTGTCCAAGACCATCTGCCCAAGGCCGTAGGGTTCCTGGGGCGGGTCGAACCGGGAGGCCCCGGCGCTGAGAGAGATGTCCCCGAACGGCATGTCTTGAGGATAGCCCCGCGGGCGCTTGGCGTCAAGGGCGCCAGACATTGACAAAACCGCCCCCGCGCCCCATAATTAGGGGGCATGGCGCCGACCGCGATAGCCGAGACCGGGGAGAAGATCCGCCGCCTGGTCGCCTCCATCAACGAGGTGTTCGTGGGCGCGCCCTCGGTGGTCGAGCGCACCGCCGTGACCTTGCTGGCCCGCGGCCATCTCCTGATCGAGGACGTTCCCGGGATCGGCAAAACCTTGCTCGGGGTGACCTTGGCCCATTCCATCGAGGCGTCTTTTCGGCGCATCCAGTTTACCAACGACCTTCTGCCCTCCGACATCCTGGGGCTTTCCATCTTCAATCAAAAAGACACCACCTTCGACTTCAAGCCGGGCCCGATCTTCAGCCATGTGGTGCTGGCCGACGAGATCAACCGCTCCACCCCGAAAACCCAGTCCGCCCTTTTGGAGGCCATGAACGACCTGCAGGTGTCCATCGACGGCCGCACCCACGCCCTGCCGGCCCCGTTCATGGTGATCGCGACCCAAAATCCCGTCGAGTATCACGGGACCTTCCCGCTTCCCGAGGCCCAGCTCGACCGCTTTCTCATGCGCATCCGCGTGGGCTACCCGTCCGTGGCCGACGAAAAGCGCATTCTCATGGAGAAGGACATCCGCCAACAGCTCAAGACCATGAAGCCGGTCTTGAAGACCGACGAGGTCCTGGCCCTTCAGGACCTGGCCGACGCGGTCCGGGTGGAGGAGGGCCTGCTGGAATACATCGTGCGCATCGCCGAGGGGACCCGGCAGTCGAAGACCGTCAAGCTGGGCCTTTCCCCGCGCGGAGGCTTGGCCGTCTGCCGGGCGGCGCGGGCCCTGGCTTTGATGCAGGGCCGGGACTACTGCGTGCCCGACGATGTGAAAAAGGTGGCGCCCTCGGTCATCGCCCATCGGATCATCCTGGACACCAACCTGTACGGCATGGCCAAGATCGACGAGGCCGAGGGCGCGGTCGAGGCCATCCTGCGGTCGATCCCCTCGCCCTGACAAGGCAAGCAAGTCAAGCAAGTCAATGACCGGCACCAGGCTGACGGTTTTGGGGTGGGGGTGCGTCGGGATGCTGGTCCTGACGGCCATGGCGGCGTTCTCGACCGGCAACAATCTGCTTTACCTCCTTTATAGCGCGCTGGGGGCGGCGCTGGGGGTGTCCTGGTTCGCGGGGCGGGCGAATTTGGGGGGGTTGGACGCGGAATTTGAATTGCCCTCGCCCATATTTCGGGGAGACCGATTTTCCCTGCGCCTGCGTCTGATCCGGCGGGGGCGGTGGCCCTCCTTCGCGGTCCGCGTGGATGAGGCGTTCGCCGAGCGAATTGAGCCGGGTCAAGCGTGCGCGGTCGCGCCCCGCATCCTGTTCGCGCATCGCGGCGTCAATCGGTTGGAGGGCCTGCGGCTGGAGAGCGCCTTCCCCTTGGGCTTGATGTTCCACCGCCGGGAGCTTTCCGAGGTGACGGGAACCGCTTTTCCCAAGACCCGGGAACTGCGCTCTCCGACCGAGGTGCAGGCCGACGCCCGGGCCGACGGCCGGCCGGTCCTGCGCAAGGGTTCGGGCGACGAGCTTTTCGGCATCCGGGATTTTGACGCCTCGGACGACGCCCGCAGCATCAACTGGAAGCTGACCGCCCGGACCGGCCGCCCGCTGGTCAACGAATATTGCGTGCAAAGCTCCTCCCGGGTGACGGTGCGCGTGGATGCCGTGGGGGCGGGCCCCCGGGCCGAGGACAAGGTGGAGGCCGCGGCTTCGGCCGCCCGGTTTTACATCGACGCGGGCTGCGAGGTGCGCCTGATCACCCCCGATGGCGGCGTGGACTACGGCAAGGGGCTCATTCAGCTCGACAAAATCCTATCGGCCCTGGCCTTGTTGGGGGAAGGAAAAACCGCGCGCGCCTCGGCGCACGCGCCTCTGGGGGGCGCTTTCGCCCTCCATGATTCCCTCGGCCTGCGGCGGTTGACCTACGCCGGAGCCTTGCTCGTTTACATGGCCCTGTTTCTGATCGACGAGATCAGCCCGCGTTTTCTGGCGGGCTTTCTGCCGATTCCCCTGCTAGGCTGGTTTCTTCATGAAAAGCGCCTGCCCCGACCCGGCCGTTGGGTCTGGGACTTTCTGGCGGCGGCCATGCTCGCGTTTTTGATCTTCATCGACTGGAAGGCCTCCGGGGTGGCCATCGCCAACATCCACCTCATCACCTTCCTGGTCGCCAACCGTTGTTTGACCGACTTCCCGGCGCGGGAGCTGGGGCAGACCTTCCTGATCCTGTTCTTGGCGTTTTTCCTGGTTTCGGGGCTCACGATCAGCCCGATCTATTTTCCGTTCTTTCTCGCCTACCTGGCCTTCGCCGGCTTTTGGCTCATGACGGGCCTTGGCCTGAGGTTGGAGGGTTTTCGCGTCTGGGCGCCCGCCTTGGGTCCGCTGGGCCTGGCCGTCCTCCTGGTCTCGGCGGTCTCTTTCGCGATCACGCCCCGGGTGGACCGGTTTCGCCGCATGAACCCATTTGTCGCCATCGGGTTGGACAAGCTTCAAGCCCAGAGCTCCGCCGTGAGCGGCTTCACTGAAAACGTCTCCCTGGGATTTTTTGGAGAATTGAAAAAATCCACCGCCCGGGTCATGAGGGTCAAGCCGCTGGCGCCGGTGGGCGAAGTTCCCGGGACCCTGCGCCTGCGGGGGGCGGCATTCGACCAGTTCGACGGCCGGCGCTGGGCCAAGTCCAAGGTGGATTTCCGCTATCTGGCGGCGGGCCGCCCCTATTGGAGCTCGGCGGGCCGGGCCTGGGCCTTTCGCAAGGCAGAGCAGTTGTTTTTTCCTTCCGCCCCGCCGAGAATCCCGGCGCGCTATGAGTTCACCTTGTTTCCCATCAATCTCTCCATCCTTTTCACCGTGGACGGGCTCTGGACGGTGGAGGGACCTTCCGACGCGGCATATTTCGATTTCACGGACACGGTTCATTTCGCCGCGCCCTACACCGGCGGGATCGGCTACCGGCTCTATTCCGATCCGGCCGGCCTGGGGTTTAGCGCGAGCATCGTGGACTACGCCGCCCAGATCCGCCCCCGGTATCTTCAGCTCCCCGCCGCCGCCGATCCCCGGATCGGCGAGTTGGCCCGAAAAATAACGGCCGGCGCGCAAACCGACGAGGCCAAGGCCCGGGCCGTCGAGGAGTACCTGCGCCGCGCCTATCGGTATTCGACCTTCTCGGATTCGGGCCGGACCGGCCTGGCGGACTTTTTGTTTTCCACGAAAAAAGGAAACTGCGAATATTTCGCGACGGCGGCGGCCGTTCTGCTGAGGCACGCGGGAGTGCCGACGCGGCTGGTCTCGGGTTTTCTCTCGGACGAGTGGAACGAATACGGAAAATTCTTCGACGTCCGCCAGGGACAGGCCCACGCCTGGGCCGAGGCCTACGCGGGCGGCCGCTGGATCACGGTGGAGGCGACCCCCGCCGCCGGCCTGGGCACGCGGGCCGACGCGGTGACCGAGCGACTGCGGCGATATTTCTCGGCCATCCAGGCCAACTGGTACCGGCATGTCATCGGCTACGACAGCTTCGTCCAGCGCAACACCTTCTTCCGCCTGGGGGCCGCTTTGTCTCCGGCCCGTCTTCAGCGCCTGCTCATTCTGGTCCTGGCCGCCGGAGCCGCCTTGGCCTTGGGCTCGACGGCGTACTCGGTCTGGAAGGCCTGGCCGCGCCGTCGGCGCGCCCCGGGATTTTTCGAGGAGGCGCAGGCCCGCCTGGAGAAAGCGGGACTGTCCCGCCTGCCCCATTTGACCCCCCGCGAATACGCCGCCGGGGTGGCCGCCCGCCGTCCGGATTTTGGAGCCGTGGCGGTCTTGGCCGAACTTCATTACCTCGACCGCTACAGCCCGCGGGGGCTTTCCGCGGAGGAACGCGTCGAAGTCCGGCGCATTCTGGAATCCCTTCCAAAGAGGTAGAATCCCGGGGTTAAGCCCGGAGGAGGCTCCATGAGCTCGAAAAATCTGCCGGTCCTCAATCCCGCCAACGAAAAAATCATCGCCGAGGTTCCCAACCAGGGCGTCGCCGAAGTCGACCGCGCCGTTCAGTCGGCCAAGCGCGCCTTCAAGGACTGGTCCCGGGTCCCGGCCCATGAGAAGGCCGAGCTGCTGCACGAGATCGCCCATCGCATCAAGGCCCAGGCCGAGGAGTTGGCCCGGATTCTGACCTCGGAGGGCGGCAAACCTTTCCGGGAGAACGTCGATGAGATGGCCTGGTCGGCCTCCTGCTTCGATTATTACGCCGAGATCGCCCGCAACTCCCGCGGCCGCGTGATTCCCTCCAGCGAGCGCTCCCAGCTCAACATGGTGGTCAAGGAGCCCTACGGGGTGGTCGCGGCCATCATTCCGTGGAACTATCCCATCCTGCTCATGTCGTGGAAGCTGGCCCCGGCTTTGGCCGCGGGCAACACCGTGGTGCTCAAGCCCGCCGAGCAGACCCCGCTCTCGACCTTGGCCTTCATGAAAATATTCGGCTGCCTGCCCAAGGGCGTCGTGGAAATCGTCACCGGCCAAGGGGAATTGACCGGGGAAGCCTTGGTCCGCCACCCGGACACCGCCCTGGTGGCTTTCACCGGCTCCTTGGAGACCGGCAAGCGCATCTCCCGGATCTGCGCCGACATGGTCAAGAAGGTGCACCTCGAGCTGGGCGGCAAGGACGCTTTCGTGGTGTGCGAGGATTCCGATTTGGACATTTCGGTCCGGGCCGTGGCCTGGGCCTCGTTCTTGAACACCGGGCAGGTCTGCACCTCCGCCGAGCGGGTGTATGTCCAGAAGGACATCTACAAGCCCTTCGTGGAACGCCTCAAGGCCTTCACCGAGGACTTGGTGGTGGGCGACGGCATGGACCCGAACACCGACGTGGGGCCCATGATCGGCGCCTCCTATCGCCGCAAGGTCGAGGGGCATGTGGCCGACGCGTTGAAGCGCGGGGCCAAGCTGGTGGCCGGGGGCGGACGGCCGGAGAGCTTCAAGCACGGCTTCTTCTTCAAGCCGACGGTTTTGGCCGGGGTGGATCATTCCATGACCGTGATGCGCGACGAAACCTTCGGCCCCATCTGCCCGGTCATGGCCTACGACAAGTTCGACGACGCCATCCGTCTGGCCAACGACTCCATCTTCGGCTTGGGCGCCAACATCTACACCCACGACTCGCGCAAGGTCAAGCGCTTCTTCGAGGAGGTCCAGGCCGGGACCATCTGGATCAACGATCCGCTGACCGACAACGACGCGGGGCCCTTCGGCGGCTACAAGGCCACCGGCGGCTCCCGGGAGCTGGGGGAGGAGGGCCTGGAGGAGTTCCGCCAGACCAAGCACATCCACTGGGACTTCGAACAAAAAACCAAGCCCTGGTGGTATCCCTACGGCAAGCGGCCGGCCAAGACCAACGGGAAGAAGGCCAAAGCGGCCAAGTGAAGGCCCACGCCTATTGGCTGCTCAAGTCCGAGCCGGAAGTTTTTTCCATCTCGGATTTGGCCAACGCTCCCCGGAAGACCTCCGGGTGGGAAGGCGTGCGCAACTACATGGCGCGCAACAACCTGCGCGCCATGATGCCGGGCGACCGGGCCTTCTTTTACCACTCCAACGCCAAGCCCAGCGGGATCGCCGGGGTCGTGGAGGTCGTGGTGGGCGCCTATCCCGACCCAACCCAGTTTGACCCAAAGGATTCCCATTTCGACCCCAAGGCCACGCCCGGCATGCCGATCTGGTTTCAGGTGGATGTCCGCCTGGTCGATCAGTTCCCGCGCCTGCTGAGTTTGGACGAATTGCGGGGCATTCCCGCGCTCAAGGACATGGCCCTGTTTAAGTTCGGTCGCCTCTCCGTCTCCCCTGTGACCCCGATGGAGTGGACCGCCGTCCTTAGGGCTTTGGGCGCAGGAAGGATGGTATAATCTCCCATGCCCAAGATTTCCGAGAACGGCGGCGTCCGTGCCCGGCCTTTTCCGCCGGGGCCCGACGAGCTTAAATGGCTCGAACAGGGCCTGCGCACCGTCGGTTTCTTCTCCAAGCTCGGCCGGTCCCAGCTGGGGGCGGTTTTGCCCTTCATGCTGATGGTGGAGTGCCCCAAGGGCTTTAAGATCTGCGAAGAAGGCGGGCCCGGGGACGGCTTCTATCTCATCTATAAGGGCAAGGTGTCGATCACCAAGAAAGGCTGGACCAAGCCCGTCGCCGTTCTGGAGGAAGGGGAGTTCTTCGGCGAGATGGCCCTCCTCTTCGGCCAGCCCCGCACCGCCACCGCCACCACCTCGGACGCCACCCAGCTCTTCTGCCTGAGCGCCGAGGACTTCCAGCGCATGGTCCAACAGCACCCCGAGATGGCCCGCTCCATCAAGCGCATCGCCGAAGCCCGCCGCCTAGAACTCGCCCACGCCTAAATAGGGACACCCCCCATTTTTACCAACCGATGGTAAAAATCGGGACACCCACCATTTTTACCAAACGAAAGTAAAAATGGTGGGTGTCCCCTATTTAACTTTTAGTGGCGGGGGCGGCGGCCGGGGCCGCGACCGGGGCCGGGAGGGTATCCCGGGCCGCCGTGGCCGCCGCCGACGTAGCGGACCACGTAGTACCAGCCGCGCCCGCGCGCCTCGTGGATGCGGGCCTCGACGACGCGGTAGCCCCGGCGCTCGAGCGAGCGCTGGGTGTTGTCGAGATCCCATTTGGCGTTCTGGAGGTTGTTGAAAATTCCGCTCTGGTAGACCTCGACGCGGGGGCCGGGCCCGGGGCCGGGGCGGTAGCTCCGGCGCAGGAAGTCCACGCTGTAGTAGTAGCGCCACGGGTAGGCCTCTTCCTTGGACACTAGGCCCAGGATCACGGTCTCGCCGGCCGCGCGGAGGTTGTTGATCGTGCGCCGCATCTCCTCGCGGGCGTCGGACTCGAAGGTCTGAAGGCCGCCGCGGTAGGTCTCGATCTCAACCGAGGAGCCGTAGGGTCCGCGCTCCGAGTAGTACTCGATTTCCAGGCCGTATTTCCAAGGATAGGCGCTTTCCCGCGTGACGCGGCTGGCCACCAAGGCGATCCCCGCCTGCCGGAAGCCGTTTTCGGCTTCCCGGAGGGCGGTCGCGGCCTCGGACTCGAAGGTGAAGCCTCCGCGGTTAAAGCGCCGGAACTCCCGGGAGTCGCCATGATCGGCGGCGAAGGCGGGAGCCTCGGGGGTCATGGGCGCCACCGGCGCTCCCGTGATCGCTTCCACGGAAGGCGGGGCCTGCCGGGCGGCGTTCCAGAGAGTGGAGAGGTCCGCGGCTTTCAGGGCCTCGGGCCCGGCGTGAGCCGGAGAGAGCGCGAACGCGGCAAGCAGCGCGGCGATGGCGGGGCGGTTCATAAGCAATACCTCGTGTTCGGGATTAGTCGGGTACCGGTATTATGCCGTGCGGGAGAAAATAGGTCCTGGGCCTAAAGACCTAGGACCCGGGCGGCAAAAGGCCCAGGAGGGCGTTCAGCAGGGGACTTTCTCGAGCAGGGCCCAGAACTCCTTGGCGGTGGCGACCCGCTTGTCGGGATCGGGCTCCAGGGCGGCGTCGACGAGGGCGTCGAGCTCGGGGGGAAGGTTTTTGGTCAGGCGCGAGGGCTTGGCGTAGGACTTGGCCAGCTTGATGGGGGTGTTGGCCGGCGAGGGGTAGGGCCGTTCACCGGTGGCCATCTCATAAAGGCAGGCCCCCAAAGAGAAGAGGTCGGACTCCTTGCGCACTTGGCCCATTTCCTGTTCAGGGGACATGTAATAGGGCGTGCCGATGATGGTGCTGGTCACCGCCAGGCGGGCGGCCGAGTCCTTGGCGTGGCGCGCGATGCCGAAATCCATGACCTTGACCGAGCCGTCGGTGGCGACCATGATGTTGGAGGGCTTGAGGTCCCGGTGCACCACGCCGTGGCGGTGGGCGTAGTCCAGGGCGCGGCAGACGGGTTTCAAGACCGCCTTGATCTCGCCCAGGGTGAGGCGTTTGCGGTCGTTGAGCAGGGTCTCGATGGAGCGCCCGTCGATGAACTCGAAAATCAGGCAGAGGCCGTGGGGGTCCTCCACGATGGAATAAATCTCCACGATGGACGGATGCTTGAGGGCCGCCACGGTGCGCGCCTCTTCCAGGAAACGCTCGCGATCCTTGGCGTCGGCCTGCAGTTCCGGGCGGAGCATTTTAATCGCCACCTTGCGGCGCAGGGCCTTGTCCTGGCCCGCGTAAACCACGCCCATCCCGCCCTGGCCCAGAAGCGGCCCCACCTCGTAGCCGGAGTCCACCGCCGACGGCGGCCGCAAGGTGGAGACGCCCATGCCCTGGCGGGCCATTTCCGCCGTCATTTTCTTGCTCCACTTTTCGGTCATGACATGGAGCAGGCCCAGGGCGATCAAAAATCCACCGACCACCGAGCTCACCAGCACCGTCAAAAACGAGGTCTTGGCCGAACGCTTGGCCGGGGGCGGCTGATCGCCGCGGGCCAGGCCCCGGGGCATGCGCCGGTCGGCCGGAAGCCCGATTTCGAGGGTGTTGGCCGCGGCGGCGTCGCGGTAGACCGGCTCGAACTGGGGGTTGAGAGTGGAGGCCAATTTGAAATCGGCGATCATCGCCTCGAAATTGCCGAGCTTCTCATGGACAAATCCCCGGTTGGCGTAGGCGTAGGCGTCGTTGGGATTGATCTCCAGGGCGCGGTTGGCGTCGGCCAGGGCTTCCTTCTGGCGGCCGAGGCGGTGAAACGCCCAGGTCCGGGCGTCCAGGGAGGCCACGTCGTTGGGGTCCAGGGCCAGGGCTTGGCTCGCGTCCCGGGCGGCTTCCTGATATTGGCCCAGGAGGTTGTGCGCCGCGGAGCGGTAGTAGTACGCGGCGGGGCTTTGCGGGGCCTCGGCCACCGCGCGGTCGGCCGCGCTCAGCGCGGACCAATAATCCTTCAAGGCGATGCGATTCGCGGCGTTTCGGATGTTGCGCTCGGCGCCGCGGGAGGGGGCCAGCTCGGGGGCGGGCATGCGGCGGCGCTCCTCGACCTGGTTCATCTGCTGGACCATGCCCTGGTATTCGCGCTGGACCGAGGATTTTTCCTCGGATTTCTCCCCGGGCATGTTGACGGGCTTGACCCGGCCCTCGGAGAGGCGCAGGAGGGAAAACGCGGTGCGGTCGTTGGGGTTGATGGCCAGGGCCCGCCGGGCGTCCTCCATGGCAGCCAGGTAATGGCCCAGGCCGTAGGAGGCCAGGGCCCGGGTGCTGTAGGCGTCGCCGTCCTTTGGGTCCATGCGGGCGGCCTTGTCGGCGTCCTTGTAGCTCTTCTGGAAATCCCCCAGCCCGTAGCCGGCGCGGGCCCGGTTGATGAGGGCGTCCCGGTCGTTGGGGTCCTGCTCCAGCTCCCGGTCGGCGTAGCGCTGGGCGGCCTCGAAATTTCCGGAGCGGTTGTTCAAGTCCGCCATGCGCGAGGTCACGGCCTTGCGGACGGTGGAGGGGGCCGCGCTCCAGTCGACGTCGGCCGCGGCCGAGTTGATCTCATCGATGCGATTGTCGATGGCGTCCTCGCGCTTGCCCTCGGCGGCCTTGGACGCGTCGGCCATGGTTCGCCCCAGCATCATGACCAAGCCCTTCTTTCCTTTAAAATCCGGGGAGTCGTCGAGCGCCTTTTTCGAGGAGGCGATGTCCTCCAGGGATTCCTCCCCGGAGGGCTTTTCCTGGTCCGCGACTTTCGGGGAGGCGTCCGCGCCGGGTTTCTTTTGGGCCTGGGAGGGGGCGGCCAAAAAGAGAGGGATAGCGGTCAGGACCGCCAACAAAGGAATGCGTCGGAGTGAAAGAATAGCCATGCCCGGGGGCGGGGTCTCCCCTATCAAGGAAAGTGTAAAGGTCCGGGCTGGACCTGTCAAGGGCCCTAGAGGCCCCGGAAGGCAAGCAAGTCAAGCATGTCAACCACCGGCACCGAGGTTAGCGGCCGAGTTGGTCGAGGTTGCGTTTGTAGACGTTGAAGAGGTCGGTGGGCTTCTCGTCCGCCGGGGGGAGCATCTGCTCCAGGGTCTGCCACCAGAAGCCGCCGCAAAGGGAGCGGGGCATGGCGCAGGAGGTGGCGGTATAAAGGATGACCAGGTCCTTGCGGGCGCCGTCCACGTCGGAGGGGTCCAGCCACCAGTAGCCCTTGACCTCCGTGCGCTCCACGTAGCCCAAAGAGCCCAGCATGACGCGCTTGTCGGGCAGGGCGTCGTGGAGGAGCTCGAAGGGGCGCTCGAAGGCCATGCCCACGGGGTTGTCCTCCGGCCAGAGGCTGACCGCGGCGACGTCGAGGTTCTTGCCGAAGCCCTCCGGGACGAAGCGCTTGAGCCAGCCCTCCAGGGAATGGTCGTAGTCGGGGGCGGTGGAATCCCACCAATAGAGGGTGGCCACCGTCTCCAGGGAGGGCTCGACGGCCTTCACGGCCTTGGCCCCGGCCGCGTAGACGCGGAAGGCTTGGTCCAGGCCCATCGGTTGTCGGGCGCCTCCCAGCCAATCCCCGTTGAGCTCGCTGCCCACCTCCCAGCTCCGGATTTCCCGCGAGAAATGCAGGGCCAGGTTGCGCGTGCGCGCGGCGTAGGCCTGCGGGGTGAGCGTCCGCGGCCATTGGGCGGTGTCCAGGACGCAGCCCATGATCCGGATGCCCTTGGCCCGCAGGGCGTGGACGATGGAATCGTACTCGTTGAAGGAGGCGCGCTTGGCGAAGGCGAAATCCGAAGGATTGGGCCTAAAGACCAGCCGCACCCAATTGGTCCCCGAGCGCTCCACCATGTCCACCACCCACTCGTAGGAATCCAGGTGCTTGGGCAGTTCGTCGTCCAAGGTCAGGCCGAAGCGCAGGGAGTCCTTGAGCTTCGGGTTCTCGGCGTTCTGAAGGCCGTGCTCGTAGAGCATCTTCTGCCAGGCCAAAGAGGTTTCCTTGAGGGCCGCGTCGAAGGCCGCGGCGCGCTTGGCCGGGTCTTTTTCCGCGCCCGCCTCGGCCACGGCCTCCTTGCTCTTGTCCGCCTGACTCTTGGCCTTGCCGCCCGGCTTGTAGAGGGGCTCCCAATCCGTGGTCCGCTTTTTCCAGGACTGCGCGAAAAGCCGCCGCTGGGTCAAGGCGATGTCCTGGTTGAGGGCGATGACCGCCCCGTCGGCGTAGCCCTCTCCGCCGTTGTCCGCCCAGACCGTGGAGAAGCCGTCCTCCTCCACCGGCCAGGGCAGGCTTAGGCGCACCTTGCGCAGGCGCTCCCAACGAAGGACCAGCATGCCGCCTTCCTGGGCCAGCTGGAAGTCCACCCCCCCCGAGAGCCCGTCCGGAGCCGAGACCAGGAGCGGGGGCTTTTGCTCGGCGCCGGGTTTGCGGTCCGCCCGGCCGATGAGGGCCAGAAAGCCCTCCTTGTCCAGGAGCTTGCCGTCCCGGTCGTAGGCCAACAGCCGGGCCGCTCCGCCGGGGGCCGCGGGTGAGGCCGCCGCCGAAACGCCCAACCACGCCAAAAGGATCGCGCTCAGCATCGGGTTAACTTACCAAATTATATATACTTCCTCTTGATTTCCTCATGGCCCACACCATTTGCGTCGACGGCAGCAACCTCGTCCGGGGCTATCTCAGCTCCGGCGCCGGTTCCCAGGCCGACGATCTGGAAGAAACCGAGAGCCAGGCTTTGACCCAGGAACTCTCCGAGTTGGCCGAAACCCGGAGCGGCCGCGTGGCCATCGAGGTTTTCTTCGACGGGGGCCGCCGCCCGTGGGCGGGCGCCTCCGCGGTCCGGCTCTTCTTCGCCGAAGGCGTGGCCGCCGATGAGCTCATCGTGGAGCGCGTGCGCGCCCTGCGCTTTGAGCGTTCGGCCAAGGTCACCGTCGTCACCGGCGACTGGGGCCTGGGCGCGCGCGTGGAGGAAGAAGGCGGCCATTGGCTCAAGGTCCGGCCCGGAACCGGGCGCGGGGTCCTGGACGCCATCCGCAAGAAGGCCGGGGTGAGGCACTGATGGAAGTCCGGCACGGGGTCGTCATCGTGGGCGGCGGGGTCATGGGGGCCGCCACCGCCTACTGGCTCTCCAAAAAAAACATCCCCACGGTCATTCTGGATCAATACGAGGTCCCCAGCATCTGGGGCGCCTCCGCCGACCACCTGCGCGCCTTCCGCCTGACCTACGGCAAGGACTCCTTCTACACCGATTTGGCCGTCCGCTCCATGCCCCTCTGGCTGGCCTTAAACCAAGAGGCCGGCGACAAGCTCTTGGTCCAAAACGGCGTCCTGGAATTGGCCGTCAAGGACAAGGGCTACGAGGAGCAAAGCCTCAAGGTCCTCCGGGACATGAAAATCCCGGCCGACGTCCTCCAGAAGGCCGACATCAAGCGCCAATACCCGATGATCAACACCCGCGCGGTCAAATGGGGGCTCTTCCACAAGGACGGCGGCATGATCTGGGCCACCCGGGCGGCCTCGGCCATGGCGGGCCTGGCCCAGCGCAAAGGCCTCAAGGTCCGGCCCCAGACCAAGATCGTCTCCATTCTTAAGGATAAGAACGGGATCAAGGGCCTCAAGGACTCCCACGGCCGGTTGTGGCAGGGGGAGAAGTACCTCTTCGCCGCCGGGGCCTGGACCTCGGAACTGCTCAAGGCCTACGGCATCCCGCTCAAGGTCACCACCCAGCAGCAGCTTTACTTCCGGCCGCCGAACAACCGCGGGCGCTACCGGCCGGAGCACTTCCCGGTCTTTGCCGCCATGAGCAAGGGCTTCTACGGTTTTCCCCTGCACATCCACGGCTTCATGAAAATCGGGGACCACACCAAGGGTTCCCCGGGCAAGCCCGGACCCGACGCGCCCTCCGAGGTCACGCCCAAGTTCGAGAAAAAGGTCCGGGCCTTCTTCAAGCACATGATTCCGGATTTGGCGAACTTCACCGAGCAGGAAGGCAAGATCTGCCACTACACCAGCACGCCCGACGACGACTTCATCCTGGACCGTCTGCCCGACGCCCCCAACGCGGTGGTCGCGGCGGGCTTCTCCGGGCATGGATTTAAGTTCGCCCCGCTCATGGGCAAGGTGGCCTCGGAACTGCTCACCGACGCCCAGCCCGAGATCAACCTGACGCGCTTTCGCCTCAGCCGGTTTAAGCTGAAGAAAGGCTGAGCCGCGACCGGCGCTTCGGCGCGGCTTTAATTAGGGCCTTGTTAATTTAAGGATAACAGCGCATCCTTTAATTATGAAGGAACCGGCTGAAGGGTCCGGCGTCAGTCAGCGGATGACCGCGACTCTTCCCACGGCGTTGATTTCCGGGTAGCCCGCCTTGCGGGCGTTGATCCGGAAGGTGTAGATTCCGGTGCGCTGGCCGGAAGGGCTCCAGGAATAATCGTACGTCCATCGGCCGTCCACTCTTTGCGGGGCCCCGGGGCTGGCCGTGTGGACGACTTCCCGGAAGACGTTGTAGATGGTGATCTGGACGGAGTCGGCCGTCCCCCGGGTCTGCAACCGGATCGTCGGGGACACCCCCTTGGCGGGGTTGGGAAAGGCGTAGGCGGCGATCAGGCTCAGGCCCGTTTCGTCGGGCTCCGCCGCGGTCGTTGGGCCCTTGCCCAGGGTCCGGATGGTGTCGGACGCCTCGAAGGTTCCGCCGCCGTTGAAGGCCCCCGAGACCGTCACCTTGGGCTCGGCGTTGCCGGGCAGGGCGGCGGCGACGGCTTCGCGCGGGAACTTCACTTTCAATTCGACGATCCCGTCGGAGTCCTCGTCCGTCAGGCTGACCGGCCCCTTGGAGTCGATGAAAATCGGCGGGCTGAGGAGCCGGCCGTCGACATGGGAGATCCGCACCGTCGCGGTCGAGATCCGGGACGCTGATTGCGCTCCGGTTACCTCGATATGGGCGCTTAGGAACTGCCCGTAGGATGCCAAATTTAAGGTTTCTGGCTTGAGGTCGAGGCTCACCGAGGAGCCCGTCGCCGGGATCGAGATCGCCGTGGTCCGTGCCGCTTCGAGGTTCCCGGCCCGGTCGCGGCTGCGATAGCTGAGCGTGTGAGCGCCCGCGGCCAGGCTGAAGGCCGAGGAATAAACCTGCTCGCCGCCCCCATCTAGTGAATATAGAATCGCCGCCACGCCGGTCCCTCCATCTGCCGCGCTCAGCGAGAATGAATCGGTCGTGGAGGCGGTGATGGTGCCATCCGCGGGGATTGCGTTGACGAGCAATGTCGTGACCGGCGGGATTGAGTCCAGGAACCAGTTTGCGCTCGCCGTGGCCCGATTTCCCGCGGCGTCGGCGACCTCGGCCAGCACGAGATGAGTCCCCTGGGCCAGGGGGGAGGCGGGCCTGAAAGCCGCCGAGGAGGGCGTGACCGCGGCCAGCGTGGTCACATCCGTGCCGTCCAAGACCAGCCGAAGCGAGGCCGGCGAGATCCCGGAGCCCCCGTCGGCGTAGGCGGCGACGAGGAGAGGCGTCGCCGTTGTCACCGTGCTCTGATCGGGCGGGGTCAGGCTCAAAGAAGGCGCCAGGCTGTCTGGTCCTTCCACGCTGACGGCGACCGTGCGCCGGGCCTCGCCATTTCCCACCTTGTCCTCGGCCTGGAAGACGAGCGTGTGGGTGCCCGGGGCTAGGCTGAAAGGCGTTGCGTAAGGGGACTCCGGGGCTCCATCAAGAGAAAGGAGGATCCGCGATAGCCCGGACGCCGTGTCGGTCGACGTCAGAGAGAACGAATCGGTCGAGGAGGCCGATAGGGACGCTCCGGCGGCCGGAACTCCGTTGATTCGAACGGCCGTCAACGGAGCCGTCAAATCGTTGAAGACCCGCGAGGATTGGACGACCTCCTGATTTCCGGCCGAATCCCGGCTGAAGTAATTGACGGTCCTCAGCCCCTCTGCGGCCAGCGGGAACGAGGAAGCAAAGGTCGCGAAGCTCATGGAGTCGACGGCGTAGAAGGTCTGCGCGGGCTCGGACGTCGAAAAGCCCAGCAAGGTGCGGGAAGAGACGAAGACCGGGTCCGAGCCGGAGCGGGGATCTCCCACCAGAAGCGTGGTCATGGGGGCGACGCTGTCGATGAGGAAGGTGGAGGTGGCGGTCGCCACATGGCCCGCGAGGTCGGCCACGCGGGCGACGGCGGTGTGAGTGCCTTGAGAGAGATCGGCGGAGGGCCGGAAGGATGCGGAGGAGGTCCCCACGGCGGAAAGCCCGGTCACGTCGGCCCCATCGAGGATGATTCTCACGGAGGCCGGATCGATTCCGCCGGGATCGGAGTAGGCGGCAAATATCTCCGGCCGGGCCGTGGTCACGACGGTCCCGTGGGCCGGGCTCAACGCCAAGGCCGGGGCCAGGGTGTCGGGCGCCGTCACCGAGACGGAGGCCGCGCGGACCGGCTCCGAGTTGCCGACGTTGTCCACGCCGAAATAGGCCAAGGTGTGGGTGCCGGGGGTCAATGTGAAGGGAACCGAGAAATCCGCCACCGGCCCCCCGTCGAGCGAGTACCGCGCGGCCAAGACCCCGGAGGCCGTGTCGGTGGAGGCCAGGGCGAAGGCGTCGGTCGAAATCGCCACGAAGGCGCCGCCCGGGGCGAGTCGGCCGTTGACCAGCAGGTCCGTCGCGGGCGGGGTGGCGTCGGAGGCGATCGCGGTGGAACGGGCGATCTCCGAAAGTCCCAGGTTGTCCACCGAGCGGTATTCCAAAGCATGCTCTCCCTCGGCCAAGGTGAAGGAGCCCGCGAAGACGGTCGCGCCGGTAGCGGCGTCGAGACGGAACTCGCTCCGGGCGACCCCGGCGGCGATTCCATCGATGGAAGGGTCTTCGGCCGAGAGGCCGACCGCCGTCGCGCTGGAGACGAAGAGCCGCCCGCCGGGGCCGGTGAAGGAAGGCCCCGATAGAGTGAGGCTGGTCCGCGGCACGCTCGCGTCCAGGCCGAGGGCCTCGGTCCGGACGGCCTCCGCGTTGCCGGCCGCGTCCGAGCTGAAGTAGCGGAGGGTTCTGAGTCCCTCGGTCGAAAGCGTGACCGCGGCGGAGAACTGGGTAAACGAGCCGGAATCGACCGCGTAGTAGGTCCGGCCCGCCTCGGAGACCGCGAAGCCCAAGGGTGTGGCCGAGGTGATCTTGACCGGTCCCGTTCCGAAGCGGGGATCGCCGATCACCAGCAAGGTTTGCGGCGCCACACTGTCGACGATAAAGCTTGCCGCGGCCGAGGCGGCGTTGCCCGCCCGATCGGAGACGGTCGCAGATGCCGTATGGAGGCCCTGGGCGAGGTCCGCGCCGGGGTGGAAGCTGATCGAGGAAGCCGTAATGACCGACTGCGCCGTGACCTCCGCCCCGTCCAAAAAGAGGCGGATCGAGGCGGGGTCGACCCCCGAGCCCTCATCCGAATAGAGCGCCGCGACCAGGGGCCGCGCCGCCGTCGTCGTGCTCCCTGGGACGGGCGACAACGCGAGAGTCGGCGCGGCGGTGTCGACGCCCACGGCCGCGTCCGTTCCCGCCAGGACTTGCAGACCTTGGAAGGGGTGGGGCGCGGAGCTTTGGGAAACCGCGAGCCAGGTCCGGCTCCCCTGAAGGGCCAAGGCGCGGGCGCCCAGGACGCCCGGGTCGGTCAAGGCCGACTGCAGGCCGCCCTGCAAGCCGTAGCGCCACACCCCGACGCGTTGGCCGCCGTCGGCGTCTCCCGCCAGGGCCAGACCCGCCGTGTCCGCGGCCAGGTCCCGGACGGTCTCGTCCAAGCCCGCCGAGCCCGACCAGCGCCGCTCGAAATGGAGCCTTCCGTCCAGTCCGTAGCGCAGAAGATGAAGGTCCGTGTCGCCCGCGGCTTCAAAGCGATTGGCCGCGATGAATACGGCGTCTCCGGCAATGGCGACTTTGGCCTGGGCCGCCTCGTCGGGGTTGCGGGCAAAGCCGGGCCGCAGGAAGGGGCCCGCCGCCAAGGAGGCGCCGTCCGGGGCGAATTTCCAAAGTGCCAGATCGAAGCGCTCCAGACCCGCGGGCGCGGGGTTGAGGGTGAGTCCCGCCACCCAGACATTGGCGGCGGGATCCAAGGCGATCCCCATGCCCACGTCGATGCCGCCCGGGCCGCCGTAAGTGGTGGTCAGGCGCAGGAGATTGTCCTGCGGGCTGTATTTCCACAGGGCCAAGCGGGCCTGGAAGTTCTCCGTCTGAGGGTCGCCGGAGACGACCGAGGCACCCGCGATCCAGAGCTCCCCGGTCGAATCGAACGCTGCGTCGAGGTTGCCGAAGCCGGAATCCAGCCGGGCGACCGAGAGGACCCGGCCCCCCTCGGGCGGGACCCGGAACACCGCCAAGTCGGACCGGTCCGGCGCGGTTCCGGCCACGGCCCCGACGGCGTATGACTCCCCGGCGGCGGAGAAGGCGATCGAGAGGCGTCCGTCCTCCATCGCCCCGGGAAGGGCGACCGAGGAGAGAAACACCCCTTCGGAGGTGAACTTGGCCAAGGCGAAGCTCGATCCGTCCACGCGAAACGCCTCCCAGAGGTTGCCGAAAGGGTCGGCGCGGAGCGCGATCCCGTCGGGCACGCTTCCCGGGCCGGGGCCCGGCCCGCCGAAGGGTTGGCAGGTCAAAGCCTCCGAGCCGGTCAGAATTTCCAATCCTTGGCCCGGGGCCCGCGTGGCGATGACGGCCACTTGGGTGGATTCCGAGGTGCCGCAACCCGTCGGGCAATTTAAGGCGTGGACGTGGATGTGGTAGGTCGTTGAAGGGAGGAGGTTCTCCAGCGTGGCGCTCGTAGTGGTGGTGATGACGCTCCCGGAACTGTGAAGCAGTTGCCCGACGCAGGCCCCCGGGCCGGTCGCGTAATCCACGGTGTAGGCGGTTCCGTTCGGGTTGCCGTTGGCGTCCCAACGGACCTGCAAAGTGGTGTCGGAGCGTCCCGTGACCTGGAGGTTCAGGGGAGGGTTGACCGTGGAGGCGGGGGCGGAACTCACCGTTACCGCCACCAAGCGCGGGGCCTCCTGGTTTCCGGCGCGGTCCCGGCTGAAAAACTCCAGGGCGTGCGTTCCCACGGCGATCGTAAACGGGGCGGAGTAGACTTGCGGCGGCGCGTCGTCCAGGGAGAACCTCGTCTCCAGGACCCCCGAGCCGGTGTCGACGGCGCTGAAAGAGAACGAATCCGTGGAAAGAGCATAGACCTGCGAGACGGTCACGGGCTGCGTGTTCCATAGGAGCGTCGTGACCGGTGGTGTCGTGTCGCCGATAGTTTCCTGCGCACCTTCCGCCCCGGGCAGCGCGGTCCTACCCGCCAGCCGGAAAGGCGAGCTCGAACCTGAAACGGCCAGCCAAATGTCGGCTCCGGCCAAGGCCAAGCCGTTGGCCCCCCCGATCTCGGGGACGGTTTCTGCGGCGAGCAATCCGCCGCCCGCGGAATAGCTCCACAGGGCCAGGGCCCGGCTTGAACTCGTCCCCGTCCGGCCCGCGATCAGGAGCTCCCCGGCCGGGCCCGCCGCGAGGGCGGCGGGAATTTCGTCGGTCGCGCCCTCTCCGTGCCAGGCCCGCCCGAAAGCGACGGCTCCGGAGAGGTCCAATTTGTGGAAGGCGAGATCGGCGTTTCCCAGGGAGTTGAGCCGGCTGGAAGCGGCGTAGAGGGCCCCATTGGAGTAGAGCAAGGCGGCGCCCATCCGGTCATCGGGTTCCCTGATGAAGGTTCCGAGCCGGAAGGGCCCGGCCAGGAGCGCCGTCCCCGCGGGATCGAATTTCCAAAGCGCCGCCTCCAGCTTGTTCGGTCCGGACGCGGCGGGATTGGAAGAGTAGCCCAGGACCCAGAGATTTCCGGACGCGTCGGCCTGGAGCCTGAGACCGACATCGATGCCCCCGCCTCCGTAGGTCGCGGTGAGCTCAATGCGGCCATCTGGGCCGCGGCGCCAGAGGGCCAGCGCGGCGGTCGGGCCCCCGGAAGCGCCTTCGGTCACGACCGCGCCCGTGATGAGAAGATCGCCGGCGGCGTCAAAGGCGAAGGCGTTGGCGCCGGCCGGGGCGGTCCAAGCCGCGCTGGAAAGCAAGGTCTGGCCGGAAGGATCTGCCCGATAGATCGTGACCGTGGCGGCGGAATCCCCGGGAGGAAGCGAAGTCCCGACCGCGGTGGCGTTGCCGGCGCCGTCGAAATGGATGCTCCAGTTCCCGTCTTCCATCGCGCCGGGAAGCTCAACCGAGGCCAGCAGGCGCGCGCCGGAGTCGTGCTTGGCCAGGACAAATCCGGCGTTGAGACGCGCCACCTCCCAAAGGCTCCCATCGGGCCCGACGGCCAAGGCCTTTCCGTCGCCCGTGGTCCCGCCGCCCCCGCCTCCTCCGCCCTCGCAAAAGGCGAACAGGGTTCCCGAGGAGTCCAACCCTTGCCCCGGCTCCCGCGTCTGGGCCGTGATGGAGCCGGAACCGATGGGGCCGGATCCGGTTTGGTCCCGTCCGTCGGCGTCATAGATGTGGATGTGCAGGTTGTAAGCAGTCGAAGGCTCTAGGCCGGCGAGGGTGGGAGTCGTGGACTGGCTCGTCGGGCTGAAACGATCCCCTCCCCGGAAATCCGCCGTCAGGCAATCGCCGGTGTCGAAGTGGACGGCATAGAGGGTGCCCTCAGGATTGCCGCTGGGGTTCCAGGCCAGGGCCAGGGTCGTGGAGGAGCGGGCGGTCGCGCGGAATTCCGTCAATCCGTTGAGGCGTCGCGTGACCGTGATCCGGGAGACCCCTTCCGGGAATTCGTTCTGAAATTGTCCGTTGAGGTCCCGGGCCCGGGATTCGATGATGAAGACCCCCGTCCCGCTGTGGATGGCGAACGGGGAATTCAAGGTCCAGTTTTCCGTGCCCGAGGCGGGGACGAAGACTTGCCCCGGGCCATAGGCGGCGCCGTTCCAGTAAAAACCGTCGGCGGCCCGCTGGACCGAGACCGCGACATCGGCGATCCCGGCCGGAGAGGCGGCCGTTCCGGAGATGGTCAATAAGGATGTGACGACCGAGCCGTAGGCCGGGAAGGTCACCGCGGACATCGCGCCGCCCGAGGGCGGCGGGCCCTCCTCGCAGCTTGTGTAGTCCGCGGGGCCCACGCTCTGGAGCCCCTGGCCGGGAGGCAAGGTGGCCAGGATCACCTTGTTGGGAGAGGGGCCCGTCACTCCGTTGTCGGGGACGTCGGTATGGACGTGGAAAAGATGTGTGGTGCCGGGAGAAAGGCCGTTCAAGGTGATCGAGGTGGTGGAAGCCAGCTCCGCGAAGCCGCCGGGAGGCGCCCCCGCGTCGGCGCAGGTCAGATTTCCCGTGGCCCATTCGACGGAGTAGATCTGCCCCGGCGGATTCGAGAAATCGTCCCACTCCAGGGAAATACTGGTGTCGGAGCGGGCCACCGCGCGCAAGTTCGTGGGCGGGGAGAGGTTCAAGTGCGGGTTGGCCACGGCCAGGGCCGCGCCCGTGATGGCTGCCTCGCGCGCTTGGAAATGTCCCCGCGCCGTGGCGCCGCCGGCCACGCTCAGGGAGGCGTTCGGGGCGTAGAGAATGGCCCGCAGGAACGCCCCGCCCGCCAGCCGGACGGGAAGGGCCGAATCGCTGAAGATGACCAAGTCGGTGGTGGGGCCCCGGTTGACGATGGAGCGCCCTTCCACCGAGATCTGCCCCCGGACGAACAGGTTGACGCGGCCCGCGGTCTCCAGGACCGCGCCTCCGGTCACCGTGAGGCCGGAAAGCAGGTAGGTCCCCGAGGCCAGGCTCAGCGTCTGATGGCCGGTCACGACCAGGGCCCCTTCCTTATTGAAGGCCGGGGGGGCGGGCAGGGCGGTTGCTTGAATTGTTTCCAAGAGGGGGGCCAAGTCCACGGGTAAGCAATTGACCGTTCCCGCCGTCACGTTTCCGGTCACGGAGGACTTGCCCACGCTTCGGAGGGTCCCGGCGGTGGCATTTCCGGCCAAGGTCGAGTTCCCCGCCAGACTGATCAGACCGTTTGCCGCGATATCGCCCTCCAGTCGGGCCGTTCCCTTGAGGTCGACGCCCGCGCATGCACCCAGGAGGCGCCCGCCCGCCAGGAAGGGAGTAATTTCAAAGCTTGGAACGGCACGGACCGTGACGCTCACCGAGCGAAGGGGCTCGGCATTGCCCACGCGGTCAACGGCCGAGAAGCTCAGCGTGTGGGTCCCCGGTCCCAGGACGAAGGCGTCCGCAAAATCCGCCATCGGAGCGCCGTCCGTTGAAAAGCGGACCCCCGCCACGCCCGATGCCGTGTCGGTCGAGGCCAAACTCAATTGATCCGTGGCCGACAAGGAAAGAGCCCCCTCCGCCGCGGCGACGCCGTTGACCTGCAAGCTGGTGCTCGGCGCTTGGCCGTCCGAGGTCAGAGGCAGGGACCGGGCGCTCTCCAGGTTGCCCGCCAGGTCGGCGGCACGGTACTGGAGCGTGTGGGTGCCCGCGGTCAAAGTGAACGGGCTCGTGAAGGTCGCGAAGCTTCCGCCGTCCAAAGCGGTATCGATGCGGGCCAGGCCTGAGCCGGGGGAAGGGTCTTCGGCGGTGAAGCCCACAAAGGCCGAAGTGCTTACGAAGATCGTTCCGGCCGTATCCGTAAAGGAAGAAACCCCGACTTGGACCGTGGTGACCGGCGGGACGATATCCACGGTCGGCGGCGGCGGGGGCGGCGGTGGTTCTTGCTCCGGGGGGGCCACGGGGCTTGACGCCAGGACGGCGTAGAGCGAGCCGATCCGGGGCAGTTCCGCCGTCACGAAGGAATTGACTCGGTCGGTGGAGGGAGAGCCCAGGGCCTCGAAGCTCCCGTCCGGAGCGATGCGGGCGATGAAAAGGTCCTCCAGCGGAAACCCCAGCGCCAAGGACGCCTCCGGGTTGAAGTCCAGCTTGAGGACCGCGGGCGGATCGAGCGCGGTGTCGTGCGGCCCCAGCTCGAAGGCGGGGCCGGCCAGGTGCATGCCTTGGGCCTGGAGCGCGGCGACCGCGGCCCCGGGCACGGAGCCCGGCGCCGCGCTCACCCCGGCCGAGTTGCCCACCAGCTCCAGGCCGGGCAGTTCGACCAAGGCCGGGTTTTCGTAATCGGGACTTTCGAGCTCGAAGAGGTCCGGGGGATTGGCCTGGGCCTGTTCCAGGGAAATGCGCTCCGGCGGGGGCAAGGTGAAGGTCATGGCGTGGCCCACCGTGTCTACTTCCGCCGTCACCTTGGTCCGCACGCCCTCGGTGCTGACCCGCACCACCCGGCCGCGCTCTTCCTGGGCGGGGGTCAGGCCCGCCGCGTCATAAGTCGCCTTGACCTGAAAGGGGCTGGCGATCAGCGGCGCGCCTGGGTGCGACGCGACCATGAGCGCTCCGTCCCGCGGCAGGCCCCGAAACCCCCGGTCCGGGCTGCCGCCGGTCTGAGCCATGACCAGAAACCCCCAGCTCGTCACGTCCAACGCTGAAGCCGTGACGCCGAAGTTGGCCGGCACGCTCTGAGCGTTGCCGATGGCCACCGGGATGCCGCCCGCCGGGACCCCGGTCGTGAGCACGATCTGGCCGATAAGCGGCTCCCCGGCCGACGCTACCTCCGCCTCGAAGTTGCGCGCCTCCAGGCACACGATGGGCGGTTCCGCCGAGAACCGAAGGCAGTTGTTCCTGGTCGTCGGGGCCACCTTATTGAACGTCACGGCCAGCTTGAAGAAGCGCCGGACTGGGTTGTAGCCTTGGGCCAGTTGGAGGATCTCTAAGGGGTTCTCCGGGCTGGCCTTGACGTCCGCCTCGATAAGGGTCACGCTCGACCCGAGGGACTCGGGGGCGTCGCCGGTCCTGAGGGTCAAGGTCACGCGGCCGATGATCTGGGGTCCCTCGGGAAGGGAGCCGCTGATCGGCGCTGCTTCCCTAAGGCGGACGTCGACCGGAACGTGACGGCGCTCGATGCCGTCGTCGAGGTCCCGCACCCAGCCGACGGGGATGACCGCCCCGGGGAGGAGCTTGGAGTGCCCTTCGAGCAGGTCGTAGAGCGGGGACTCTTGGTTGCCGAGGGTGGGGGCGGGGGACCAGGGGTAGGGCTTGAAGTCGGCGGTGCTGGTGAAAGACCCCGCCCACCCGCCCTGCCCGGCCGAGACCACCCCGACCATCACGCCTCCGTCGCGGTCCCGGACGTAGAGCTGGTAGGCCGCCTGGGTCGCGTCCCGGGTGTCGGGTTTCCCCGGGACCATGGTGAGGGTGACGGCTCCCGGGGGCGTGGCGAAGGGCGGTAGGGTGTCGAGCGTGAAGTTTTGGGCGGCCGCCAAGCCCGTGAGGGGAGCGGCGGCGTGGAGGGTGGTGTTCAAGGGATCGGCGAGCTCGGGCTTGAGGGCTTCCGCGCGCAGAAGTTCGCGCGTGCTGGTGAGATTTAGGATCAGGTTCCCCGAGAAGGTTCCATTGCCGGGGTCAAACACGGAACTTGAATTGGGCGAGAGGCCCAAGCCCATGCTCTCGACGGCCCAGGAAAGGCGGGTCTCGGAGCCGTTGGGGCTGAAGGCCGAGAAAGTGTGGGAGCCGGGGGGCAGGTCCTTGATGCGGGCGCGGACGCGGGTGGTTCCCGCCGGCAACGCGGAAGGATCGGCGCCGGCGGGCTCCAGGACCTCGATGGTGCCCGTCCCCTCGGAGGCGACGGTCAGGCGGGAGACGTTGCCGGCGATTTCGGTCGTGCATTCCGGGCCGTGGGAGACGCCGTTGGCTGAGTTGGAGGTGCCGGCCGCGTTGGTGAAGACGAGTTGGGCGCCGTTGCAGAGCATGGAGACTTGGGGAGGGCGCTTTATTTTGAAATTAATGCAATTGGCTCCCTGTGCAGGCAGGCTGCCAATGTTACCGCCATTGCCTTTAATATCCTTGGCGAGGACGCATAGTTTGTACGTTCCATCCTGCAGGGGATCCAAGGCGAACGGCATTTCTACAGCGGATGAATTTATCTGGCCATGTGCCCAGTAATAAGAATCGAGCGTTCCATTAAGGGTTCCAAGGGAAATTGTTGTGTCGTAGGCCTTTCCGGGAGCACCAATAAGGGCCCGACGAAACGCACTGTAGGATTGCCTTGGAAATGCATTGGCGACAAGGTGGCCAGTATCAGCGGTATAAACCTGAAACCCAATCTGATATACGCCAGTATTGTCGCTGCCACTGCTCTGGATATCTTTCGCATGAGCTCGAATTCTGATTTTCTTAGCGGTGAGAGGTGCGGCCAGGCTCAGCGCCAATCCGGGATTGGCGGTGTCAAATAATTCGACTTCCGATACGACGGGGGCGGCGGTGTCCTGATAATTATCGAGCGCTCCAATTCTTAGATTATTTTGAACAATTTTGTCATCCAAATCCGTCTCCCGCAGATGAACATGGTTGCGGTTATCAATCTCGCCCAATATGGTAATGCCCATTTCTACGGGAACCCCTGTCGGTCCCGCGGCGTTAACAAGGGCCGCCAGTCCGGAGTCTGGGATAACATGTACGAATCGAAAATTCGCATTCGAGGCGCCAACATCTACTCTGTGGCCGCTCATGTTGATATCGCCCGTGGTCACGGTTCCGGAAACGACCGAGAACACGGATGTGCTTTGGGGCCGGCCCACATCCGTGCCATCGTGGAAATGAGGGCAGGGCGCTGGGCAGCCCTGAATCTCCGTGTCGCGGTATTCCCCAATGACCCCATTGATCGGGCTTGGATCATGCAGCGTGCCCTGCGCGGGAAACACGGGCCATTGATATGCCTGCACCCCTGGGACTGCAACGAGCAGGCCGAGCAAAAGTAGATGCGAGCCCGTTCTTTTCATTGGCGCGGGGTCCCCCGCACAATGCTGAAATGAGAAACTTTGTCCGAACCGGCAACCACTACGGTGCTTCCATCGGCGGAGAGCTTGATTGCCGCCTCCGGTGTGGAGAAAGTTC
Source organism: uncultured Elusimicrobia bacterium (assembly GCA_964358485.1). Classification (GTDB taxonomy): domain Bacteria; phylum Elusimicrobiota; class Elusimicrobia; order UBA1565; family UBA9628; genus CAYHPY01. The sequence goes on from CAYHPY010000013.1 coordinate 48,159, forward strand.
CTCCTGGGAGGGTTTCCTCCCGAAGCAACTTCCCTCCGGCGTCGATAAAAAATATGTGGTCCTTGTCGACGGCAAGGCGTCTTTGCGGCTGATTCGGATTAGGATACTCGAACCTCATCGTCATTCCGAGAACCACAATGAGTGAAAAATCCTCCGTGGCGTCAACTTTTCGCAGTGAGAATTGTGGCGTCTTGGTTTGGATGGCCTTGCCCGATGAGTCTTTTCCGGGAATTTGACCTTGGGTTCTCGACCATCGCCATAGCTCCTTTCCTGTTTCCACATCAATCATGGCAAGAAATCCGCCGGAGCGCGCCAAAAGCCGACGGCCATCACTTGAAAACTTTTCAGGAAATGCCTCAATGGACGGGCCTTCTGATTCTTTGCCGCTTATGTCGGCGAACCCCACGCCGTGGCCCCATTTATAAAAGGCCAAATTCCCTTTTGTCGGGGAGAATAATACCCTCCCTCCGTTCTCCAATTCGAAGAGTTTGTCGCCGCTGGAGCTGAAGACAAGTGCGCGGCGCTTTCGCCCATGCCGCGCCTCTACTCCAACCATTTGGCCATTATCGGAGAATTCCACATTGCTTACCTCAAACCCATCGGGCCATCCCGTGCCCGAGAATCCCTTCGCCCATTTGTTTCGAACGCCGCTGGCGTCATAGAAGATTGGAGGGCCGCCTGGAGTTGTCGGGCCGGGCCACCCCACTGCATAATCGCCCGAAGGAGCCGGCATGGGCTGGGTATTGTCATTGAACTTTTCTAGATGGAGTGTCTGCCTGCCATCTAGGTCAAAAATGAAGTACTCTCCGCTAGTCCAGGATTCACGTTTTGAGCTGAAACCTTTTGTAATGTGCACCCCGATCGTCTTTTCTTGCCTTCCATTGTAGATGCGCGTCTTTATGTTCTGGTTATCTTGAGTCAGTCTTATGACGCGCTTCTTTACATTGCCATCATCGTCAAAGAACTCAATTTCGCTCGATTTGACGGCAACTCTCGGGACTGGATACCCTTTCGCATCGCGGCCCAAAAGACACATTTCGGTGCCAGTTGGCAGCGGTTGAGTTCGTTTAATTCGCACCTCGATCAAGTCGTTTGCTTCGGGCGTGCTCTTCCGCGCCGGTTGCGCAGCGTGGATATTCGCCACCGCGAAACTCGCAGTTAGGATCAGGACAGTTGCTTGGTTCATGCGCGCCATGATCTTTGCTCCTCCATAATCATCCGAGCCGTTCACTGAGCGCGGTGTCCCTTGGATAATGGAACTCGAGCCCCCCTGGCCTTCCTTAATTCCGCGAACCCGACCCCCGCCGTCCAATAACGGACCGATATCCCGATCAGAACCGCAGCCAACCTGAGCGGGTCTTCCGGAATGACGCGCGCGGTGTCTATTTCCCGCCGGTCATCCCGGGAATGGCTGATCAGCCATTCCCCGGCCCGTTCCAGGGAGGGACGGACGAAGTAGCGCAGGAAATGAAGCTGACGGCCCGCTCCGTCCCGCGCCTCTATGGACAGTTCGGCGGAGGGCAGGTCCCGCCGGTCGGACGGCGCGGGCGCGGCAAGGGCTTCCCGCATCGCGGCCAGCGCCGAGTCCTGGAAGCGTTTGGCCGCGTTGAGCTGGGGCACCAGGGGTTCGGAGCCGTCGATGATAAGGATGGATTCAAGCATCTGCTGGTGGGGCCATTCGTAGGGCGGCACCAATCGTTCGCTCTTGACCAGGGAGAAGAGATGGAGTTCCGAAACGAGGCCGCTGTCCACCTTAAAAGTGTAGACAGCGATCTCCTCGAAATCTCCTCGAACGGCAGGCGGTATTCCGCGAGCGGTCGGCGATGTTAAAAAATCATTCTAAATACAAAACTTTTTTAACGCCGCCGGCGGAAATTTTTCGGGGAAAGTGCTCCCGTCCCTTGACAGGCCGCGGCTTGGGCCTAGGCGGCGAGGATCGTTTCGGGGTTGAAGGAGTAGCCGATCCCCTTGTGGCTGAAGAGGCAAGCCTTCCCGCTGCCGAGTTTTCGGCGCAACGCGGAGATTCGGTTGGCCAGCACCCGTTCTTGGCCCGGGGATTCCTCGTCCCAGAACATTCCCCAAAGGGCGGAATTGGAGTGGACCATGCCCGGCCGGCGCAGGAAGTGCAGCAAGAGTTCGAGTTCCTTGGGCTCGAGATGCGCGCGGACGCCGTCCACTTCAAGCGAATGGCTCTCCGGGTCGAACTTCAGCCAACCGAGGTCATAGAAGCCGTGAACTAAGAAAACACGATCCCGGCGGCGTTTGAGGGCGGTCAGCCGCGCCCGGAGCTCCTCGTCGGCGAACGGCTTGTTCAGGTAGTCGTCGGCCCCCGCTTCAAGTCCCGCGACGCGGTCCCGCGTCTCGGCCTCTCCGGAGACAACGAGCGTCGGGATCATTCGAATTTGCGGTTCCCGCTCCCGCCAACGCAGGAGGTCGATCCCGCTCATTCCGGGAAGGTGGACGTCCAGAATGATCGTGTCGAAGGTTTTCCGTTTCAGAAGGTGCTGGGCCTTCTCCCCGGTCTCGGCCAGGCGCCAGTCGAACCGGCCGGCCTCCGTCTTCTCGAAGAACCACCGGAAGCGGTCCTGCCAGGACTCTTCGTCTTCAACGACGAGGACGCGGGTTTTGATCATGGCCAGCCGGATTCTAGCCAAGCTCTCCCGCGCCAGTCAATACGGGAGGCTTCGCGCCGGTTCTTTGAAAACCTGGCCCCTACGCCGCGACCGGCGTCTTTCCCTTCTGTCCCGCCCCCAGCATCTGGCAGAGCACGTACTGGAGAATGCCGCCGTAGCGGTAGTACTCCACCTCCACCGGCGTGTCGATGCGCGTGAGCGCCTGGAAGGTCCGCTCCGAGCCGTCGGCCGCCTTCACCCGCACCGTGAGCTGTTGCCGGGGCTTGAGGCCCGCCGCCACGCCCTCCACGGTCAGGACTTCCGTGCCGGTGAGCTTGAGGCTTTGGGCGCTCTCGCCTTTGGGGAATTCCAGCGGCAGGATGCCCATGCCCACCAGGTTGGAGCGGTGGATGCGCTCGTAGCTCTGCGCGATGACCGCGCGCACGCCCAAAAGCGCCGGACCCTTGGCCGCCCAGTCGCGGCTTGAGCCGGATCCATATTCCTTGCCCGCCAAGACGACCAACGGCGTCTTCGACGCGCGATAATGCTCCGCCGCGTCGAAGATGCTGGCGGGCTTGTTCTCCGGCAGTATGACCGTGTTTCCCCCCGCTCCCTCGACCATTAGGTTCCGTATCCGAATGTTCGCAAAGGTTCCTCTCACCATGACCTCATGGTTGCCGCGCCGCGCGCCGAAGGAGTTGAAATCCGAGGGCTTCACGCCTTTTTCCTGCAGGTAGAGCCCCGCGGGCCCGTCCTTGGCGATGTTTCCCGCCGGGGAGATGTGGTCCGTGGTGATCGAGTCCCCGAAGATGGCCAGGATCCGCGCCGCCTTGATGTCGGCCAAGGGCTTGGGGGTGAGCTTGAGGCCCTCGAAGTACGGGGGCAGGCGCACATAGGTGGAGGCCTTGTCCCAGGGATAGAGCTCGGTTTCCCCGGTCTTGAGGCCCCGCCAGTTCGCATCCCCGGCGAAAGCGTCGGAGTATTGTTTCTCGAACATCTCGCGCCGGACCGCGGCGGCTTCCGCCTTGATGATCTCGTCGTTGGCGGGCCAGATGTCTTTAAGGAAAACCGGCTTGCCGTCCTTGCCCGTGCCGAGGGGTTCCTTGTTGAGATCGAGGTCCATGGTTCCCGCGAAGGCGTAGGCCACGACCAAAGCGGGCGAGGCCAGATAATTGGCCCGCACCAGCGGATTGACGCGCCCCTCGAAGTTCCGGTTTCCGGAGAGCACCGCCGCCGCGATCAAATTCGCGTCGGTGATGGCCGTGCCCACGGCCTCGGGCAGGGGCCCGGAGTTGCCGATGCAGGTGGTACAGCCGTAGCCCACCAGGTAAAAGCCCGCCTTTTCCAGAAACGGGGTCAGCCCGGCGGCCCCCAGATAGTCCATGACCACTTTGGAGCCCGGGGCCAGGCTGGTTTTCACCCAGGGCTTGACCTTGAGCCCGCGCTCCACCGCCTTCTTGGCCAACAGCCCGGCGCCGATGAGCACCGAGGGGTTGGAGGTGTTGGTGCAGGAGGTGATGGCCGCGATCACGACCGAGCCGTGGCCGATCTCGAAAGACTCCTGGCCCTGCTTGACCGGGATCATGGTCCCCGCCGGAGCGGGCGTGCGGCCTTTCTTGTCCTTCTCCTTTAGAAAGCCCGGCAAATCCCGGCCCCAGGCGGCTTTGGAATCTTTCAGCGCGATCCGGTCCTGCGGGCGCTTGGGGCCGGCCAAGGAGGGGACCACCGTCGCCAGATCCAGCTCCAAGGTGTCGTCAAATTGCGGCTCGGGGGATTTTTCGTCGCGGAAAAGCCCCTGATGGCGGCAATAGGCCTCGACCAGGGCCACGGTCTCCTCCGAGCGGCCCGTCAAGCGCAGATACTCCAAGGTCCGCGCGTCCACCGGGAAAAAGCCGACGGTGGCGCCGTACTCCGGGGCCATATTGGCCAAGGTGGCCCGGTCGGCCAAGGACAGGCCGGAGAGTCCCGGTCCGAAATATTCCACGAATTTTCCCACCACGCCCTTCTTGCGCAGCATTTCGGTGGCGGTCAACACCGCGTCGGTGGCGGTGGCCCCTTCCGGCAGGCGTCCCGTGAGCTTAAATCCAATCACCTGCGGCACCAGCATGGACAAGGACTGCCCCAGCATGACGGCTTCCGCCTCGATGCCGCCCACGCCCCAGCCCGCCACCCCAAGTCCGTTGATCATGGTCGTGTGGGAATCCGTTCCCACCAAAGAATCCGGGAAGGCCAAGGTCGTCCCGCCGTCCTCCCGGGTCCAGATGACCTGGGCCAGATGCTCCAGGTTCACCTGATGCACGATCCCCGTCTCCGGCGGAACCGCGCGGAAATTCTTGAACGCCTTCTGGCCCCATTTCAGGAAGGCGTAGCGCTCCTTGTTGCGGGAAAATTCGATGTCGGAGTTGAGCTTGAAGGAATCCGCCGCGCCGAAATGGTCCACCTGGACCGAATGATCCACCACCAGGTCCACCGGCGAGAGCGGGTTGATCATCGAAGGCGTGCCCCCGAGGGTTTTGACCGCGTCGCGCATGGCGGCCAAGTCCACCACGGCGGGCACTCCCGTGAAGTCCTGCATGAGCACCCGGGCGGGCATGAAGAAGGTTTCCAGGGGGGCCTTCCGGTCGCCCTTGGCCACGGAAGTGATGGCGTCGCGGGTCACGGAGGCGCCGTCCTCGTGCCTCAGCAGATTTTCCAGAAAGATCTTGATTGAAAAGGGGAGGCGGGAGAGGTCGAAGCCCTGCTTGGAAAAGGCCGCCAGGCTGAAGATGTCGTAGGTCTTATTGCCGACCTTAAGTTGGGTGCGGGTCTTGAAGCTGTCGAGGGGGCGTTTCATGGGGAAACCTCCAAAAAAGTGAACTTGGGCCGATTTTAACATATTGCCCCCGGGGCTTCGGAGGGGGGGATTTGTGCGATAATAACCCATGGCCGGAAAAAAGCTGGAACAAAAACGGGGGCTCGCTCGTATTATAAGTGGGCCTTCCGCGCGGGAAGCCCTGCGGTCTTTTTGCGAGGAGGCGGCCATGGGTGAGATTCGAGTCAAGGTTCTTTTTGAGAACGAAGTCGATCGGTTCCGGCACGCACAGGGAAAATTGCCGCGAAAGCGGATTCGTTCCGCACACGTCGATGCCATAGTGGACACCGGCGCCGTGGAAACCCTTTTGCCGCAGGAATTGGTCGAGAAACTCGGCCTTCGCTTGTTCGCCAAAACCACCGTGATCTTGGCTGATGACCGGCGGATCGAACTCCACCGGGCCGGCCCGTTGGCCCTCACCATCGGGGATCGTTCCATGATGACGGAATGCTTGGTCGGCCCCCTCGGTTCCCAGGCTTTGATCGGTCAGATCGCCATGGAGAGCCTCGATTTAATCCCCGACCCCCGCCTTCGAACCTTGACCCCCCGTCCCGAATCCCCCTTCCGGCCCACCTTGGGCATGCGGGCGGGGCGCTTGCCGGAACTCGTCCCGGCGGCATGACCGGCGGGTTTTTGCCATGAGAGCCCTCCTCCTTGCGGCCGCCCTGCTCAGTCCCCTGTCCCGCGCCTTCGCCGCGGAGGGCGGGAACCGGACCTTCGAGCAGTTTCGGTCCCGCTTGGCCGTGGAAATCGGCGTGGTGCGGGAAATCCGGCTGGTGGAAAAGGCCTTGGGTCACTTAAATTCCACCCCCACGGGCCGCCCGCTGGTGGAGCGGTTCGTGGACCGGAAAGTTTCGGCGAAGCTCGAGATCGCGGATTTTGCCGCCGGGGCGCGGTTCAAAGGAGGCTCGGGATTTGTGGGCCAATTCGGAAAAACCACGCCCGGCCGCGATCCCATGCTGGTGACCGTCAACACCCGCTACCTGGACTGGGCGCGCGCCCAGGGCTGGAGCGAGGACCGCTTGGCGCGGGCGCTGGCCGGTTTTCTGGCCCACGAACTTCTGGGACACGCGCTGGAGGGGACCCTGGCGCGGCGGGCCGGAAAGGCCGAAGCCTTCAATCTCTATGAAGGAAACGAGCTCAACGCCCTGCTGGCCGGCTGGCTGACCCAGGCCGAATTGGACCTTCCCATGGACGATCCCCTGCTGTGGGATTACCTGGGGAGTCCCGCCCGCCTGTCCGACACCCTGCGCGAGCGCGGGGCCGATTACGCCGTGGCCCTTCCCCTGGCGGACCTGCGCGCCCGTTCCCCCGAGGCCTACGCCGCCCGCTCGGCGGCCGTGGAGGCCGCCCGCGCGGCCATTGCCGGGGAACAGGAGAAAAACGCCGCGGTTTTGGACCTCCTCGACCATTTTTCCGCGGCCCACCGGCCCGGCGATCCCCTCCACCGGCCAAGCAAGGCCCTGGAATGGCTGCGCCACGATGCGCTCGTCTACCAGGACGACTACTTCCCCGCCCGGGAGAAAAAACTGGCCGCCGCCGCCGCCGCCCTGCGGGCGGCCGCGGGCCAATTGGCGGACGGCGACATCTCCACCCAGGCGGCGGACCCGTTGTTCGACCAATGGGAGGCCGCCATCGCGGCCAATACGGCGAAACTCAAAGGGCTCATGAAGGGCCGCCGGCCGCCGGAGCAAGCAAAGGACTGGCCGGCCGGGCAGGTGACCATGGCGGAGCTGACGGCCCTGTACGAAAAAGACGCCGCCCAAAACCCCGCCCACTGGACCGCCCGGGCCGAAGCCGCTCCGGCGCCTTGAGGGCTGGGGGCCCTCTTGACAAATATAGCGTATAGGCTATACTAAGAGGGTATGAAGAAACGAAGCGCCGGAGTTTCCTTGGACGAGGTCTTTGCCCCCGCGGAAAAAGACCCCCGCTGGAAAGCCGCCAATGAACGGGCGGACATCGAAATCCGCCTCTCGATCCAAATCTCCCAAGCCCGGGAGAAGGCGGGCATGACTCAGAGCCAGCTGGCCAAGGCCATCGGCACCACCCAGTCCGTCGTTTCCCGCATCGAGGGCGCCGACCAGAACCTCACCCTCGGCACCCTTTCCAAGATCGCATCCGCCCTTCACCGGAAACTGGACATCCGGCTCCGCTGATCCCGGACCCCCCCCTCAGACGGGAATCGGGAACCTTTTGGCCTCCTCGATCGTATATAGAGTATGGGCCTTGCCGAGGATGAGGGGTTGGAGGCGGGGAGGTTATCACAAACCGTGATAACCTCCGAAGAGTCAAAAGGCCCGAAAGTCGGGAGTCTGATCCGGGTTTACCCCGGGGAAGCCGGGCGCCTCGTCGTCCGCTTTCCCTACTCCCCCGAAAGGGTGGCCAAGATCAAGACCATCGAAGGCCGCCGTTGGCATCATCCTGAAAAATACTGGTCGGTTCCCGACAAGGACGGAATGCTCGAACGATTGGGGGCGCTTTTCCCAGCTGAAGCCGAAGAGAAGCCCTCCGCTCACTCGCCCCTGGGGGGAAGCCTTTCTGGGCGTGTGCGCGCGGCGATCGCTGCCCGCCATTTGAGCCCCCGGACCGAGGAGGCCTATGTTTCCTGGATTGCCAGATTCTTGAGACAGCCGGGCCCGCCGCTGGCGGAGCGGGGGGAGACCGAAATCGGCCGCTTTTTGTCCGCCCTGGCGGTCGAGGCTCATGTGGGTAGCTCCACTCAGAACCAAGCTCTTAACGCCCTTCTTTTTCTCTTCCGGCAAGTCCTCGGAAAGGAAATCGGCTTCGTCCAGGGGGTCGTACGGGCCAAAAAAACCCAGCGCCTCCCGGTTGTCCTGGCCAAGGACGAGGTCCGGCTGATTTTGGGCGCCATGAGCGGGACGCCGCGCCTCATGGCCGCCTTGCTTTACGGCGCGGGTCTGCGGCTGATGGAATGCTGCCGCTTAAGGGTCAAGGATCTTGATTTCGCGCAAAACCAGCTCATCGTCCGGGCCGGGAAAGGCGACAAGGATCGGCACACCATGTTGCCCGCCGCGACCCGCTCCCCGCTCCTCCGCCATCTCGAGGATGTGCGCCTCCTACATCGGGAGGACTTGCGCAATGGACTCGGAAGCGTCGCCCTTCCGGACGCTTTGGCGCGGAAGTACCCCAGCGCCCCCAAGGAGTGGGGATGGCAATGGGTTTTTCCCGCCGCGAGCCATTATGTCGACGGCGAGACGGGAGTGCGCCGTCGCCATCATCTCCATGAAACGGTCCTTCAAAAGGCGTTCAAAGAGGCTCGGATAAAGGCGGGCATCGCCAAGCCCGCCGGCTGTCATACCCTGAGGCACTCTTTCGCCACCCACCTGTTGGAGGATGGGCACGACATCCGGACAATTCAGGAGCTGTTGGGGCACTCCGATGTGAGCACGACCATGATTTACACCCATGTCTTGAACCGCGGGGGGCGGGGCGTTCTTAGCCCCGCCGACAGGCTGGGGATGAGTCTGGAGGAGAGCCCCATCGGGGGCGATGGCGCCAATAGGGAGGAGTTATTGGGATAGGCTGACCGCGCCGCCGCCTATCCCAATAACTAAGCGGCAGGGCCCCCATTGAAAAACGATGGTTTTCATGCAACACTTTGGTGATTATTGACAACTGCATAAGTAAAGGCCTATACTATCCGGCGGAGGGATACCAT